>JAKSPJ010000001.1 GCA_024404915.1 Oscillospiraceae bacterium
CTGCCATTCGCTCTTCATCCGTTAGTTTACTTCTTCTTGGCATAAAATAACCCCCCTTAGAGTTTTCACACTTTTTCCTATTTAGTGTGTCTACTCTAAGGGGATTATATCAGAATGGGACTCTGTTTTTTTATAACCAAATACAAAAGGCTGTGCAGCGAAACGCTCCACAGCCTTTTTTCTTTTGATTAAGCAGTAACGATGGAATTTGCCTCCTGGAGGTTCAAATATTCCACAGCTTCCTCACGCATCTTGTACTTGAGAATTTTTCCTGCTGCATTCATCGGGAAGGAATCCACAAAACGAACATAGCGAGGAACCTTGGTCTTATCCATATGGGACTTGACATATTCTTTCAGGTCTTCCTCTGTGCAGGTTGCACCTTCCTGGCGGATGATGCAGGCCATTGCCTCTTCACCATACTGCTTATCGGGCACACCGATTACCTGAACATCACGGACATCCGGGTGTGTATAAAGGAAGTCTTCAATCTCCTTCGGATAGAGGTTCTCACCGCCGCGGATAATCATATCCTTGATACGGCCGGTAATCTTGAAGTAGCCATCTTCCGGACGGCGGCGGGCAAGGTCTCCGGAGTGCAGCCAGCCATCCTCATCAATGACAGCTGCTGTTGCTTCCGGCATCTTATAGTAGCCCTTCATAATGTTGTAACCACGGGCACAGAACTCACCGTCAACGCCATCCGGTACTTCCTTACCGGTCTCAGGGTCAACGATCTTGCACTCTACGCCGAAAATTGGTCCGCCAACGGTATTAACACGGGCTTCAATGGAGTCTGTTGTCTTGGACATTGTAGTTGCCGGAGATGCCTCTGTCTGACCATATGTAATACAGATTTCAGGCATGTGCATTTTCTCGATAACCTCTTCCATTGTCTTGATGGGACAGGGAGAACCAGCCATAATACCAGTACGCATATGGGAGAAGTCTGTCTTGCAGAAGTCCTCGTGACCCAGCATAGCAATAAACATGGTGGGCACGCCGTGGAAGCAGGTAATCTTCTCCTGGTTGATGCAGTGAAGGCCCTTACGGGGAGAGAATGCAGTAATCGGAGACATGGTTACGCCATGTGTCACGGATGCTGTCATTGCAAGCACCATGCCGAAGCAGTGGAACATCGGCACCTGAATCATCATGCGGTCTTCGGTGGACAAATCCATGCAGTCGCCGATTGCCTTACCATTATTAACAACATTGTAGTGTGTCAGCATAACGCCCTTCGGGAAGCCGGTTGTACCGGAAGTATACTGCATATTTGCAACGTCATCCTTCTTGATCGCACGGCGGCGGCGTTCAACTTCAGTCAGCGGCACTTCCACATACTTTGCAACGGCCTCATCCCAGGTGTAGCAGCCGGGCTGACGGCTCTCTACAGTAATGATATTCTTCAGGAACGGGAACTTTTCAGACTGGAGTTTTCCAGGCTCTGTGGTTGCCAGTTCAGGAATCAGCTCACGGATAATTGCATTATAGTCTGTACCCTTGAAGGAATCAATCATAACCAGGGTATGTGTATCGGACTGCTTCAGCAGATACTCTGTTTCATGAATCTTGTTACCGGTATTCACAGTAACAAGTACTGCACCGATTTTAGTAGTTGCCCAGAATGTGATATACCATGCCGGAACATTGGTTGCCCAGATTGCAACCTTATCTCCGGGAGCAACGCCCATAGCGATGAGGGCACGGGCAAATGTATCCACATCATCTCTGAACTGCGGATATGTTCTTGTGTAATCCAGCTCTGTATAACGGAAAGCATACTGATTCGGGAACTGCTGACAAATACGGTCCAGCACATCCGGGAAAGTATAGTCAATCAACCGCTCCTTCGGCCAGGGATACTGACCAATACCTCGTCTGCTGAGCTGCGGCTCATGCTTGTAGCTTGTACGATATCTGGACATATAATCGGCAAACTGCGGGAATACGATACCGGCATCAGAAAGCTCAGGCATCCAGCGCTTCACCCATTCCAGACAGATATAGCCGGTGTAGTGAATGCTCTGCAAAGCATTCATCATATCATTTAACGGAAGGTCGCCCTTGCCCATCATCTCGTAGTGTACAACGCCATTCTGAATGGAACTATCCTTTGTGTGGACATACTTAATCTCATTGCCGAGGTTTGCAACTGTCTCGGAGGGCTGTTCCTGATTGTTGCGATAAGGGTGATGCATATCCCAGAGTGCTGCAACACGGATGTTGTTAACCTTCTCCAGCAAAGCCTTGAGACGCTTGGTGTCAGCGTAAACGCCGTTGGTTTCAACCAGCAGGGTAACATCGTGAGCCTCTGCGTCATCCACAAAGGAAGAAAGCATAGATGCCACATATGCATCATCCACTTCACCAGTTACTTCGGAATAACGATCGCCCAGAACACGAATATAGGAAGCACCTACAGCCTGTGCAATCTCCATGCAGGCAAGCAGTTCCTTGCGGTTCTGCTCTTCATTCTCTTTCTCATTCAGACAGCAGTTAGAGCTGATACAGGGGATTTCCAGCTTCAGTGCCTTCAGTTTCTCAATGGTCTTGGGCAGCTGTTCGCCGGTAAAAGGCTTGCTGCGGTACGGGTCAGCAGGAAAGCCATAGGAACGGAGCTCAATGCCGTCGAAGCCGAGATCCTTTGCCATGGAATACACATCTGACCATTCAAAATCAGGACATCCCAAAGTAGAAAAACAGATTTTCATAATAACCTCCAGATTTTTTCACTCACAAAAAACGGTGTGAAGTCTTATTCTGACCTCACACCGTTGCTTGCATAATTTGGGCATTTCTATCACATTCTCATTCACCCGTGCACAACGAAGCAGGCCATTGGTATGAAGCCAAGACCGTAAGTCGCAGGACGAGTGTTAGAAGAAAACGCATACGAAACAACCCTTTCCGTCGATTGATTTCACATCGACAATTTTCACTTCATTATTATAGCACAATAAAGCATTGTTTGTCAAGAATATCCTGTAGTGTTTTTTGAATTTAGTCATACTAGATAGAATTTCATCAAATGCGCCATCAGATTTTCGTGTATACAGCAGTTGATATTTAATTGCTTCGGAGAATTTACGAATAATTTGTATTGCGGCTCCTGTCCAATGCATAATCTCAGTAAGGTTTATTCAGCGAATACCGCCTCTATGCGTTTCATTTTCACAGTACAAATCGTTTTACCTGTATAATCATCCGGAGAGAGCACATTTTGTCGCAAAAAATAGATTGTATTATCCGAATTATATGCATAAATGACTTGACTTTATATACAAATTTATGTATAATATAAGCATAGAGAATTCCATAAGGAGGATTGGATTATGGGAAAATATGTGGTAAAGCACACAAAAACCGGCGTGAAATTTGATTTGAAAGCAGGAAACGGCGAGGTAATTGCAACATCTGAGGTTTACACCACCGACCGTGCATGTTTCTCAGGAATTGCCAGCGTCAAGAAAAACGCACCTGTTTCTGAGATCGAGAATCAGACAGAGGAAGGCTTTGAAAAGAAAAAGCATCCGAAATTTGAGGTGTATGTTGATAAGGCCGGCGAATATCGTTTCCGGCTGAAGGCAACAAACGGCCAGATTATTGCAGTAAGTGAAGGATACAAGGCAATCAGCGGCTGTCTCAACGGCATCGAATCCGTAAAGAAAAATGCGGATTCCGAAATCGTTGTACAGGATGCAGAATAATGCAGCAGAATGGAGTAATGTAGAATGGATATCAAAAAAGAATTGGAACAGATTATGGGAAAGCTCTCCACCGACGCGAATTTCAAGGAGTTATTTCAGAAAAACCCGACAGAAGCAGTTCGCAGCATTGTGGGAGACAAAGCTGATAAGGACACCGTCGCAAAGGTAATGGAAGCTGTGAAATCCATGGCTGGTAAAGTTGATCTTTCCAAGATTGATATGAGCATGCTGAGTAAGCTGGATCTTGGTGATTTGCAGAACAAGCTGGGCGGTTTGTTTGGCGGAAAGAAAGACTGATCACTAAAAACAATCATCACATTGAAAAAAGCACCGTTATTAAACGGTGCTTTTTCTGGTCTATGCAGTTTTCAGGACATGAAAACAAATTCTTTACGATATTCCTTGACCATCTGCTGGAATTCCACATTGGATCTGCTTCGCATATTGTGCAGATATGCATGGGTATCAAAGGCGTTCAGCGGCAGTTCCAGAAGGGCAACTGCAATGTTGGAGCAATGGTCTGCAATACGCTCAAAGTCACCGATGATATCATTGAAAACGAAGCCCTGCTGCAATGTACACATTTGCGCCTGGAGTCTTGCAACGTGATTCATTTTGGCGGTTTCACACAGCATATCAATGCATTCTTCCAGAGGCTCGACATGGCTGGCAATCTCCAGATCCTTCTTTTCAAACGCTTCAAATGTCATGGTAACGATACGGCGCAAAGCTGCTTCCAGAACCTGAAGCTCACCCACAGCTTCCTCAGAGAACTTGATTTCCTTTTCGGAAATCTCCAGTGCCGCTTTCTGAATATTCACAGAATGGTCGCTGACTCGTTCAAAGTCAGTCACTGAATGCAGATACAGGGAGGTTTCCATTGATTGTTCATGGTTCAATGTATGGCCGGTAATCTTTATCAAATAGGAACCCAGAACGTCCTCATACTGGTCCACGATATCTTCCGCATTGATGACCTTTCTGGCATTGTTCTCATTGTAGTGGGTAATCAGGTCAAAGGCACGGAACAGATTTCTTTCAGTAATCGTCGCCATGGACATGATAGATTCCTTGCAGTGTGTCAGAGCCAGAACTGGGTTGTCCAGGAAACGCTCTTCCAGCTGTTCCACCTTAATCTTCTTGGATTCGTTATCCGCCTCATCCTCTTGCTTATCCTTCAGAATCAGATTGGTGAGACGCTCCAGATATTTAATGAACGGTGTCAGGACAATGATGGCAACGATACGATACAGAGTATTCATCACTGCAATGCTGACGGCGTTGACAGGAGTCGTTGTTTCCATGAACGGGAAATGGAACAGCAGATTTGCTCCATAAAACAAAACAGTACAGACAACCGTTCCGAAAATATTGATCAGAAGATAAATCATGGAAGTACGCTTGCCATCTCGGTTTGCGCCCACTGCAGAAAGCAGCACCGGAATGGATGCACCGATACCCATACCCATAATCATGGGGAAAGCCACGGAATAGCTTACTGCACCGGTTACGGAGAGTGCCTGCAGAATACCGACAGATGCGGAATTGCTTTGCAGCATGGCGGTAATAACAATACCCACCAGAATGCCGAGCAGCGGATTATCAAACATGGTCAGGAGATTGCGGAAGCCCTCATTTTCCTTCAGGGGGCTGACAGCACCGCTCATTGCAGACATGCCGTACATCAGCACGGAAAATCCAAGCATAATGCCGCCCAGATTGCGTTTTGTCTCCTTTTTGGAGAACATCAGCCAGATGATGCCGACGAAGGCGACCAAAGAGGAAATCGTGCTTGTAGAAAGCAGACTCAGCCAGCCGTTCTGCCCTTCCAGTGTGGAAAGACATAGAAGCCAGCCTGTAACACTGGTTCCGATATTGGCACCCATGACAATCGAAATAGACTGGGTGACAGTCATCATGCCGGAGTTTACAAAACCAACCACCATTGCAGAGGTTGCAGATGAAGACTGAATCACGGCAGTAACAACCGTACCCAGCAGAATGCCTTTTATGGGCGTGCCAGACAGTTTCCATAAAACCATTTCCAATTTGTTACCAGCAACTTTTTTCAGGCCATCTCCCATCAGCTGCATGCCAAAGAGGAACAGTGCAATGCCGCCGGCCAATGCAAGTAGATTTGCAATACCCATTCAAATTCCTTCTTTCATAAGGCAAAACTGTCTATGGGTTTTCAAATGTGTCTCAGAATCCGAAACAACACTATGCAACAGAATTGCCAATAGATTCGGGCAGAGAAGTACATCCCTTCCTCCCCATTATATTATACTCTTGGAATATCAATTTTTTGTATTGGTAATGTAAAATTTATGTAAAGTTTTCGGAGATGAAGGAGCGATGCAGACTGTTTGCATGATTCCATCATTTATAACATAAAATCCTGTCATGGCACAAAAAATCTCCCAATCCGCAGGACTGGGAGATTTTCAAGGCAATACTGCACATAAAGTCTGTGCAAAACCTTCAGGTGTTTTTATGCGGCAGTGCCCAAAAGCAACGGCTTCAGGGCACAATGGTATACAAATCAGCAGCGCTTTCTTTGGTAACATATTCTGTAATTGCAGCCACTTTCACCTTCATGTTTCTCTGACCAAAGGCAATTTCAATTTCGTCACCGATTTTCACTTCATAGGATGCTCTGGCAGGCTTTCCGTTTACGCTGACTCTGCCGGCATCGCAGGCTTCATTGGCAATGGTTCTGCGCTTCATTAACCTTGAAACCTTCAGATATTTATCTAATCTCATTATTTATTTACAGCTTCCTTCAAAGACTTGGATGCACGGAATGCAGGAGCCTTCTTCTCCGGTGTGGTCATGGGTTTGCCGGTACGAGGATTCTTGGTAACCTTTGCCTTTCTCTCGTGAATTTCAAAAGTACCCAGTCCGGTCAGATGCACCTTTTCACCTGCTGTCAAAGCCTCAACAATCACAGATGTCACAAGCTCCAGGGCATCGTCTGCTTCTTTTCTTGTACAGCCGCCCTTTTGTGCCAGTGCGCTAATCAAATCAATCTTTGTCATAATAATCCTCCACAAACATCTTATTCTCTTGCAAAAATCAGCAAGTCCTTATCAAATCTGTTTCACCTTAGCCCAGTATTCATCAAGCTCTTCGATGGACATATCCGTCATTGTTTTTCCATCCGCCATAACCATTTTCTCTGTTTCTGCAAAGCGGCGAATAAATTTCTGTGCTGCACGGGTCAAGGCTTCCTCCGCATCCACCTGCAGATGACGTGCCGTGTTGACACAGGAGAACAGCAAATCGCCCAGTTCTTCCTCAATCTGTTCCTGACTTCCCTGCTGCATAGCATCTGCCAGTTCATCCGTTTCCCTGCGGATATATGCAAAGGCATCTTCTGCAGAAGCCCAGTCCATACCTGCACGAGAGGCACGTTTTCCCACCTTCTGTGCATACATCAGTGCCGGCAATGCCTTGCAGACCGCCTCCAGTGTATCCGTTGCGGTTTCCTGATGCTTGGTTTCCTGTTTGATGGCATCCCAGTTTTTCAGAACTTCATCACTGTTCTCCACCTGAACTGTCCCAAACACATGGGGATGACGCACCACCAGTTTCCGGCAGACCTCATCGCAGATATCGTCAAACGTAAAATTGGATTTCTCCGTTTCAATCTGGCAATGGAATGCAACCTGCAGCAGCACATCACCCAATTCCTCACGCATCATGGGGACACTGTCTGCATCAATTGCCTCTGCGGCCTCATAGCATTCTTCCAGCAAATCCTTGCGAATGCTCTGATGTGTCTGTTCCTTGTCCCAGGGGCAGCCGTTCTCGCTTCGCAGAACCTGCAGAATCTGCAGCAATTCCGCCATGCCGTAATGGGGACAGTCCCGCAGGGATGCAAGTGTTTCTTCGCTTGTAATCATTGATTTCATGCTCCATTTACAAATACAATCTGCTGAGAAAAATGCTCGTCAGCCGATACCTCAGAATTATTTTCTGTCAATAAAACCGACTTTGCGGTAAACCTTCTGCAGTGTTCTTCTGGTCAGGCGATATGCCTGTTCTGCGCCGGTATCCATACAGGAGGTCAGATATGCCTTATCGCTGATCAGGCGGTTATAGGCATCACGCACCGGTGCCAGATGGTCCGCAACGGCTTCGCCAACAGCCAGCTTGAAATCACCATAGCCCTTGCCGGCAAACTCCGCTGTAATCTCATCCATTGTTTTTCCCGTAACGGCGCCGTAAATCGCCATCAGATTATTGATGCCGTCTTTGCCCTCACGGCAGCAGACTTCTGCATCAGAATCTGTTACTGCACGCTTGAACTTGCGCAGAATGGTATCCTTATCATCCAGGATGAAAACGCAGCCATTTGCATTTTCATCGGATTTTGACATTTTTTTGGTGGGATCCTGCAGGGACATCAGACGGGCACCCTGCTTCGGGATATAACCATCCGGGACAACAAAAGTATCGCCGTATCTCTGGTTAAAGCGCTGCGCAATATTTCTTGCAAGCTCCAGATGCTGTTTCTGGTCTGCACCAATGGGCACGAGATCCGCATTGTATGCGAGAATATCCGCTGCCATCAGAACAGGATATGTAAACAAACCTGCATTGATATTATCTGCATGGCGCTGGCTCTTATCCTTAAACTGTGTCATACGGCTCAGCTCGCCAAACATGGTAGAACAGGAAAGCACCCAGCTCAGCTCTGCATGATGGGGATTCTGGCTCTGTACAAATGTGACGCTTCTCTGAGGATCCATTCCGCAGGCAAGCATCAGTGCAAAGCAGCTCATGGTATTCTTCCGCAGCTCTGCCGGCTCCTGGAGCACAGTAATGGCATGCAGGTCTGCAATGGCATAAATGCACTCATATTCGTCCTGCAGTTTATCCCAGTTGCGAATTGCGCCGATATAATTTCCAAGTGTGAAAACGCCGGTGGGCTGAATCGCACTGAAAATGCGTTGTTTCTTTGGTTGCGTATTGTTCTGTTCCGACATGACTATCTCCTTTCGGGCTCACTCAGCATTCGGGACAATTGCATTACTCGGACGAATTCCTGCAGTCTCATCCTTCATCTGTGCAATACGCAGCTCACCCATAACACGCTGATACATGCTCATAAATGCACGCTCTTCCGGTGTCTGCTGACCTGCAATCGGGTTCAGCACCAGACGATGCGGACCGTCTGTCGTCAGAATATAAGCATAGTGGCAGCGGTTATTCGGCAGTTCCAGACTTGCCACCTTGTTTTCCGGTGTCACGAAACGTGCTGCATTGTTCACAAAAATGCGGGTTGCCTGTACCAATGCGGGATAACGCTGTGCTGCACCGGAGTAATCACCGCCGCCGCTGAAGTAAAGGTTTGCTGCACCATTGATGTAACATGCCATGGTTGTAATCACAGTCGGAGACATGGGCATATCCACAACCACACCATAGACAGTGCTCTCCTTCATGAACTGTGTGAAATTGGAGGGAGACAAACGCAGTGCCTGATTTCTGGTGAGCAAAAACGGTTTGCTGACCGGCACTCTCTTCATAAATACCTGATTGTTATTGTTCGTTGCCATAATGACAAATCCTTTCATAACCCATTGGGAATTTTTATTCCATGCTTTCGCAGCATGCAATTCATATTATAACATATCTTTTTCGATTTTGCAACATTTTTTTGATATTTCGTATATTTTTTAGGTTGATACAGGACTGTTTTTCCATTTTTTCGTTTTCTGCAAACGGATGCAGCCAAACATTCCTGTTTCCGTTTGCGGTATGCAAAAACGCATCTCCTGCATTCCGGATTGCAAAAATCCGTCGACGGCAATACAACTTTCTGCAGCCTTTTCGGGAACATGTATTGTTTTTCAGCAAAAAATGGTTTTCTATTCCTTGTTTTTCGCAAAACATGCGACAATTTGTCATAATAAAATAAAAAAATGTATTGCCATTTATATAGAACTGTGTTATAATAATATACAACCTGAAGGTCAGAAAATATCGTCATAGAATAACCTTCAGACAGATTGCTTCCATACAAAACACATATACAGATTCAGGGGGAATACTAAATGAAACAAAAACATCTGAAAAAAGCACTCAGTGCCCTGCTGACTATATCCTTGGTCAGCACATCTGCCGCAATGCTGCCGCTGTCATCATCTGCCGCTGCAGTTGTATCTCTGTCGCCCACAGACGTCTATGAGATCAACAACGGCGTTTTTGAAGGCTGGGGCACCTCTTTATGCTGGTGGGCAAACCGTGTAGGCTACTCCGATTCCCTGGCACAGCAGACTGCTGACGCCTTCTACGGAGAAAATGGCCTTCGGATGAACATTGCCCGCTTCAATATTGGCGGCGGCGATGATCCGACCCATAACCACATCACTCGAACGGATTCCAATATGCCCGGTTATACAACCTACAGCAATGGAAATGTGACCTATAACTGGTCCGCAGATGCCAACCAGAGAAATGTGCTGCAGCGCTGCGTAAAAGCTGCAGGCGATGATGCCATTGTGGAAATGTTCTCCAACTCTCCGCCTTACTATATGACCAACAGCGGCTGCTCCACAGGCAACAAGGATGCAGGAAAGAACAATCTCCGTGATGACAGCTACACCGCATTTGCAGAATATCTGGCAGAGGTCTGCAAGCACTACGAAGATGTGTGGAATATCAAGGTGCAAAGCGTGGAGCCGCTGAATGAACCCTACACAAATTTCTGGGGCGCATACAGTGCCAAGCAGGAGGGCTGTCATTTTGACATCGGCAATTCAGAATCCAAAATCATTCTGGAACTGCAGAAATCCATGGCAAAACGCGGTATGCAGGATGTCATTCTTTCAGGAACAGACGAAACATCCATTGACACCCAGATCGATGCCTTCAACGCTCTTTCTGCAGATGCAAAAAATGCCATCGGCCGTATTGATACACACACCTATGGCGGAAGCAAGCGTTCCCAGCTGAAAGAAACGGCTATTAAGGCCGGAAAGAATCTCTGGATGAGTGAGGTTGACGGCAACGGCACTGCCGGCACAAATGCAGGTGAAATGGCAGCTGGTCTTTGGCTGGCAGGGCGCATCACCACGGACTGCAATGACCTGAATGCATCTGCATGGATTATCTGGCAGGCCATTGACAAGCATATCTGTGCGGCAGGCTGGAACGGCAAAAAGGATTCCGGTATGCCGGATATTTCCACAGGATTCTGGGGCACCGCAGTGGCAGACCATGACAAGAATAAGATTGTCCTGACGAAAAAATACTACTGTTTCGGCCAGTATACAAGATATATCCGTCCCGGCATGACCATGCTGAAATCCTCCGGCTCCACAATGGCTGCATATGATAAGGAAAACAAACAGGTCGTAATCGTTTCCTATAACACTTCCGGCAATGCAAGCGACATTTCCTTTGACCTTTCACAATTCGATACGGTCGGTACATCTGCAAAAGTCATCCGCACCAGTGCCAGTGAAAGCTGGGCAGATGCGGGCAATGCCGCTGTATCAGGCAAGGTTTTGAAAACCGCTCTTGCTCCAAATTCCGTTACAACATTCATTATTGACGGGGTGACCGGCGGTTCCATCTCCGGTGATCTGATTCCGCCGGTTTCAGTAAATGGCTCTGAGAGTTGGAAAAACGATGCAAAATATGATTATAATAAAGCTTTCGACGGCGACAAAAGCACTTATTTTGACGGCCTGAGCGCAGGCTGGGTGGAAGCAGATCTGGGCGGCACATATGATATAACAGCCTTTGGCTACTGCCCGCGTTCCGGCTACGAGGGACGCTGCACTGATGGTATGTTCCAGGTTTCTGAGGACGGCAGCACATGGCAGACTGTCTGCACCATTTCCGGAAAGCCAAGCTTTGGCACACACTATGTCAAACCGGAATCAGGTGCTGTCAGCGCACGCTATATCCGCTATCAGGTTCCGGAAGGCAAACCCAATAATGAATACAACACCGACAGCAGCTACTGCTGCAACATTGCCGAGATTTCCGTATACGGTTTCCCCAAGGGCATCAGCGACGACAACAAGATTTCGGTAAACGCTGCCAATGTCACTGGTTCTGACCCCTGGCATCAGTCTGCCAATACGGCACAGAAGGTTTTTGACGGCAATACGGCAACCTATTTCGATGGTGTTGGAGATGGCTGGGTTCAGGCAGATCTGGGCGACTTTTACCGCATTGATTCCATTGCATACTGTCCCAGAAGCGGTTTTGAATATCGCTGTACAGACGGCTATTTTGAGATTTCCACCGACGGTGTCAACTGGACAACCATTCATACCATTGCCCAGAAACCTGCTTCCGGCATGAATTATGTCCAGTCCTTTGATACGGACACCACAGCACGGTATATCCGTTATGCAGTGCCCTCCGGTGCGCCTGCCAATGCTTCCAATCCGGATGAAGTATACTGCTGCAACATTGCAGAAATTGCACTGTATGGCGAAAAAACAGCTGCACCTGTTACTACCTCCACAACAACCGCTGTCACCACCACCACAATTACCACCACGGTTACCACCACTTCCGCCATTACGCAGCCTTCCCTGCCGGGAGATGTCAACTGTGACGAGACTGTCGATGTTGCGGACGCTGTCCTTCTTGCCAGAATGCTTGCAGAGGACAAATCAGCAGTCGTATCCTCCCAGGGCATACGGAATGCAGACTGCAACGATTCCGGTCAGCCGGATGCAAAGGATGTTGTTGTCATCCTGCAGTTTGTTGCAAGACTGATTGAAGAAATCTAAAAATATTTTCCCATAGAACATGTTTGGCAAACATATTATCCATATTGCTGAAAACATTACTGCAGACAGTGCTTCCTGTGAAGTGCTGTCTGTTTTTATGGGATGGACCCCTTCAGTAATCCATACAGAGTCTGCCTGAAACATTATTTTTCTTTGGTAGTATTTCGCACTGAAAATTGATACATATTTTCAGCGCATCATACCGCAAAATGCTGTATAATACGCCATATATCATGGATTTATTTGACTTTCCGCCATGCAATAGTGTATAATAAGTTGTCAAGGCAAAGCCCATTTTTATGAGGCAAAGCCGTGAATGATTTGAAGGAGGGGCTGTTTTGAACAGAAACCACGTTGCCTTATGTGTGATCAGTTCACTTTGCTGCATACTGAGTATTTTCCTTTTTGGCTGCGGCGAAGAGATTCATCCGGAGGAAAGCCTTGCGACAGAAAAAGTTTCTCTTGCCGGAACTGATAACACCACTACCACAGTGACAGAAACAACTACAACCCTGACAACCATAGACTGGAGTTTCCAGACGACAGAGCAGAATAACGGTGTTCTGATTCAGAACGTACCGCATTACACACAGTTTACGTCTTATAAAACCGCCTGTGAATCCCTTGCCACAGTGGCAATGCTGCGGTATTTCGGAATTGACATGACGCCGGATGAATTTCTGGACGGGTTTCTTCCCATTGCGGATTATCCCCAGAACGGGAAAGATAATCAGCTGCACGCAGAAAGCCCCTGGGAGTATTTCATCGGTGATCCCATGAGAGAGGATGCCTTTGGCTGCTATAACGGCGCCATTG
The DNA here is from genome assembly GCA_024404915.1 of Oscillospiraceae bacterium. Lineage (GTDB taxonomy): Bacteria > Bacillota > Clostridia > Oscillospirales > Ruminococcaceae > Firm-04. The sequence goes on from JAKSPJ010000001.1 coordinate 13,289, forward strand.
TACGGGCACTGGACAAAATCAAGACAGGTCTTGGCATCGCCCTGAACAATCAGTCATTGGATAAAATCTGCAAAAACTATATCGATAAAGGACAGCCGGTGGTTCTCTGGGCAACCATGTATATGGCAAATGCAAAAGAATCCTTCACATGGATTCTTCCAAATGATGAAGAGTATACCTTCATCACACCGGAACATGCTTTGCTGCTGGTTGGATATGATGAAAAGAATTATTATTTCAGCGATTCTCTGCAATATGGAGAAACATATGGCTACCGCAAAGATGCTGTAGAAAAAGCCTACGATGCCATGTCCAAACAGGCGGTTGCCATTGACCAGGAAGTTCTGGCATGTATTCCGGAATTCTGGAAAATCCCGGAGAATGAAGAAAACGAAGAAGATTGACACTTTACAGAAAGGAGCTGCCATGAATATTCCCAATGATCCTTTTATTCTGTTCAGCTATCTCAATACACAGATGCGTGACAAAGGCATATCCTTCCAGGAGCTTTGCAAAGAGTATCATCTGGACATGGAAGTACTTGAGAAAAAGCTGAATGCGGTCGGCTTTCATTATGACGAGGAAAAACGCTGTTTCCGATAAAACAGTATTCGCATAGCGGTTTCAAAGCAAAACCATTTTCCACGATGAATCTCAATGGATTCTGCCCTTATTGACTCCGACATATAACAAAAGGTGTTCACACAAATATGTGAACACCTTTTTCTATTGCAATTACAAAACACATCAGATTACAGCAGATGCATGACGGGTAACATGACAGCCCACATTGACTGCAATGGGAAGACCTGCAATATGCGTCGGTGCCTCCTCAATATTCACAGCAAGTGCAGTCACAGTACCGCCAAAGCCCTGGGGGCCGATTCCCAGACGATTCACAGACTCCAGCATTCTCTGCTCCAGATCCGCATACAATGCCTTCGGATTGCGCAGGGCCACATCACGGCACAATGCCTTCTTTGCCAGATATGCGCACTGCTCAAAATCGCCGCCAATGCCAACGCCCACTACAATCGGCGGACAGGGATTGCTGCCTGCTTTCGCAATCACATCGGTGACATACTGTACCAGATCCTCCTGAGAGGCCGCCGGTGTAAACATCCGCAGTGCGCTCATATTCTCGCTGCCAAAGCCCTTGGGGCATACGTCAATTTCGACCTGATCTCCCGGTACAATATCCAGATGCAGAACAGCAGGCGTATTGTTTCCTGTGTTCACACGCTCCAGAGGGTCCTTTACCACGGAACAGCGGAGATAGCCGTCAATATAACCTGCGGCAACGCCCTGATTGACTGCTTCACGCAAATCACCGCCTACCAGATGTACATCCTGTCCCACACGCATAAAAATAACCGCCATGCCTGTATCCTGGCAAATCGGCAGACTGCACTCCCGTGCCGCATCCAGATTTGCACACAAATCTGCAAATACTTTTTTTCCGGCAGGCGACTGTTCTTTTTCACCGCTGCAGCGAATGCAGTCTTCCAAAGATTTCGGCAGTTCCCCGTTTGCCTTCATACAGAGGGAACGTATTGTATCTGTAATCTGCTGAACATTGATTTCTCTCATAGCAATCTCCCTTTTCTCAGTAATTATCGCATCAGCGCATCCAATTCCGTCAGCGTCAATGCCGAAATCAGCACTCTTTCACCATTGTCATCCTTGATATACCCGTTTAACACCAGCTTGCGCATGGCTTCAAAAAAATCTGCATCGCCAATGACATCGCCTCTGGTTCTGCTGTACAGCAGCACTCTCCACTCATCAATCCGTCTGCCTTCGTGCTGATACAGATTCTGCGGCAGCTTGGGCATAATGGTCTCATATCCCTCATTGAGAGTCATTACACCAAACGGCGTGCCATCCGGCTTCTGAAAATATCTCGGCACCGGCACATAAGCCTTTGTCCAGTCCGCATCACTTCCCGTGTATTGATTAACCATGATATAACCTCCTTACAAAATGGTTTCCATCCCGATTTTCTGCGGCTTCATACCGCAGTTTTCATAAAATGCCATGGCTCCCGGGTTACAGGACCAGACATTCAGCGTCACATTGTAGCAGCCGCATTCCCTGGCATATGCCAGCACCGCATCGTACAGCTGCTGTCCGACCTTCTGTCTGCGGGCATTTTCATCCACACAGATGTCATCTATATACAGCGTCCTGATATCTGTCAGCACACGGTCCTGCAAGACCTGTTTATGCACACAGAATGCATGCCCCAGCACCTTACTGTCTGTTTCATCCGTACATACAAAAACCGGGGTCTGATCATCTGCAAGCAAGACTGCCAGCTGCTCACCATCATATTTGGTTGCAGGACCTTTAAAAAGATCCGGTCTTCCGTTATGATGTACCATATCCACCTGAACCAGCAGCTGCAAAATATCAGGGATATCTCTCTGTTCTGCTCTGCGAATCATACACTACCTCCTCAGAATGAAAGCTGTCCTGTCACTTCCAGATCCTTTGCCATACCGCCTGCAGCAGGAATATTCTTCACAACATATTTCTGCAGCTGCTCCAGCTGTTCATCGCTCACCACAGATGCACTTTCCAGGACAGCACCCTTTGCTTTCAGTGTCAATACCTGCACACCAATCGAATCACGGGTGGTTTTAGGCATCAGCATTGCCGTATTAAATATAATCGCACGATTATTGGAGGAACGCAGCAGTACATTGCAGTCCTCTGCGATATACAGAATTTCTGCAATCGGGTTCTTATTGGAATATGCATTGGCCAGTTTCTTGCGGTTTGTTTTTGTGGCGTATGCACTGAGCGGAACCTTCGTAATCTTGCCGTTTGCGTAGCAGAACAGCAGGAATCCGGAATAATCATCTGTGGCAATCATGTTTCGGACACGCTCGCCCTCATCAAATCCCAGCTTCACCGGCACATAATCGCCCAGCACACTGGCCTTTGTATCTTCAAATCCGCTTACCCTTGTTTTGTATACCTGCGCCTGATCCGTGAAGAATAACAGCTCTGTGCGGTTCATCGCATTCTGCTGCATGGTAATCATATCGCCTTCCTTGAGCTTCTGTTCACTGCTCATCCGCAGGCTCTGCGGCGTAATCTTTTTGAAATAGCCCTCCGCAGACAGGAACAGATGCACAGGATAATTGGGTGTATCATCCTCTGCCGCCGTTTCCGGTTCATCTGTCAGATCATAGAATAGTGTTTTTCTTGGTTCGCCATATTTCTGCGCAACCTTTTTCAGCTCTTCTATCATGATTTTGCGGATTTTCTTCACATCCTGCAAAATGTCCTGCATTTCTGCAATATCCAGACGAAGCTGTTCGATTTCCTTTGTGCGGTTCACAATGTACTCACGGTTCAGATGGCGCAGCTTGATTTCCGCTACATACTCTGCCTGAACATTGTCAATGCCGAAGCCAATCATCAGGTTGGAGACAACCTCGGATTCCTCCTCTGTTTCACGCACAATGCGAATGGCTTTGTCAATATCCAGAAGAATCTTCTCCAGACCTTCCAGCAAATGGAGCTTATCCATTTTCTTATGCAAATCAAAGTATACTCTGCGGCGAATACATTCTGTTCGGAATGCAATCCATTCCTCCAGAATTTCACGGATGCCCATAACCTTCGGCATACCTGCAATGAGAATATTGAAATTACAGGATACCGCATCCTGCAAAGGCGTCATGCGATACAGCTTCTGCATCAGTTTATCAGGGTCTGTACCACGTTTCAGATCCAATGTCAGCTTCAGGCCGTTGATATCTGTTTCATCACGCATATAGGCAATTTCACGGATTTTTCCTGCCTTTACCAGCTCCACAATTTTTTCCATAATGGCTTCAATGGTTGTGGAATAGGGAATCTGTGTCACCTCAATACAGTTTGCAGACTTATCATAATTCCACTTGGAACGCAGTTTGATACTGCCCCTGCCTGTATCATAAATCTTCTGCATATCCTCTTCATCATAGAGCATAAATGCACCGGTCGGAAAATCCGGGCCTTTCAGCGTAGACAGAAGGTCATGGGCAGGATTGCGAATCAATGCAATGGTGGTTTCACACACCTCCGCCAGATTAAAGGGGCAGACATTGCTTGCCATGGATACAGCAATACCCACATTGGCATTTACAAGCACAGAGGGGAATGTTGCAGGGAGCAGTGTAGGCTCCTTGGTTGTATTATCATAATTGGGTACAAAATCAACAGTTTCACGGTCAATATCCGCAAACAGCTCTGCGGCAATCGGCTCCAGACGCACCTCCGTATAACGGGGGGCAGCATATGCCATGTCACGGGAGTAGACCTTGCCGAAGTTTCCCTTACTGTCCACATAAGGATGCAGCAGAGATTCATTGCCTCTTGCCAGACGCACCATAGTTTCATAGATTGCAGCATCGCCATGGGGATTCAGACGCATGGTCTGTCCTACCACATTGGCAGATTTGGTACGGGCACCGGAAAGCAGTCCCATTTTGTACATTGTATAAAGCAGCTTGCGGTGAGAGGGTTTAAAACCGTCAATTTCCGGCAGTGCACGGGAGACGATTGCACTCATCGCATAGGGCATAAAATTTTTGCGCAGGGTTTCAGTTATTCGTTCTTCCACCATCAGACCGGCGCCTTCAATATACGCATTATTGGGATTGGATGGTCTGGGTGCAGAATCCTTTTTCTTTCGAGCCATGATTCTTTCCTTTCTCAAAGGGAAAACGATATTCGCAGTCCTCTGTTATTATGGCTGCAATTGTCTTTGCTTTTCTGTAAATACATCCAGCAGCGTCGTGAAATTCTCACGCTGATTCGGGAATTTTCTGCCGTAAACCTTTGGAATCAGTGTCGCCTTCATTTTGTAAAGTCTGTCAGAAAAATGCTCCACGTACACGTTTTTTTGTCCGAACAGTCCGCCGCTTACCTTGATTTTTGTAATATTGTTCATCTCAATCTGTATCGGCTTTTTCGTCAGCATATCACAGCAGTATCCCACGATTCTGTTTCGGTTCGTGATGCCGAGATAGCCTGTCATAAGATGACGGCTGGAAGCGAAAAATCCTGTATCCTTAAAAGAACAATACACAGCGGCTTCCACTGTTTCATCGTAATCAAGCAGCAATTCATTCAACATGGTGAGCATTTCATCCTCATTGAATTTCATTGTAAACATACTCATAAGAATGCCCCTTTCAGGAAATATCTGCCATATCCAGATAGTCTCCGCCATACTCCGAAATATAATCTTTTCTGGCAGCAAGGTTATCACCAAGCAGCATATCAAACATCTGAGAGGTTGCTTCTGCATCCTCCGGTGTAATGCGAATAATCCGTCGTGTTTCGGGATTCATTGTGGTCAATGCCATCATATCCGCTTCGTTTTCACCCAAACCTTTGGAACGCTGCAGCGTATACTTCTGATTGCCAATCATCTCCAGAATTTTCAGACGTTCTTTTTCATCATAGGCAAAATAGGTACGTTCCTTTGTGGTAATCTCAAAAAGCGGAGATTCCGCAATATATACAAAGCCTTCCCGAATCAATGTAGGTGCCAGGCGATAAATCATGGTTAAAATCAATGTGCGGATATGGAATCCGTCTTCATCCGCATCAGTACAGATAACAATTTTATTCCAGCGCAGATTTTCCAGCTGGAATGTGGAGAGTTCCTTATTTGCCTTGTTGCTGACCTCAACGCCGCAGCCCAGTACCTTCAGCAGATCCGTAATGATTTCGCTTTTAAAGATTCTGGCATAATCTGCTTTCAGGCAGTTGAGAATTTTTCCACGCACCGGAATTACAGCCTGGAATTCGGCATCTCTTGCCATTTTTACAGAGCCTAATGCGGAATCACCCTCCACAATATACAATTCTCTGCGGTCTGTATCCTTGGAACGGCAGTCCACAAATTTCGGCACCATATTGGATAAATCCAGATTTCCGGACAATTTCTTTTTGATATTCAGACGTGTACGCTCTGCGTTTTCACGGCTGCGCTTGTTAATCAGCACCTGTTCTGCAACTCTTGCCGCATCGTCGGGATTCTCTGTAAAATACACCTCCAGCTGATGCTTCAGGAACTCTGTCATTGCCTCATAGATAAAGCGGTTTGTGATTGCCTTTTTGGTCTGGTTCTCATAGGAAGCAACTGTTGAGAAAGAAGAGGACACCAGCACAAGACAATCCTGAATATCCGCAAAGGAAATCTTATTTTCATTTTTCTGATAGCGGTTATTGCCTCGCAGGAATGCATCAATCTGTGCCGTAAACGCACGCTTTACCGCATCATCCGGGGAACCGCCGTGCTCCAGATAACTGGAATTATGATAATACTCAATGCGCTGCACACGATTGGAGAAGGCAAATGCCACAGACAGCTTCACCTTGTATTCATCTCTGTCTGCACGGTCACGGCCTTTGCGGTCACACTGCCAGTACTGCACAGGAGTCAATGTCTGCTCCCCTGCAATCTCTGTTACATAATCTGTGATACCATTTTCATATAGAAATTCTGTAGTTTCAAATTTACCGGGCATAACCTCATTGCGATACAGGAACAGAATGTTCGGGTTTACCACGGCCTGCCGTTTCAGCACATCCCTGAACCATTCATCTGTCACCACAATATCTGCAAAGACTTCCAGATCCGGTTTCCAGCGTGTTTTTGTACCAGTCTGCTTTCTGGAAGCTTCCTCTTTTTGCAGTCCGCCGATATTTTCGCCCTTCTCAAAATGCAGGGAATACTGCTGACCATCACGGATTACCACAACATCCATATATTCCGATGCAAACTGTGTCGCACACAGACCTAGTCCGTTGAGGCCAAGAGAATATGCGTATGCATCGCCTTCTGCATCATATTTTCCGCCGGCATACAATTCGCAGTATACCAGTTCCCAGTTATACCGTTCTTCCGCAGCATTCCAATCCACCGGACAGCCTCTGCCGAAATCCTCAACCTCCACAGAGTGATCCAGATAACGTGTAATAATAATTTTCTTTCCGAATCCGGCACGGGCTTCATCAATAGAATTCGTAATAACCTCAAACACAGAATGTGCACAGCCATCCAATCCATCAGAGCCAAAGATAACCGCCGGACGCTTACGGACCTTATCCGGTCCCTTCAGCATGGTAATACTTTCGTTGCCGTACTCCTGAGATGATTGCTGATCCCGAGGTGATTTGGTATTCTTTGCCATACAAAAGCATCCTTTCTTTATATCGTCATACTTCTTTAGTATAGCACATTTCTTTCTTTTTTGCAAGCATTCATTTGAAAAAGCCTGCACAAGACTGATTTTGGTGCAAAAAAACAAATCCTCCCAATGACTTGGGAGGATTTGTACGACACATAATTAGTCAGCAGTGTAAGGAATCAATGCTACATATCTGGAGCGCTTGATTGCTGTTGTGAGCTGACGCTGATGATATGCACAAGTGCCTGTAACTCTGCGGGGCAGAATCTTAGAGCGCTCAGTCATGCACTTCTTCAGACGGTTTGTATCCTTGTAATCAATTGTTGCGACCTTGTCTGCACAGAACATGCAAACCTTTCTGCGAGGTCTCTTGCCGCCGCGCTGCGGTCTTTCACGATCCATAGCCATGATATATTTCCCTCCTTTTCAGGAAATCATTGTTGCTCAGAACGGAACTTCGCCGTCGCTGAGAATTTCTTCAAATTCACCGATATCACCAATGGACAAAGCATCCTGTGCCGGAGCAGCCGGACGAGGAGCAGCTGCGTTATTATAACCGCCCTGCTGGTATCCGCCATTCTGGCCGCCGTAGCTGCCGCCCTGACTGCCATAGCCGTTATTGTAGCCATTCTGTTCACCGTATCCGCCCTGCTGACCGCCGAACTCTCCGTTTCCGAAGTTTCCGCCGCCCTGTGCAGAGTTTCTGGACTCGCAGAAGCTGACATTATCAACCATGACACGCATGCTGTAATGCTTTACGCCATTATTATCGGTATAGTTGTTGTTCCGGAGCTGACCTTCCACCAGAATCATGCTGCCCTTGAAGAAATAGCGGGAAACAAACTCTGCTGTGCCTCTCCATGCATCGCAGTCGATGAAATCGGTTTCTCTTTCACCAGTCTGCTTATTTGCAAACTGACGATTGATTGCAATGGAAAAACGACATACCGGAACACCGGAGGGGGTCTGCCGGAATTCAGGGTCACGGGTCAGACGTCCCATTAAAATAACCTTGTTCAGCATAAACCGAACCTCCTTTTTCGCTGATACGAAATTACTCTTCTACCACTGTAATCATGGAACGAAGAACACCGTCAGTAATGTTCATGACACGATCCAGCTCTGCCGGGAATTCCGGAGAAGCTGTGAACTTCACAACATAGTACAGTGCTTCTGTCTCGTAGTTGATCGGATATGCAAGCTTACGCTTACCCCATTCATCAACATTGCCGAGCTCTGCGTCAGAGTCGATCATTGCCTTGAACTTTTCCCAGATGGAAACAGCAGCTTCCTCACCCTTTGCCAGGCTGATTACCAGCATCAACTCATAGTTTGCAGACTTTTTTGCCATGTTTCTACACCTCCTTTTGGATAAAGCCCGTCCTGTTTTCAGACGGACAAGGAATCAGCTTTTCAGCCGTTGTACAAATCGTACCTTAATATTTTACCAGATTTTCTTGTTTTTGTCAAGGGGTAAACTGAAATATTTTCGTTCAGATACAAAAACGCCCACATATTTTCTTTCATCAGCAATCAACGCCTCTTTCGATTTCCAACTTGCATAAAAATTCGTTTTCTCATTGACAAAGAACAAATACTCTGTTATAATGATATCAGCTATGGCAGTGCATGTTTTTTCAACTTTTTCAGTTGGTACAAAACATTCCAGACAACATTATGGCCGTAGCTGTAAATCAATTGGATTTACGGAAATGAGGAATACGAAATGAAACCGATTTTACTTACAATCAGCCGTGAATTCGGAAGCGGCGGAAGAGAAATTGCACAGCAGATTTCCGAGCGAATGGAAATGCCTGTGTTCGACAGAAAACTGATCGACCTGACAGCAGACAAATGCGGTTATTCGTCCCAGTACATCCAGGAAAATGAGGAGCGGATGACCAATTCATTTCTTTTCAATCTTGCTGTCTCCGGTCCTTTCACCAATCTCCAGAGTGCAGAGTCTCTGCCCCAGGATTATGTTTTTCTGACGCAAAGCAAAATCATTACGCATCTTGCTGACCAGAACCCTGCTGCTGTGTTTGTCGGGCGATGCGCAGATTATATTTTGCGGGACAGGCCCTGTGTGTTCAGCGTTTTCATTACCGCTGATATTGATTTTCGTGTAAAGCGTGCTATTGAAGAGTACAATGTACCGGCCGACAAAGCGTACTCCATTGTAACACGCCATGATAAGCATCGCCGCCGCCATTATAATTATTATACAGGTTCAGAGTGGGGGGAAAGTCAGAATTATCATCTCACACTAAACACCGGCAAGCTTGGCATTGCCACAGTAACTGATATCTTAGCAGAAGTGATTAAAAACGCATAAGAAAAAGCACTGTCTCAGGACAGTGCTTTTTTGATAATCCGCCTTATTCTTCCTCAGGCATCTCCCAGTTGTGCCATACATTCTGCACATCATCATCGTCTTCCAGATGTTCCAGAAGGAGTCTCATTTTGCGAACAGACTCTTCCTCGGTCAATGTGGTATAGGTGCTGGGAACCTCCTCTGCCTCAGCAGAAGCAACCAGATAACCCTTCGCAGTCAGGCCTTCACGCAGCTCGCTGACCGCTGTGGGATCGCAGATGATTTCGATGCTTTCCTCATCATAAGTCATATCATCGCCGCCCAGTTCCATGACATCTTCCATGACAGCATCTTCTTCCAGCTCGCCTTCATGTTCAATGACAACAATGCCTTTTTCAGAGAACAGATAAGAAACGCAGCCGGTGGTACCCAGGTTGCCGCCGAACTTATCAAAGTAATGACGGATATTGCCTGCGGTACGGTTCTTGTTATCAGTAAGGCACTCCACGATAACAGCAACGCCATTGGGGCCATAGCCCTCATAGGTCAATGCTTCGTAGTTGTTCTTGTCGCTGTCTCCGGCTGCCTTTTTAATCAGACGGTCAATATTGTCATTGGGCACGTTATTGGACTTTGCCTTTGCAATCAGGTCACGCAGCTTGCTGTTATTATTCGGGTCAGCGCCACCTTCTTTGATGACAACCATCATCTCTCTGCCGATTTTCGTAAAAATCTTAGCCTTTACAGCATCAGTTGCTTCCTTTTTACGCTTGATATTATTCCATTTGGAATGTCCTGACATAAAAAACGCCTCCTACTCTAAATATGATTGAATATGCGCAATTTTTTGTTTTCAGCAAAAAACAAAAAGAATTATTCCTCTGTAAGATGCTCTTCCCACACAATCTGAAAGAGCTCCTGCAGGCGCAGCGTTTTGCCGCACAAATATAAATATCCGAACAGGCATTCAAATCCGGTAGCCATGCGATATACCGCCGGTGTAGCCGATTTCGGCACACTGATCCCGCTGGCATTTCTGCCGCGGCGCAGAATATCCGCTTCATCCTCGCTCAGCAGTTCCATAATTCTGTTTGCCGCTTCCGCCTGATAGCCCGCACGCACATGGGCAACTGCCAATGCATGCAGGGAACGTGTGGGTCTGTTTGCCTGTCTCAGCAATGCTTCACGCACCATAACCTCATATACGCTGTCGCCCAGAAAGGCAAGCGCAAGAGGACTGAATTGTTTTGCATCTTCTTCGGAAAGAGGGGGCTGTGTTTCCAGCACATCAATCGACATAATCAAACTCGAAACCGTTAATGGAAACGGTCACGCCCTCCTTTGCACCCATGGATTCCAGCTTGCTGATAATACCGCTGCTGCGCAGAACACGCTCAAAATACTGCAGCGAAGACCAGTCATCCGGATTAATGGTTCTCATAATCGGCTCAAGGAACGGCGCATCTACATAGTAGACGCCATCCTCTTCAATGGTAATGGTAAATTTCTTCTGTTCTTCCACGGGCTGTTCCACAACCTCTTCAGGCTCAAAGCGCTTGACAGGGGGAAGGGTCTTCAAAGTCTCTGCAATCTGATTCAGAAGGGGCTTTGTTCCCTGAACGGTGGCCGCAGAAATCACGAAGAAGGGATACCCCTGCTCAGTGATATACTGTTCCAGACGGGCAATCTGTTCCTCTGTGGCAAGATCAGATTTATTGGCAGCAACAATCTGAGGACACTCTGCAAGATCTTCAGAGAAATTGCGCAGTTCCTTGTTGATTTTCTCAAAATCTTCAATCGGATCGCGGTCTTCGCAGCCGGAAACATCCAGTACATGCACAATCAGTCTGCATCGTTCCACATGGCGCAGAAATGCGTGTCCAAGGCCCGCACCATCCGCCGCACCTTCAATCAGGCCGGGGATATCTGCCATGACAAAAGAATGCTCTTCATCCATTTTCACCACGCCAAGAACCGGTTCCAGGGTTGTGAAATGATAGTTTGCGATTTTGGGTTTTGCAGCAGACACTACAGAAATCAGCGTGGATTTTCCCACATTCGGAAATCCCACCAGGCCCACATCTGCCAACAGTTTCAATTCCAGAATGACATTGAACTTTTCACCGTCGTAACCAGGTTTTGCAAATCTCGGCACCTGACGGGTAGAAGATGCAAAATGCTGATTGCCTTTTCCGCCTCTGCCGCCCTTTGCCAGAATCACCGGTTCATCGCCTGAAATATCCGCCATCACCCGGCCGGTTTCTGCTTCCCGGATGACGGTGCCCCTCGGCACTTTAATCACCAGGTCCGGCGCACTTTTTCCGGTACAGCGTTTTGCTGCACCATTCTGGCCGTTTTCGGCACAGTATTTTCTTTTATATCGAAATGAAATCAAAGAAGAATCGTGATCATCGGCTACAAAAACAATATCGCCGCCCTTGCCGCCGTCTCCGCCATCCGGACCACCTGCAGCAACATATTTCTCACGATGGAAGCTGACGACGCCATCGCCGCCATTTCCTGCTTCGATTCGGATTTTCGCTTGATCTACGAACATTGACATATGAATCACCTCATAAGAAATCCCCCTGCCGAAACAGCAAGGGGACTATGCGGTACAACTAAATTCTTACTGCTCAACAGCGTAAACGCTTACACGCTTGCGGTCACGGCCCAGGCGCTCAAAACGAACCTGGCCATCGATTGTTGCAAACAGTGTGTCATCGGAACCGATGCCAACATTGTTGCCCGGATGGATGTGTGTGCCGCGCTGACGAACCAGAATGTTGCCAGCCAGAACAAATTGACCATCGCCGCGCTTTACGCCAAGACGCTTTGCCTCAGAGTCACGGCCGTTCTTTGTGGAACCAACGCCCTTCTTGTGAGCGAAGAACTGCATGCTAATGCGGATCATTACAATACACCTCCGTTATCGTGATGTGTCGGAGATCTTCACTGCGTCTCGACCGTCACTTTGAACAATCCGTCAAAGTCCTCAGCCAACGCCTGAAAGTGAAGATACAATCCATTCAAAATATTTGAATATACAGGATTCGGTTCTTTCAACCGAATGACGATTTTATTCTGCGCACCCTGTCCCGGTGTTACTTTCATGCATTCCTGTGGTGCACCAAAGCAATCACAAAGCAAAGCAGATGTTAACTGGACAGCTGACGAAACAGCTGCACAAAGAACGGAATAGCCCACATCCTCTGTGTAAACATCATGCCCGGATACCACGCACTCTACGAATGCGTTATCCCTGCGCAAAAATCGTGCTTTCAGCAACATAAATCGGATTACTTGCTGATGGACTCAATGCGGACCTGTGTATAGGGCTGTCTGTGACCCTTTGCACGCTTCTGACCGCACTTCGGCTTGTAAGTGAAGACACGAATCTTCTTACCCTTGCCGTTTGCGAGAACGGTAGCTGTTACAGTTGCACCTGCAACAGTAGGAGCACCGATTGTCAGACCAGCCTCGTCGCCGACTGCTGCGATCTGATCAAATGTTACGGTTGCACCAACCTCTGCTGTGAGCTTCTCGATACGAACGATATTGCCCTCTTCAACCTTCAGCTGCTTTCCGCCTGTCATAATGACTGCATACATGGTATATTGGCACCTGCCTTTTCCATAAACTCGCTGCGCACGGTGTATGCCAGACTCCGAAGGGTATGGCAATTCTTAAACCGTTCAACATGCGGCTTTCCTATTATACACTATTTTTTCTGTTTTGTCAATAGCCAAACGAAAGCTGCCGGTATAAAATCCGGCAGCTTTCTGCGCTTTTTTTGGTATGTTTTTCACTTTTTGGACTCAAATTCCTCTTTCGTCATCATACGGGACACATATTTCAGAATTCTTGTCACATCGGCTGCCTGAATACCGGCTGTACCGTCACAGTCTGCATTTTTCTGTCCCTGTACAGAAATCTCAGCCTCTTTGTCTTCTGCCAGAAAGCGGCTGATCAGAACTGCGTCAGATACGTCAACATCTCCATCCAGATTCGCATCGCCCAGCAGAGTAATCTGACCGGCATTCTGGGTAACAGTCGTCGTACTACTGGCAGAGGATACCGTTGTAACAGCAGGTGCTGTCGTGGTCACCGCTGGCAGTTCCGGAGAATAGGTATCCCAATCCGGCAGCTCATCCAGTGTAATGCAGTATTCGCTCTTGTAAAGCTTTGCCAGTTCCTCAGGATCATTCAATCCTGTCAGATATCTCTGGTACCAGGGGCAGAAATACAGCCATGATGCCTTATCCTTCAGAAGATTATCCAGGGATGGGATGGTATCATTTTCGCTCATGACAACCATTTTCTTTCCGCTGGTCTGTGCCACCATTGAATAGAAAGTTGCCGCAATGGCACTGGGATTCGGATCGTTATTATTGATTGCATTATACTTGTCGCAGCCCTGGAAATCCACATATTCATCGCCGGGATACCAATCCATTGCATGTGCAGATGTGGACGCAGTCCAGATCCACAGCAGATTATTCAATTCATATTCGTTTGTCAGTTTATCGTAGAGGTAATGATACAGATTCCTGCACGCCTCAGGGCCCTCTGCGCCCCACCAGAACCATGCACCCTCAGCTTCATGCAGCGGACGGAACAGAATCGGAACGCCGGCATCCCTGGCTTTTTTCAGCTGTGCTGCCAGCAGTTCAATATCCGCATTGATGACATCGTTTTCCCATGTACCTTCCTTCACTGCATTGGTGGCACTGAATGTGGTAAAGTTTCCGCCGTTTGCAGCTGATTCCACATAGAACGCCACATCCTTGCTTCCCTTTTCCGTAGGCACATTCCAATGGTATGTCACTGTGGGGATACCGCCCTTATCCTTATACCATGCAATCACACGTTCCGGTGCATCATCAAAATATGGAGAAGTGGTGTTGTAGAACAGAAAATCAATGCCCCGGATGGCAGGCTGTTTTCCGGTCACTTCCTTGATATACTGGAACTCGGCCTCATTATCTACCAGGTAATCAATCGGCAGGCCCTGGGATTCCAGTGAGTTCTTGTTATAATTATGAGAACCGCAGTATTCCTGCTGACCTGACAAAATATAATTGCCGTAGCAGCTCTTCATGTAGGCATACAGTTTCCTTGCTTCCTCACTGGCATTGGGATTGCAGGGTGCGTCATCCGGTGAAAGATTCTTCAGATAGGAGGGTGCCGGAGATACTGTCAGATAGTCCAGGAATGTATAACCCCAGTAGCTCTTAATCTGGATTTCGTTCCCGCCTTTTTTCAGCTGCACATAGCCTGCCGGCAGCATTTCCCAGCCATTGCCGGAATTGAAGGGAAACAGCACTTCGCCCTGGCTTTCGCCATTCACCAGCAGATACTGTGTTTTATCCGGCTTTTCCGGATTTCCGAAGCACTGAATATAGCACAGATTCAATGCATACAATCCATCCTCCGGCACAGTGACATTTACGGTAGCTGCTGCCCCTGCACGATCAATATATACATAGCTGTCCCCGGACCATCCTGTCATGTCGCAGGGATTGCCAAAGCCGTCCTCATCCACAGTTTCCCATGTAATGGGTTCACGGTATTCGCAGTCTGTCAGCACACCGCTTTCAAACTCCACCTTAATGACATCGTCTGTGGCAGCGATGCCTTCCATAGACAATGCGCACATTGTGAGCACCGAAGCCGTAACGACTGCCGTCATCTGTTTCCTCTTCATTTTCATTACCCCTTTAAATTATTTTACCGCCGTTACCCATCGGCAGTATAAAACAAAATCACTCTTTCCGCATTAAGCTATGCGAAATTATCCTATTGCTATTGTGCCCTTATTTATTCTTCTGCTCTGCCTCAATTGCCATTACCATATCCACACGGCGCTGATGTCTGCCGCCTTCAAACTCCGTGAACAAAAATGCCTGGAGAATCTCTGCAGCCAGACCGGAGCCTACCACTCTTGCGCCCATGCACAGGACATTTGCGTCATTATGCAGACGTGTGAATTTTGCACTGTAGGTATCAGAACATACAGCAGCACGAATGCCGTTCATTTTGCCTGCTGCCATGCACATGCCGATGCCGGTGCCGCAAAGCAGAATACCCTTTTCTGCCTCTCCGGACTGTACCTTTTCACATACCGCCTTTGCCATAATCGGATAATCGCTGGGGGCTTCATCTGTGCCGCAGTCCACATAGGGAATCTGCTGCTCCTCCAGATATGCCTTCACGATTTTCCGCAGGTCTGCTGCTGCGTGGTCACTTCCAATTGCGATCATAATCTTTTCCTTCTTTCTGTTATCCTATTTTCACAGCCTGCAAATAGCTGACTGTCAGATCCTCGGGTCGTACAGGTTCACTGTGGAATGCCGCCATTGCAATGCCGCAGGCAGACTGATTCCGCAGGTGCATGGGAGCTTCCAGAAAGCTGCCGCCGTTCTGCCGCAGAATCTCTGCGCCATCTCCCACAACCATCACAGGTGCCTGATAGTTTTCAATCTGCGCCTGTATTTCCTCTGCTTCCATAATTTTATCATCTGTCAGCCGTGTGACAGATACGCCGTCGCTTTCAAAAAAAGCGCAGTAGCATAGATTCTTTCTTGCCGCAAGGCAGCCGCACAGAATTCCGCTTCTGCCTGCCAGATTCCAGGCAAGGCCTTCCAAAGTAGATACTCCTGCGCACTGCTTCTGCCCTGCAAATCCCATGGCCTGCATTGCCGCAATGCCAATCCGCAAGCCTGTATAAGAGCCGGGACCATTTGCCGCTGCAAACAAATCCACATCCTGTACAGTACGGCCTGTATCTGCCAGCAATTGTTTTACCATAGGCAAAAGAATCTGTGAATGCGCTCTCTGGGTATAAATCATGCGGTATCCCAGCAGAGTATCATTTTCCGCAACAGCCGCAGAGGCTGTACAGCCGGATGTATCAACTGCCAAAATGATCAAGCAATTCATCTCCTTCTATTACTATGGTGCGGGGCATATCGCCATTGCCCGATATGCTGATTTTCAGCATCGGCTGCGGCAGTTCGTCGATAATATTCTCAGCCCACTCTATCACAAAGACGGAATCTTTCAGGGGATAATCCCAGAAACCTGTGGTCTCCAGTGCTTCCGCCGATGTCACACGGTACATATCAAAATGATAAACGGATATACAACCCATCTCATGGTATTCATTCACCAATGCAAATGTGGGAGAACTTACCACATCCGGAAAACCGATTCCTTCTGCCAGCCCTCTGGTAAAGGTGGTCTTGCCTGCACCCATGCCGCCGAAGTAGGCAATACAGGTTCCCGGACGAAGTGCTGCTCCGATTTTCTTTGCAATTGCATGTGTTTCTGATGGGGAATTCGATTCAAATTTCAGCATATTCTCAATCCTGTTGCGTATACTGCAGTCTGATTCTGCAGTTTTTGTTTTCTGTGTCACGCTGTATTGTTATCTGAAGTGTATCTCCACAGCGTTCAGCCATTTCCTTTTGCAGTGCATCCCGAAGCAGCATCGCCATACCGCAGACTTCTCCATCCCACTGCAGGGGATGCAGTTCACACTGTGCAAATGACAATGCCCAGATATCTGTTTCCACATATTCTTCCGTCACACGAAGAATCATGAATGCTTCATCTGTTCTGCCGAACATCCTTGCCGTTTTCATCTCATATCGTTCCAGACGCCGGGCAGTCTCTTTCACAAGGGTTTCCAGCTGACTCTGCCACTTACTCTGTATAATATTCCGGAATGCGGTTCCGCTGTGCATCTCCACAAAATTTTTCGGTACTTGTATCACAGCTTTTGTTTCAGATGTAATCAGACGAATGGTGTCCGTTTCTGAAAGCATTGTCTGCTCCGACAGAATGGTCTGAGGATATGTGATTTTCAATTCAGGAAAACGATTGCGAAGGCCCCGCACTGCATCTGCATTCTGCGAAACGCCGGTAATACCTGTCTGTTCCGTCTGTATCCATTCGCCTTCTTCATTCTGCTGTTCCTTCACCTGAACCGTACCCAGCACCTCCGTCAGCTCGAAGGCATCATCCTCTGCTGACAGGGCTTTTAATAATATCGTCTCCGAAAGACTATTTGTATTCAGCATCCGCACACCTCCTTCAGATGCATTTCATATCCGTATATGACTGCACGGATTCTATTGCATGCCCATACTGTATATTATAGCAATATCCATGTGGAAAGTCAAGGGAAATACCGTACAGAGCTGATGTTTTTCTCAAATCAGATCTGCCGTTCCGGATTTCTTCTTCGCGTTCATAAATTGTTCATATTTTATTCACACAGTTTTTACTTTCGTCTTTCCGATAGGATAGTATCGTAACTGCGTTATTTTTCGCATAAGTTGTACTTTGCTTGTACTTGACTTTCGTTTGTGAATATGATATAATAGTTTTAAAAGATACAGGTATTCTTTATACAACACACACGAAAGGATGAATACTATGACTGATTACATCATTGCAGTTGCATCCACCGCAGATTTGCCGGATACATTCTACGAAGAAAACAACATTCCCTGTATTCGATATCATTACTCCATTTCCATTGCAGAAAATCATGTGAAGCAATATGAAGATGACTGCAAAGATGCCACAAGAAAGAAATCCTTTGCCAATATGCGGAAAGGATTGATTTTTTCCACCTCCATGATTAATGTCTGCGATTATGCAGATTTCTTCCGTGATCTGATTAAAAAGCACGAGAAAATCTTGTTTCTGGATATGTCCAGAGAGATGTCCAGTTCCTATCAGGCATCCATACAGGCCGCAGAAATGATTCAGAATGAATACCCTGACCGCAAACTGTATATTATGGATACCAGATGCGTATCAGGCGGTCTGGGCATACTTGTTCGTGAGCTGGTTAAGCGCAGAAATGCGGGTATGTCCTTCGATAATCTCATCGCCTGGGGAGAAGCCAGCAAGCTGAAAATCATGCACCGCTTCACTGTGGACGACCTGAAATATCTGAAGCGCAGCGGCCGTGTATCCAATGCCTCTGCCATGTTAGGTTCCATGTTCGGCATCAAGCCTGTTCTGTATGTTTCTGATGAAGGCAAACTGGTAATGAATGCCAAAGCCAGAGGAAGAAAAGCCGCATTGAAAGAATTGGTAGACGGTGTCAAGCGTGACCTGCAGGATCCGGATGGACAGACCTTCGTCATTCTGCATGCCGACTGCTGGGATGATGCACAATGGGTACGCTCTGAAATCATGATGGCATTCCCCACACTGGAGGATGTGGTTGTATCCAGTATCGGTGTCGTCATCGGCACCCACTGCGGTCCCGGCCTTCTTGCCGTCTTCTACTTCGGAGACCAGAGAAAAGCATGATTGCAGTACATCAAAAAACGCTTTTTCCATACTTTCAAGGGCAGCTGAATGATAATACTAAAAAAAACAGATTTTGAAAAAATGCTTCGCCACGCTGAAGCAGTGTATCCGATGGAAGCCTGCGGAATGATTGCGGGCATTGCGGAGGGAGATAGCAGCATCATAAAGGCGGTATATTTCCTGACAAACACAGATCATTCCAAAACGCATTTTTCTCTGGATGCCAGAGAACAATTTGACACAGTCCGTGATATGCGCAGCAAGGGACTGATTCCTTTGGGCAACTGGCATTCGCATCCTGAATCACCAGCATTCCCTTCAGAGGAGGATTCCCGGCTTGCATATGACACCAGCGCATACTATCTGATTCTTTCTTTGATGGACAGCAAACGGCCTGTTCTTCACGCTTTCAGGCCTGACGGCGCAAGGCTCAGAACAGAACCAATCATCATTGACGAAACACCCACCCTCTCCTTATAAAACAAAGAGCAGCACTCAGCAGTGCTGCTCTTTGCATTGATAGATTGCTCATGCTTGCATAATCAGACATCGTATCTGCTATTATAAATGATTCAGCGAATTCAGTATTTCCACCATAGACATTCTGCTTCTCTGTGTGTATTTTACTGCGTCTGCTCCGACGAAACAGAAGTCTCTGTCGCAGGAGGCAATATTGCTTCCGTGGTTACAGCAGTGGTTGTTGCTTCAGTTGTTGTCGCAGTTGCCGCTGCCTTTTCATCCACATACTGCCTCATCATATCTCTTGCACAGGCGGCAACATTCTGTACAAAGCTCACATCCGGTGTATAATTGTTCGCACCGCTGAGAATAACGAGAATATACGGCGACTCATCATCAATAAAGCAAACCTCATGGTACTGTGCAGGAATACTGCCATATTTTACAGCGATATCCTGTCCCTGACTGATGGTATTCCGCACATAGCTCTGACCGGATTTCACCAGTGCTTCCCAGGCAATCTGCCAGCACTGGCCTGCCTTTGACATGGCATGCATCTTCTCCATGGATGCCCGCATAAAGCCGGCTGTCACCGCAGGAAAACGGGTATACTGGCTGATGGATTCCGTGAAGCCCCAGGATTTCACCATATCATTGAAGCCCTGAATGCCAAAGAGATATACCAGCATATCATAGCCCACATTATCAGAATAACGCAGAGTATAGTCAATCAGCTGCGCAATGGTATACTGCTTTCCATATCCGTTTTTGCGGATAATGCCGGAGCCGCCGTGATACCAGGATGAAGTATATGTGATGGTTTCATCCAGACTGCGGACACCGCTGGAAAGCTGACAGCAGCAGTAATACACATAGGGCAGTTTGATAATGCTTGCACCGGAAATCGCCGTATTTTCATGATAGGAATACAGTGTAGTACCATCCAGGCTGTAAAGAAGCACTGCACAGTTTTTTGTATAGTTCTTAATCAGCTTATCCATCTTTGCTGTATAATCAACAGCGGCAGTGGTCTTTGTGGTAGCCTGCGCCTGGGGTGCTGTCTGAGGCGGTGCGGTCTGGGGCGGAATTGTCTGGGCAGGTGCAGAGGGAAGTGTCACCTCAACAGGAGGCTCTGTCTGCTGTTCAAACTGCTGATAATACTGATATTGATACTGTTCCGGCGATGCATCCGTTACCGCCGCATACTGCGTCTGGACATTTGCCTTGGTTGTAGCTGCTGTCGTTGTCCCTGTCGTTTTAGCAGTCGTGGCAGCCGCCTTGGTTGTGGTCTTTCTTGTAGTTTCCGCAGTGACAGTTGTAGTCTCCGTTGTTGTCTCCGTTGTGGTTTCCGTAGTCACCTCTGTGATGATATTGTCAATCTCTGCCTGACTTGTCAGATCTGAATCTATGTCCTTGGCACCACAGGCGGTACAGGCAAGCAGCAGATTCGCCATAACAACTGCTGCTGCCCGTTTCATATGAAGTGATAAATGCATACTGTTTTCCTCGTTTTCATTCATATTGGCAGGGACTATTCAATGCACCCCGGAAAATGGTTCTGTCCCTATTTCTCTTTGGAAGATTTGGCATATCTTGCTGCCAGCTCCGTAATTCGCTTCATGCGGTGATGAATACCGGAACGTGACAAGGGCGGATGACACAGTGCGCATAATTCCTGGAGACTTGCCTCAGGATTGGCAATCCGCAGCGCCGCAACCTCCTGCAGGGACTCCGGAAGCGTATGCAGACCCACAGTGTCCGCAATCAGCTGAATATGCTCCAGCTGCTGGGATGCCGCTGCAATGCTTTTGTCAATATTGGCAAGGTCACAGTTTGTGCGGCGGTTTGTCTGTGTCACAAAGCTTTTATAGATTTGCAATTCCACAATAGACAATGAGGCATTCTGCGCTCCGAAAAAAGTCAGGGCATCGCAAATCTGTTCGTTCTGCTTGAGGTACAGCACCGTATCGTTTTTTCGAACTGTCTGTTTCATATGAATAGTTGGAAGCAGACGGTTCATTCTCTCACGGATGGCTTCTGCAGCAGCATGATCTGAAAACACCATTTCCATATGATAGCCCCGTTCCGGATCCGTGATGCTGCCATTTGCCACAAAACAGCCTGCCGCTGCACTTGGGAACAGCGCATCCGTCAGTTCACAGACAGCCGTCTGCCGGTTTGCAGGAGAAAGATTCAGCTTTTTCAGCAAGCGCTGAATATCCGCCTTTTCGTTCACCTGAAAGTTCCAGATTGCCTGCTTTTTAGAGGAATTCCGAAATTCAGTATTTATCTGAATGTGGGAATCGGTTTCAGAAATCAGCTGCGGCAGAAGTGCTGCAAAGGCCTCGCATTCTGTCTGAATAATTATTTCATTTTCAGAGATACGGCGTGCAGACAGCAGAACGCCTGTAAGAAATGCTTTGCGGCAGTTGGCATGAAGGCTGCTGCAAATTTCCGTTTTGGTAATGTGGGAAAAGGATGCCACAATGCATCACCTTCTTTTACAGATATTTGGCCAGGAATTCTGCCTGCTGGGCACGGCGCTTCGCAATACGCTCCTGAATCCATTGTTCATAGGGCTGCCAGATGCTGCTTTCCGCATCTTCATCATCCACGCCTGTGGTGCTGTATGTAAAAATATAGCCCTCGTCATACATCTCGAATTCAATTTCACGCAATGTTTTACCGGTATAGCCTTCAATATATCCGTCGGCGGTGTACAAATGCTCTTCATTTGCATGAAGGCCGCCAGGCACACTGGATTTGCGAATGGCATTCAGATGATATACAGCACCATCCGCATCCTTCAGCACATAGTTTTTGCCCGTGGGATCCGTATCTGCGGAAAGGCCCCCGTCATCCACGATTTCTGCATCCGCAATAGTAACCAGTTCAAAATCGCCGTAGCTCTTTTTCTGCCATTTCGGCTCTTTCAGTTCCGGGGAAGGAAATTCGTCAAAGTCATCCGCAGAAAGATGCAATGCCTGAAGTGCTGCATAAACATAGGCTTTCTTCTTTCCCTGATTCAGCCAGCGTGCATCACTGATTTGTTTCCCCTCCAGCCAACGATTCCAATCTTCTCTCATGGACTGACGGCTTTCGTAGGTATCAATCAGCGTGAGTTTTGCACGTTCCATAAATGCATAGAATACATCATACTGCAAAACAACAAACAGGCAGTTCACCAGCAAAGACAGTGTTTCCTCATCGGGCTGTTCCGCCATGATTCTTTTCATGGCAGAATCCAGCTCTTTCTGCACTACAGGATAGTTTTCCTTATACAGTGCGTTTGTAATATTTTTCAGATTACAATAATTTGCAATCAGCTCTTCCGGCTGTATTTCCATATTCAATTCCTCCACATACTGATGATTGGCAGCAATGCACAGAGCAGACGGACTCTACGGACGGCTTTGTGCAGTATTGCCTATATTGTTTTATTATAGCATATATGCCGCATTGTGTCAATGAAAAAGCCGGATTTTCAAGGCTGTGAAGGCACAGAAAAAGAGAGAAGAGAAGCCTTCGGCTTTCTCTTCCCCTGTTGTTCTGCTATTGATTCAGATGACATAAAACCAGCTGTTGTCATTTTTCAGCTCCGTCGTTTCCGCCTTATGCTGAGAGGGATATTTATAGTGCAGCTCCTGGTTCTTAATGCTGACTCTTGCACCCTCCGGAATAGAACTGGTAATGAAAGCATTTGCGCCAATCACTGCACCCTGTCCGATGACCGTTTCACCGCCCAGAATAGATGCACCGGAATAAATCGTCACATTGTCACAGATGGTTGGATGACGCTTCTTGGATTTCAGAAGCTGGCCGCCTCTTGTGGACAATGCACCCAGCGTAACGCCCTGATACACCTTGACATTATCTCCGATTTCCGTGGTCTCACCAATTACAATACCGGTGCCGTGGTCAATAAAGAAGTATCTGCCCAGGGTTGCACCGGGATGAATATCAATACCGGTCTGACTGTGGGCATATTCCGTCATAATGCGGGGAATCAGCGGCACACCCAGCAAATACAGCTGATGCGCAATACGGCTGACCAGAATTGCAAACTGGCCGGGATAGGAATAAATAATCTCATCCTTGCTGTATGCGGCAGGGTCTCCGTCAAAGGCTGCCTGTACGTCCATCTCCACATAGGCACGGATTTCGGGAATCCTGGCAATAAAGGCAAACGTAATTTCTTCTGCTCTTGCAGAAATAATCTCCGGAGAAGCATCTTCATAATCCGGACTATATACAAGACAAATGGAAATCTGCCGAATCAGGTTATATATGACATCCTCCAGCAGCATGGAAATCTGATTCCGCATAGTATAAACACGATACGTTTCATTGCGGAAATATCCGGGAAAAATCACGCTGCGCAGCTTCATCAGAATCTCTATGACAGTATCCTTGCTGGGATGATCAAATGTTACAGAAGCGTCAATGGTTCTGCCCCTGCCGTAATCTTCCAGCATGATGTCCAGCATTCCATGGATCCGTTCTTCCAGTTTATGTGGCATTTTTCACTCCTCCATTCACAGCCGGTTCCGGCTATCAACTATTATAATACATATTTTTTAAAATGTCAATGCCTTCCAATAAAATCATATCCTGATTGAAATATACAATCAGTAATCTTTTGGTAGTCATTTTCACTAAAGTTTTTATCAAATCTACGGAAATATTTTGATTACAAGATAGAAATATTTGTAATACAGTTGTAATATTTTGTATTGTATGATATGATAATGAAGATTACTACAGCGTTCAGGCTGTTATTTTCACTTGAAAGGATGAGTTAATGAGATATCTGAAGGCCGCAGCAAGTGTCGTCTGCGTTGCATTCATCAGTATTATCAGCTCTGCAATCATGCCGGGCAATGGATGGACAGTCGCAAAGACGGATATTCATTCCATGCTTCGTGATATGGACACGGCCGCTGCTGTATCTGCAGCGATGGAAGCAGATGAAACGACAGACAGCACAACCGCAGCAACAAGATGCATAACGACAGCAGCTAGCACTGTCACAACCACTACTGAAACAATCACAGATGCTTCTGCGGAGGCTGCAGCAGAAACAACTATTTTCACAGAAGCACCGGTTCCGGAAATCACTTCCACAGAAACCACCGCAGCTGCTGAATCCCCTGCAGCTGAAAGCACTTCCGTCAGCACAACGGCTGTTACCGCTGAGGAATCGCAGCAGATCACAGAAACCACTGCCGTTCCCGCAAACGGAACACAATATGCCGTTTCCGTGACAGAACGTGAATACATCATGCTTTGCAATATTGTCGGCCACGAATACGGTGCATCCTGGATTCCCACAGAGGAAAAAGCACTGGTGGCTGAGGTCATTATGAACCGTGTCAATTCTTCCCAGTTTCCCAACACCGTCTACGAAGTGCTGACACAGAAGAACCAGTTTGCAGGTCTGGAATATCTGATCGAAATGGAGACCATGTCCCACTACGTCACTGACAGTGTCCGTGATGCTGTGGATTTATACCTGACACATCCGGAACAGTATCAGCACGGCTATTTATTCTTCAATGGCGACGGCCGCAAAAATTATTTCCGCACATCTTATTAATCATACAGCAAACCCGTTTCTGCTTCAAGGCAGAAACGGGTTTTTCGTCCGAAATATCAATTGACTTTTTTTCAAATTTATGGTATGATAATATAAGATTCTGAATACAGCGAATTTGCACCGGAGGGACTGATATGAAGTTTTCTGATGGCTTCTGGCTGAACCGAAACGGCTATTCTGTGAATTATGCCGTCCAGCCTGTTCGGTTTCAAATCGAACAGCATGCTGTTCATGTGTTTGCGGCCTCTCAGCATATCTATAACAGAGGCATGACACTGGGCGGCGTTATATTGGAAATCATTTATTCATCTGTTAAAAAGGATTCCATTCGGGTTCAGATTCTGCATCATAAGGGATTTGATAATCACGAACCACAGTTTGCATTAAATGCAGATGCAGATTTCGTTCCGGAGATTTCCGAAACAGCAGAAGCTATTATTCTGCGTTCCGGCAAAACAGCCGTGAAAATTGCAAAGGGAGACTCCTGGAATGTGGAATTCTCCTATGACGGCAAACATCTGACCGGCTGCGGATGGCGTTCCGCTTCCTATATTCAGGAAAATGCATTTCTGACGGAATGCAAACAACATATGGCACAGGATGCACCTTTCTGGGAAGCGCCTGTTCCTGCACACGCCGCATATGTACGGGAACAGCTGACACTCAGCGTAGGAGAATACATTTACGGCTTCGGCGAAAAGTTCACTCCCTTCGTCAAAAACGGGCAAACCGTGGAAATCTGGAATGCAGATGGGGGAACCTGTTCCGAACAAAGCTATAAGAATGTACCGTTTTATCTCAGTTCAAGGGGATATGGCATTTTCACCTGCCAGACGGGACATGTCAGCTATGAAGTTGCATCTGATACAGTATCCAAGGTCAGCATGACCGTTGCGGGGGAATCCCTGACTTACTTTGTAATCGGCGGTGAAAACTGTGCTGATGTACTGCGGCACTATACCGATCTGACCGGTAAGCCGGCACTGACGCCTGCAAAATCCCTGGGGCTTTGGCTTTCCACTTCCTTCACAACCAATTACGATGAAGAAACGGTCACGTCTTTTCTGGACGGCATGAGGGAACGGCGTATTCCCCTGCAGATGTTCCACTTCGACTGTTTCTGGATGAAAGCATATACATGGACCAGCTTTGAATGGGATCAGGATATGTTTCCGGATGCAGAGGGCATGCTGAATCATCTGAAAGAAAAATACAATATCGGAATATGCGTCTGGCTGAATCCCTACATTGCACAGCAGTCTGCCCTGTTTGATGAGGGCATGGAAAAAGGATACTTTCTGAAAAGAAAAGACGGCAGTGTCTTTCAGACGGATATGTGGCAGTCCGGTATGGCCATTGTGGATTTTACCAATCCGGATGCCTGCGACTGGTTCCGATGCGGCATTCAGAAACTGTGCGGCCAGGGCGTTACCGCCATTAAAACAGATTTCGGCGAACGAATCCCCACAGATGTGGTTTATTACGATGGTTCTGATCCTGTCGCCATGCATAATTATTACAGTTATCTCTATAACAAAGTGGTGTTTGAAGCACTGGAATCCTGTGTGGGAAAGAATCGGGCAGTTCTGTTTGCGAGAAGTGCAACCGCCGGCTGTCAGAAATTTCCTGTACACTGGGGCGGTGACTGTTCTGCTGAATATTCCGCAATGGCGGAAACGCTCCGCGGAGGGCTTTCGCTCTGCGCTTCCGGTTTCGGATTCTTTAGTCATGACATTGGCGGATTTGAACAGACTGCCTCCGCAGATGTCTATAAGCGATGGGTTGCCTTCGGCCTTATGAGTACCCACAGCCGTCTGCATGGTTCCACCTCCTATCGTGTGCCATGGGCCTATGAAGAAGATGATGAAAACCAGCCGGAAAACGCCTGTGCGGTTCTGCGGTTCTTCACCAATCTGAAAGGCAGACTGATGCCCTATCTCTGGGCACAGGCCAATGAAACCCACGAAACAGGCATCCCGATGATGCGTGCCATGTGCATAGATTTTTCCCATGACCAGACCTGTCTGACACTGGATCGTCAGTATATGCTGGGTGAAAGCCTGCTTTGTGCGCCGGTTATGCAGGAAAGCGGCGAAGTGGAGTTCTATCTGCCGGCAGGCGAATGGTTTGACCTGCTTGGGCGAATTGATGCACCGCTGACATGCGGCGAACGATGGATCAGACGGAAATGCAGCTATCTGGAAATGCCGGTTTATGTGCGGCAAAATTCCATTATAGTATTGGGTGCGTTCCGTGACAACGTGGAATATGACTATCTGGAGCAGGCAGAGGTATTGATTTGCGGACTGATGGAAGGCTGTTCTGCAGAAGCAAAGATTTATAATACAGAAAGCGAAGTGGTATGTACCATTTCTGCTGTTCGGACCGGCAATCGCATAGAGGTAAATTATCCTGCCGGTTCCTATACTTTTACAATCAGAATTGCCGGAAGCAGTCTCTGTGCATCCGCAGACAGTTCCGGCGTTACCGTATTGCATTTGTCATAAGGGCAGTGCCTGCATAAGAGCATTGCCCGATGGGAAGGAGTTTTATTATGGCCAAGAATGAAATTGAATACATCTGGAGCGGCAGAAAATGTGGTCTGTTCGGCTTGCCCTGGACATTCACCAGATATTTTCTGACAGAAACAAAATTCATCACAAGAGAAGGCATGCTGAGCCTGGATGAAGATGAACTGGAGCTCTACAAGGTCACTGACAAAAAACTGGTACTGCCCTTCTGGCAGCGTCTTTTCAACTGCGGCACAATTATCCTGTTTGTCAAGGATGTTGACACACCGCAGAAAGAAATCCACTGCGTCAAGAATCCAAGAGAGGTAATGAAGAAAATTGACAAGCAGATTGAACTGCAGCGTGACCGCTGGAATACACGAGGCAGAGATCTGATGACCATTACCGGCGGCGCACTAAGCAGCGGGCACCATCACCATCACTGCGATGATGACGATGATAACTGTGATGATGACTAATAGGAATCTGATGAAAGGGACTATAGATCATGCTTCAATTTGTTACTGAAAAAGTTTCCGTCTGGGAAAAACTCAAAAACGAAACACGCCCGATTTTTCTGTATGGTATGGGAGATGGTGCTGTAAGGATTCTTTCGGCTATGCGCACCTATCATATTTCCATTGAGGGCATTTTCGCAAGCGATGAATTTGTCAGAGGACATGATTTTGCAGGGTATCCTGTGCGAAAACTGTCCGAAGTGGAAGCAGAGTATGAGGATTTTGTCATTGTATTGGCATTTGCCGTCTGCAATCCGCAGATGATTGAGCGAATCCGTACTTTGGGCGAACAGTATCAGCTCTATGTTCCGGATGTTCCTGTAGTGGGCGGCGGACTGTTCACGCCGGAATTCTGTGAGGAACATGAGGAAGAAATCCAGACTGTTTACCAGTCTCTGGCTGATGAACGCTCCAGACAGATTTATGCCAATATCATCAACTTTAAGATCAGCGGCAATCCTGCATATCTCATTGACCAGGTTGACAGCAAGGACGAAATCTGGAACCGTGTCATTCAGCCCACTACCCACGAAATCTACGTAGATCTGGGTGCGTATAACGGAGACACCATTCGTGAAATGCTGGAATACACCCGGGGCAAATATCACAGAATCATTGCAGTGGAACCGGACAAGAAAAACTATAGAAAGCTGGTAAAATTCGTGGGAGATACCCCCTCTGTGCAGTGTTATCAGTGCTCTGCATGGTGCGTGGATACAGAACTCCCCTTTGCCTCCAAGGCAGGCAGACAATCTGCAGTTGCGATGGATGGCGTCATGACGCCTGCACGTTCTGTGGACAATCTGCTGGCCGGCAATCCCGTCACACTGCTGAAGATGGATGTGGAAGGTGCAGAGCGTGAAGCACTTTGGGGTGCAAGCCGTTCCATTGCAAGATATGCACCAAAGCTGATGGTTTCTCTGTATCACCACAACGAAGATATCTATGAACTTCCGCTCCTGGTCAAGAAAATCAATCCACGCTACCGCCTGTTTGTACGCCACCTCCCCTACATTCCTGCATGGGAAACCAATCTTTATGCCATCTGCGAAACCAACGGCAACACCCAATATGCAGAATAAGCAATATACAATAATGCTTTTCAAACAAAAGGGCTGCATCTCTGAGATGCAGCCCTTTTTCATTTTTTTGCATGGAATATATTACAGTTCAACCTTGAATGCATCCTCGCCTTCACCATTAACGGTATAGTATGCAGCATTCTCCTCCGGCTTGATATAAACACAAAACTCATTCACAACTTTTCTCTTATGAACAGACTTATAGGACTTCAAAGCCTTTTCTGCAAGTCCGCTGATATCAATATCCTTGCCGTCAGCCTGCAAAATGGTTTTGATAACCGGAGCCTTTTTCTCTGCCTGCTTTTTCTCTGCCATGTTCAGCCCCTCCCTTCCGTATTATTTGGTTTGAACCAATAACATTATAACATACAGCATATGAATTGTCAAGGCGAAAGTCATTTTTTATATCGTCTTCAGATAGAAAATGTTTCAATCAGAAGAAATCTGAAAAAGCAAAACAATTTTTTTACATCTTCAGAATGGATTTTTTTACCGGTCTGCAAATAGCAAGGTGTCAGCGGTGTTATCCCCGGAGAATCAAATCATAGCACGAATAGTCCAGGCATAAGATTTTGCAGACAATTTTCCGGTTTTGTTCTGTCCGGGTATCCGGAATGAAAACATCAGATGCAAAAATTGCAATATTCCACACCTTTGCAATAAATATATTTTATATTATAACTTTATAACAATCTGTCTGATTCATGCCCGGAAGAATTATGCTGCTTTCGGGCAAAGGTTGTGGTCAATTCGACAGAATACAAGCTGTATTCACCTTCTATTTTGTGCAACACTTCATTTTTTTCATTTTGCTATTGCAAATTAATGGAAAATAGTGTAAAATAACAGTGTATAAAAATGGAATGAATCAACTTCATTCAAATATAATTCGGAGGTTATATAAACATGATTTCAGCAGGTGATTTTCGTAACGGCATGACATTTGAAATGGATGGCCAGGTTGTTCAGGTTATCGAGTTCCAGCACGTAAAGCCGGGCAAGGGCGCAGCTTTCGTTCGTACAAAGTATAAGAACGTCATCACAGGTTCCGTGGTTGAAACTTCCTTCAACCCGACTGCAAAGTTCCCCACCGCTTTTGTTGAGCGCAAGGATATGCAGTACAGCTACAACGACGGCGATCTGTACTACTTCATGGATATGGAGACATATGAGCAGGTTCCGATCAGCAAGGACGTTATCGGCGACGCTCTGGACTTTGTTAAGGAAGAGATGGAAGTTAAGGTTCTCTCTTACAAGGGCAATGTATTTGGCATCGAAGCTCCTTTCTTTGTGGAACTGGAAGTTACTTCCACTGAGCCGGGCGTAAAGGGCAACACCGCAACAAACGCTACCAAGCCTGCAGTCGTTGAGACAGGTGCTGAGATTCGTGTTCCGCTCTTCATCAACGAAGGCGAGAAGATTCGTATTGATACCCGTACCCGTGAGTACATGGAGCGTGCATAATTTTTTACGTTCCTGACTGACAATATGAATTGTCAGAGAAACTACTGAGCAGAAAGGATGATCATCATGAAACTGACCGAGAAAATCGCGTATACAAAGGGTCTTTTGGACGGCATGGAGCTGGACGCTTCCACAAAAGAAGGAAAAGCAATTCTTCAGCTCGCAGATGTTATGGAAGAGATGGGCGTTTATATCGACGATTTGCAGTCCCAGGTTGATGAGCTGACAGAACTTTGTGATTTGCTCGACAAGGATCTGGGCGATGTGGAATACGACCTCTACTGCGACGAGGACGACGATGAAGATGATGACGAGGATGAAGATGATGACGAGGACGACGATTTCGACCTTGGCAGCGTACTCACATCAGATGATGATTATACCCTTTTTGAGGACGATGAGGACTATGACCAGTTTCTCTATGTCGTCAGCTGTCCAAGCTGTGATGAAAACGTCAATCTGAGTGAGGCTCAGCTGGAGGAAGGCAGTATTGTCTGCCCGCACTGCGGCGAATTGCTGGAATTCAATTATGACGACATCACACCGGATTGCAGCCCGGCTTCCGAGGAAGTAACCGAGGCAGCATCCGAAGATACAGAGAAAAACCAGTAATTTTCCTGTATCTGATTTACAATTTCGTTTCAGGGCGAGGTGTAATTCCTCACCGGCGGTGACAGTCCGCGAGCCGTGCAAACGGTTGATTCGGTGAAATTCCGATACCGACGGTATAGTCCGGATGGAAGAAACAGATTGAAGCAGTGTACTGATTACATTGTAATCCCATAAAACTGTAACAATCCAACGCCTGTGAAACTATATGTTTCACAGGCGTTTTTTCTTCTGAAAGCAGCCAAATCTCAAGTGAAGAAAGGATTATTATTATGAAAAGCACAAACACTGTCTCCACCTCTGCCAATGGCAGAAACACCGTTTCCGGCACAACACAAAAGCTGGTTATTCTCGCACTGCTCAGCGCAATCGGGTTCATCTCCATGATGTTCCTGAAAGTCCCTGTTATCAGCTTTTTGAAGTATGAGCCAAAAGATATTTTCATCACCTTCGCTGGTTTCCTGTATGGTCCTCTGGCAGCTCTGAGTTGTTCTGTGGTCACTGGTCTACTGGAACTCCCCTTCAGCTCCACCGGTCTGATTGGCATGGTCATGAATATTCTTTCCAGCGCCTCATTTGCCTGCACAGCATCCATCATCTATAAAAAGCGGCATGACATCTATGGTGCATCCATTGGTCTTATATGCAGCGTGGCTGCCATGAGCATCTGCATGCTGCTGTGGAACTACCTGATCTCTCCGCTGTACATGGGCATCACCCGAGAAGAGATTGTCCCCATGCTCTCCACATTGTTCCTTCCCTTCAATCTGCTGAAGGCCGGCATCAATGCAGCCATTACGCTGCTGCTGTACCGCCCGTTCCTGCATGTTCTGCAAATGACAGGCCAGGTTACTGTCCACGATCATCTTGCTGACAAAAAATCCTCTGTCATTCTCGTGGCAGTGATTTCCGCAGTACTGCTGGCAGCATGCATCGGGGTGGTCATTTTCCTGAATAAATAATCTTGAAACAGGCAGGATACGGAGCAAGGATTGTTCTGATATCCTGCCTGTTTTTTATGCCATTATCTGAGATACCTTCCACGGATTCTTTCCCCTCCGGCATTCCGCTATTCATGTTGAAAGCAATTTCCATTTTGCGCTTTTTCCCATCACATCCCCAGGAATTCTCATATACTCGTCATTTTTTATGTTATTTCAATCATTACATGAAAAATTCGTAATGATTTGGTGAATGATTGCAGATTGGCTTGACAGATAAATAGATTCATGTTATACTATTATTTGCGGAAAGCGTCCCATAATACTTTATTCTGATGACTGAAAACGGCATCAGAAACCGGGATAAACAATGGCACAACACGGCAGATTACGCATCGTTCATCGTGCCAGTTACAGAAAATGAAAGGAATCATATCAAATGAAAAAGAAGATTTGTTTGGCAGCATGTGCTGTTCTGGTTTCCGGTGTTTGTCTGGCCGGATGCGGCACCACAAAGAATACACCGGTGAATGAAGACTCTGAACCGGAAACCACAAAGCAGACACTCATTAATGATGAGGACGGAAAAGATGATGTGCTGGAGATGCCGAATGGCTCGACTGTTGTAGTAACAGATGACGGCTCTGTCATTACAGAGACCAGCGACGGCTGTACCTGGAGCTATCTCGCAGGAACCTGCACAATGAACTTCCCCACAGATTGGAAGGACCGTGTGGTTGTTCGGGGCACAACTGTTTATGTGAAAAAGTGCTTTGAGGCTGTGGAAAACACCGGTGCGCTGTTCTCCATTGAGTTCTGTGAAGATAAGGATTTGCAGAGCATGAAGCCGATTGCAGTATTTGGCTGGGTAAGCAATAAGTATGTCATTGTAACTGCACCGGATGCCCCTGATTATGATACCAACAGTACAGAGCTGAATACGGAATATGAGAGCATGAAGGCACAGCTGAATGATGTGCTCAAGACCGCACATAACAGCGATGCTCCGGATTTCAAAGCTGTCAATCTGATTGACTATGTATCTGCATCTGAGTGCAATTCTGCACTGTCCGGTACATGGAATCAGCAGAATATTGTACTGGAAACCGGCTTTGTTCCCTATATGACATTCCGTGCATCTGACAGCACCTTCGGCTACAGACTGGAGGACTACAAGCTGGGCGTCGGAACCTATTTTGTCAACAAGAACGCTGAAAACTATGTCTGGAATACTGACAACTGGGGCGATGCTGCTGTTCTGTTCAGCCACGGCAAAGTATATCGTGTAACTTACTACGAGACCACTCCCAGAACAATGGATGTTGAGACCATTTATTCTCCCTACGACGAAAGTGACCAGATGGTTTCCCAGAACTTTGATTACGCATCTGAGAATCAGGTCATCAAACTCAATGAGAACAACGAAGAAGAAGTAAAACTGAGCTGATAGGAGGCGGAAGATTTGCTGGAAGCATTGCTTCAGTTTGTTTTGAAGTTTTTACCAAAGCCACTGAAAAAAATCTGGGATAAGTATGAAAGCGTATGGCGCTACTGCTATTATGGTGCATGGACAACGGTTGTATCCATCATCACGAAGCTGGTTGGCAAATGGATTTTCGGGCTGATGGGACTTCCCTTGAGTGTTTACCCGATTCCAAACGCCATCAATACCACCATATCCTGGATTATTACCGTGACATTTGCATTCTTTGTCAATAAAAAATATGTATTTCACAGTGAGGCCACAGAAAAACAAACTGTGTTCCGTGAGGTACTGACCTTCTACGGAGCCAGATTTGTCACATTTTTCCTGGAACTGGGTCTGATGGAATTACCCGTTCTGTTCAAGTGGGGAGATGTGGGCTATATCATTATGACCATTGCATCACAGTTTATTATTCTTGCAATCAATTATGTATTCAGTAAACTGGTTGTATTCAAAAAAGGTGCAGAACAAAGTAAATAAAGGAATCCCCTTAGCGGCTGCAGATTCATGCAGCACCGCTAAGGGGATTTTTCTATTCAATTATCTGACAAGGCATTGACATAGGAGATTAACAGCATATAGTCCATTATATCCACCATGCCGTCGCCGTTGAAATCTGCCGCATCAGCAGAGTACAAATCTGAAATCAACAATTCACTTTCTGTCAGGAATGCGCCAAGCAATACATCGTCTGCAACAGAAACTCGGGAATCATTGTTCATATCGCCTGCAATGGTCTCTGCCGGCAATGTCTCACGCACTTCATGATAGATGAAATGATAACGGTCTGCATAATCCATAACGCCGCAGTTTTCATATCCCACCACAACGATATTTTCTTCAAGCTGATTGAACAGTCCCTCCGGGATATGCTGAATCGCAATGCCGTTGATTTCCGGTAAAATAGTAATCTGCTCTGCCTGGCTGCGGAACGCATATACCTCAGCATACTGCAATTCTTCGGAAATGCGGTATATAACACCGTTTTCTGTGTCCTCAATTATTTTCATGTCATCGTGGTTCATGTCTGAAAGCAGTATCTTGAAGCTTTGGTTATAGCCGGAAATATCTGTAGCTGCAAACAGAATGTAGCAGGTTTTTCCAGCAGACAGCTGTGTTTCAATAGAAGCATCCGTGCGGAAGAAACGGCTTTCAACATAGTTTCCGTATTGATCATACAGCTGCATCGTCAGTCTGCAATAGGATTCGATAACACTGATTTTTAAATCTGTATCGATACCTGGTGTATAACGGAACAGGGAGTAGACATTCTCAGGGTCTCCTTTGGCAGTATACGCTTTGCCCAATCGAAGCGGCACCGCCTCTAAATCTTCGATGCCGGTAACTTGCTCTGCAATAATATCATATTCCACATCGCAAAGCCCGAAATAATCACCCATACCGACATAGTTGGCAGTCGCCGTACCGATATTCACCTGATTGGTGGTATAGCGCAATGTGTAGTCCTTGCCCTCCACTAATTGATAATCTCCGTCCATAAAGACCGTGTTGGGTGCGATTTCCTCCCCTGTCCAGTACTGCGGTTCTGTTTTGATGGTACAATTGCTCAACAGTCTCGTTGTGGTATTCAATGAAAAGCAAATGGTACCTTCACGTTC
Source organism: Oscillospiraceae bacterium (assembly GCA_024404915.1). Lineage (GTDB taxonomy): Bacteria > Bacillota > Clostridia > Oscillospirales > Ruminococcaceae > Firm-04. The sequence continues at coordinate 48,419 of JAKSPJ010000001.1, forward strand.
TGTGCCGTTAAACTTCACCATAATATAACGGATTTCTCCGGCTGGCACATTGAATTCAATCGCCTTTGCACCACTTCCGAAAGCCTGTTCCAGCATTTCAGCATCTTCAGAGAAAATACGCAGCACAATATCAGGAACATCCGAAGTGGACAGAATGAAATGGGTATCCTCCGTCGGCGCAACCCTGTATACTGCCAGGCGGTCGTTATATGTAACATGGGCAGAGTGGTCTCCCAATGTCAGAATGGGGGCATCCTCCGGCAAATCCACATACAGCTCAAATTCCCCTGAAAGGCCGCCGATGGTTCTTTCTGTTGCAGCAACGTTAAAGCGGATTGTGCCGAACATGGCATTTCCATCCGGGTAAGATAGTTTGTAATCCCGATTCTTTACCAGTTCTTTGCCATCCGGTGCAATGATTTTCAAGGGTGCCTCTGTCTTGTTGCCAGTGTAAACAGCGTTCTCTATCTGCATTTCACATTCCGTCAGGGTGTAGGGCCGCAGGATGGTAAACTGTGCACTTCCGTCACGGTCTGCATATTGTTTGGACACAATGAGACAATATATGCCATTCTTCAGCTTGTAGTCATTGATTTCATCTTTCATATTGGAAATAGCGGAACACAGCTTTGTGGCAGGAGAATAGGAGTACAGCTGATATTCCATGGCGGTTCCGGAAACACGCTTATTCAGAATGCGGTAGCGCACTGCGGCCGCCGGGGATTCTCCCGTATCCGCTTCAAACCAGATGGTTTCAAAGCGTTGGCCGCTGCATTTCACATTCACCGCCTGATCTATTGCTGAAAAAGTTTCCGGAAGCTCCGGCTCATTATAGGCAATGGTGTAGGTTTTGGTCTGGGTACCGGAGTATCGTCCCATGCCCACAATCTGCACAGATGCCACCCCGGGCAAATCATTCTTGGAATCAATACGCTGATAATCCACGCCCTCTTTCAGCGCAATATCCCCGTCTGTCACCGTCAATTTCGGTTTGAATGTGGCATTCTCATCATAAATGGCCAGGAAATTTCCCTTCACACTGACCTTCGCAATGTCCTTACGCTCTGAAGCGGAAATGACAAATGCATATTCCGCTGTCTTATCAGATTGACACAGCAGATAATACTGCTGACCAGCATGAAGTGTCACAGAACTGTTAAAGAAATAGCCTGTGGCAGATGAATAGGAATTTTTAGCCAATTCTGTACCTGTGCCGTCAGGTTTATCCGAAATAATACACTGTGTATGTATAGAAGCGCATACGGAATTGGCAGGATAATATCCCAGACGATTGTAGGCAGTTTTTTCTGTGCTGTAGCTTTCCCCCACAGTCGCATAGAAATAATAGACAGCTGTTTTCCGTGGCACAAACATATAGACTGCCATATCATTCTGTTGATTCAATGACACGGGAATAGGGGTATCCATCGGAATTTCAGGGTAAATCTGAACAGAGCGTTCTGTGTAGCCGCTGTAGGCACCACAGCCGAAAATATTGACAATACAGTACTGGTTATGCTGTTCAATCTGTGTAATATAGTCGGTTTCTTCCTTCAGCAATGTTCCATCCGGTGCCGTAATCGCAAGCGCAGGATGATACTCTGTACCATATTCCGCTTTCTCTTTCGCTTCAATGGAAACAGTACAATCCGTGAGGGAAATCCTTGGCAGAATAGCGGCAGTCATATGCACCGCATAAATACTGTTCCACAATGCGCTTGTTTCCAGATAATAGGTCTGCTGCCCGGAAAGCTGTGCCGTCATTTCAGAACTGCCCGTCTGCATCACCTGCAGCTGCCCGATTTTTCTGCCGGCATCGTCTGTCAGAATTCCCTTTATCGGGGCTGCTCCCGATGCAGTAAACCGATATGTGCCGTCAGCATCGGGCTGTATCCTGTGCCGTACAGTCTGGGCAGTGGAAATCCAGCTGACTTCATCTATCTCCAGAGAATCACAGTCATTTTCTGCGGCCACAGTAATATCAAATACCAGAGAATCGCTTTTGCCCGCCCGATCTGTCATCAGACAGCGATACTGCCGATGACCCTCTGTGGAAGTATCCCCATAGAATACAGGGGCTGTTTCATCTTTCAGGAGGATTTCGCCATCCGCTGTAATCTGATACCACTGATACTGCAAATCATTGCCGCAGGCAAGCACACTGCATGCCAGAGAACTGTGCATCGCAGCTGTGGTCTCCGTACTGCTTGCGGAAATAATCAGCGGTTCTGTACAAAGGGTGTGTGCAGGTGTTCCCTCCGGAATCACTGTTGTTTCCGGTGCCACAATATACATTGAATGGGTGTAGGCATCCTCTGCAATACTATGAATGGCATCGGATAAAACCAATACTGCACAGCCATACACACTGTGAGGTGCAATGGTTTCTGCCTGTTCCAGAACCACTGCAATAATTTCCGCCTCGGCAAATGCATCCGAAGGCACTGTCTGAATCAAGGGAAAATCAAGTACAGCAGCAGATGCACCTGCAAAGCTGTAGGGGTTCAGTGTCTCCAGTGCAGCAAAAACCGTGGTATCATAGGTCCCGCCGATGCAGAACCCATCAAATGCATAGGCATCCACAGCAGTAATGCGTTCATAAGGGATTTCGGTCAGCAGGTTGCTTCTGGTACTGCCTGTCGCCAATGCTTTTTCCGCTACAGAGGTAACACCGGGCAACTGAAGCAAGTATAAATTGGAGCAATTCTCAAATACCTGTTTCGGCAAAGCGGTAATACCTTCGGACAAGGATACCCGCACCAATGCCTTTGCATCTGCGAAAGCAGCTTCGCCCAGAGCCTGAAGGGAAGTCAGCATCAGATCACCCTGCCACTGAGTACAGCCGCTGAATGCAAATGCGCCTATTTCAGTCACATACTGCCAGTTTGCCTGCACAGTTTTCAGTTTGCTGCAATCACGGAATACGCCCTCTTCAATGACCGATGCAGCAGAAATATCCACAGTTTCAAGGGAGGAACATCCGCTGCATAATTCCTCTGGCAGGATTGTAAGTCCGGAAAAATCCAGTTGTTTCAGAGACACACAGTTCCGGAATGCAGCAGCATCTACGGACTGCAATGCAGAAGAATATGTAATGCTTTTCAGTTTTTCATCTCCATCAAAGGCCTCTTCTCCTATGACAGTCACATTCTTTGCAGTGATTGTTTCCAGCGCAGAACAGTTTGCAAAGGCCCGATTGCCAATGGCGGTTACGGTATCGGGCAGCTGTACCTCCTGAATAAAGTGGTTTCCTGCAAAGGCATTCTCTGCAATTTCCGTGATGGGATTTCCATTGATAACGGCTGGAATCTTACAGACGGACTGCACACTCTGACATTGCAGAATGACGCCGTCTTTTTCTGTCCATGCATTTGCAACATCTTTGCCGCCAATCATATATACCGCTTCAGAAGGGACACTGGAAATATAGCCCTCCTTTACTGCAACGGCATGAATGACCGTCGTTTCCTCTATCAGCAATGGCTCCTGATACAGCATTCCATTTTCCGCATCGGGAATGGTGCCGTCTGTGGTATAGATGATATCTGCGCCTGTGGTATCTGTCGACAGTTCCACAGTCTGCGGCATACCATAATTGCCATTTTTCCTGGAAAATTCCGGTGCTTTGCAGATGCCCTCATTCCACTGAAAATCCTTCATGGAAACAAAGCCCCAGGCAAATTCCTTATCAAATCCCGGCTCACCCAGGTCTACCGCATTCAAGCGCAGAAGTGCCTCTGCCCGCTGGGGTGCCATCGATTTGTCATAGCTTCGCAGAAGCGCACAGCAGGCTGAAACGTGGGGCGTTGCCATACTGGTGCCGTTGTATGTTTCCTGTTCGCAGCCCTCATTTGTGTAGCTGAGAATATCCACACCCGGCGCACAGACATCTACCATATCACCAAAATTGGAAAACTCCGCCCGTTCCATAGTAGCTTTCACTGCACCCACTGTAATACAGCTGGCAATGCTGCCCGGATAATAGTATCCGGCATCATCTCCGCTGTTGCCGGAGGCGGCACAGCAAATGACGTTGTGCTCATCCGCAATGGTCATCGCTTCCACTTCCAGCGGACTGACACCCAATCCGCCAAAACTCATGTTCAGGATATCTGCACCCTGTTCCAGCGCATACATGATGCCAAGATAAATCTGTTCATCCGATGCAGTGCCGCTGCTGTCAAACACCTTCACAGGAAGAATTTTGACATTGCCGGGTGTCAGTTCACAGATTGTACCCGTCACATGGGTACCGTGATACAAATCATCTGTCACGGTATCATTACCGGAGTTGGAAATATTGATGCCGTTGTCAAGGATTCTGCCGTCAAACAGTGCAGGTGCGGTATTGATGCCTGTATCAATGACTGCCACAACCACATCGGGCAAATCTGCGGAGAGATATTCCTTGGTGAATTCCTCTGTGCCGATGAGATCTGCACCCCATGTCATATAGGTCTGTTCCGTGGTTTCTTCCATTTCCGCAGCATCCAGCTGAATATGATGCGAGGGCTGCACGAATTCGATCCGGCTGTCATTGCAGTAATTCTGATAGGCGGTATACGCCTGGGCGGAGGAAGCATATTGCAGAATATGCAGGTCCTTATAGCCTTCTGTTACGGATTCCGCCTGATACAGCGGAATCTGACCCTTCGCTTTTACAATCAGGCGTGCAGTCTGGAAATCATCTGTCAGTGTAATCACACCATTGTTTACAGATGCACAGTAAGGAACCGCATCCAACACTTCTGTAAAAGGAACAATGCCATTATCTGTCTGTACAGACAGCGAATCATTCTCCACACACAGGTCACCCATGCTTTTCTGCGGTTCACCCTGATCCTCTGTAAATGTTTTTGCATATGGATCATACACAATTTCATTGAAGAACTCTTTTTCTGCATCTGCCTGCACCAACGCCTGAACCTCCTGGGCAAATGCGGAAAAATCCAGCTCTTTCGTTTTTGTAACTGCATGAATTGGCATGCCGCTGATACTCTGCAATGCACACATCATACCGACTGCTGCACAAAATATCCGTTTTATTCTCATAGTATTCCCTTTTTTCATTTATATATCTTTTTTTGAAGTCAACCGATATAACCGGTCCAGTTGTGAATGCGTGCCAACATTTCATCGACTGCAAGAATGCCATAGGCAAAGCCCTTTCTCACCAGTTCCGCAGGCACATATTCATCATATTTTTCAAAGAGGGGGATTTCATCCGGATAGACCAGATCCATAGGGTCAAATGCCTGTTCCGCTTCTTCCAGCAGAATCTGATAGAATTCCTGCTTGCTGACTTTCATTTTGAATGTCAGAAAATAAGGTCTGGATGGGGAGAGTCCCTGCAAATGCAGCCGCTTGCCGCACTTCACTTTCAGAAAACGCTCCATTGCAAGAAAAGCATAGCTGCCAAGCCATGGAAACAGCGTCCACATCTCACCGCCCAGACAAATCAGCGGTTCCGTCATCAGCTTGGAATGGTCTGCGGCATTTCTTGCAAGTTCCAGACGTGCTGCTGCATTTTTCATCAGATAGGGATACTGTGTCTGTTCACCCAGTACGTCCCGCATGCGTTCCAGTATTTTTGTCTGAATATCTCCGGGACAATCCCCGAAATAGGCAGGCACTTTGCCCTTTACCATGGTAGCATACACAATATGCCTGTCATAATCTACCTCATCCACCACCCAGACATGTCCTGCAATGGCGATTTTCTCACCAGGGGGCGGAGGCTGCACAATGGTACCGATTTCCTGGGAATCACTTCGTACAGTAAACTCTTCGCTGTCCTGAAATACGGCATAAAATTTGAAGTTATTGATAATCCGTTCACCCTGCAGGCCTGCTATCAGGCCGCCCCGCTCCGTGCGCTGAATATGGTCAGTATGAATCAGATGCCGCAGCAGAATCCGATAATCCTCCTGAGTAATACGGTGAAAGGGCTGCAGCTTCAATACACGGCCCGCCAGCTGTGCCGGTGTCATCTCTCCGTTTGCGGCAAGCGTACTCATGGTCTGGTGGTACAACAGGCTAAAGGGCAGTTTGTCAAGCTTCGGCGGTTCTACCCAATGGGATTCTGCATAGAGCTGAATTAATGCAATGCCCTGAAGCAGCTTCCATGGAATGGTAGAGGGCAGCATGGCTCTGGCCTCCGGTTCTTCTTCCCGTATCACAAACCACATTTCCGGGGGCAGTCCCCTTCTGCCTGTGCGTCCCATACGCTGCAAAAACGAGGAAACAGTAAAAGGTGCATCCAGCTGAAAGGCACGTTCCAGTTTGCCGATATCAATGCCCAGTTCCAGCGTTGCAGTGGTCACAGTGGTCAAAGTCTGCTCTTCATCCTTCATAACAGCTTCTGCAGTTTCACGAAATGCGGCGGACAGATTTCCATGGTGAATGAGAAAACGATCCGGCTCATGATTCCATTCGCAGTATTGCCGCAGGGATGTCGTCACGGCTTCACATTCCTCTCTGGAATTGACAAAAATCAGACACTTTTTCCCTTTGGTATGAGAGAACATATAGCCGTATGCAGGGTCTGCATGATCTGGAGCTGTGTCCGTCTCCGGTGCCAGCGGCTCCGGGGCATCCACATTTTTCCCCTCAGCGGCCTGTACATCCATTGCATAAAAATGCTCCATAGAAAGATGCCATGTGGTTTTCTGCGGCGCAATTCTTGGAATCACCGTGTTTCTTCCTGAACCGCTTCCAAGATATGCAGCGGCCTGTTCAATATTGCCAATGGTGGCTGACAACCCGATTCTGCGAGGCTTTGCACCCGAAATATCTGAAAGACGTTCAATCAGGCACAGTGTCTGACCACCACGGTCTGCACGCAAAAGAGAATGCACCTCATCAATGATTATGAATTTCAAATCCTGAAACAGTCTGGGAATCATGGCGTGCTTATGCAGCAGAAGCGCCTCCAGTGATTCCGGTGTGATTTGCAGTATGCCGGAAGGATTCCGAAGCAGTCGGGTTTTCTGAGACTGACCCACATCGCCGTGCCATCGCCATACTTTTATGCCGGCAGGCGCACACAAATCTGTCAGTCGGGTAAACTGATCATTGATCAATGCCTTCAGCGGCGCAATATAAATGGCACCTACGGATCTGGGCTGCTCCTCCTGCAGTAATGTCAGCACAGGAAAAAATGCAGCTTCTGTTTTGCCTGAAGCAGTGGATGCGGAAATCAGCACATTGTCCTCGGTATTGAAAATGGCATCTGCTGCTGCCACCTGTACTGCACGCAGTTTTTCCCAGCCGCTGCTATAAATATAATCCTGAATAAATGGTGCGTATCGTTCAAAAGCATTCATGGAATCACCTCCTGACAAAAAAGGTGTATACACTGAAAATGATCTTCTTCTTATCGTGCTCCCGCATTGAAAATCACCTCTCAGGCATACACCCTTTCATATCTTTTTCAGCAGTCCGATTTCACTTCAGAAACTCCTGCATGATAACCTGGACTCTCGGATTTCCGTTTTCATCATCAGAAATCATCTCCACCTTATCCATCACAATGGGGGTGGTAGGAACAGACTGTTCGCCGCTGGAAGAAATGGCACGCTCCACCTTCAGGAAGTTATCAACAACCTCCATGCCCTCTGTAACCTCACCAAATGCGGCATAGTTTCCGTCCAGGAAAGAGTCATCTGTATAGCAGATGAAGAACTGGCTGCTTGCAGAATCCGGATCACTGCTTCTTGCCATGGAAACAACGCCTCTCTGGTGGGAAAGGGTATTGGTTACGCCATTGGACTCGAACTCGCCCTTAATGCTGTTCTCGCTGCCGCCCATTCCTGTGCCCTGGGGGTCACCGCCCTGTGCCATAAAGTCATCAATGACACGGTGGAATGTGAGGCCGTTGTAAAAGCCGTCATTGACCAGCTTTTCAAAGTTCTCGCAGGAAATCGGTGCGATATCGGGGTACAGAGTGATGATAAAGGTGTTTTCGCCGATAGCAGCATCTTCTGCTTCAGAAACGGAAGCTGCTCCGGAACCGTTGTCGATGGCTGCGCCGGAATCTGCGATGTCATTTTTATCACCACATGCGGTAACACTTGCCAGCATCATTGCTGCTGCAGCCCAGATCATTGTCTTCTTGAAATTCATTTTCTTTTCTCCTTTAAAATAAAAATATTATCACAGTATGGAATATCTGCATAATTCAGAAATGCAATATCCTAAACTGTAAATTCGGCATATTCTTCTGCGACGGTTTCCTGTGCTTCCAGCTGTGTGGGGGCATAAGAGAAACCGCTGTCTCCGCTCAGAAGTCCATCAACGGTACTGGTGGGATGCTGCTGCATAATATCCAGAACCTCAATAAAATCACGGATTACTTCTCGTGGTGTCAGCTGACTGTCTGCGCCGATTCTGCCGTATTCAATCTGAATAAAACGATCCATGTCTTCGGCAGTCACCCGCTGTGGGTAATCATACAGCACAGAATGAATCTCAGCCAGTTTTTCCACCAGTATGCGCATTTCCGCATAACGCAGCGGCTCTAAGCGAATAATCGGCGCATTCATATTATTCTTTCCGTCACAGTATTTTCCATCCGTCAATCGGGAGCGCAATGCTTCATAGCTGAAAATACCCCGTCTTGGATCTTCCATGCATTGAGGCGTTCCGCACATCACAATGCCCATATAACGTGCTTTCCCCTGCATAGCATCGTTATATATGGTCAGAATCTTTTCATAGTTCTTCTCACGGGTGATACTTTGGGGAATTTTATAAAGATTAACCAGTTCATCCACCAGCACAATCAAGCCCTGATAGCCTGCCTGTTTCAGGAACATTGCAAACAGTTTGATATATTCATACCAGTCATCATCCCGTATGCAGATACTGACGCCCAGATCATTCCTGGCTTCTGTTTTGGTCTGATATTCACCACGGAACCATTTAATCACACAGGCTTTCAGAGCCATATCATCGTTGATAAATGCCTGATAATAAAGTTTTAATATGGTGGCAAAATCAAAGCCATGCACCAGCGTGCTCAGGCTGTCAATAACATGATAGATTTTTTTCTCCACCTGTTTATGAAAGGCAGGATCTGTCAGTTCCAGACCGCTTTCTGCAGCCACAACAGAACGAATACCGTTTATCCACTTATCCAGAATCAGCGTCAGTGCGCCGCCATCCGGCTTGGTTTTTGTGGAAAGATTCTGCATCAGCTCTTTATAGGTGGCAAGTCCCTGTCCATTAGAGCCGCTGAGTCTGCGCTCCGGAGAAAGATCTGCATCACAGACGGCAAACCCTCTGTCCATGGCATAGCTGCGGATGGTCTGAAGCAGAAAGCTTTTTCCGCTTCCGTATTTTCCGCTGATAAAACGAAAAGAAGCACCGCCGTCTGCCATAACTTCGATGTCATTCAGCAGGGCTTCTATTTCCTTTTCTCTGCCTACAGCGATATACTGCAAACCGATTCTCGGAACCACACCGCCCTGCAGCGCATGAATCACGGCACCTGCCATTCGCTTCGGTATTTTCATGTTTCCAGTATTCCTTTCAAATCCTCGATATAATCCTCTATGAGTACAGGCGTTCCATTCTCATCGGTCTCAATGACGGAATCGCCGATTCTGTCATACAATTGTTCATTGATTTCCTCTGCCAATACAGAAAGCATATGCCCTGCATCAATCAATGGCTGATAGGATTCTCCTGTCAGCAGACAAAGCAGAAGCACCATTGCAGGCTTGCTGAGGGGAAGATCAGGCAGCGAATGATTGCCGTCTGTCTGCCCCTCTGCCTGTATCTGCTCCGCAGCAGCGGTTTCAGGGGCAGGCAGCAGAATAGTCTCTTCCATTTCCTCCTCCGGAATGGTCAGCATATCCGTGGTATGGTCAGCCGCTTTCCGAATGGCCTCCAGTTCTGCAGAATCCAAAGTGATTTTTGGCGCATTGGCACGTTTTTCCTCTTCAAAGTGCTGACGAATCACCTGCCGCATGAATGCCAGATCCGTTTCTGAAAGCGTGCCAGCTTTCAGCTTGTTTCTGAAATGGATTTCTTCCCGCAGAATGGAATCAAAGCTGCGAAGAAATGCACCGATAGCGTCCTGATCTGGCTGACTGCAAAAAACTTCTTTTGCCCATGTTCCCTGAAAATAATGATACACGCAGATGGGGGACAATCGATATGCGCCGTCATTCATGGGAGTGCGATAATAAAATACAGCCCCTTCAAACATCACATGCTGAAATCGTTTTTGATTTCCCAGCAGCTGTGCAGCAAATGACTGGTGTTTCTTTTCTGCGTACTGTATCAGAAAAGCATTGAATACTTTTTTCAGCAGAACTGAAACCATTTCCGTTTCTGCCAGATACAGTTTGGAATCCTTCAGATGATATTTGGAAAGGCGGTCAATCGCCGTGATAAACTCCTCCGGACTGCTCGTACTGTGCCGCAGCACCGTAATGACAGCGGCTTCCTTTTCGTTGAGCAGACGGTACGGCAATCGATAATATGCCGCAAAATCCTGCATCCACATATCAAGAGATTTCTGAAATGCGGGGAATGATTCCCCATAATCCTCTCTGAGGCGGCACAGAATACCATAGCCCTCTTCGGGGGCAGAAACGCCGATGAGATTCAGAATCTCAAAGGTGTATAAAAGCAGAAATGCAGACTGGGCCGCAGGCAAAGCCCCCTGGCGATACCGTGTGCGCCAGGTAAAATACGCACGAAGTTCATCATCCTTCATGTTGTAATACATGGGGGTAGAGCGGCTGCACTGCACCATGTCGGGAAAGTCGTCTGTGTAATCCGCCATGAATATGCCCTGCTGATAAAAAAGGCTTTCCATGGAGCGGGTACCGTCCAGCTGATTAAACCCCGAAAGGGTCCGCATTTTACGAATACGGCTCGGGACCGTAAACATACTAAGTGGATTTCCGTTCAGCGGCTGTTCATAATAGGTCTCCTGCGATTTCACCGCTTTTCCGGATGCGGTCGTTTTCGCCGTCTTTCTGGGTGTGCTTTTTGCGGTGCCGGATGAGGATCCGGAGGAAGCAGATGTTTTCTTATGTGCCGTTGTTTTTCTGGCTGGAATAAATTCCTCTTCAAACATGCTGTCAAATGCATTTTGCAGCATTTCTTTCATCAACGAAGCCAGAGAAATCATAAAAACATCCTCCTTTCACCGTGGTTCACAGGCAGTTCCCGTGAAGCTGTCAATCTGTACAGCAAAAAAGCAAATCACCGCACAGACAATATTACACTCGTATTATATCATATTTAGATGAATATTTCAAGCACTCTAAGGTGTAATGTTGGTGAAAAAATGAACAGTATTCATGGGGAAAGAAAGCCGAAGATTCCTTTCAGAACCTTCGGCTTTGACATATCAGCGGTTGCCCATCAGCTTAACAAGAACGGCTTTCTGTGCGTGCAGACGATTCTCTGCTTCATCAAAGATTTCGTTTGCATGTGCCTCAAAGACCTTCTCTGTAATTTCTTCGCCGCGGTGTGCAGGCAAACAATGCTGAACCATGCATTCCTGATGTGCAGCACCCAGAACATCATCGTTCACCTGGTAGCCTGCGAATGCAATCTTACGCTTTTCAGCCTCACCTTCCTGACCCATGGAAGCCCAGACATCCGTGAAGATGACATCTGCATCCACAGCAGCCTGAACCGGCTGGTTTGTCATGGTGAATTTGCCTGTTGCATTTGCAAAATCAAGCACCTGCTTATCAGGCTGATATGCATCCGGGCAGGCAATAGAAACATTCATGCCCACCTTCAGGCCACCGACGATGAGAGAGTTTGCCATGTTGTTGCCGTCACCGATATAGCACATTTTCAGACCATCAAAGCTGCCCTTGTATTCACGGATTGTCATCAGGTCAGCCAGAACCTGGCAGGGATGACAGAAATCTGTCAGGCCGTTGATAATCGGAATGCTTCCGTACTGTGCCAGATCCTCAACTTCCTTCTGTGCAAAAGTACGGATCATGATACCATCCAGATAGCGGGAAAGTACACGTGCAGTATCCTGAACCGGTTCACCACGGCCAATCTGCATATCATTGGAGGACAGGAACAGCGGATAGCCGCCAAGCTGTGTCATACCGGTTTCAAAGGAAACACGGGTACGGGTGGAAGCCTTCTGGAAAATCATTCCCAGTGTCTTTCCTGCAAGATGCGGATGGGGAATGCCGTGCTTGCGCTCATACTTCAGCTGGTCAGCAATATTCAAAAGATCAATAATTTCTTCGCCGGAGAGATCCAGCAGTTTCAGCAAATGTTTCATACATTCTTTCCTTTCTGATTATTATGCAAGCAGCTGGCGCAGAATTGCCAGACCTGCATCCATTTCTTCTTTGGTGATCGTCAGCGGCGGCAGGAGACGCAGTTTATTCTTTGCTGTCAGCACCAGCAGACCTGCATCATTTGCCTGCAGCATCACATCGTGTGCATCCTTGGATTTCAGCGTCATACCGATCATCATGCCAATGCCGCTCAGCTCTGTAACCTCCGGCATTTTCTCAAGTTCGCTGCGGAGATAGGCCGCTTTTTCCATGACAGAATCCAGAAATCCCGGTGCAAGCAGCTGATCCAGAACAGCAACTGCACCTGCACAGGCAACCGGATTTCCGCCGAAGGTGGAACCGTGTGTGCCGGGAGTAATGACATCCTCACATTTTTCATTTACCAGACAGACGCCGATGGGCAGGCCGCCGCCGATGGCCTTTGCCATGGTGGTAACATCCGCCTGAATGCCGTACTGTTCCTGAAGAAGCAGTGTACCGGTACGGCCGCCTCCTGTCTGTACCTCGTCAATGATCAGAATAATATCCTTCTCATCGCAGATTTTTCTGACCGCCTTTACATACTCCTGATCCATAACGCAGACACCGCCCTCGCCCTGAATCAGTTCAATCATAATACCGCAGACAGAATCATCCAGCTTTGCCTGCAAATCCTCCAGAGAATTTGCCTCTGCAAATACATGACCTGTCGGGAACGGATAAAAATACTGATGGAACACATCCTGACCGGTGGCAGCGAGTGTAGCGAGAGTTCTGCCATGGAAGCTGTTCACCAGTGAAATAATGGTGCCACGCTCTTTTCCATAGCGGTCAGAGCTGTATTTTCTTGCAACCTTGATTGCACACTCATTGGCCTCTGCACCGGAATTACCCAGGAACATTCTTTTGAATCCTGTTGCTTTTGCAAGCTTCTCCATCAGTTCAGCCTGTGGCTTTGTGTAGTAGTAGTTGCAGGCATGCTGCAGTGTTCTGACCTGATTGCAGACTGCATCAGCCCATGCCTCATTGCACCAGCCCAGCACATTACATCCGATACCGCTTCCGAAATCGATATACTTTTTTCCATTTTCATCAAAGCAGATGCAGTTCTTGGCTTTGGCTTCCGTCAGGGGAATTCTGCCAAAAGCCTTCATTGAATATTGTTCTGTGATTTCAATCGTATTCATTTTTTCACCTTATTTCGTTCAATAAACACTCAGGAATTGTGTTCCAACCCCTTCATTGCTGCAAATCTCCACAAGAATGGAGTGCGGTACACGTCCGTCAATGATCACTGCTTTCTTTACACCACGGCGAATAGCCTCCACGCAGCAGTCAATCTTCGGAATCATACCGCCGGAGATAATGCCCTGACGCTTCAGATTCTGTACTTCACTGATATTCACGGAAGGAATCAGAGTCGAAGGATCATCCTTATCGTACAGCAGGCCTGCGATATCTGTCATGAGAATCAGGTTTTCTGCATTCAGCGCAGCTGCAATGGCTGCTGCCGCAGTATCCGCATTCACATTGTACACCTGGCCATCCGGGCCGCAGGCAACAGTTGCAATAACCGGAACATAGCCATTGTCCAGGGCTGTGAGAATCGGCTTGGTGTTGATATTGGTGATTTCACCAACCAGACCCAGATCCGGCTTGGATTCCTTTTTGCGTGCCTGAATCAGTGCACCGTCAATACCGGAAAGACCGATTGCCTGACCGGAATGACGGGTCAGATGCGCAACCAGTTCCTTATTCACCTTGCCTGCCAGCACCATGCGAACCACATCAGCAGTGTCTGCATCGGTATATCTCAGGCCGCCGATAAACTTGCTTTCAATGTTCAGACGCTTCAGCATATCGCTGATTTCCGGGCCGCCGCCGTGTACCAGAACAACACGGATGCCCACCAGAGAAAGCAGGACGATATCGCTCATCACTGCTTCCTTCAGCAATTCGTTGGTCATGGCGTTGCCGCCGTATTTTACAACAATGACTTTCTGATTATAGCGCTGAATATAGGGCAGTGCATCAATCAGAACCTTGGAACGGATCTGTGTGGAGATATACTCCGGAATTTCCATATTATTCATAGCAGTATGCTCCTCTCAGCTTCTGTAATCGCCGTTGATTTTTACATAATCATATGTAAGATCGCAGCCCCATGCACATGCAGCACATTCACCGCTGTGCAGATCAATAAGTACCTGGATTTCGTCTTCCAGCAAAACTTCCTTTGCCTTATCCTCAGAGAAAGGAACACCGAATCCTTTTTCAGCCACAGCAATTTCGCCCTTGGCAGATGCCATTTTCACATCCACCTTGGAAATATCAAAAGAGCAGTCAGAATAGCCCATTGCACAGGCAATTCTGCCCCAGTTTGCATCTGCACCGAACATTGCTGCCTTAAAGAGACTGGAACAGATAATGCTCTTTGCAATGGTCTCCGCAGTCTCTTCTGATTCCGCACCGGAAACGATGCATTCAATCAGTTTTGTTGCGCCTTCGCCGTCAGCTGCACACATTCTTGCAAGATTCAGCATAATGGCATACAATGCGCCACGGAATACCAGATAATCCTCAGATTCCTTGGTAATCTCCGGGTTGCCCGCCATGCCGTTTGCCATAACGCAGACCATATCATTAGTGGACTGGTCGCCGTCTACGGAAACACGGTTCAGGGTGACTCTTACCACATCGGAAAGTGCCTGCTGAAGCATCGCACCGGAAATCGCACAGTCTGTGGTCAGGAATGTCAGGGTTGTTGCCATGTTCGGATGAATCATGCCGCTGCCTTTAAGCATACCGCCCAGTTTGCAGGTTTTTCCGCCCAGGGTAAAGGAAACTGCAATTTCCTTTTCACGTGTGTCAGTGGTCATAATAGCATGAACAGCCTCTGCATTGCCGTTGACGGAAAGGCCTTCTGCCAATGCAGGAACCGCAGCTGCAATGGGTTCGATGGGCAGAGTCTGTCCGATGACGCCTGTGGAAGCAACCACCACGTCCTCCGGAGAAATCTGCAGTGCGTCTGCAGCCAGCCGACACATCATTTCTGCCTTTTCCACACCGTCTGCATTGCAGGTGTTGGCGTTGACAGAGTTTACAATAACAGCACGGGCTTTGCCGTTTTCCAGATGTTTCTTTGTCACCAGGATAGGCGCACCCTTGAATTTATTCTGTGTATATACAGCAGCAACGTTGCATTCCTGATCTGCTGCAATCATTGCAAGGTCATTCTTCTTGGGAGCGGTGCTGATGCCGTTTGCCTGATTATCCGGCTCGGAGGCCTCAGACAGCGCCTGATGCTTCAGACCGCAGCATACGCCATTTGCCTTGAAGCCCTTTGCTGCACAAACACCGCCGTCAACAAAAGTACAGCCTGGAAAGCTCTGCAATTTCATAGATTACTCCTTTCCAACGAGGCCGGTTTCTTCCGGCATATTTGTCATGATATTGAAGCACTGCAATGCTGCACCGGAAGCACCTTTGCCCAGATTGTCCAGGCGTGCAGCCAGCAGAATGCGGTCATCGTTTCCGCAAACAAAAATCTCCAGCAGATTGGTTCCGGCCAGTGTGTTGGCAGGCAGGAAACCGTTTTCAAGCACATCTGCACCCTGAAGCGCACGAACCTTCACAAACTGCTGACCTTCATAGTGCTTTGAGAACATGGCATGAATTTCCTCGATGCCCGGTGTGCCATTCAGCAGACGTCTGTGAAGCGGTACAGATACCACCATGCCTGCGTAATAGTCGCAGACCAGCGGATTAAAGACCGGCGGAAAATCCAGACCGGAAACCTTCTGCATCTCCGGCAGATGCTTGTGAGTAAGACCCAGTGCATACTGGCGGGGGGAGTAAAAGTCAGCCGGCTTTTCATCGGACTCATATACAGCAATTGCACCCTTTCCTGCGCCGCTGTATCCGGAGACTGCGTGACATGTCAGTGGATAATCAGAGGGCAGAATGCCGCTGCTGACCATCGGATAAACGATGGATGCAAAGCCTGAGGCATAGCAGCCCGGAACAGCCACTCTGGCTGCCTTCTCAATCTTTTCACGGTGTGCCGCAGAAAGCTCCGGGAAACCGTAAGCCCAGTCGGGATTGGTACGGTGTGCCGTAGAGGCATCAATAATTCGTGTGTCTGGATTCTCCACAAATGAGACAGCCTCAATGGATGCCGCATCCGGCAGACACAGGAATGTCACGTCGGAAGCGTTAATCATCTTTGCACGTTCTGCGTTGTCTCTGTGCTTTGCGGGGTCTATTTCCAGCAATTCCACATCCGGTCTGTCCTTGATGCGGTCATACAGTTTCAAACCGGTGGTGCCGGCCTGTCCATCAATATACACCTTTGTAGTTTTCATTTTCTTCGTCCTCTCGCTTCTTCTTAGCAGCACGGTAAAAATGCCGCAGATTCCATGCGCCTGCCGCCGCCAGAACGGCAATGACCCATATCTGAGATACCAGCAGACTGGAATCCGGAAATTTCAGAATCAAAATCAGCTGACCTGCCAGCCATATGACAAATGCAACCAATGTGGAAAGAAAAATGTAGCGTAAACGCCCTTTCATGCCTTCAGTTCCTCAATGGCTGCCTTGGCAGCATCCAGCTGTACCCGAACCGCAGCAGCAGAGGGACCGCCCTCTGAAATACGGCCGTTCAGACAGGTTTCCAGTGCAATCGCCTCATAGACATCCTCGCCGAAGGTGGGGCACTCTGCCTGATAGCTGGAAAGCGGAAGTGTTTCCAGTGTCAGACCCTCTGCAATGCACTTGGCAACAAGAGAACCTGTAATCTTGTAGGCATCACGGAAAGGAAGGCCTTTTTTCACCAGATAATCTGCGCAGTCAGTTGCATTGATAAAGCCCTGTGCAGCGGCAGCACGCATACGGTCTTTATTGACACGCATGGTTGCCAGCATGGGATCAAATGTCTTGATGCAAAGCTTTGCCTGATCAATTGCATCAAAAATGGCTTCCTTATCTTCCTGCATATCTTTGTTATATGCCAGCGGAAGGCCCTTCAGCATAGAAAGCAATGTGGTCAGGTCACCAATGACACGTCCTGTTTTTCCACGAATCAGCTCTGTCACATCCGGGTTTTTCTTCTGCGGCATGATGGAGGAGCCGGTAGCATAGGCGTCATCCAGTTCAATGAACTTGAACTCCCAGGAACACCACATAATGATTTCTTCTGAGAATCTGGAAAGATGTACCATCAGCAGGGAGAGTGCATTTGCCAGCTCTACGCAGAAATCTCTGTCAGATACCGCATCCAGTGAATTTGGAACCGGTGCTGTGAAATCCAGCAGAGAAGCCGTTTGCTGACGATTAATCGGATAGGTGGTACCTGCCAGTGCGCCTGCACCCAGCGGACAGTAATTCATACGCTTGGCAGTATCACAGAGTCTGCCGTCATCCCGCAGCAGCATCCAGACATAAGCCAGAATGTGATGTGCCAGTGTCACCGGCTGCGCACGCTGCAAATGGGTGTAGCCCGGCATAATGGTATCCGTATGTTCTTCTGCAATCTTCACAAGGGTACGCAGCAGTGCATGGAGAAGCTTGCGGATTTCTGCGATTTCATCACGCAGAATCAGACGGACATCCAGCGCAACCTGGTCATTTCTTGAACGGGCAGTATGCAGACGCTTTCCTGCATCGCCGATACGCTTGGTCAGCTCTGCCTCAACGAACATATGGATATCTTCCGCAGTGGGATCCATCAGAAGTGTACCGGAATCAATATCTGCAAGAATCTCCTTCAGACCATTGATGATTTTTTCTGCATCCTCCTTCGGGATGATGCCGCAGTCTCCAAGCATTGTTGCATGTGCAATACTGCCCCGGATATCCTGGGGATACATTCTCCCGTCGAATGAAATAGATGAATTAAAAGCGTTGACAGTCTCATCCACTTCTTTTGAGAATCTGCCTGCCCACATTTTTGCCATATCAGGAACCCATCCTTCCGATTTAATAGTTTTTTGAATTGATTACTATAAACAGAGTAGGACGGCCTTGAAAAAAGCCGCCCAGTTCTCTGTCAATGCGTCGTTGATAATAATCAGCCGTTGCGCTTCTGATCCAGCTTTGCCTTTACCTTGATCGGCAGACCAAAGAGGTTGATGAATCCTGCGCTGTCCTTCTGATCGTAAACCTGATCCTCATCAAAGGTTGCAACTTCCTCATCATAGAGAGTATCAGGAGAAGTGATTCCGGCAGTGATGATATTGCCCTTATAGAGCTTCAGCTTCACGGTACCGTTTACAGTACGCTGTGTGCTGTCAATAAATGCATCCATTGCTTCACGAAGCGGAGTGAACCACTGACCGTTGTAAACGATATCAGCATACTGAATAGCAAGCTGCTGCTTTACTCTTGCAGTTGCCTTGTCAATAGTGATAGTCTCCAGTGCATCGTGTGCATAGTAGAGAATGGTGCCGCCGGGAGTTTCATAAACACCACGGCTCTTCATGCCAACCAGACGGTTCTCCACGATGTCAGCGATACCGATACCATTTGCACCGCCCAGCTCATTCAGCTTGCGGACAATATCGCTGCCCTTCATCTTTACGCCGTCGATTGCAACTGCTACGCCCTTTTCAAATTCGATAGAAACATATGTCGGCTGATCCGGTGCCTGCTCAGGAGAAACACCCAGTTCCAGGAAGCCCGGCTTGTTATACTGCGGCTCATTTGCCGGATCCTCAAGATCCAGACCTTCGTGAGAAATATGCCAGAGGTTCTTGTCCTTGGAGTAGTTGGTTTCACGGGAAATCTTCAGCGGAATCTGATGTGCCTCTGCGTAATCGATTTCCTCGTCACGGGACTTGATATCCCAGATTCTCCAGGGAGCAATGATCTGCATATCCGGGCAGAATGCCTTAATGGTCAGCTCAAAACGCACCTGGTCATTACCCTTGCCTGTGCAGCCGTGGCAGATTGCATCTGCGCCTTCCTTGATTGCGATTTCAGCAATACGCTTTGCAATAATCGGACGAGCAAAAGAAGTACCCAGCAGATACTTACCCTCGTAAACAGCACCCGCCTTCACAGTGGGGAATACATAGTTGTCGATGAATTCATCGGTCAGATCCTCAATGTACAGCTTGGAAGCACCGGTCTTGATTGCTTTTTCTTCCAGGCCATCCAGCTCTGTGCCCTGTCCGACATCGCCGGAAACTGCAATCACTTCGCAGCCCGGATATGTTTCGTGGAGCCACGGAATAATAATAGAGGTGTCGAGACCACCGGAATATGCAAGAACGATTTTCTTTGGAGTTTTCATTTCAGCCATGATAATTTCCTTTCTGACAAAGATTTTCTTTGTCGTTAAATTTCATTTACCATTATACTCTATATTTATATTTTGTCAAGTACATTTCTGCAATTTCATGAATAATTCAAGAATATTCATGTATATTATACATAATTTCCTGCATATTATGCATTTAGCCAATATAATCCTGCGTGCCAAAGAAATGATACACAGATTTTGCAGTATAGGCAAAGCCGACACCGATGGAGTTGTATTCATACTCCATGCTGAGAATGTTGCTGCGGTGCCCACCGGAATTGTACCACAAATCCATTGCATCAAAGGCAGTAGAATCACCTGCACAGACATTTTCGCCATAGGAGCTGAAAACAGCACCCGCCCGCTTCAGCCGCTGTACGGCGGAAGTGCCATCCGAGCCGGTATGGCTCATGGTATCAGTACTTGCCATATCCTTGCTGTGAGCCAGTGCCGCTTCCGCAAGGGCAGCATCCCACTGCAGCATAGATTTGCCATTCAGCTTACGCAAACCGTTTGTAATATAGAAGCTCAGCTTTGAGAAGGCAGATAAATCCGTCAGGTCAGCCGCATACATGAAGGATGGTGAAATGCTTGGGTCATATATCAGGGCAGCATACATTGCATTATTTTTAAAAGAATCCCAGTATTCTGCCTTGCGGTATCCGTCAGGCTCTGTGCAGGCGGAGCAAATCTGATAGTAGCCCATAATTCTGCCGCCGCTGGAAAGCGCAATGGTGAGATTGGGAGACTGTGTCAGATAGACAGAATAAGTAATATCATAGTTTCTGCCTCTGCTGCTGCAGCTGACAGTAAATTCATCATCGCTCTGCATTTCCAGTGCGGATGTCGGCACCCCCAGAGGCAGTTTTCTGTTGTCAGCCACAAACACTGCTGTCGTGGTGGTTGTGGTGGTTACTGTGGTAGTTGTGCTGGTAATCGTGGTGGTATAATACGCAGGAGACATCAGATTGATATTACGGGTGATATGTTTCAGAACAAGAATCACATCCTGCAGATCAATTACCTGATTACGGTCAGCATCCGCATTTTCAAAGGAGATTGCCGCATCGGCATTTTCCGCAATGAATCTGGAAATCAGAACACCGTCTGAAATGTCAATTACGCCGTCCTGATTGGCATCTCCCAGCAAAAGCGCCTCTGCCGAAGTCCGTGGAGCCAGGAGAAATACTGATGCAGTCACCATACATGCAAACAGAATCAGTGCCGCATAGCTGAGTTTGCTAACTATTTTTTCCATAAAATCATTCCCTTCTGATATTTCCGGACAAATTGGATAACGTCTATATCTTAACATATTTTTCTTTGCATGTCAACAGTCTGAATCAATAATTATTAATTGTTTGCCCGACTTGGAAACAGTATATAAAAAGCACCATCTTTTACGATGGTGCTTTTTCCTGATTCAGTTATAAAAGACGATTCGCTTCAGCAGGGTTAAATCTGCTGCCGTAATCTTCTGGTCATCGTTCAGATCAGCCGCTTTCGGATTCGGCAGCTCCGTTTCAGGGATGCCGCAAAGCCATTTCTGCAGCAAAACCGCATCAGCAGCAGAGCACACGCCATCCAGGTTGATATCTCCTGCTGCGGGCATCTCAGGAAGCTTTTCCGTCAGCAGTTTCCAATTCTGGCAGGTACTGCCTGTCATCGTCCACTGCTGAATGTTTGCACCCATTTTCGTAGAGGCAGCATCCACTTCCACATATTCCGTCATTTGCGAATCCACATTATAAATGACATAAGTTCCATCCGGCTTTTTGCTGAAGCGGAAAGTATCGCAAACGGTATTCCCGGCATCTGCAATTTCCAGATTTCCGCCGTTCTCGTTCTTGGTAATGTTCAGCATATAGCTGCTGTCTTCCAACGAAATAATCCGATAGTCGTTTGCATTGCCAACCTGTTCCAGATACCATTTCTGGCAATTAAGACCATTGCTTTCCCATTGCCGCACATTTGTGTGATTTTTCATATCTGCATTTTCAATATCCATCACATAACCTGAGTTCGCATTCTCAAATGTATATGCAAGGGAAGTGTCCATAGAACAGCCGGGGTCAATCGCCTCTTCCAGGAACCAGTTCTGACAATCAGAACCGTTCACAGACCACTGCTGAATATTTGCGCCGGAGGAAAGAGATGCATCCTGCACCTCAACTGCCGATTTTCCGGAAGAAATCTTCGTCAGAATCTTGTAGGAACCATCTTCATTTTCCGTCAGCATATACTGCTGCTGGCTGCCGCCATTCCATTGATATAAATCCATATTTGTACCGTCTGCGGTTTTCTTGCCTTCCACATCCAATGCATAAGAAGCACCGTCGCCGACGCAGCTGATGATGTAATAATAGCCTTCTCCCGCAGAATACATCTTCCAGATGTCATGCGCAGATTCCGCATCGGAACCCCACTGCTGGATGTTGGCATTATTCTTTGCTGCCGCATCTTCAACCTGCATATACAGCCCGGACTTTGCATTTCTGAAACGGAATGAAGCACCTTCCTGGAAGGAGGCGGCAGAGGGACCGAAGGAGGCAGATGGAGATTCTGTAAATCCGGCGCTGGGAATGCCCGCAGAACGATAGCCGATATAATTCATTTTGCTCCTGTCATTCTGACAGCCGCTATAGGTTGTGCAGTATCCCTTTGTCTCATTTGCAGAAAGAATCGCATATTTGTAATTGCTGGAGGGACGCCATGTATTCGCAACAGAAAGGCTGGGATTGTTCTGGGTACCCTGTCCCTGCACAGTACGGCTGCACTTACTGAAAATGGAACCGCTTTCAGAATATGCACCTGCGTGAGAAATGGAATTCCAGTCGCAGATGACATTGCCGCCATTTTCATACACGCAGTTTTCGGCATGAATTTTGCAGGCAGAATGAACAGTATACGCCATGCTGAACTGGTTAACATAGTTATTCATGGAATGGAAATAGCCATATCGCATCAGGCCGGGGGCTCTTGTCAGCGTCTTATCAAACTGATTGCCCATAATGGACATTCTCGGATAATTGTTATAAGTCTGATAATCGCTTTCTTTATCATCCGGATAGCCAAGAATCAGACCGTATTCGTGAAGACCGAAGCTGGAGTTGGATACGGTGCAGTAATCCGCATCATAGCAGCATGCAAAAAATTTGTCGTAGTCAGGCAGGCCGGTGGAAGCCTTATTATAATCAGCGTGGCCTGTGAAGGTACAGTGGTCTACCCACAGATTTTTGCCCGAACCGAAATATACAACAATCGAGTCATTGCCGTTGGATTCCTTATCATGCTGAAGGTCAAAATTCTTGATAATGATATTGTCGCCTGTGCCTTTTCCGGAAGCCGTACAGAACTGCACATTATACAATGTATGTGCATTGTAGCTGCCGATAATGGTTTTATTATTATGAACGTAAATTCTGCCGTCCGGGCAGTAATATCTGCCGCTGGAATCTTTCTGAAGGCTGGAAACCTTCATATCCGCAGAAACAACAATCGTGTATGGTTTATCGTCTGAGGCGTATTTTTGCAGGTCTTTGAAATTGTTGACCTCCACCAGCTCACCAAACAGACCGCCGATATCTGCAGCTTTGACCTTGCCGGTATTATCATTTTCACAGTAGCCTGCAAAGCCCTGCAATCCGTCACAGTTCAGCAGCCAGAGCTGATTGTCCGCACCAGAGTAGGAAGAAAGCGTCATGCCGCCTGCAGTCTGTGTCAGTGCAAGAGAAGTATCAGCATAGTTGACAATCTTATAATACAGCCCGTTTCCCAGGCTGTCCTTCTGTACAGGAATCACATACCAGTGCTGGGTTTTGTGAGACTCGCTGCCATACAGAATGACGTTATTGCCGGCGGTCACACGGTAATTGTCAGGGGTAATCAGTCTGCCGGATTCCGCATTGGTGATTTTGAAAAATGTACCGTTGCTGTCTGTGCCAACACGGTCAAAGCGCCATGTGCCTGAAAAAGTACCGCCCAGTCCACTCATTTTCAGAGCAGCTCCGTCTGAAGCGGCGGTTTCACTTAATACGGAAGAATTATCTTTGGCAGCAATGTGCATCAGCTGCGGCGGATAGTCTGTGGAAACAGCAGAGACAGACTGCATGGGAACAGCACTCAGGGGAATGAGCACTGATACAGCAGCAGACAAAGCAGTCACTGCAGATACAATACGCTTGCATTTTTTCATAAGGGAACCTCCTGTTATATATTACATCTATGATGCTATTGTATCATTCTTTGAATTGAAAAGTCAATAATTTATTATCACCTGTCAGTGTACATTTTCACTATGTGGCGCACAAGAATCATGGTGTATCACAAGAATCTTCCCCCAATAAAAATTCCTGTATTTAGCTGTGTGCATATTTTTTTCAAAAATAGCTTGACAAACGAAACAGAATGTGCTATAATATAAAGGCTTGAATAAAACTAGCGAATCCCGTATTCCATAGACAGTTGGCGGTGCGCCTTTGACGTGCAGAAGTCCAGCCGAGGAGTGCCGGTCGTTCAATGAATTATCATGGAACTCCGCCTCTCCGATTTCGGGAGAGGCTTTTTTATCGCTCTGCGATATAGCCTCCGTTCGTTAGTCAAAGCAAATTCTTATGCGGAGGTGAAAATCAAATGCCAAGTGAAAAGGTTTTGCAGGCAAAGCAGGAAAAGGTTTCTGCTCTTACTGAACAGCTGAAGAACGCTGTTGCATGTGTGCTCGTTGACTACAAGGGTATCACTGTTGAGGATGATACAAAGCTGCGTCGTGAGCTGCGTGAGGCTGGTGTTTCCTACACCGTTCAGAAGAACACTCTGATCCGTCTTGCTATGCACAACATCGGCTACGATCAGTTTGATGGTATTCTGGAGGGCACAACTGCTATTGCAATCTCTGAGACAGATCAGACTGCTGCAGCCCGTATTCTCGGTGAGTTCGCTGAGAAGTCCGACGGAAAGTTCAGCCTGAAGGCTGGTTTCGTCGATGGCGAGGTCTTCGACGCTGAAGGTGTCAAGGCTCTTTCCAAGATTCCGTCCAAGGAAATCCTGCTCGCACAGCTGGTCGGTTCCCTTCAGGGTCCGATGCAGAAGCTGGCAGCAACATTGCAGGCTTTGGTGGACAAGAAAAACGAAGAGGCAGCTTAATTACAGCGCCGCTTGAAATCAAAATTTTAATTTTAATTTGTAAAGGAGAATTATCATGGCTTCCGAAAAGACAATGAAGTTTATCGAAGATATTAAGGCACTCTCCGTTCTCGAACTGGCTGAGCTGGTTGAGGCAATTCAGGAAGAGTTTGGTGTAACAGCTGTTGTTGCAGCTGCAGGTGCAGGTGCAGGCGCTGGTGCTGGTGCTGCTGAGGCAGAAAAGACCGAGTTCGATGTTGTTATGACATCCTTCGGTGATGGCAAGATGAACGTTATCAAGGTTGTTAAGGACGTTCTGGGTCTTGGCCTGAAGGAAGCAAAGGCTGCTGTTGAGGGTCTCGGCACTCTGAAGGAAGCAGTTCCGAAGGCAGAGGCAGAGGAAATCAAGAAGAAGCTCGAAGAAGCTGGTGCTACAATCGAGCTGAAGTAATTTTTACTTCAACGATTCAAAAGGCTGCATGTGAAAGCATGCAGCCTTTTTGCATACGGAAAAGCCGCACAAAAATGTGCGGCTTTCCTTTTATCCGGAATGATTCTGCATAATCAGCATAAGATCTTCCATAGCAAGGATACCATCCCGATTCAGATCGCATCCTGCATATTGGCTGTCTTTGGGTTCCATTGTGTATGTCTCGGACAAATAGTACATCAGAGCTGTCAGGTCCAGTACATCCGCCGCAGCATCTCCTGTGAAATCCCCTTCCGGCACTGTTACAGGAAGGGTACTGTCGGAAACCATAATGCTGAATACCCGATCCGGCATAAGACACGTATTCAGAATATAATTGGCCACGCAGCAAATGGTTATAGACTCCCCCTGCTGCAATGCAATCTGTCCCTCAGTAAGCGTAATCCTCTCGCCATTATCTCCATATATCCAGACAGCAGTTTCATAGTCCGTCTCATCAGGCAGATGCAGATAATAGATTCCGTTTTCCGCAGCCTGAAAATGGAATACATGCAGCGTGCCCGGATAAAAAACCGTCTCGTTGACAGGGGTATTCAGCTGCAGTTCCTGCGTGATAACAGCATCTGCATCCGTATATTCCCCTGCTGCATCCGGAACACTGATATAGGCCGCAGATGTGATGCCGATATAGCTGCCGATTCCCACCAGGTATATCTCAGAGCGGCCCAGGTGATCATTGTCTTCACACATAATCCTGTAATCTGTCCCCTCCTGCAAAAGCGCATCCCCATAGGTAACCTGTAAATCCGGCTCACTGTTCAGCGGTACATATTGCGGAATCTGTATGTCGCAGTCTTCCATCATCCTGTATGCAGATGTCAGCGAAAAACCTGTGATACCCTTTTGCTGCATACTGCGGTACGCCACACTGACATAGTATTTTTCTCCGGCGGATACCGCAATCTGCTGATATGCCAAGGCCAGTTCACAAAGGAAAGAAATGACATTTCCCTGTTGATCAAACACCGTGATACAAGTATCTGAAAGGTCATCCTTATAAATGCAGTATTCTGATTTCTCAGGTGTCCACTGATAAACCACGGCACTCTGAAATTCGGGCAGATGTACAGTATGTGTTCCTTCGGTCAGTATTGGCAGGCCGTCCTCAATTTGCGGCAAAATCTGAAATATTGCCTGTATTTCTTCCGTATAGTGTTCTCCAATCCCACAGATTGTGACTGCATATTTTCCGCTGGATATCAGGGGCACTTCTGACTGAATGCAGTAGTCCTTTCCCTCTTTCAGCAAAGTCCCCTCAGCATCGTATACAATGGCATGGGGACGGAGTTCCTTCCCAGTTTCAAAAGCAGGCAGCACTTCAATGAATGTATTCGCTATGGATTCAACGGCAGACTGCAGCAGTATCACGGTATCCGGCTCAGCTGTAAATTGTATTGTATAGATACCCGGGTCAAATGTCATTTCCGTTGCTGCATCGTAGGTCCATCCTTTGTCATCACACATCTGGAAGGATTTGATTTCGCCGGAAAGGACTGCCGCCCTGATTGCCATAGGGCGCAGCAGCGTCATCTGATAAATCGTATCATTCCGGGGATGAAAGGGTTCATTCAGAGAAATCGTCTTATAATGT
This sequence comes from Oscillospiraceae bacterium, assembly GCA_024404915.1. Lineage (GTDB taxonomy): Bacteria > Bacillota > Clostridia > Oscillospirales > Ruminococcaceae > Firm-04. Next base: position 75,196 of record JAKSPJ010000001.1, read on the forward strand.
TCCCCCTCCGGTATCCATGGCGCAAGCACTTCTGTTTTCGTTTCAGTCTGCAGCTTCCAGTCATCAGAAGCATCTTCTGCTTTTGGAATATCTGTATCTGAAACAGGCTTCAGCTGAATGAGCCCCCATCCATAGGAATTGTCATATCCGCTTTCCCCCAAGTCCAATGCGTTTTGTTTCAGGAGATGATACATCTGCGACACTGTAAATTCGGGTTGATAAGACAGCAAATCCGCAAAGGCAGCAGAAGCAAAGGGGCAAGCCATGGAGGTACCGCTCCAGCTCTGAAAACTGTCCCCCGGCACGGAAGAAGAAATCAGATATCCAGGTGCGGCAAAGTCCAGGCCGTTTCCGTAATTGGAGAAATAGGCCAGCTGATAGGAAATCCCCTCCTCCGCTGTGATTTGCTGTACAGCGGAAACGGAGACCGTATTGGAAAATGCAGGGGGATGATGATAACGAATATTGTTGCTTTCGTTTCCTGCGGCAGCGCATACTGCAATATCAGCGGCTTCCGCTTCCTTGCAGGCAAGTGCAATCAAGGGGTCAGTGCCGTCTCCGCCAATACTCATATTTATAACATCTGCATGCTGCCGAACAGCATACAGTATGCCGCAATATAATTCCACAGAACCGCATCTTCCCTGGTCGCTCAGTGCTTTGATGGGCAGTATTCTGACGTTTTCAGGCGTATTCTGAGCGATGATTCCTGCCACATGCGTGCCGTGGCCATGCCCGTCCCGATAGGAACCGTCCCCACCGTAGGAAAAATTAATGCCATTGGACGCAATGCGGTCTTGCAGGAGAGAATGTGTTTCATCCACACCGGTATCAATCACCGCCACAGTAATTTCCGGCAGCACATCTGTAGTGCTCCGGAGCCAGGAAATGTATTCCTGAGAACCAATCGCCTGAACGCCCCATGGCAAATCCTGCTCCGTTGAAGCTTCATATTGCGGCAAAGAATAAATCCGTTCAGGACAGACAAGCTGAATACCCGATTGGGCAGAATATGTCTGATAAGCAGAATAGGCATCCTGGGGGGAATCATACTGCAGCACCTGCAGCCCCTGCCAGCCGCATGCAACCTCCTCCGCATTTGTATCTGCAACATGCCCGCTGCTCTGGAGAATCAGCCGTCCGGACTGAAAGGGTGAACGAAGAACCAGCTGCTGATTGCTGGTATACACTGTTTCACAGCCCATGGCATCTGCTGCTTCCGCAAGTGTCATATCATGATAATACAGCTGATGATTCTGAATGTGCCATCCTGCGTATTCTCTCCCCTGTTTTTCTCCGTCTGCAAACAGGTTTTCTGATTCACAGTCAATGGCCAATTCCTGAAACAAGTGCTCAGAATATGCTCTTTGTGCATTGGCATTCTGCACCTGCTGCCGAAAGGCTTCCAGAGAGATTCTTGTGTAAGCAGAGAGATGTTCTGAAGGGATACTGCGGCGGAATGGGTACATCGTAAATGCAGCAGTCAGGGCGCAGGCAATTGCCGTTATTCTTTTCATAAATCATTTGCCTCTCTTTTGAAATAATACTTTATATACGAAAAAAAATCAGCATATGATATTCTCATATGCTGATTCTCTATTAAATTGCAAAACTTCCGGAGAGCAAATCATCATTTACGACATAGTAAACCATGGATTCCACGGTCTTTACATACAGTGTCAGATTCTGAATGTCTTTCTCGTCATTGCCCTGTGCCAGCCAATCAGCTTTCGCACGTGCAACCAGAGCATCAGCGGATGCAGATGCACCGGGAAGCTCAATAACAACCTTTGTTTCAGCATCAGCTTTCTTTTCTGCTGCCTTCTTAGTGGTTGTATTCTTTGCAGCCTTCGGCTTCTCTGCTGCCGGCTTCTTTTCAGCCTTTGCAGCCTTGGGCTCTGCTGCCTTCTTGGTTGTACGCTTTGCCTTCGGAGCAGCCTTTGCAGGTGCTTCCGCCGGTGCTGCCTGTTCTGCAGCAGTCTCGACCTTTACAGGCTCCTTTGTTTCTTCCGCAGCAGCCACTTCAGCGACTGCAGCTTCTGCAACAGCCTTTGTGGTATCGGCTGTGGTCTTCTTTGTTCTTGGCATATTCAGATACCTCCTCTGACCTAACTCTAAAATTACTCGTTCGGATTGAGAGATTCCTTCAATGTCTTGCCAGCCTTGAAGGTCAGTGCCTTGCAGGGCTTTGTTGTCATAACTTCGCCTGTACGGGGATTCTTGCACTGTCTTGCAGGACGCTCGTGAACTTCAAATGTACCAAAACCGGTGATAGAAATCTTCTCACCAGCTACGAGAGCCTCAGAGATTACATCCAGAACCAGATTCAGAGCCTTGTCTGCTTCCTTCTTGGTGCAGTTTTCTTTTGCAGCAATAGCAGCAATCAAATCGTTTTTCTTCATAAAGATAACCTCCTAAAAATAAGTTCTATAGTGTATTATAAGCGAAAGTTTCATGTTTGTCAAATGCATTGGAATTTTTCGGATGATTACCCACATTCTGCATGTATTATCGTGCAGAATCTAAGCGTTTTGACATAGAAAAAGAAGGTTCAAAGCATGTGTGCACGGAGTTCTTCGCCGGAAAGCGGGGAAAGATAAGCCGGTGCAATATCAAATACTGTCTTGCATCCAAAGGCTTTTTCCTCTGCCAGACGTGCAGTTGCACGGGCAAAAGCGACAAGAACACTGGTGGTGAATTCCGGATTGGAATCCAGCTTCAGGCTGTATTCAATGAGGTGCTTGTGTTCGCCGTCTGCACCTGTTACACCGCTGCGCATGACAAAACCGCCATGGGGAATACCGGCGTGATTCTGGTTCAGCTCCTCCTGGGAAATGAAGTGTACAGTGGTATCATACTCATCAAAGTAATTGGGCATGGTCTTGATGTCCTGCTCAATCTTTGCAAGGTCTGCACCGGGCTTTGCAACAACAAAGCACTCACGCAGATGCTTCTGGCGTGTGGTAAGCTCCGGCATTTTTCCGCTGCGGACAGCTTCCATTGCAGCTTCCACAGGAACAGTATACTGCTTTCCGTCCTGTACACCTTCTACACGGCGGATTGCATCGGAATGGCCCTGGCTGACGCCCTTGCCCCAGAATGTATAATCCTTGCCATCAGGAAGAATGCAGTTGCCATACAGACGTGCCAGTGAGAACATACCGGGATCCCAGCCCACGGAAATCATAGCAACGTGATCTGTTTCCTTTGCAGCAGCATCCACATTTGCAAAATGCTCCGGAATGCGTGCATGGGTATCAAAGCTGTCAACCACATGGAACAGCTTTGCCAGTTCCGGTGTCTGCTTCGGCAGATCTGTTGCAGAACCGCCGCAGATAATGACGACATCAGCCTCGTCCTTATGTGCTGCCAGGTCATTATACTGATAAACAGGAACATTTTCAGTCTGAATCTTGACTGCTGCAGGGTCACGGCGGGTTGCAACAAAAGCAAGAGAAGTATCCGGATTGCTGCGGATTGCGTATTCTACGCCTTTGCCCAGGTTGCCGTAGCCGACAATACCAATACGAATGTTTTTCATGAAGAGTTTCCTCCTTAAATTATAATATAACATTATCTATTATACAACTTTTTCAAGACTATGTCAATATTTTCACATACTTTTTTGCTTTATTGTGTTACAAAGCAAAACAAAATCATTTGGATATTCACTGCGCTTCCTGCAAAACAGCTGCATGCTTTTTTTATTTTAGCTCTTGTCAAAACCGGGCAAATGTGATATAATAAGAACATAGGGAGCTTGCAGCAGCAGGCTGAGAGGGAGCTGTCCTGCTCCGACCTTACCTGATTTGGATAATGCCAACGTAGGGATGCCCATATGCAGTTCAGCGGACATACCTGCTCTGGTATGTCCGCTTTTTCTGCGGCAGATCGGGGGCACCACCTTCTGTCGCACTACAAAATAATTACTGGAGAAAGGAGAATGCCATGCACTCAGTAATTACAATCGCCGGAAGTGATTCCAGCGGAGGCGCCGGTATCCAGGCAGACATCAAAACAATGACAGCCTTCGGGGTATTTGCCACAAGTGCCGTCACAGCACTCACCGCACAGAACACCCTTGGAGTTGCCGACATTATGAACGTGTCTCCTGCCTTTTTAGGCAAACAACTGGACTGCGTTTTTTCGGATATTTTCCCAGATGCAGTCAAAATCGGTATGGTTCCCACAGCGGAACTGATTTCCGTCATTGCAGAAAAGCTGCGCTTTTATCACGCTGCCAATGTTGTGCTGGATCCCGTCATGATTTCCACAAGCGGTTCCGCACTCATGAAGCAGGATGCTTTCAATGCTTTCAGAACGGATTTGATTCCCCTGGCCGATTTGCTTACGCCTAACATACCGGAAGCACAGGTTCTCGCTGAAATGTCTATTGCAAATGAAGCAGACATGGAATCCGCCGCACAAAAAATCCACCGTACATTCCGCTGCGCAGTACTGCTGAAAGGCGGCCATCAGTGCAATGATGCCAATGACCTGCTTTGCACAGAAGACACCATGCAATGGTTCCGTGGAAAACGCATCGGGAATCCCAATACCCATGGCACAGGCTGTACGCTTTCCAGCGCCATCGCTTCTGCACTGGCAAAGGGGTATTCCATTCCGGATGCGATTGCAATCGCCAAGGAGTACATCTCCGGTGCGCTCAGCGCCATGCTGGACCTGGGAAAAGGAAGCGGCCCGATGAATCATATGTTCGCAATCCAAAGTCAATTTGCTGAAAATGGAAAGGAGACTGTCTGATGAAACAGTATCACACACAAATGGAAGCTGCCAAGCTGGGCATCGTTACGCCCGAAATGGAAATCGTTGCAAAAAAAGAATACATGGATACAGAAGAGCTGCGTGCTCTGGTTGCAAAAGGTGAAGTTGCAATTCCCTGCAATGTGCGCCATACTGCCATTTCCCCAGAGGGCATCGGTACAAAAATGCGTACAAAAATCAACGTAAACCTTGGCATTTCAGGTGATGCAAAGAACTATGACCTGGAAATGGAAAAGGTTGCACTTTCCCATAAATTCGGCGCAGAGGCCATTATGGATCTGAGCAATTACGGCAAAACCAATGTATTCCGCCGTCAGCTGGTAGAAACCTCCCCTGCCATGATCGGCACCGTTCCGATGTATGATGCCATCGGCTATCTGGAAAAGGATTTACTGGATATCACTGCTGAAGACTTCCTGAAGGTAGTTCGTGCCCATGCAGAAGAAGGCGTTGACTTCATGACCATTCATGCAGGCATTAACCGCCGTGCCGTGGAGGCATTCCGTCGTGAAGGCAGAAAAATGAATATCGTTTCCCGAGGCGGTTCCCTGCTGTTTGCATGGATGATGATGACAGGAAACGAAAACCCCTTCTATGAATACTACGACAAGGTACTGGATATCCTGTACGAATATGATGTTACAATCAGTCTGGGCGATGCACTGCGTCCCGGCTGTATCGACGATTCCACAGATGCAGGACAGATTTCCGAATTGATTGAACTGGGCAACCTTACAAAGCGTGCCTGGGAGAAAAATGTTCAGGTCATGGTGGAAGGCCCCGGTCATATGGCAATGGATGAAATTGCTGCCAACATGAAGCTGCAGAAGCGCATCTGCCACAACGCACCGTTCTATGTGCTGGGACCGCTGGTAACAGATATCTTCCCGGGATACGACCATATCACATCTGCCATCGGCGGCGCAATTGCTGCTGCCAGCGGCGCAGATTTCCTCTGCTACGTTACACCGGCTGAGCACCTTCGTCTCCCGGATGTCAACGACGTAAAGGAGGGCATCATCGCCAGCAAGATTGCTGCACATGCTGCAGATATTGCAAAGGGAATTCCTCATGCAAGAGACCTGGATAACAAGATGGCAGAAGCAAGACAGAAAGTTGATTGGGATGCCATGTTTGACATTGCAGTTGACCGTGACAAGGCACAGACCTATTTTGAGAGTGTGCCCCCCACTGACAGACACACCTGCTCTATGTGCGGCAAAATGTGTGCTGTCCGTACTACAAACATGATTCTTGCCGGTGAGAAGGTAGAATTCTGCTCTGAACTGTAATCAGATTGAAGACAAATGAAAACAGCAGCTGCTGACAAGGCGGCTGCTGTTTTTATACAGAAACAGGCTGTGCAATACAAACTGCACAGCCTGATTTTCCCTGTATTATAAAAACGCCGGAATCTTATGAATTCTGTTCTTCAATGACTTCTTCCACAACACTGTTCACAAACATATCGTAGATTCTGCGGATGGACTCCTCGAAGTCACCATCCAGCAAACCAATGATAATATTCAGCTCACTGGAACCCTGGTCAATCATCTTGACATTGATTCTTGCATGAGCCAATGCGGCAAAGATTCTTGCTGCGGTACCACGGGTTCTGCACATACCACGGCCCACAACAGCCAGCAAAGAGATTCCATGTTCGATATCGCATGCATCCGGGTTAACTGCCTGGCGGATCTTGGAAAGAACGGTCTTCTCCTTGCCCTTGATGGAGTCCTCAGAAAGAATGATGGACATGGTGTCGATACCGGAGGGCATATGCTCAAAGGAAATGCCCAGCTCTTCCAGAACGGTCAGAACCTTGCGGCAGAAGCCCAACTCAGCATTCATCATTGCCTTCTGGATATTGATTGCACAAAAGCCCTTCTTTCCTGCGATGCCGGTAATGGTATAGCCGGTCTGTGCATCGGAATCTGCACTGTCACCTGCAACAATCAGTGTGCCGGGAGCAGAAGGCTCATTGGTATTTCTGATATTAATCGGAATACCTGCTGCACGGACAGGGAAAATTGCATCCTCGTGCAGAACAGTTGCACCCATATAGGAAAGCTCACGAAGCTCTTCATAGGTAATGGTATTGATTACAGCGGCATTCTTTACGATGCGGGGGTCTGCAACCAGCACGCCGGATACGTCTGTCCAGTTCTCGTAAATATCTGCACGGACTGCACGGGCAACCAGAGAACCTGTGATATCGGAGCCGCCACGGGAGAAGGTGATGACCTCACCGTTTGCACCTGCGCCATAGAAACCGGGGATTACAGCACAGGGCATATCCTTCAGTTTATTGCGAAGGAGTGCCATGGTCTCTGTCATCTGCAGGGTGCCGTTTTCATTGAAGCGAATGACCTCAGCAGCATCCACAAAAGGAAACTGGAGATAATCTGCCAGCAGCATTCCATTCAGGTATTCGCCTCGGCTTGCGGCATAATCCTTGGTTGCGCCCTCCTTCAGACGTGCTGCAATAATATCCAGCTCATCGGAAGGATCAAAGCTCAGCTGCAATGCTTTTGCAATTTCCAGATAACGTGTACGGATTGCTGCCAGTGTCTCAGAAAAATCCTTCTCCTCTGCCGCCAGTTTCTGGCAGGTATAAAGCATATCTGTAATCTTTGTATCAGCAGAGAAACGCTTTCCGGGAGCAGAAGGCACAACATAGCGGCGTGCTGCCTCCGCAGTGATAATGGACTTCACCTTTTCAAACTGTCCTGCATCTGCAAGACTGCTGCCGCCAAATTTTACGACTTTACAGCCATTCTGTTTTTCTGTCATTTCAAACCAATCCTTTCATATTGTAAATTACCACCTAATAGTATAAACGATTTTGCCAAAAAAATCAATAGTTGAGGTACACAAAGTTTATAGGATATCACTGCACTTTTTGTATATACAGTTGTCCTTTCACGAAGGACAGCCAACAGCCGGAGCCTAACTGAAATTCACCGCTCCGAAACCAGAAAAAAGCACTCTCTCAAGAGTGCTTTTTCAGCTCAGTTCCACGTTCTGATACAGAACAGCCTGGGATTCTTTCGCTCCGCCATGGACATCTCATACATCACGGCTCTGCCGTAATTCTTCAGATTCCTCAGCAGATACTCTGCGTTCATCAATACAAGTGTGGTCTGCTTTGGCATTGCCAGCAGACAGTCACACAATGCATCCACATTTTCGCCGTGAAATCCCGGCAAATGAAGCTGAGAAACCAGTGCATGATAAAAGGCTTCCCGTGTCTGAATCGACTTACAATCAATTGTTGCTACCATGTTTACTCCTCTCCGTACAGCAGTTCAAATGACTGGTAATGGTCATCCGTATAATAAATCAGGCCATCGTTGGAATACACAATCCGCTTTGCGCCTCTGGATTTTTTTCCCAGGGTATCCACATCGCATTCGTAATAGGTTCTTCCGGGGGCAGAGGGCAGAATTCCTTCGTAATTCCCGAAATAAGTTCCGCCGATGCAGGCATTTTCGGCATAGGGTTCCAAAGAACCGCCGCTCCATCCCAATGCCTGTGCTTCCTTCTTGGTCATAAAATTAGTGGGTAATTCGCCGTAGGTATAAAGATACAGTGCAATGTCATCCTTCGTGGTATAGTAACCATCGGGGTCAATTTTTCCCTCTGTAACCAGAGATTCTCCCTCCGACAGCTCCCCTGCGCCGTAGTCATAGACTGCATCTTCCACAGCAATTTCTTCCTCTGAGGATTCCGCCGCAGTGGTTTCGGTAAATGTCACTGTGGTATCCTCCGGCACGGAAACCATTTCCGTAGGGTGTGTTGCAGGCTCACCAGAGGTCCAGTCCATAATTTCCATTGTATACACTGCATCCGCTGTATCATTCTCCTGGGAATCTGTTCTTCCCTTGCAGCCGCAGACTGTAAACAGCGTCATCATCAGTATTGCAGACAGCAAAATCAGTCGTTTCATGGCAGGTACTCCTTTCAATCCGTATCAATTCTGTTTTTCGGCTCTTTTGTCAGAAACGAAATAAAACTATTTGGCGTGGCTTCTTTCCAGAAGTCTGCGTGCAAAGACAGCAAACCGCTCCCCATATTATTATAGCACAGATAAGAAAAAAAGTAAAGCAGAATCACAATGATTCTGCTTTACAGTAGTTATTCTTTTCCTTCAACAAATTCGATAATCTGGTTACTGCTGGTAAAATCCTTGATGCGGAAGTACACCTGTCTTTGTTCAGCGATGCGGTCCCATTCCTCTTGTGAAACAGTCACGGAATACGCCTTATCCTTGTAAGAGAAATTCACATAGTATTCCACATAGCGATCGGATTCCCTTTCATTTTCTGTCAGATCCAGCTCACCATAGAAAGGTTCTTCACCATGTTCACCGGTCTCTGTAATCTGTCTGCTTTCAAACCAATAGTCATATTCGTAATAATACTTCGTGCGCTTTCTTGTGGCATAAACCGGCACATCATAGTATTCTGTTTCATAGTGCAGCGGCACAATCTGCGGTGCAGGAGATGCCATGCATACATTTAAGGGAACACGGAACATGCCAAACTGACCGTCTCCATAATCATCCCAGCCGCCGTCGTCCCAGCCGTAATCATCGTCATCATAATCATCCACCCATACTTCCCGTGAGCGTGTTTCGTAATGGTCCACATAGGTGTAGTCCTCTTCTTTGGTGGTAATCAGTCGTGCATAGGACGGCATTTCCCAGTCATTGTCCTTCCGTACCTCCATTTGCTCCACCTGCACAACAGTCTGCCATATTGCCTTATCCAGATCTGCCGTCCGTATCCTGCGATATGCCACAGCGTCTATAATACCATATACAATTCCCAGCAATACCAGAAGTACAAAGGGCACTGCAAACATCAGGTAGCAGCACTTTGTTGGCGTCAGCTTCCCCAGAGTAAATTTCTTCTTTGTGGGAAATTCCGGCTTTGGCGGCGTGGCATTCCCCACATCGTGGTATCGCTCCTTACTCTCAGAACGCGGCGCACTGCAGTATATGCAGGTCTGCACCTCATCATCATTCTGCTGGTTGCAGTATGGACAAATCCAGTTCTGTCTGCCAATCCGTACCGCACTTTCGCCGGATACCTCATCCACAAATTCAATCAGATCATCCCGCAGATAGAATTTGACATCACGATCTCTTGCATGGCCGCACTGAGCACACTCCTTGTGATCACCCCGAATTGATTTGTTGCCGCAGTATTTGCAGTCCCAATAGCCCCAGCGGTTTCTTTTTTTTCCGCACTTGGGACATTTTATAAGATTGCCGCTGATGTTCTGATTGTGACACTGTGGACAATTCCAGTTTGAATGTATCATAGCGCCTCCTTAAATACAATGATTTACCATCATTATACATGAAATATCTGGTGATGTCAAGCCGTTTTCAGGAATCTTTCGGATTCCTTTTACTTCATCTTATATTTTTCTGATAATTACAGTATTCTTTATCCGCTTAATTTTTGCACATGATAGAGAAAAATAAAAAGAAGATTGATTTTTTTGTGCAGATATGATATACTGATAATAGCGATGGTGGGTAACATCGCAATAATATGAAAGAGGAGATTGTATATGAAAGGATTAAAAAAGAAACTGGGTGCGGCACTATCCGCTGCCGCCGTTGCATGCAGCGCAGTATATGCATTGCCTGTCACAGCGGAAACGAAAGACACTACAGTGCGTATCGAGGGCGAGGATCTGGACGGTGCTGATTTGTGGACCGACATCTATCAGAAGGAAATACCAGGATTCAGCGGTGAAGGCTTTACTTATCTCACAAACGCAGATCTCAGCTTTACAATGGAAGTACCGGCTGACGGCATGTATTCTGTCGTGGTACATGGTGCACAGATTCTGAATCAGGAAGGCCGCTATCAGACAGTGGAAGTCAACGGCAGTGAATACCACACCACTGTACCTTACACAGAACAGTGGACTGATTTTGACTTCGGACTGGTCCGGCTGAACAAGGGTAAGAATGAAATCAAGTTCATCAATAAGTATGGCTATTTGGTCATTGACTATGTGACAGTATCTCAGGCAGAATTTCCGGATCTGAGCACAGCATCCGCAGAAACCTGTGACCCGGATGCAACTCCGGAAACCAAGGCACTGATGAAGTACCTCAAGAGTGTTTATGGTAAGAATATGCTGTCAGGCCAGCAGCAGATTTACGGCGGCGGAAACACCGTCAATACCACCATTCGCTACAATGCTGAAAAGAATATCTGCGTAGACCAGGATGGCGTCATCTACGAATTTGACGAGGAAAGCAAGGCAACAGCAGACGACGGTTCCACATTTGTCTGGACCTGCCGTGATGCTGACGGCCGTGAGTACAACTATAACCAGCAAAACCGCAACTACACCTATAACAATTATGAGAACGATGTCAATGTCATTTACGAAATGACAGGCAAATATCCCGCCATTCAGGGCTTTGACTTCGGCAGCTACTGCCCCTGCTATGCATGGGATGACGGCGTTGTTAAGCGTATGATTGACTGGACTGTGAATAAGGGCGGTATCTGTACTGCATCCTGGCATGTCAATGTCCCCACTGCCATGGCAGATTATGAACTGGGTGAACCGCTGGATTTCAGCAAAACAACATACTCTGAAAAAACCAATTTTGTAACCAAGAACTGCATGGTGGAAGGCACAGCCGAATATGATTATTTCCAGCTTTGCATGAAAAATCTTGCGGCAGAATTGCAGAAGCTGCAGGATGCAGGCGTGCCTGTCATTTTCCGTCCGTTCCATGAAGCAGAGGGAAATCCCAGCAGCACCAGTGACCCCATTGATGGTTCTGGTGCATGGTTCTGGTGGTCAAAGGAAGGCGCTGTCGTATACAAGGAACTCTGGGCTTTTCTGCAGGATACCCTCCAGAATGAATACGGTCTCCACAATCTGATCTGGGAACAGAACCTCTATACATGGTCGGAAGCCTCTGCACAGTGGTATTCCGGTGATGAACGTGTGGATATTGCGGCCTATGACAAATATAACGTCAAGTACAATCGTCACGACGGAAAAAGCTCCGGCCCGAATCTGGATGCAGAATCTGGCATTTTCTATAAGCTGGTGAACTTTGTCGAAGGAAACAAAATGGTTGCAATGGCTGAAAACGACTCCATTCCGAGCCTGAACAATCTGGAGGTAGAACACGCCTTCTGGCTCTACTTCTGCCCCTGGTATGATTCTGAACAGGAACGTTTCCTGACCAGCGATTCCTATCAGGATAAGGACGAAGTGAAGCAGCTTTACAACAGTGATTTCTGCATCACACTGGATGAACTGCCGAAAGATCTGTTCAGCAGCAATGGTCCTGCTGTGACAACTACAACAGCACCATCCGGAACAACAGTCACCACCACAGGTCAGGGTGCCAGTAGCGGCTTGCGCGGCGACGTCAATACGGATGATGTGGTGGATGTTTCCGATGCTGTTCTGCTTGCTCGCTTCCTTGCTGAAGATAAAGAAGCAGCGGTTTCGGGACAGGGAATGATCAATGCTGACTGCGATGGTTCTGAGACACTGGATGCGGCTGATGTCGGCATTATTCTGAGCATCATTGCCAAAGTCCTCTGATATCCTGTCCTATCCTTGCAAATTACAAAAGCAGCGGGTTCTGTGATAGAATCCGCTGCTTTTTCAGTATGCATCAAAGGGGATAAGCATCTCCGATTTTCCATGTGCGGTAAACCTCACCGGAGAGTGTTTTCCACTGGAATACATGGTTTTCAAATGTCATATAGCTGTGGGGCGATGCTTCCTTGGGGATGGAAACAGAGCCGGGATTCAGGAGTGAAAACGCATCATGCTCACCGCAGGGCATACAGACCGGCACGTGCGTATGTCCATGGAGCAAAATATCACCCGGCTGCAGCGGAGGCAGCTGCTTTGCATGAAAGTGATGTCCATGGGTTGCAAAAATCATTGTCTTGTCATCTGCCAGAAGGGCATATTCTGCCATAATCGGAAAATCCAGCACCATCTGGTCCACTTCCCCATCACAGTTGCCGCGAACACAGAGAATCTCCGCAGCCAGTGGATTCAGCATGGCAATGACCTCCTTCGGCTGGTAATCCTTCGGCAAATCATTGCGGGGGCCGTGATACAGAATATCGCCCAGCAAAAGCATTTTATCTGCATTCTCACGCGCATATGCCTCCAGAAGCCGGCGGCAGTAAAATGCAGAACCATGAATATCAGATGCAATCAGCCATTTCATACAATACCTCTTTCCACGCAGGAATTCATCTGCGTTTTCTTTTTGTGCAATGTTGCCTATATTATACCAAAACTTCTCTCTTCTGTCAAGCTTGCATTTCTTCGCATATTATGATATAATATAGACAAATGATAGAATCGAGGCGATAATATGAATATTCATCCTATTGCACATTTCCGCACCATCACACATCATCGGATGGTTGTAATGCTGCATTGCTTCCGTGCAGGCATTCCGCTGCAGGGCCTTCTCCATGACCTCTCAAAGTATTCTCCTACGGAGTTCATTCCGGGCATGCTGTATTATCAGGGTACACGAAGCCCGAACGAAATGGAGAGAGAAACTCACGGCTATTCTTCTGCCTGGATTCACCACAAGGGACGCAACAAGCATCATTTTGAATACTGGAATGATATTAACCCGAAAACCAAGGTATACGAGCCTGTGGAAATGCCAACCAGATATCTGATTGAAATGTTCTGCGACCGTGTGGCCGCCAGCAAGGTATACCGTGGCTCAGCTTACCGTAATTCAGACCCCCTGGATTATTTTATGTCCGGCATTGAGCGCAGCAGGCCCATGCATCCCCAAACAGCAAAGCGTCTGCATTTTCTCCTGAAAATGCTGGCTGTCAAGGGGGAAAAAGCCACCTTTGCCTATATCAGGCACATTCCCAAACGATAAACAGCAAAACGGAGCAGCCAGCAGACTGCTCCGTTTTTTATTATTCCTCGTTCTCTTCTTCCCCGTTTTCCTCCACGGGTACCGTGATTTCTTCGATAAGTCCACGCAGTTCCTGCACACCCTCTCCTGTTACGGAAGAAAAAATGGTAATGTGCAGCTCATCGTACTGGGGCAGCTCCTTTGGGAGGGCAGCCAGTCTGGCTGTACGCTCCGTTTTATTAAGTTTGTCCGCCTTTGTCAGCACAATGGCAAACGGCATTTCAATATCAATCAGGAAATTCAGCATCTGCAAATCATTCTTTGTGGGGGGATGCCGCATGTCAATCAGAAGCAGCACCGCACGAATATCACGCTCGTCCTGCAGATAGCCGTTAATCAGATCCTGCCAGCGGCGAAGTTCCGATTGCGAACGCTTTGCATAGCCATAGCCCGGCAAATCTGCAAAAGTCACATCCTGACAGCGATAGAAATTGATGGTTGCAGTTTTTCCAGGCACCGCACTGACACGAGCCAGATTTTTCCGCTGAAACAGTTTATTAATCAAGGTTGATTTGCCCACATTGGAACGTCCTGCAAATGCAATCTCCGGCGTGGTTCCCTTCGGAAGCTGGCTGGCTGTACCATAAGAAGCCGCATATTCCGCAATATTCCAGTTCATAAGCCTGCTCCGTTTCTCAGCATGTTTTTGAATGGCTGTTTTGTTTTTTCTTCTGTGGAATTGCTGTCAGAATCCGTTCGTTTTCTTCCTCCAGCAGGGGTTCCAGCTGTAAATCATAATGGGGCGGAATCAATGCAGTATCCAGAACTGTCTCCACCGTTTCACAGGGAATAAATTGAATTTCATTTCTGACTGTTTCATCCAGCTCAGCCAGATCCGGCAAATTCGCCGCAGGAATCAGCACAGTACGGATTCCGTTTTTATATGCAGCCATGGATTTTTCCACCAGACCGCCAATGGGAAGCACTTTGCCGTGCAGCGTGATTTCGCCTGTCATTGCAATGTCATGCCGTACCGGAATATGGCTCATGGCAGAAACCAGAGCAGTCAGCATCGTGACGCCTGCACTGGGGCCGTCCTTCGGCACAGCACCCTCCGGCGCATGAATATGGATATCCTTGTTCTTGAAGAGTTCCGGGTTAATGTCATATTTCTTTGCGACAGAACGTGTGTAGGAAATGGCAAGCTTAGCACTTTCCTTCATCACATCACCCAGAGAACCCGTAACCTGAATCTCGCCCTTGCCATCCATTGTCAGCACTTCCAAAGGCATCAGCACACCGCCGACACTGGTCCAGGCAAGGCCATTTACCATACCAACAGTATCCGCCTTGGAGTAGTAATCGCCGATGAACTTATGAGGGCCCAGTGCTTTTTCCAGTGCAGCAGGTGTATACTGCACTTTGATGACATTTTCTGTCAGCAGTGTTTTGGCAGCTTTTCTGCACAGGGAAGCAATGGTACGCTCCAGTGTACGGACACCTGCTTCTTTCGTATAGTAATCAATCAAGTCGTAAATTGCCGCATCTGTCAGCTTCATCTGGGAAGCCTTCAGACCATTTGCCTTTATCTGCTTTTTCACCAGATGATTCTTGGCAATATGGAACTTTTCCTCACGGGTATAAGAATTCAGTTCAATGACATCCATACGGTCTAACAACGGCGCAGGAATGGTGGAGGCATTGTTTGCAGTTGTCAGGAACATAACCTGTGACAAATCAAAGGGCAGCTCCAGATAGTGATCACGGAATTCATGATTCTGTTCGCTGTCCAGTACCTCCAGCAAAGCTGCTGCAGGATCGCCCTTGAAATCCCCGGAAAGCTTGTCAATTTCATCAAGCAGAATCAACGGATTCATGCTTTTTGCCTGGCGCATGGCTTCCAGAATACGTCCCGGCATAGCAGCAACATAGGTTTTTCTGTGGCCTCGGATTTCTGCTTCATCACGGACACCGCCAAGGGAAATACGAACAAATTTTCTGCCCAATGCAGCTGCAATCGACTTTGCAATAGAGGTTTTACCCACACCAGGGGGACCCACAAGGCATACAATCTGGCCTGTAAGATTCGGGCAGATCGCATGGACGCTCATGGCTTCCAGCACACGTTCTTTCACACGTTTCAGGCCGTAGTGATCCTTATCCAGCTGTACTTCTGCCTTTTGAATATCCAGTTTTTCCGTGGTATACTGGCCCCATGGCAGAGACAATGCCACATCCAGATAGTTCTGAATTACATAGGCTTCCTGTGAAGTGGGCGGCATTTTTGCCAGCTGATTTGCTTCCTTTTTCAGTTTTTTCCGCACTTCTTCCGAAGCGTTCAGCTTATCAATTTTATCCGCATAGTTCTGTTCTTCGCCTTCACCCGGCGCATCCTCGCCCAATTCCTCTGCGATTGCACGCATCTGCTCACGAAGCAGCATTTCACGCTGTCCCTGCTCCATATGCAGCTGCACCGTGGAATTCAGCTGCATCTCAATATCCATCACCTCAATGGCCTTGGAAATAGATGCAAAAAGCATTGTAAGGCGCATCATCATGTCATTTTCTTCCAGAAGCAGCTGCCGCTCCCGATAATCCAGTGTGACATTGGACCAGATGGCTGCAAACAACTCCTTTGGGCTGGTTTCTGCCATGACGGAATTGATAAAGTCTCTCGGTATACGGCCGGCACGGGAACAATATTCCTTAAATGCTTCTTTTGTCACATTCAGGACAGCTTCAATTTCTTCATCAGATTCGGTGAATTTCTTATAGAGCGGCAAGGTCTGACAGTCAGCGTGCCAGTAAGGTGTGCTTTCATCCGGTTCGGTCAGATTTGTAATCTTTGCACGGGAAACGCCTTCCACCAGAATATGCATATTTTCTCTGGAATGCATTGCCTGACGCAGTTCACAAATAACGCCGATTTTGTACAAATCCTTTTCCTTCGGAAACATCAGCGTTTCATCCCGCTGAGCAACCAGCAGCACCTTGCGGTTTCCCTTTATTGCGGCATCCACAGCCTTGCGGGAGTTGGCTCTGCCAATCTCAAGGTCAAATACGACTTGTGGAAATGCAACCAATCCACGCAAAGCAATGACCGGCAGATGCAGCCGTTCTTTTTTTGTTGTCTTTGGTTTATTATTGCTATTTTCCTGCATGCTTCTATCCATTCTGCCCTGCGCGGCACAAAACCTTCTTTATCCGTGCGCAGCCGGACAAAGCGATGGGAATACACTTTATTATACATGATTACAAAAAAAAAATCAAGCACCTTTGGGAACACATTGTGAAATATCTATGAAAATCCAGCGAAAAAAGCAATCTCCTGCAGTGTAACGCCGCAGGAGTGTTTTATTATGCTTTTTTCTGATTCTTGATTTCCACATTCTTCGCATTCAGCAATTTCGGCTGTGTTCCGTTACAGACACAGTCAGCTGTCACAATGACCTTTTTCACACTGGAATCAGAAGGTGCGTCAAACATGGTCTGCATAAAGATTTTTTCCAGAATGGAACGCAGTCCACGGGCACCTGTTTTCTGTTCGATGGCACGCTTGGCAATTTCATTCAATGCCTCCGGCTCCACTTCCAGCGCAATCTTATCATAGCGGAACAGTTTTTCATACTGCTTCATGAGTGCATTTTTCGGCTCTGTCAGAATACGGACCAGAGAATCCTCATCCATCTCATCCAGAGTTGTGATGATTGGCAAACGGCCAACCAATTCCGGCACAATGCCGAATTTTACCAGATCCTGCGGTATCACCTGGCGGAAAATATTTTCAGTCTTTTCCTTTTTGGACATGACCTGTGCACCAAAGCCCAGGGCCGAAGACTGTGTACGATTGACAATGTGCTTTTCCAGGCCGTCAAACGCTCCGCCGCAAATAAAGAGAATGTTCTTGGTATTCACATGCAGGCATTCCTGATTCGGATGCTTTCTTCCGCCCTGTGGGGGCACATTGGATACCGTACCCTCAATGATTTTCAGCAAAGACTGCTGTACGCCTTCACCGCTGACATCTCGTGTAATGGAAGTATTCTCAGATTTTCTTGCAATTTTATCGATCTCGTCAATGTAGATAATGCCTCGTTCTGCCGCTTCCACGTCAAAGTTGGAGGCCATCAGCAGACGCTGCAGCACGTTTTCCACATCATCACCCACATATCCCGCTTCCGTGATTGTGGTTGCATCCGCAATTGCAAAGGGAACATCCAGAATCTTGGCGAGTGTCTGTGCAAGATAGGTCTTGCCAACGCCGGTAGGTCCCAGCAGAAGCACGTTGCTTTTCTGGAGCTCCACATCTTCACCGTCATCCTGGCTTAAAATTCGTTTATAGTGATTATACACAGATACTGCAAGGGAAATCTTCGCCTGGTCCTGACCAATGACATACTCATCCAGAACCTTTTTGATTTCCGCCGGTTTCAGCAGGTTGATACTCTTCTTATCTTTCTTTCCGCTCCTGGCTTTTTTTAACGATTCCTCTGACGGTCCCTTCAGCATTTCGTAGCAATAACAGACGCATTCATCACAAATGTTATTCGAACCGGCAGAAAACATGGATTGAACCTTACGCTCTGATTTTCCACAGAAGTTACAGATTTTATCAGCCATTCTATTCTCCTTTTTGGCGATGCTTATCGCTTTGTGACAACCTTATCAATCAGACCATACTTCAAAGCTTCTTCTGCTGTCATGAAGTAGTCACGTTCCACATCTTTTTCAATCTGCTTCAGAGACTTGTCTGTATTTTCAGCAAGAATGCGGTTCAGGTTTGCCTTGGTACGCAGCAGATTATCTGTACGAATCTTAATGTCAGTTGCCTGACCGGAAAGACCGCCGCCCATAATCAGAGGCTGGTGAATCATGATTTCACTGTTCGGCAATGCCATTCTCTTGCCCTTTGTTCCGGAGGAGAGCAGCAAAGCACCCATAGAGGCTGCCAGACCGATACAAATCGTGGAAACATCGCACTTGATATACTGCATGGTATCATAAATTGCCATACCGGCTGTCACAGAACCGCCCGGGCTGTTGATATAAAGAGAAATATCCTTCTCCGGATCCTGGCTTTCCAGGAACAGCAGCTGTGCAACCACAAGGCTTGCAGTAACATCGTTGACATCCTCAGACAACATAATAATACGGTCATTCAGAAGACGGGAATAAATATCGTAGGCACGTTCTCCACGATTGGTTTGCTCGATAACCGTCGGAACAAGACTCATATGGCTGTAATTCATTGTAACCATCCTTTCTATCAGCAGATATTCGCTTTTCACCATTTTGATTCATAAAGCAGATTCCGGTTTCCGCCCTAATGATGCATTCAGAGCAAAAACCGGTAATCTGTTACATATTGTGGATAATGCGACAGTACAGATTACTCTGCTGTCTCAGTTGTTTCTGCATCCTCTGCAGCTTCCGGCATATCGTTGTCAACAACAGCATTGTTCTTAACCAGCTCAACAGCCTTCTGAACACGCATGTCTGTACGGTAATCCTCAACCGGGATTCTTGCCTTAACGAACTCAACCGGCACCTTCATCTGATCTGCAAATTCCTTCAGACCCTCTTCCAGCTCCTCATCAGAAACCTGGATGTCTTCCAGATCAGCAACCTTCTCCAGAGCCAGACGGAGCATTACTTCCTTCTTAGCCTGGGGCTCGTACTCGTCACGGAGCTGCTCCATGGTCATGCCTGTCAGCTGGAGATACTCCTCAAGCTTCAGCTCGCCATACTGCTGACGCAGCTGAGTCTCAAACTCGCTGATGCGCTGATCGATGCGGCGATCATTCAGAACCTGGGGAACAACAGCCTCTGTTGCTGCAACCAGTGTATCGAATACTGCATTCTCGAAACGAACCTGAGCCTGATTTTCAGCAGTCACAACAAGACGCTTCTTAATGTCTTCACGAAGCTCAGCCAGGGTATCAAACTCGGAGATATCCTTTGCCAGCTCGTCATCCACTTCCGGCAGCTCCTGCTTGGTAATGCCCAGAAGCTCAGTCTTGAAGATTGCCGGCTTACCTGCGTAACGCTCATCGCCGTACTCCTCCGGGAATGTCACGTTAACATCAAACTGATCGCCGATATTCTTGCCTGCAATCTGCTCCTCGAAGCCGGGGATAAACTGACCGCTGCCCAGACGGAGCGGATACTCTTCACCCTTGCCGCCTTCAAAAGCAACATCATCAATGAAGCCCTCGAAGTTAATCTTTACTTCATCGCCCATCTCAGCTGCACGGTCGGTAACCTCG
Source organism: Oscillospiraceae bacterium (assembly GCA_024404915.1). Classification (GTDB taxonomy): domain Bacteria; phylum Bacillota; class Clostridia; order Oscillospirales; family Ruminococcaceae; genus Firm-04. Next base: position 95,155 of record JAKSPJ010000001.1, read on the forward strand.
ATCATACGTGCCTGACGCTGGCGGAGTGTTTCAATCTGCTGATCGATATCTTCCTCGGAAACCTCGTGAACAACCATCGGTGCGTGGATGCCCTTGTACTCGCTGACTGTAACCTCAGGCTTTGTGATGAGGGTTGCCTTGCAGACAGCACCTTCAGCCTTTGTGCAGGAAACCAGCTCAACGGAAGGACGATCGATAATCACGATATTGTTCTCATCCAGAATGGTCTGGATTTCGCCCGGGATAATCATGTTGACTGCATCCTCGAAGAAAACATCCTCGCCGTACATTTTCTCAACCAGCTTGCGGGGCACCTTGCCCTTACGGAAGCCCTTTACAGCGATATCCTTCTTCTGGCGCTGATAAACACGCTCACATGCGTTTTCAAGATCTTCAGCGGAAATGGAGAAGGTAACTTCTCTCATGTTCACATCTGTTTTTACATCAGATACTAAGCTCATTGGTTTGTCCTCCAAATTCATATTCCCATATAGCACGGGGATTTTTTGTATTTACAGATACATCTTATTATACCATAAATCTGCATAATTTTCTACAACTTTTATATGTTTCTTCCTATTATACAGTTTATCGTATTTTTTGTGGAATAAAATCTACATAATCACCCGATATCAGATGATAATGCACCCCATCTCTTTCTCCATTGATAGCATATCTGTGCATGGAACGGCCATGGACATGTCCATACCAGCAGTCTGTCACATGATGTTTCCACAGTACCTCCTGTATTTCGTAGTTGCAGCTTGCGCCGTACACAGGGGGATAATGGAGAAACACAAGGGGGGTAAGGTGCTGCTGCACTGCCGCCGTCAGGGATACATCCAGGCGCTGTGCCTCTCTGGCACTGACCTTTGCATTTGCAGGTTCTTCCGTATCCATATTGACCCATCCCCGGGTTCCGCAGATACCGAAATCCTCATAGGCATAGCAGTTATTGTGCAGAATTTTCAGAGTTTTCAATTGATGCTGCTCCATAAATTCCTGCATTTTTTTCATGGTCAGCCACCAATAGTCATGGTTGCCCTTCACGATGATTTTGCTGGCACCCGGAAGTTCATCCAGCCAGCGAAAATCCGGCAGAGCCTCCTCCATGGTCATGCCCCAGGAAATATCGCCTGCCAGCACAACCGTATCCTCCGGCCGGATCAGGTCGCACCATGCTTCCTTGAGAATACGGGTATGATTTTCCCAGCCGGCAAAAATATCCATCGGTTTTTCTGTCCCGAAGGACAGATGTGTATCACCGATTGCAAACAAACTCATTGAATGCCAAGCTTCTCACGCACATAGGCATCCATCTGATCCTGTGCGGTAACCTCTGTAAAGCGGACTGTCTTTGTTTTCAGATCTGCCAGTGCAGCAGGAATTTTCATGCCGGATTTTGCCTGGAGCAGATCCAGAACTGCGTATTCATCTGCGCCGTCAGCAGTACCGCCGATAGCCTCCAGAACAGCAGCACCAAACTTATAAGGATTTGCTGTGGAAGCAATCAGCATAGGATACTTTTCAGATGCCTTCGCCTGATAATCACGGGCAGCAGCAATACCCACTGCGGTATGTGTATCGCTGAGGTAGCCGTTTTCTGCAAACACCTTGCCAATGGTTTCCTTTGTCTGGGCATCATCCCAGAAGCTGCCGGAGAATTCTGCCTGAATGCGGTTTCTCAGCTCAATGGAAATCTGATATCTGCCCTCTGTTTTCAGTGCACCGAACCACTCACGGATCTGTGCATCATCCTCGCCTGTCATATGATAAAGCAGACGCTCCAGATTGCTGGAAATCAGAATATCCATGGAAGGAGAAACAGTAGCGTGAAATGTACGGCTTCTGTCATATACGCCTGTGCGAATGAAATCCGTCAGCACATTGTTGATGTTGGATGCGCAAACCAGATGCTGAATCGGCACGCCCATCTGCTTTGCATACCATGCAGCAAGGATGTTGCCGAAGTTACCTGTAGGAACTGTCACGCAGAAGCGCTGACCATTTTCCAGAATGCCCTTTTCCAGCATTGTGACATACGCAGAAACGTAGTATACAATCTGCGGAACCAGTCTGCCCCAGTTAATGGAGTTTGCGCTGGAGAACTGCATGCCGTTTGCGGCAAGTGCCTCCTGCATTGCAGGATCCGTGAAAATTGCCTTTACGCCGTTCTGGCAGTCATCGAAGTTACCCTTTACTGCGCAGACACGGACATTTTCGCCCTCCTGTGTCTGCATCTGACGTTTCTGCATGGAGCTGACGCCGTCCTCCGGATAAAACACCATGATTTTGGTGCCGGGAACATCCTGGAAACCTGCCAGTGCAGCCTTTCCGGTATCTCCGGAAGTTGCGGTCAGGATAACCACTTCACGGTCAATGCCTGTCTTCTTGATGGAACGTGTCAGGAAATGGGGCAGAATCTGCAAAGCCATGTCCTTGAAGGCACATGTGGGACCATGCCAGAGTTCCAGCAGCATGGAGCCGTCAGCCAATTCAGCAATTTCCTGTACTGCCGGTGTCTCAAAGCTGCCGGATTCATAAGCATTCTTTGTGCACTCACGCAGTTCCTCATCTGTAAAATCTGTCAGATACAACTTGAAGATACGGGCAGCACGTTCTGCATAGGACAATCCCTTGAGATTCTCAAAGTCCTCTGCTGTCATTTCCGGAATGGATTCCGGTACGAACAAACCGCCGTCTGCGGAAATGCCCTGGGCAATTGCCTCTGCACTGGTTACTTTCAGTGCTTTGTTTCGTGTGCTGTGGTAAAACATACATTCATCCTCCTTATAATAATCCGGTTGCATCAAATGCATTCTCTAAATAGGTAATATTTTGCACGGCAGAGCCTGAATATTCAACCTCCGCCACATCAAATCTAGGCTGATAATCATAGGGATGCTTCAGCAGATACTGCATTGCCGTGCGGACAATCAGCTGCTGTTTGCGGGGTGTCACCGCTTCCGCACCGCTTTGCAGTGCACCTGTCCGTCGGGTTTTCACTTCCACAAATAATAGCACATCATCCTTGCAGGCAATGATATCAATTTCGCCGCCTCGCACCGTAAAATTCCTGGAGAGAATCTGCGCCCCCTGCTTCTGCAGATAGCAGCAAACCGCTTCCTCCCCCAGATTTCCGATGCTGCGCTGATTATTTCTGCCGCTCATAGAATTTCCGCAAAAAAGACGGCCGATGGGCAGGACAGGGGCCGTATGCCTCTATTGCAGCATAGTGCGCCTTTGTGCCGTATCCCTTGTGGGCGGCAAAGCCATACTGGGGATACTGCGCATCCAATTCACGCAATGCCGCATCACGGGCAGTTTTCGCCAGGACCGATGCCGCTGCAATACTGGCAGATCTGGCGTCTCCATGTACCAGTGTCTGTACAGGTACAGGCATCTGCGGCGGTCGATTGCCGTCCACCAAAGCAAGCTGCGGGGGAATCTCCAGCTGCTCCACTGCTCTCCTCATGGCCAGCATCGCCGCCTGGAGAATATTCATTTTCTCAATTTCCTCCACAGAGGCACTGGCAATCGCATAAGCCGCTGATTTTTCTTTTATAATCAAAGCAAGCTCTTCACGCCTTGCTTCCGGAATTTTCTTGCTGTCATTCAGGCCCGGAATTTCCAGGTCCGGCGGCAGAATCACCGCAGCCGCATACACATCGCCTGCCAATGGTCCTCTGCCTGCTTCATCCACGCCGCAGAAAATCGGAACCTGTGTCCGCAGCCCATTATCAAATTCAAACAGTTCCTTATATATCTTCAAAGCCCGTGCCATATTCACACCTCTTTAAAAGGTTATCAGGGTTTCTCCAGGGAAATGCGTCCCAGCTTCGCTGCACGAAATTCATCCAGCAATGCTATGGCTGCACGCTCCGTATTCGGTACGCCTCCCGGCAGCAGCATGCCACGGTTGCGGGCCATGTGTTCCAGAAGCACAAAGCCTTCCTCTTCCACATCGGCCGCAATTTTATAGCGGTCACTCAATGCCTGGGGATAACCTGTATGCAGATATGTGAGCAGTCTTGCAGCAAGTGCCTCCTTATCCAGAATATCATCACGGACTGCACCTGTCATAGCCAGACGGACTGCGGCGTCCTGGTCATCCAGTTTCGGCCAGAGTACACCAGGGGTATCCAGCAATTCCACGCCGTCAGTTGTTTTAATCCACTGTTGTGTACGGGTTACACCTGCTCTGTCCTCCGCCTTGGCACGCTTGCCGCCTGCCAACCGATTAATCAGGGAGGATTTTCCCACGTTGGGAATCCCCAGAATCATGACACGGATTGGTCTGCCCTTCATGCCCTTTGCTGCATATTTTTCCAGCTGCGGCTTCAGCAATTCCCGCAGCGCAGGCGCAAACTGCTTGACGCCCTTTCCGTTTTTGGAATCCACGGTAATGACAGCAAAGCCCTGCTGTTTGTAATACTGTACCCATTGTCCTGTTACATTCGGATCTGCCATATCCGCCTTATTCAGAATAATCAGGCGGGGCTTTCTTCCGGTGAGCTGTTTCAGCTCCGGATTACGGCTGCTGACGGGGAGTCTTGCATCCAGCAATTCCGCAACTGCATCTACCAGTGACAGACTTTTTGCAATCTGTCTTCGTGTTTTCGCCATATGGCCGGGAAACCACTGAATATCCTTCATATCTTCCATTACAGACACACTCCCTTTCTACAGCAAACGCTGTTTTATACTGTTCCAAATTTCGAAAACGGCATCAGGCGGAACACTACCTTGCCGATCACTTCAGATTCCGGCACAAGTCCCACATCCGGGTGGCGGCTGTCCTTTGAAATGTGCCGGTTATCGCCCAGCACAAACAGGTAGCCCTCCGGAATGGTCAGCGGATAAGTAAACGCACCGTAGTCACGGTTTGTCAGGGTACTGGTATAGGGTTCATCCAGTGCCTGTCCGTCCACATAGACAATGCCCGATGCAAAATCAATGTCCACAGTTTGTCCTTCCGCAGCAATCAGCCGCTTGACAATTTCTTTCTCAATGCCCGTCTGTTCCTTTACGTTGCCGCTTTCATCCAGCAAACAGGACTTCTCACTGTTGATAATCAGAATATCTCCGTCATCATATCGGGTGTGCAGACGGGAAACAATCAGTCTGTCGCCGTCTGTCAGTGTCGGCAGCATGGAATCGCCGTCCACATTGGCAACACAAAATAAAAACGTGAATACAAGAACCACCACAAAGACAGACAAAACCACAGATTCCACAAGGTCCAGAAAATCCTTCAGCAGTGCCTTCATATCGTAGGAATCTTCCTCGTCCTTTTTTTCAGAAGCCGGCTTTTCCTCTGTTACTGCCGTTTCACGGCTCTCAGCAGATTCAGCGCCGGAAATCGATTCTTCCGCTGCCTGCACCTGTGTTTCTTCAATGATATTATTTTCCTGCTGTTCCATATTCCATGCTCCTCATATCCTTCTCAGAATAAAAACGCAAAGCGGTCCTTCCAGTTCTGACAAAGCTCATCTGTTCTGTTATAGCGGAAAAATCCGGTACCCAGGATTTCATTTGTGGGAATCAGAGCCACAGAGGGACTGCGGCTGTCGGTGCTGTGCAGACGATTATCACCCATAACAAACACATATCCTTCCGGAATTGTAATAGGATAATGGAACGCACCCTCATCCATGGTTGTGGGATCTGCAATATACGGCTCATCCAGTTCTGCGCCGTCCACCTTAACAATACCATTTTCAAAATCAATGTCCACTTCCTGGCCGCCATGTGCAATCAGACGCTTAATCAGCACAATACCCATACCCTGCGTCTCATAGACTTCTTTCTGGTCATAGTCCAGGTAGTGGCCGGAATACTGGTCATCAATCACCACAATCTGTCCGTTTTTCGGCTGATAGCCACAGGTAAGAATCACGAGATTATCCTCATGGTACAGCGTCGGATTCATGGAACTGCCATCGACGGTTACAGGGCGAAGAATATATGCAAATATCAGTAAAAACAGAAAAACCGTCAACAAGGCAGCTTCCAGAATATCCATCACATCTGCACCGAAGTTTTTCAGAGTGTAGGTATCTTCCTTCTGTTCCCCGGAGGCTGTCTCCGTGGTTTGTTCTTCCTTTGCTGCGGTTTCGGTTTGTTCTTCCAGCTTTATGGTATCATCCTGCTCTGCCATATGCTACCCCTCTTTTTCTTTTTCATAAAAACAAAAGGGGACTGCGCCAGTCCCCTTTCGCTTGTTTGCAATCAACGAACCAGTCCCTTGACCTTTGCTGCCTTACCAACTCTGCCGCGCAGATAGTACAGCTTTGCTCTACGGACGACGCCTCTGCGGACGATCTCGACCTTGTCAACAGCAGGGGAATGAACCGGGAACACACGCTCGATACCGCAGCCGTGTGCAACTCTGCGGACTGTGAAAGTCTCGCTGATGCCACCGTGCTTCTTTGCGATGATGGTGCCCTCGAATACCTGAATACGGCTCTTGTCGCCTTCCTGAATGCGAACGTGTACCTTTACAGTATCACCGACGTTCAGCTCCGGCACATTTTCCTTCAGGCTTGATTTGCTGATCTGCTCCAATGCGTTCATACTTTTTTCCTCCTTGAATTGTTTACGGATGTTCATATATGTCTGCGGCAAAGCCGGCCATTCTTCCCTTCATGAAGCAGTATCGGGAAGAACATACAGCGGACCATCCATTTGTCAGAATGTTGTATGCTTCGGACAAATTGCCATCCATCCTCTGCACAATGCATTTTGACCTCGCCGGTCAAGGATCGGCGGATATTCAAATGCTGTATTATTATACCACATTCGGCGCTAAAATGCAAGTCTTTTTGCAAATTTGCTCATTTCATGCAAAAACTGCCGAATACCGCACCGTTTTTTTACAATAAGCACAGAGAAGGCAGTCCCTGTCAGTCAGGAACTGCCCAAACTCTGTTCATTCACGTTACGTGTCCTGCAATTATGCCTGCTCAGGAGCGCCAACCGGACATGCATCTGCGCATGCGCCGCAATCCAGACATGCATCTGCATCGATTACGTACTTGCCATCTCCCTCAGAGATTGCACCTGCCGGACATGCATCTGCGCATGCACCGCACTGTACGCATGAATCATTGATCTCATATGCCATAACTGTTTCCCTCCTCATATCTGATATGAAAGATGAAGGCGAATCTGCCTTCTACACCTATTGTATCATATTTCAGCAGAATGTCAAGTACTTTTTGAAAAAAAATTTATTCCTTCCCAGATTTTCTGTCCTGAATAAGCAATATATTACATATTAGCACAATTGTTTTATGTATCGGATATGGTTTCATATCCATAGAAAATAATTGACAACTTTCTGTTTTTCTGGTATAATAGTATAGATTATATAGAAACGATTTCCCCATTCATTTTCGGGGAAAGGCTACGCTTCCAGCGCAGCCTGAATAACAGCAAAAGGAGGAAAAGCCGTAATGCCGTTTTCCCGTTCCAGTTCTGCATTTCATAACGTCATTCTGCACAAAGCTGCTCCGGCCGCTTTGTCTGTACTCTGTACAATGCATCTTTGCTGTGTTTCTTTCCCGGAAACTGCCGCTGCATCATCTGCACAGACGGACGATACGCTTTATTCCCTTTCTTTTCAGCCCAATATCAGCTACAGCCGCTACTACGATACCTATTGCAGCAGCCTGAATCCGGATACGGAAATCCTGCTTTCAGGGGCAGACTTCTGCGGCACAGAGGGCGGAACCATTTCCGCAGGAGATTTCGGGGGAAAAACCGATGTCTGTATCTGGGAAAGTCTTGACGGCACCGTCAGCTACGATTTTGACGTGGCGGAAACAGGAAATTACTCCATTGAAATGCTGTACTACGCCATGGAATCCACCGCCAATCAGTCAGAGTTTTCCCTGATGATTGACGGTGAACTTCCCTTCGCGTCCGCTGCCCGTATCTGCCTGAACAAAATCTATGTGAATAAAACTGAAATCAGAACAGATACCCGTGGCAATCAGATTCGCCCCGCCCAGACAGAAAAGCCTGCCTGGCAGACACAGTTTCTCTATGACAAGGATGGTCTCTTCAATACACCCCTGATTTTCCACCTGGAGAAAGGACATCATACCATTACTCTCAAAGGCATCAAGGCAGCACTGGGAATCGGCTCCATCCGCATTTGTCAGCCGGATTCCAATATTCGTTCTGAAACGCCGGATCCGTCTGCTCTGGAAAATACCCCCTCTGCCCTTCTGCGGCTGGAGGGCGAAAGTGCCGCCTGTAAATCCGCATCCACGCTGTATCCCGGATACGACCACAGCAGCTATACCGTTTCCCCCTCTGACCCCGTCAAAATGGTGTATAACACCATCGGCGGTGCCAACTGGAATCAGGCCGGACAATCCATCACCTGGGAAATCGCTGCAAATGCTCTGCCCGGTGACGGCTGGTACAAAATCGGCATCAAGGCACGGCAGGACACCATGCGTGGACTCTACTCCAATCGCCGCATTCTCATCGACGGCGAAATTCCCAATACCGCATGCAGTCAGGTGAAATTCTACTACGACAGCAGCTGGAATCTGACCACCGTTTCTGACGGAGAAGAACCTGCGTACGTTTATCTGACAGCCAATGAAGCCCATACCCTGACCATGGAGGTCATGCCGGGAGAAATCGGGGAATACATGCGGCGTCTGGAAGACGTGGTGACAGATTTAAACACCTGCTACAAGCAGATTCTGATGATTACAGGACCGAACCCGGATAAATACAATGACTACTATGTGGAGGAAAGCATTCCTACTTTAATCAGCGATTTTCAGCGATTGTCAGAAGCGCTGAAGGAAGCACAGAACGGCATTGAAACCCTTTCCGGTTCATTGGGCTCTGAGGCAGCCGCACTCCAGAGAATGTATGTGATTCTGGACAAGTGCATCAAAAAGCCAAGCCGCATTCCAAGCTACGTTTCTCAGATTAAGGACCATATTTCCACCATTTCCACATTTATCTGCGACTACCGCAACCAGCCGCTGGAAATCGACTATATCGAACTGGCTTCTCCGGACCGGTCTTTCTCCTCCATCAAATCCAATCCTCTGAAACAGCTCGCATTTCAGTGCAAGGCCTTTGCAGGCTCCTTTACGGAAGATTACACCACCCTTTCCGATGTGGATCCGGAAGAGGAAAACGTCATTTCTGTCTGGGTGAATCTGGGCAGAGATCAGGCACTGGCAGTGAAAGATCTGGTAGAAAATGAATATGCCGTCGCTCATCCCGACACACCCATTGCTGTCAACCTTGTCGTCGGCGGCGTTGTGGAGGCTTCACTTGCAGGAGAGGGACCGGATGTGGCACTGTTTCTGGGCGGCGAATTCCCTGTCAACCTCGCCTGCCGTGGCCTGCTGGCTGATTTGTCACAGTTCCCGGATTATCAGCAGCAGATGACAGATTATCACCCGGAGGCCGCTGTACAGTATTCCTACAACGGCGGCGTATACGGCATGCCCCTGACACAAAGCTGGACAATGATGTTCTATCGTTCTGATATTCTCACAGAACTTGGCTATACGGAACTGCCCCGCACATGGGATGACCTGATTGATATGCTGCCGGCACTCCAGCGGAATCACCTGGGTATGGGACTGATTCTGCCCTCCACCAATGTGGCAGCTTCCACGGAACCGGGACACACCTTTGCATCTCTGTTGCTGCAGCGGGGACTCAATTATTATAACGATGCACAGACACGCACACAATTTGATGCGGTACCTGCAATCCAGTGCTTTGAAAAATGGACGGACTTCTACAGCGACTATCGTTTTATGCAGACCTATGATGCCTACAGCTATTTCCGTACGGGACAGTATCCCATTGTGATTGCAAACTACAGCTTCTGCAATCAGCTTTCCGTGGCTGCTCCTGAAATCAAGGGACTTTGGGATTTCACCGTTATGCCGGGTACGGTACAGGAGGACGGCACCATTAACCACGCCTCCAATTCCGGCGGCACAGGTGCTGTTATTTTCAATAAGGTGAAAAACAAGGATGCCGCATGGGAATTTGTAAAATGGTTCTGTTCTGCGGAGGTACAGGCCGAATATGGTGCAAAACTGGAAGGCCTGCTGGGACAGATGGGACGTTATGAAGCCGCCAGCACAAAGGCTCTGGCACAGCTGAACTGGTCCGCTGAGGAACAGAATCTGCTGATGGCCCAGTGGCAGTCACTGAAGGAGATTCCCGTTCTCCCCTCCTCCTATGCCGTAACCAGAAATATTATGAATGCATTTCGTGAAACGGTCAACTCCAATGAAAATCCCCGTGATACGCTGATGTACTACAACTGCGACATGAACGAAGAAATACAGCGGAAACGAGAAAACCTCGGTTTAAAAAATGAGAAGGATTAACAATGGAAAGGAAGGTGAATCACGGTTTTGAAGCAATTGCAGAAAGAAGAAAAAAAGGCAGATCGCCGTCGGCTCTGGATTCGGATCAAACAGAATAAAGAGGCATATCTGATGATGCTGCCTTTTATGCTGGTATTCGTAATTTTCACAGTGGTGCCTGTGCTTATGTCACTGCCCATCGGCCTGACAGATTTCGATATGGTTACATATCCCCCGAAGTGGGTGGGACTGGATAATTTCTATCATCTTTTCCTCAATGACAGTATTTTTATCAAATCCATCCGTGTGACACTGGTATTTGCTATTTTCACCGGTCCCCTCAGCTATCTGCTCAGCTTTTTGCTGGCATGGCTCATTAACGAGATGAATAAGACCATGCGTGTCATTTTCACTCTGATTTTTTATGCACCCTCCATGGCATCCGGTGTCTATGCCGTATGGCAGCTGATTTTCTCCGGTGACAGCTACGGCATTGCCAATTCTGCCTTGCTGAATCTTGGCATCACCACATCTGCCATTCAGTGGCTTACGGATTCACGCTATATCCTGACAGTTGTCATTATTGTTCAGCTATGGGTCAGCATGGGTGCAGGCTTTCTTGCCATGCGTGCCGGCTTCCAGAATATCGACCGGAGCCAGTATGAAGCAGGTGCCATCGAAGGCATCCGCAACCGCTGGCAGGAGCTGATTTATATTACCATTCCGGGCATGGGGCCATCTCTGATGTTTGCCGCCGTCATGCAGATTGTATCTGCATTTACCGCAGATATCGTCGCCAGAAATCTGGTCGGATTCCCCAGCACCGACTACGCCGCACATACTATCATGACACATGCCTTTGACTACGGCTGGATTCGTTATGAAATGGGCTATGCCTCTGCCATCTGCATGATTCTGTTCATTGCCATGTTTGCAGCAAACAAGTTCATCAGCAAACTGCTGGGCAAATATATGGAGTAAAGGAGGCACTCTATCATGACACAGCATACAACCAAAAAGAATACACAGAAAATGAAAGCCTCCAATCGCCGTGCAGGCAGAAAAATCGGCGGCACAATCTGCATTTTTCTGTTTCTTCTGATTCTCGGCACCTTCATGATGCTCCCCATCTGGCTGATGATTGTCAACTCTTTAAAGCCTGTCAATGAGATGTTTATCTTTCCGCCGAAGTGGTACACCCTGAATCCCACACTGGATAACTTCAAGGATACCTATCGTGTCCTGGGGCAGATGTGGGTTCCCTTTTCCCGATATGTATTCAACAGCATCTTTGTAACGGCGGCTGTCACCATTCTGCAATGTGTATTTGCCTCCATGGCGGCATTCTGTCTGGCAAAGGTTGATTTCCCGGGCAATAAGCTGATGAACGGCATCATAGTCCTGGCACTGCTTTATAACAGCAATGTCATCTACCTGATGCAGTACATGGTTATGTCAGAACTGCATATGATTAATACTATGTCGGCCCTGATTTTTCCTTCGGTGGCTTCCACCATGGGGCTTTACCTGATGCGGCAGTCCATGTCATCTGTTCCGGATGCCATGATTGAAGCCGCAAAAGTGGACGGCGCAGATCTCTTTACAATCTGCTGGCGCATTGTGATTCCCAATCAGAAGCCTGCACTGATGACAATGGCAATCTTCGCCTTCCAGGGTGCATGGAATATCACCGGCGGCAGCGTGGTTTATGATGAATCCCTGAAAACACTGCCCACCGTCATTCAGCAGGCTGCATCTGCCGGCATCTCCCGGCAGGGCGTCACCATGGCAGCAGCAGTTATTCTCTTTGTGCCGCCTGTGCTGTTCTTCATCCTGGCACAAAGTCAGGTTATGGAAACCATGGCACATTCCGGTATCAAAGACTAATATTCCTGCGGAAAGGAGGCCTTCACCTTGCAACATCTTACCAAACGTGCACTGCGCTTCTGTGCGGCAGGGGTTTTCACCGCCGCTGCACTGTGTTCTTTTGCCGCAGTGCCTGTATCCGCAGACGAACCATACGATGTCTATAACTACAACTATCTCGGGGAAGCGGTACCCTCCCAGGCAGGATATCTGGCCAGCCGGACGGTTTCAGGAACAGACCTGAATACCACGGCATGGAACGACCCTTCCGACCTATGCAGGGATGCGGATGACCTGTTCTATCTGGCGGATTCCGGAAACAACCGCATTTTGCAGATTGACAGCAGCTTTCAGAAAGTGCTGAAAATCTACGATACCTTCACTATGCCGGATGGCTCTGAAACCACACTCAATCATCCGAAAGGGATTTATATTTCCCCAGATACGGGCCTCATGTACATTGCGGACAACGAAAATGCCCGTGCGCTGATCTGCAGACAGGATGGCTCTGTGGTTATGGAACTGACAAAACCGGATTCCAATGTATATGACCAGGATCTGACATTTCTGCCGCAGAAGATTCTCTGCGATAATGCGGGCAATGTGTATATCATTCTGAACAATACCACGAAGGGTGCCGCCATGTTCGATGCCGATGGCACGTTCATCGGTTACTACGGTGCCAACCATGTGGCGGCAACTGCCCAGGTCATTGCCAATCATTTCTGGAACGCCATTGCTTCCGAAGAAGAAAAACGCTATCGTGCAAGAAGTACACCAACTGCCTTTGACAATTTCGATATTGACACGGTGAAGGGCTTTATTTTCACCTCCACCTCTTCCGCCTCCTCTGATACGGATATTGTAAAAAAAGTCAATCCGGAGGGCTATAATCTATTCAGCTATATGTCTGATTTCCGCTGGGGAGATTTGTTCTCCACCTGGTATTCCGGAAAGAACTACAAGACCAAAATCGTGGATATTGATATTGGCGATGACGGTTCCATTAATTGTCTGGATGCCACCACAGGCAGAGTATTCCAGTATGACAAAGAAGCAGATCTGCTGTTTATCATGGGTACTGTGGGTGACCAGGTAGGCGGCTTCACAGCAGGCAGTGTCTCTGCACTGGAAACCAGGGGCGAAAACTGCGAAACCATTTATGTGCTGGATTCCGCCAAGGGCACGGTGACTGTTTTTGAGCAGACAGTGTTCGGCAGTATTGTACACGAGGCAGATGCCCTGTATAATGGCGGCTATTACCAGGAGGCACTGGAACCCTGGATGGAAGTACTGAAGCGGGACGGCAATTACCGACGTGCCTATCTGGGTATTTCCAGCGCATACTACAACATGGGAATGTATAAGGAATCCATGGAGTACGCCAAAAAGGCAGATTCCTCCCAACGCTATAACCGTGCCTTTGAACGGTATCGCTCCCAGTGGCTGAAGGCGCATTTCACTGCCATACTGGCAGCCGCTGCAGCCCTGTTTGCCGCAGTATACGGATGGAGATATCTTGGAAAAAAGCGACACATTCCCGGAAAAGACAAAGGAGGTAATGCTTCATGATGGATCTGACCCAGCCCCAATGGGTGAAACATGTTGTGTTCCATCCCTTTGAAGGCTTTGAGGATTTGCGCTGGAAAAAAGGCGGTTCCCTGAAATATACCGCTGTCATTATTTTCCTGCTGTTCTTCGCCCTGATTGCCTATGATCGCTGGTGCGGTTTCCAGTTTCGTCCCCTGCCGGATGCCATGTTCAATGTTGTACCCTATATCATGCGCTCCGTAGTATATTTTCTGACATGGGTCCTGGGCAACTGGGCTGTCTGTACCCTTCTGGACGGGGAAGGCACAATGAAAAACATCTGCATCTACAGCTCTTATGCCCTGATTCCCTACATTGTGTCTACCTATGTCAATGTCATTCTGTCCCACATTCTGGTACGGGATGAGCAGGTTTTCTTTTCCACGGTGTATTATATCGGCCTGATCTGGACAGGGATACTGCTGTTTTCTGCCATTAAGGCTGTTCATCAGTATTCTTTCGCAAAAACAGTCACCGCCATTCTGCTGACGCTGGCCGCCATGCTGATTATTCTGTTTCTGGCAGTGCTGTTTCTCAGTCTGTTTCAGAAGGTCTATGTATTCTTCTATTCTCTCTATACAGAAATTCTGTATCGCATTCGTGTTTGAAAGGCGGTGAAATCATGCAGAAACCGAACTTTCTTTTTTGTATGCTCTGCACAGCTGCACTGTCACTTTCCACTTTTTCCGCCCCTCTTTCCGGCTTTGCCGCAGAAGACGCTGAGGAAGAAAGCGGCAGCTCTGCCGTCACGGCCGATGAGGAGCCCTGGTCTGAACGCACCCCCTCCGATGTATTCGCAAAAATGAAAAAAGCGGCTGAAAATGATAAGCTGGAATTCTGGATATGGGATGCAGACCTGTGCGATTCCGACAACGGAGATCAGCCGGAAGATATTTTTGCCCTGGTGAATAAGTCAAACGGCTATGTCTGGTGGTCATCCCCCATCAATGCCGGGGGCGATGCCATTGCAACACCGGTACTGAAAAACGAACTGCAGTCCGGCCTTGTGCTGACTGCTGCTCAGATTCACGATCGTTCTACACAAAACTACCGCTCCGGTGATTCCAACAAGACCGTCCGCACATTTTCAGATATCCCCAACGGCGTTCAGGTGACCTATTTCTTCCGCAAAAGCGGCATAAAAATCCCGGTCTCCTATGTGCTGAAAGAGGACTATCTGGAAGTATCCGTGGATACGGAAAAAATCAGTGAAAAGCATGGCCCGGAGGACGAAAAACCGGTGCTTACCCAGGCACTTTCCATTTTGAATGCCTTTGGTGCTGCTGACGAACAGGAAGAGGGCTATTTTGTAATTCCTGACGGAAGCGGTGCCCTGATTCAGTTTCACAATGAAAAATATGCCGCCAAGCCCTACAGCCAGATGATTTATGGCGTGGATACCACGGCTGTTCCCAAAACAAAAGGAGCTGTGACAGAGGGGGTTTCCCTGCCCATGTACGGCATTTGCAAGGGTGAAAATGCCCTGCTGGCAGTGGCGGCAGAAGGCGACGGCAACTGTGCTGTCTGCGCCGATATCAGCGGAACAGGACAATCCAACACGGAATACAACCGCTGTTATTTTCAGTTTATTCTTCGCAGTTCTGACCAGTATTTTCTTGGGGGTGACCAGCAGAATCCTCTGGATATCTATGCGAAATCCATTGAAAATCATCCGCTGAAAGTGCGGTATTATCCCCTTTCTGCGGCAGATGCGGTAAATCAGGACAAAGGGGAAGTACTGGATTATGTGGATATTGCAGCAAGATACCGCCAATATTTAATAGAAGAACAGCATGTTGCACCCAAAGCTCAGAAAGAGGACGCACAGCTGTATATTGATTTCTACGGCGGCTGCATGAAGCAGAAAAATATTCTTGGATTTCCCAAATTCATGAAGCAGTGCATGACCTCCTATGCTGAAATGGAAACCGTTCTTTCGGATTTACAGGCAGCGGGGGCTGACAATCTGACTGTCACCCTGAACCAGTGGAACGATGATGGTATCAGCGGAAAGGCAGACTACAAAACCAAGGCGTCTTCTACCCTGGGAGGTACCTCCGCATTCCGGCATCTGCTGCAGTATATGGACAGCAATCAGATTACCTGGTATCCCTGTGTCAGCAATACGGCTTTCTATTCCGGAAATGGTTTTCTTGCCCTGAATGATACATCTGTGCGTGTATCAGGCTCCTTCGCACGCATCGTGGATTATGAACGTGCCTACGGCGTTCCATACGGCAAAAAGAAAACCATGTCTCTGCTTTCTCCAAGCGTTTTTCCACAGCTGTTTCAAAAACTCAGCAGCAATTATCAGAAGGCCGGATTTCACAGTGCATGCATCGGCGAACTCTCCTCTGTTCTTTACGGAGACTACGGCAAAAAATCCAATACGCCAAGAGAAGATACCAAAAAAAATATCACGGATGGACTGCAGAATCTGAAGGAAAACGTGGGCAGTATTCTCTCCAGTGATCCCAACGCCTATGTACTGCCCTATACGGATACCATAACGAATATGCCGCTGTATTCCAGCCGATTCCATATTTTTGATGAGGATATTCCTCTGTATCAGATGGTCATGCACGGACTTGTGCCCTATTCTACAAAGGCGGTCAACGGCAGTGCAGCCCCGGAACAGCTGGTCCTGCTGGCGCTGGCAGCCGGCAGCAATCTGCGTTTTGACATGATGTATGCGGAAACCAGCGAATTGAAAGATACAGATTTTGACGTTTATTATTACGCTTACCACGCATACTGGACAAAAAATGCAGCACAGTATTATCTGTTCACCAAGGATATCCTGGCTTCTGTCAGTGATGCGGCAATCATCAGCTATCAGCGCACAGATGATATCATTACCACGAAATATGACAACGGCGTTACAACCGTTGTCAGCCTGTCGGATGGTTCCGTCAGCTGGAACGGACAAACACGCCGCCTGAAGGATTATGTTAAGGAAGGAGATGCATGAACCTGTGAAAATGCCATATGAACGCAGAAAAGCACTCTACGGATACGGGTTTATCTCCATCTGGCTGATCGGCACAGTCCTGTGGTTTCTGGTGCCCTTGTTCGAGTCCTTTTGCTATTGCTTTATGGACAACACGCTGCTTCGGCCGGACGAAGGCGGCATGAAAAAAATCTGGCTTTCTTTTGCAGGAGGACAATGGCTTTCCAATTTTAAATTTGCCTTTGCCGCTGACCCTTATTTTAAACAGTATCTCATTTCTGTATTGAAGGATACTGCACTGACCACGCCCATGATTCTCATTTTCTCCCTGTTTATTGCTGTCATTCTGAATCAGAAATTCAAGGGCAGAGGCTTTGCCCGTGCCATATTTTTCCTGCCTGTGATTATTGCCACAGGACCTGTGTACAATATTATCAGCGGTGATATTGCCGCAACAGGCGCAGACAGCGGCGCACAGTTTTCCACCCTGTTTGAAACGGATATCGTGGATAAACTGCTGGAGTTTCTCGGTGTCATGAATATCAACGCACAGCTGACCGATGTAATTAATTCCGTTGTCACAAATATTTTCGGTCTGGTCTGGAGTTCCGGCATTCAGATTCTCATTTTTCTGGCAGCGCTGCAGAATATCCCTGTATCTGCTAAAGAAGCCGCTTCTATGGAGGGGGCAACCGCCTGGGAATATTTCTGGAAAATTACGCTGCCCTATGTCAGCCCCATGATTCTGGCCAATTTCATTTACACCATCATCGACTCTTTTACAAAAACAAACAATGCTGTTATGGCCCGTGTGCTGGAAAAACAGCTGGGCTGGGATTTTGCACAGGCGGCCGCTATGGCATGGAGCTATTTTGCCATTGTCATGATTGTGGTGGGCATTATTGTAATGCTGATGAACCGCTATGTGTTCTATGAAGTGGATTAAGGAGGGATGACATGAAGAAAAAAACAGCTCTCCCTGTCCAGGAAACACCCGTCACACCCGC
This sequence comes from Oscillospiraceae bacterium, assembly GCA_024404915.1. Taxonomy (GTDB): domain Bacteria; phylum Bacillota; class Clostridia; order Oscillospirales; family Ruminococcaceae; genus Firm-04. The sequence continues at coordinate 112,938 of JAKSPJ010000001.1, forward strand.
ACCGGCGGCTTCGGAACGTGCACAGGTTCCGGATTCCGCAATACCGGTTGTCCACGAGGAGCATGTCATCGGTGACGGCATGAGCAAAAAAGAAGCTATGCAGAAACGCATGCAGAATATGACTCGTTCCGAAATCAATGCACTGCGGCGAAAACAAGCCATGGAAGCCTGCTGGCCCGTGTTCCGTTTCCTGATTCTGTTCGGTCTGGGCTTCGTGATTCTCACACCGCTGCTGTTCATGATCAGCTACGGCTTTCGTGATAATGCGGATATGCATGACCCCACCATTATCTGGATTCCACGGCACCTTACTCTGCGGATTATGAAGGAAACCATGAAGGCAATGGGCATGATGCAGTCTAAAAACAACCCCATTATCAATACACTGGTGTTAAACGTGGGATGTTCAATATGCCAGGTCATCACATGCGCCATTACAGGATACGGCTTTGCACGGTTTCAGTTCAAAGGAAAAAAACTGCTCTTCGGCATCGTCATTCTTATGATTCTCGTCCCCACGCAGATTATCTCCATACCACTGAACAGTACTTTCCGCCATTTCCTCTTTGACCATTTCAATCTGATTGACAGCATGCTTGCTATGTACCTCCCTGCACTGACTGCCAACGGCATCCGCTCCGGACTGATGATTTTTATTTTCAGACAGTTTTTCCGTGGCCTGCCGAAAGAGCTGGAGGATGCGGCATATCTGGATGGCTGCGGTCCCTTCGGCACATTCTGGAAGGTCATGATTCCGAATGCAGGTTCCTCTTTCCTGACGGTGTTCCTGTTTTCGATTGTATGGTACTGGAATGATTATTATGTCGCCAGTGCATTTTTCACCAACCTGAAAACCATATCTCTGGTATTGAAGAATCTGGACGGCACACTGAACCTTTCCATTTTCAACAATGCCAACGCCAATATCAGTGCAAGAGAAAAAATTGTCTGGCTGGAAGCAGGCTGTCTCATCTCCATCACACCGCTGCTGATTCTGTATACCTGTCTGCAAAAGTATTTCACAGAGGGCATTGAGCGTTCCGGTCTGGTGGGATAAATAAAGTTGAAAAGGTCGATGCAGTCAGCCCTGCATTCTACTGCAAAAAAAGGAACTCACGTCATAAACGTGAGTTCCTTTTTTGCATTTCAATTTCTCAATCCACACGGGCAACGATACGCAGAATCATTGCTACATCGCCGGATTCCAGTGCGCCGTTTCCGCTGACTTCCGCATTTTGCTTGCCCTGAACGGTCACATTGGCTTCACGGTCCTCTGCCAGATAACGTGCCAGAAGCACAGCATCGGATACGTCCACATTGCCATCACAGTTGACATCACCACGCAGCGTCACATGGCCCTGCTGCTGGGAAGAATTTGTTGTGGTTGCAGTAGTCTGTGTTGTTGTGGTGGTTGTGACTGTTGTTGTGGTGGTCACATCCGGCCCTGTGGAAACGGGGCTGCCCTGTGCATACACCGCCTGAATAGTCACCTGATTGCTGTTTGGCAGCAATTCCATAGATACGGAAGATGCATCGCCGCTGATGAATTCTGCGCCTTCCACAATCCATTTTTCCAGATGCCAGCCATCATTCGGCTTGGCCTTCAGTGTCAGAACACCGTCTTTTGCATATACACCTGTCCAGCTGCCGTTTTCACATGCCAGATCCAGTGTGTTGAATTTCACATAGCCCTTGGAAGCATCGTTTTTCAGCACCACGTTTACAGTCTGCGTACTGATTCCGCCGCCAATGCTTTGCAGCAGCATGGATTCTGATGCCGTTGCACGGCTCTTCCAGAAGGAGCGAATTGTCTCGACCTCTGTCCTGAACTTACTAACAGCCTTTGTCAGTGCATCGTTCTGATTGCCCTGGCCCGGCTGCTGCTGTCCCGGACCGAAATTCCAGCCGCCGCCCCAGGGATTGTCATTGCCCCAGCCATAGCGTACATAGGTCTCTGCCATAGAATCTGTATACAGTTTTTCCAGTTCGTCCAGGCGTGCGACCACATCATCTGCTTTATAGCAGGCATTGCACATGTCGAAATATGTGCGGAGGAACAGCTGACGGAATTGCTCTGTTTCCATCAGGCCGAAGAACAGCTTTGGGAGCCATTCATTTTTCTGTTTCAGAGTCTGGTATGTGTTGGTGTAAGCATTGCTCTGGTTGTAAAGGCCCTGACCATACTCCGTATCAAACAGAATGAAACGCCACTGACCGTCCGCATATTTCTTGCTTTCATCGATAACCTCTGTTTTCCACAGAGCGTAGTTGTTGGAACCAAAGTCGGAATTGCCTACGATCAGTTCTGCTGCAAAATAATCTGCAAGGCTCTTCATATCAAACAGCGGCGCATATTTTTCATAGACACCCTCATTCCTGAAGTTCTCTGACATCACCATGTTTTTCAGCTGTTTGTAATCATTATATCCCTGTTCACTGCCCTCTGAAAGCTCGTCTGTTTTAATCATGCAGACGCTGCCTTCTTTCACCTTGAAGTGGTCAGAGATATACTCTTTGCCCAGCTTTTCCACAATGTTATATGTGCCCCAGAATTCGCCGTCAATAAACAAAACGCATTCTATCTGTCCCTGCGTACCAATCTGGCGGTCAGTCACCATCTCGTGATTCAGTCTGTCACGGATTTTTGTTTTCTCATCATTGCCGCCGTTGCGAAGTGTCAGTCTGCTGAAGGACTGAATCGGCTCTCCCTTGTGATTGGTCAACTGGCCATTGAAGAAATCGTAATCCAGCTTGGAAGTGCCATAATCTGTTCTGGCGTAGAGATTCAGGCTCTTCTGCACGGAAGAACGGGTTGCAGCACCGTGAATACGAATACCCACATTTGCCTGATAGGTGGACTGTCCTTTTTCAAATACGGTGATATTTGCAGGACGCTCCCATTCGCTGCCGGTCTGGGTATAATTGGCAGGATGATTCCAGGATTCCATGGGATTGCCCTGGCTTTCGCTGTAAATCCTGCCCTTGCAGTAGATGCCTGTTTCATAATCAAAGAGGTTATCCGGATCTGTTACCAGAGAAATCACACGCATATTCATTTCACAATCGCTCTGGTTATATCCGATAAAATAGCTCTTTGTAACAATATTGCTTCGTTTGCCGTTGGCATCAAAGGCGGCTGCACGGACAATCATTGCCTTATCCACGGGGGAAGAAGGCGGCGTATAACCATCTGCAATGTCCGTGATGGCGGCATACACATTTGCCTCAGATGACCTGTCATACACTTTGATAGAGCCATTCAGCTGCTGGGACTGCATCGTGGGGTCACTGCCGTCTGTGGTATAATACACAGTACAGCCCTGGGGTGCCGTGATATTCAGTTCAAAGCCATCATTGTAGAAACCGCTTTCCTTGGAAAACTGCGGCTCGCTCACGATGATATCTGCGTTCTGTCCCTGAGGATTATTGCTGCCGGGCGTAAGCTGCTGCAGCACAGCAAAGGTACTGCTTCCGTCTGGCACTCTGCCATAGGCGGTATTGTCACTCAGTGCAGGAACCTCCATGGTTTCCACCATATTGCCCTGCGGATTGGAGAGAATCAGGGTTTCGCCGCTTTTGGATAAACCAAAGGAGGCACCCTGGACACCGCTTTCCTCGCTGACACCGCAGTACACCACGAGATATCCTTTCGGGGGAATCACGCTGTTCTCCGGGAAGGTATAGCGCATCGGCGCTGCCTCATCATCCGTCAGGCCGTAACCTGCAAGAGAAACCTGTGTATCTCCCGTATTGTAAAACTCCACATAATCATAAAGTCCGCCATCCGATGCAGGCAATGCTGTGTTTTTCGTACACACTTCATTGATTACCACTGCATCCGCTGCCCATACGATGAGCTGCGGCATAGCAGACAAGGAACCCATCATCAGCACTGCGGCACTGCCTACTGCTCCGCTTCGCTGAAAGAATCGCTTTTTCATAAAAATACTCCCTTCTCGTCATAAGATATTAGTCATTCCCCCATAATCTGTATATAGTATACCATATTTTTCCCCATTCGTCAATACAACACAGTCAAATTTAGCCATTGCCCTATTTTTCTTTTTTATGCACCTCATAAGTCATGATTGATATGATAATGTGATATGAATTTGCCTATATTTAGATAAGGTTTTTTGTAATGGGACAGGAATTCATGCAAAATCACAAAAATCGAATTGATAATTGACATTCTTTCTAATTTATGATATACTTTATAGGGTAAATGAAACAAAAAGAGTATGTGCTGTTTTTGCGGATAAGGGAAACCATTTCGCTTTCCGAAACAGTGTCATACCGGAAACGAAAGGTGTATATCTGATATGAATATTTGGCATAACATCAATCCCAAGCGCATTACACCTGATGATTTTGTTGCTGTCATCGAAATCCCCAAGGGAAGCAAGAACAAATATGAGCTGGATAAGGAAACAGGTCTCATTAAGCTGGACCGCATTCTCCATACATCCACACACTATCCTGCAAACTACGGCCTGATTCCCCGCACCTATGCTGATGATAATGACCCGCTGGATGTGCTGGTACTTTGCTCTGAGACCATTTCTCCCATGACGCTGGTTCAGTGCTATCCCATCGGCGTAATCCGCATGCTGGACCAGGGTCACAGAGATGACAAAATCATTGCCATTCCCTTTGATGACCCCAACTACAACAGCTACAAGGATATTGCAGACCTGCCACGTCACATCGTAGAGGAAATGGTTCACTTCTTCTCGGTGTACAAGGAACTGGAAAAGAAATCCACCGCCGTGGACGAATTCGGCGATGCGAACGCTGCCCGTGAAATTATTTCAGCGGATATCGACCGCTATGTGGAACACTTCTGCAAATAATCTGCCGCACTCGGCTCTGAATGGGAAATACAGAGCCGCCAACTATCCGGAAGGAACAAATATGCTGCTTTCTGAAGCAGAAATATTTGTAAGTAAAAATGAAATGGGAAAGGAAGAACCCGATTATGACCGCTGCTGCCACAGATGAATTGTACCACAACCACAAAAGTGTTGCCCCCATCGGCATTATTGCCATGGCAGGCGCAGAAGAGCTTGCTGCCAAGATTGACAGCTATCTTGTTCGTTGGGCAAACGAAAACGGATTTCAGGACAATAGCTACCTGATTGAGTGTGAGTGCCCCAGATTTGCCTCCGGTGACGGAAAAGGTCTGATTAAGTCCACTGTCCGTGGACTGGACCTGTTTATCGTGATTGATGTCGGCAACTACAGCTGCACCTACAAAATGTTCGGCCGTTCCAACTGCATGTCTCCGGATGATCACTATCAGGACCTGAAGCGTATTATTCAGGCAGTATCCGGCAAGGCACATCGTCTGAACATCATTATGCCGCTGCTGTACGGCGGCAGACAGCACCGCAGAAATTACCGTGAGTCCCTGGACTGCGCATGCGCTTTGCAGGAACTGCAGGCAATGGGTGTTCACAACATCATTACCTTTGATGCACATGATCCCCGTGTAAACAATGCTGTTCCGCTGATGGGTATGGATAACGTCATGCCTTCCTATCAGGTACTGAAAACCATGCTGAATACATTCCCGGATCTGGACCTCTCCCCTGACAAGTTCATGGTCATCAGCCCGGATGAGGGTGCTCTGAACCGTAACATGTACTACGCAACTATGCTGGGTGTCAACCTGGGCATGTTCTACAAGCGCAGAGATTACTCCAGAGTGGTTGAGGGCAAAAACCCGATCGTTGCACACGAATACCTTGGCAACCCTGTAGAAGGCAAGACTGTTTTCGTTGCAGATGACATCATTGCTTCCGGCGGTTCTATGCTGGATCTGGCAGAAAAGCTGAAGGAACGTGGTGCTGCACGCACCATCGCATATGCAACCTACGGTCTCTTCACCCACGGCCTTGAGAAGTTCGATCAGGCATATGCAGACGGCACACTGGACGCTGTATTCGGCACAAACCTGACCTACCGTATGCCGGAGCTGCTGGAGAGAGAATGGTTCCATGAGGTGGATGTCTCCAAGTACGCAGCATACTTCATCGCTGCCATCAACCATGATGTGTCCATCACCACTGTTATCAATTCCCACGATAAAATTGAAGCCTTGCTGGCAAAGCAGCGTGCTGCTAAAAAATAATATTACCGCATAAGCCAAAGGCTGCGTCCCTTACGGGTTCGCAGCCTTTCTGTTTCATCAAGGAGTCATTGTGTTCACAATTGTTTTTTCAAATATCATCACCCTGTTTCTGTATGCATTGCTTGGGTTTCTTCTATGCAAGGGCAACAAGGTAAAAATCACACATGCCAGAAGCTTTTCCGGGCTGCTTTTGTTTGCACTCAGCCCTGCCATGATTCTCAATTCCTTTCTGCAGCTGGAATGCACTGCGGAAAACAGCGCACGCATCCTGAAGTATTTTCTAGCCACTCTTCTGATCCAGCTGCTGTTTTTTGCCTTGCTGTATCTGGCATTTCGTAAAAAATATGCAGATGCCCGATACCGCATTCTCTGTGCCGGAGGTGTGTTGGGCAATGTGGGCTTTTTCGGTATGCCGGTCATCAGCAGCCTGTTCCCGGATGAGCCGATTGTCCTGTGCTACAGTTCCATCAATGTCATGTCCATGAATCTCATCGTCTTTACCCTGGGCGTATATCTCATCACCAATGACCGCAAATACATTTCTGCAAAAAGTGCGCTGATGAACCCCACAACCCTTTCCATACTGAGCTCACTCCCTGTGTTCTTCCTCAGCATTCACTTTCCTGCGCCCCTGGAGTCCGCCATTGGCATTATGGCTAAGATGGTCACCCCCATCAGCATGATGATACTGGGTATGCGGCTTTCCGCTGTCTCTGTCAAAAAGATTTTCACCAGGCTGCCGGCCTATACAACCGCATTTTTCAAGCTGATTGCCTTTCCCGTGTTCGCATTCTTCTGCGTCAGATGGATTCCCTTTTTCGACAACACCCTGAAGGCCACCGTGGTGGTACTGGCTGCCATGCCCTCCGGCGCAGTCATAGAAACCCTGGCGGAACTGCACGAATGCGAACAGGAATTCTCTGCCAATGTGGTTCTGCTGACTACCATGCTCAGCCTTTTCACCATACCGCTGATTGCGGCAGTATTGCTGTAATCCTGTCAATCATTTGACAAGAGACTGATTTTATGGTATGATATATACTGCAGAAATATGGATTCCACAAATGCTGTGGAACCTTTTGCTTCATCATTTCTGACATCGCTTTGCTTTGGGAGGCGGATTATTTGAATATTATTATTGTGGGCTGCGGAAAAGTCGGAAAGAATCTGGCGGAACAGCTCAGCGAAGGCGGAAATAATATCACCGTCATTGACAACAGACCGGACCATGTTTCAGACACTACAGAGCGCTACGATGTGCTGGGCGTTGTGGGAAACGGCGCATCCCATGCAGTACTGGAGGAAGCCGGCATCAATAATGCCAATCTTCTGATTGCTGTAACCGGTTCTGACGAGCAGAATCTGCTCTGCTGCCTGATTGCAAAAAAGGCCGGCGGCTGCCAGACCATCGCCCGTGTACGAAATCCCCAGTATTACGCAGAGGCCCCATACCTCAAGGAAGAACTTGGCCTTGCCATGGTTATCAATCCGGAGCGGGAGGCCGCAGAAGAAATCGCCAGAATTCTTCGGTTCCCCTCTGCCATCAAGATTGACACCTTCGTGAAGGGCAAAATAGAACTGCTGAAATTCAAGCTGCCGGAGGATTCTCCACTCTGCGGTATGGCCGTCAGGGAGATTGCACCGAAGCTGCACTGCGACCTGCTGGTCTGTACCATAGAGCGTGGAGAGGAAACCTTTATCGCATACGGCGATTTCTGCTTCCAGGCAAAGGACATCGTATCCCTCATTGCAGACCCGAAAACAGCAATCACCTTCTTCCGCAAAATCAAGCACAAGGCAAGCCCTGTAAAAGATGTGCTGATTGCAGGAGGCGGCGATATCACCCATTATCTCTGCAAGAGCCTGGAGAAAACGGGCATCGGAATAACGGTAATTGAGAAGGAACAGAAACGGGCAGATGCCCTCTCTGACACCCTGGACAATGTCAATGTGATTCTGGCAGATGCCATCAACCAGGAAATTCTTATGCAGGAGAATCTGGACAAAAAGGATGCCTTTGTATCCCTGACGAATCTGGATGAAGAGAATATTCTGCTTTCCCTGTATGCACGTTCTGTCAGCCAGGGCAAAATCATCACAAAAATCAACCGGATTGACTTTGACCAGGTCATTGACAGGCTGGATCTGGACACCATCATTTATCCGAAAAATCTGACCTCCAATCATATCATACGGTATGTCCGTGCCATGAAAAAAACCATCGGCACCAATCTGGAAACACTGTATCAGATTATCAAGGGAAAGGTAGAGGCGGCAGAATTCATCGTAGCAGACGAATGCCCTCTGACCTCTGCACCGCTGATGGAGCTGAAATTCAAGGAAGGCGTCCTGGTGGCAGCCATTTTCCGAAACCACAAGGTATTGATTCCCCGAGGCAGCGACCGTATTCAGGTGGGAGACTCCGTGGTCATTGTCACGAATCAGATGGGGTTGCATGATATCAACGATATATTGCGGTAACAGGAGGCTTTCATGAATCTACGAATGACATCATATATTCTCGGACTGCTTCTGCTGTTTGAGGGAGCCTTTATGATGATTCCCACCATTACAGCGGCGGTCTATCACGAGCAGGAACTCCTGATGTTTGCCGTCATCGCTTTATCCTGTATGCTTATCGGCTTCCTGATTACCCGCTGGAAACCGAAGAACAAGTCTCTTTTTCCGAAAGACGGATTTGTCATCTGCGCATTGAGCTGGATTGTACTCAGTGTATTCGGCGCACTGCCATTTGTTGTTTCGGGCACCATTCCCGGTTTTATTGATGCGCTGTTTGAATCCGTATCCGGATTCACCACCACCGGTGCAAGCATTCTGCACACACTGGAGGGGATTCCCAAATCTGTTCTGATGTGGCGCAGCTTTACCCACTGGGTCGGAGGCATGGGCGTACTGGTGTTCATTATGGCATTTCTCCCTATTGCAGGCGGCCGCAATATGTATCTGATGAAAGCAGAGAGCCCGGGACCCTCCGTAGGAAAACTGGTACCCCGGGTCAAGACCACAGCCAAACTGCTGTATCTGATTTATTTCAGCATGACTCTGATACAGTTTGTTCTGCTGCTGGTTGGCGGAATGCCCCTGTTTGATTCCATCTGCATTTCAGTTGCCACTGCGGGCACAGGCGGATTTTCATGTTCCCCGGAGGGCATGAATTATTCCCCCTTCTGCCTCACTGTCATTACAATTTTTATGTTTTTGTTCGGCGTGAATTTCTCCTGTTATTTCCTTCTGCTGCAAAAAAAATTCAAGGAGACTTTCACCACGGAATTGAAAGTCTATCTTGGCATCATTGCATTTGCAATTCTCACAATCTCGCTGAATGTGCGCCATATGTTCTCAACCCTGTCCGAGACTGTTCTGCACAGTTCCTTTACAATCGGTTCCCTGCTTTCCTCCACTGGATTTGCCACCGTGGATTTCAATGAATGGCCCCAGTATTCACGCACTCTGCTGGTCATTCTCATGTTCATCGGTGCAATGGCAGGCAGCACCGGCGGCGGCATCAAAGTCTCCCGTATCGTGATTCTGTTCAAAGACATGCTGAATGATCTGAGTGCGATGATCCATCCGCATCAGGTGAAGAAAGTGAAAATGGACGGCCACACGGTTGACGGAGAAATTATCCGCACGGTGCACTCATTCATGACTGTCTATCTTATTATATACGCAATCAGCATGGTCATTCTTTCCTTTGACGGCCTGGATCTGACAACGAATTTCACCGCAGTTGTTGCAACACTGGACAATATCGGCCCCGGTCTGAATCTGGTTGGTCCCATGTCCAATTTCGACGTATATTCTACTACTTCAAAAATTGTATTGATATTCGATATGCTTGCAGGCAGACTGGAGTTATTTCCCATGATTCTGCTGCTGACCCCATCCACCTGGAAAAAATAAGGATGCCGCGTCATCTGCAGGATGAGAATGCGTTGTCGGTAATCCAAAAGGATTGCATCGGAGGTAATCATGAAAATTAAAACAGGACTTGTTATGGAAGGCGGCGCAATGCGCGGCCTGTTCACCGCAGGTATCATTGATGTATTTATGGAGCATCAGCTTTCATTTGATACTGTGGTAGGCGTATCAGCCGGCGCAACATTCGGCTGCAATTTTCTGACCAATCAACCGGGGCGGGCACTGCGCTACTGCATCCGTTTCTGCCATGATCCCCGATTCTGCAGCGTACCCTCTCTGCTTCTGACAGGTGATATGTTCGGGGCGGAATTCTGCTATCACACCATTCCCGAAAAGCTGGATCCCATTGACAATGACGCATTCGTCAGACAGAAAACGCCATTCTATATTGTCTGCACCGATGTTGAAACGGGAAAGCCCATCTATCATCAGTGCAAAGACCTCATCAGCAGAAATGAGCTGGAGTGGGTACGAGGTTCAGCCTCCATGCCCCTGGCATCCCGAATTGTCAGTGCAGGACCCTATAAGCTGCTGGACGGCGGCATTTCTGATTCCATTCCGCTGAAATACTCGGAATACAAGGGCAATGCCCACAATGTAGTTATTCTGACACAGCCTGAAGGGTATCTGAAAAAGCCCAATTCTATGATACCGGCCATCCGCCGCGTTTATAGAAACTATCCGAATCTTGTACGCACCATTGAACGCCGCCATCTGATTTACAACAAACAGCTGGAATACATTGCACGATGTGAAAGCAACGGCACGGCACTTGTCATACGGCCGCCTCATAAACTGCCTGTGAATCATACCACACATAACCCCGATGTTCTCCGTGAGACATATGCCATCGGCCGCCGCACGGGCCTGCTGATGATTGACCAGGTTAAGGCATTTCTTGGGCAGCAGCAGAGAGTAAAACATTCTTGATAATGCTAACAATGTGGGAGAGAAAATGCGTATTTTCTCTCCCACATACTATTTTCGCCTTTTTTCTTAGTAATAAAGAACTGTTCCGTCCATAACAAATGTAAATACAGTTAATAATCCCGCAACTACACCGCTTACTACTGCAAGTCTAATCTTATTTTTCTCATTAGAATACATTTTCCACAATAAAAATATACCAATCAAATCAACAACTGTCTGAAATAAAAACTTATGATTCATCATTACCGACAGCAACAATGATATAAACTCATAGACTAATAGCCCGATTGGCAATGATAATGCTATTATTCCCACCATATTGTTTTTTTGGGCTAAATGTGCTATCAGTGCACATAATCCACAAATTGCGGATGGAATCAACCATATCGCAGACTGCACGAGTGCCTCTGATAACTCACTAATTCTAGGGTACTGAAACAACGGTGAAATCAGAAAATGTACAATAAAAAAAGAAGTATTCATAAATGCAAAATAAAGAAACGTTCCCACAGAGGCTTCCCATGCTTTATCATAAAGCATAACAACTATCATTCCTGAAATCGCCCAAAATCCAAGAGAACCAGAAAACGAACTAAATGTCCAAATATTATTTCCTGGAAATAAATCCAATACTGCGCATAGTGTGCCAGCAACTATTCCAAAAACAATAGCCAATAGCAATCGATTCTCAAATTTTTTCATATATTCCCTCTACGTTAAAGCAGAATTTACCATCCAGATAAATTCAAATTCAATTTATCTGAATTATAAGTAATAACGTAAACTATTACTATAATAAAATGCAATATAGAAAAAAGTATTCAATTTACGCCATAAAATACATTTATGCCATTTACGCCATTTACGCCAAAAGGGTACAGAATAGCAATCTCTACTCTTTTTTTATTGCAATTAAAAAAACACCCCGTAATTCCAAAGAATACGGGGTGTCATTTGCATTATAGCGATGGAATCATCCTGCGCAGCATTATTTTGCTTCAGCAATTGCAGCCTGAGCAGCAGCCAGTCTTGCAATCGGAACACGGAACGGAGAGCAGGAAACATAGTCCAGGCCAATCTTGTGGCAGAACTCAACGGAAGTCGGATCGCCGCCGTGCTCACCACAGATACCGCAGTGGAGCTTCGGGTTCACCGGCTTGCCAAGCTCGATTGCCATCTTCATCAGCTTGCCAACGCCTGTCTGATCCAGCTTTGCAAACGGATCATTTTCGAAAATCTTTGCATCGTAGTAAGCACCGAGGAACTTACCAGCATCATCACGGGAGAAGCCGAATGTCATCTGTGTCAGGTCGTTTGTACCGAAGCAGAAGAAGTCAGCTTCCTTAGCGATATCGTCAGCTGTCAGAGCAGCACGCGGAATCTCGATCATGGTACCAACTTCGTACTTCAGGTCTGCGCCTGCCTCTGCGATAACAGCATCAGCAGTCTCAACAACAACCTTCTTTACATACTTCAGCTCCTTGACTTCGCCAACCAGCGGAATCATGATTTCCGGCTTAACGGTCCAATCCGGATGTGCCTTCTGTACATTGATAGCAGCCTTGATGACAGCCTTTGTCTGCATTGCAGCAATTTCCGGATATGTAACAGCCAGACGGCAGCCACGGTGACCCATCATCGGGTTGAACTCGTGGAGAGAAGCGATAATTGCCTTGATGTCCTCAACAGTCTTACCCTGAGCATCTGCAAGTGCCTTGATGTCAGCTTCTTCTGTCGGAACGAACTCGTGGAGAGGCGGATCCAGGAAACGGATTGTAACAGGGTTGCCTTCCAGAGCCTCATAGAGAGCCTCAAAGTCAGCCTGCTGCATCGGCTCAATCTTTGCCAGAGCAGCTTCACGCTGTTCAACTGTATCTGCACAGATCATCTCACGGAAAGCAGCGATTCTGCTCGGCTCGAAGAACATGTGCTCTGTACGGCAGAGACCGATACCTTCTGCGCCCAGCTCTCTTGCCTTCTTTGCATCAGCCGGTGTATCTGCATTGGTACGAACCTTCAGCTTACGATACTTGTCAGCCCAACCCATAACACGGCCGAACTCACCAGCGATCTGAGCGTCAACTGTCGGGATGATGCCCTTGTAGATGTTACCGGTAGTACCATCGATAGAAATCGGATCGCCTTCCTTGAATGTTTCACCAGCAAGTGTGAACACCTTGTTTGCTTCGTCCATATTGATTTCGGAGCAGCCGGATACACAGCATGTACCCATACCACGAGCAACAACAGCTGCGTGAGAAGTCATACCGCCACGAACTGTCAGGATACCCTGAGAAGCCTTCATACCGGTGATGTCCTCCGGAGAGGTCTCCAGACGAACCAGAACAACCTTCTCACCCTTTGCGTTCCATGCCTCAGCATCGTCAGCAGTAAATACAACCTTACCGCAAGCTGCACCAGGAGATGCACCCAGGCCCTTGCCCAGCGGAGTTGCAGCCTTCAGAGCCTTTGCATCGAACTGCGGGTGGAGCAGTGTATCCAGGTTACGAGGATCAATCATCAGAACAGCTTCCTGCTCAGTCTTCATTCCCTCATCAACCAGGTCACAAGCAATCTTCAGAGCAGCCGGAGCTGTTCTCTTACCGTTACGGCACTGGAGCATATAGAGCTTCTTGTTCTCAACAGTGAACTCCATATCCTGCATATCGTGGTAGTGATTCTCAAGGATATCACAAACCTTAATGAACTCTTCGTATGCTGCCGGGAACTCCTGCTCCATCTGTGCAATCGGCATCGGAGTACGAACACCAGCAACAACGTCTTCGCCCTGTGCATTCTTCAGGAACTCGCCCATGAGCTTCTTCTCACCAGTTGCAGGGTCACGAGTAAATGCAACGCCTGTACCGCAATCGTCGCCCATGTTACCGAATGCCATCATCTGCACGTTAACAGCGGTACCCCAGGAATACGGAATATCGTTGTCACGACGGTAAACGTTTGCACGCGGGTTATCCCAGGAACGGAAAACTGCCTTAACAGCGCCCATCAGCTGCTGCTTCGGGTCTGTCGGGAAGTCCTCGCCGATCTTGGACTTGTACTCTGCCTTGAACTGCTCTGCCAATTCCTTCAGATCAGCTGCTGTCAGCTCAACGTCCTGCTTCACACCACGATCAGCCTTCATCTTGTCGATGAGCTCCTCGAAGTACTTCTTGCCGACTTCCATAACAACATCAGAATACATCTGGATGAATCTTCTGTAGCAGTCATATGCCCAACGCTCATTGCCGGACTTTGCAGCCATTGTCTGAACAACTTCCTCATTCAGGCCGAGGTTCAGGATGGTGTCCATCATACCGGGCATAGAAGCTCTTGCACCGGAACGAACAGAAACGAGAAGCGGGTTCTCCTTATCACCGAACTTCTTACCGGTGATGCCTTCCATCTTTACGATGTACTCTTCGATTTCAGCCATGATGTCAGGATTGATCTGACGGCCATCCTCGTAGTACTGTGTGCAGGCTTCAGTAGAAATTGTGAAGCCCTGCGGAACCGGCAGACCGATTTTGGTCATTTCAGCCAGGTTCGCACCTTTGCCGCCAAGCAGCTCACGCATGCTTGCGTCGCCCTCTGAGAAGAGGTAACAATACTTTTTACCCATTGGAAAAACCTCCATTTCATTGTGTACCGGCAAAATTTGACCAATCTGCCTTTGCAGACAGGGCATACTGCCGGATGTACACATATTATATCACAATTCCCATTGAAATGTAAAGCGTTTTCTAAATATTTTTCTATATTTTTGTATTTTTGTCATTTTTCACAAATCTGTTTCAATTGCTTGCATTTTACGTTGAAATCGTAGATAATAGATAAGAGCAAAGAGCAGCGCAAAACGATTCGCAAATGCTTCGTATTTCCGTGCAATATACAGATTGTCCATCAGGCTGCTGCCTTATATTGCAGGAAATATGCCGTTCCGCAGTTTCAGGCTTATCTCAGCATTGTGGATAATTTTCAGACACATGTTGTGATTTTCACCAATCCGTTCTGCTGCTCATTTCATAACAGAAAAGGATGAATACTATGCAATCAAACACATTTCCCCATGTACGCATTTTCTCAGACGGTGCCTGCAGCGGAAATCCCGGTCCCGGGGGCTGGGGCACGATTCTGCAGTTTACCGATGCCGCAGGCACGCTTCACGAAAAGGAATTATCCGGAGGTGAGGCACAGACCACCAACAACCGCATGGAACTTCTGGGTGCCATTCACGGTCTGGAACAGCTGAAAACGCCCTGCGATGTGGTCATCACCACAGACAGCCGCTATCTCGTGGACAGCGTGACAAAAGGCTGGGTATACGGCTGGCAGAAAAAGGGATGGAAAAAATCTGACAACAAGCCCGCACTGAATGTTGACCTGTGGGAACGGCTGCTGCCGCTTCTGCAGAAGCATCAGGTGACTTTTCACTGGGTAAAGGGGCATGCAGGCCACCCGGAGAACGAGCGATGCGACGCACTGGCTGTTGCAGAGCGACTGAAATTTGACTGACTTCAATAAAAATATTTATGTAACATATTGACTTTATTTCTTATATATGGTATAATAATAATGCAAGCATATGGCAGAAATACCGGTATCTGCATTGCTTTGCGAATGTAATTATATTGCGAAAGCTGTACACAGAAAGGACGTGTTCTAAATGCTCAAGAATGCAATTGGCTTCGCAGCCCTGTTCCAACTCCCCCTGGACCCCATTGCCCTGGTTTGTATCGCAGTTGGTGTCATCCTGATTATCTCGATTCTCGCTTCCGGTTATCTGAAAGCACCACCAGATACTGCCTACATCATTTCAGGTCTTCGCAGAAAAATCATCATCGGAAAGGCCAGTGTGCGCATTCCCTTCTTTGAGAGAGTCGATAAGCTGAAGCTGCAGCTGATTGCAGTTGACGTCAAGACCTCCAGTGCAGTACCCACCGCAGACTATATTAATATCAATGTTGATGCAAATGTCAATATCAAGGTCAGCAGTGATCCTTCCCTGATTAAGCTGGGTGCGGAGAACTTCCTGAACCGTGATACAGAATACATTGCAAAAATTGCCCGTGAGGTTCTGGAAGGCAATATGCGTGAAATTGTCGGTCAGATGACACTGGAAGCAATGGTAAATGACCGTAAGGCATTTGCAGAGAAGGTTCAGGAAAACGCTGCACCGGACCTGAATCGTATGGGCCTTGAAATCGTATCCTTCAATGTGCAGAACTTCACAGACGATCAGAACCTGATTGAAAATCTTGGTATTGACAATACCACGAAGATTCAGAAGAAGGCCGCTATTGCAAGAGCAGATTCCGAAAAGGAAATTGAAATTGCAAAGGCACTGGCAAAGAAAGAGGCAAACGATGCCCGTATTCTTGCAGAAACTGAAATTGCACAGAAGAACAACGAGCTTGCTATTCGTCAGGCAGAGCTGAAAAAAGAAGCAGATACACAGCTTGCAATTGCTGATGCTGCTTATGAAATCCAGAAGGAAGAGCAGAGAAAATCCATTGAGATTTCCAAGGCAAATGCGAATATTGCCGCTTCTGAAAAGGATGTCGAACTGAAGGCAAAGGAAGCCGAAGTCAAGGAAAAGGCATTGGAGGCAGATGTCAAGAAAATGGCGGAGGCTGCCCGTTACAAGGCACAGCAGGAAGCCGATGCAAAGCTGTATCAGCTGAAGAAAGATGCAGAAGCAGACCGTTTCCAGCGTGAGCAGGATGCGGAGGCACAGAAGGCAGAGGCAGAAGCAGCAAAGTTTGCCAAGATGCAGGAAGCAGAGGGTATTGCCGCTGTTGGTCAGGCTGAAGCAGATGCTATTCGTGCAAAAGGTCTTGCAGAGGCAGAAGGTATCAATGCTAAGGCAGAGGCAATGAAGAAATACGGTGAGGCTGCCGTTCTGGAAATGTACTTCAAGGCATTGCCTGAGGTAGTTCTGAATGCAGCAATGCCGCTTACCAAGGTAGATAAGATCACCATGTACGGTGACGGCAATTCCAGCAAGCTTGTGGGTGACATCATTGGTTCCACCACAAAGATTACAGATGGACTCACAGAGGCAACGGGCATTGACCTTCGTGCATTGCTGGCAGGGTTCCTGGGCGGCAAGATTGCGGAAAACAATGCACAGGCTGTACCGGCAGCACAGACAACAGAAAGCGCACCGGAAACCACAGCAGAAGATCTGGCAGAATTCTGATTACACACAAAAAGCAGCAGATGAAGTCATCTGCTGCTTTTGCATTCCCATAAAACGGGATTCCCAAGGGACAATGTCCCTTGGGCCGGGAGGTCCGAAGGGCTGAAAGCCCTCTGGAAATCAACAAAATAAGAAGGCGCAAAGAGCAGGAGTATGGGGGAGAGAAAACAAGAGTTTTCTTTCCCCCGTTTTCAATCGTTCGGGCATCTGCGCAATAAGCCACGCCTAAAACAATTTCCTCAAATCAAAACCTGTACTCCCCAAAACGGGATTCCAAAGGGATAATGTCCCTTGGGCCGGGAGGTCCGGAGGGCTGGAAGCGCTCCGTAAAGCACCGCACACTGTATCCGGCACTGGACAATACCGAGCAAATGCGCTATAATAAATTAAAATGTAACCTTTTTATTCCATTTCTCGATTATCATGGTGAACAGTGCATTGTTCTTTTTGAAAGGAGGCAGAAGCATGAACAATACCATATCTGATGAGGAAATTGTGGAGCGTTATACGCTGCGTGATGATGCTGCATTGGATTACAGCATAAAAATATACGGCAAAAGGTTGCTGTGCCTGGCTTCATCGTTTCTATCAGATACCCGTGATGCCGAGGAGTGCGTAAACGATACCTTTCTAAAAGCGTGGAATTCCATTCCGCCGCAGAAACCGCAGGATCTGTTTTCCTTCCTTGCAAGACTTTGCCGATGTACAGCGTATGACATCATCAAGAAAAACAATGCTGCAAAACGCAGCGCCCAAATTGTGGAACTGACTCGTGAAATGGAAGAGTGCATTCCAGACAAAATGAGCGAGACATGGCTTTCAGAAAAAGCACTTGCGGACATCATAAATGATTTTCTGAAAACGCTTTCAGAAGAACACAGAGTCATTTTTGTGCGGCATTACTGGTTTGGAGAACCCGTTTCTGTCATTGCAGAAACATATCACTTTTCAAAAAGCAAGGTGAAAACCACACTGCATCGAAGCCGTGAAAAACTGAAAGTGTTTCTGTCTGAGAAAGGAGCATCGCTATGAATGGAAACGATTTTATGGAAGCAATGAACAGCATTAATGAATCCTATCTGCGGGAAGCAACGCACTATATCCCACATGCGAAAGAGAATCATCGGGTGATGCGGTGGGTGATCGGCATTGCGGCGACGGCAGCAGCAATTGCCCTGCCTGTAGTATGGCAGAACCAGGTCAAGACAGAAAGTCCTGCTGCTATGAGCGGAAAGGAGCCGGATATTCTGGAAATGAACTGCCCTTTCCCGGACTTTTCAGAAAGCGCTGTCCGTGTCACAACTGCTGCATATGCGCCGTATCTGCTGGAGGTTAACCGTTCCGAAATTCATTCTTTATCAGACAGGCTTCTGCATGTCACATGGGAAAAGATTTCACCTGATACTGACTATATGGGTGGAGAAACACAGCTTGTATTTGTGGAGAATAACGGTAATCCTTTCAAACTTGTCTTTTATGCTGATGGTGTGGTGGATTACGAATACAACGGTGTTGCTGAGAAGTACAAAGTAAGTGATGAGAGTATCCATAGTATGGTTTATAATATTGCTCATCCTGAAAATCTCGAAAATATCACTGATACCTTGATATGGTGTGCGCCTGAATGTCTGACAAATGAAGAAGTCTGGAAGGCACATAATTCTCAGCATATCACAGTAGAACCCCAGTGCGCTTCCGCTTTTGGTTTTGCATTCGAACTGCCTGATATGCTGACCTATGAGGTCATTCAAACAGATGATGAACCGACAAGCACGCTGCTTGCAACTATTTATCCGATGGGTGAGAATACTCCTATTATCTCTATTGGATTTGGTGTGTGCCGCACAGGACTTGAAACAAAGTCAATTGACTTCAACGGCTGTTCTGCAACACAAGGATTCTATGATGGCAGTGAAATGTGGAGTTTCATTTCTCTTGCAGATGATTATGAAGGCTGTGTGATTCTTATGCAGGATGAAAAGCTGTTCCATCAATATGAGGCGGATATAAATACTGTATTGAACACACTGAAATTCAAAAAGTTTGAGAGCGAAAGAACCCTTGCAGAACTGAAAACAATCTACCCGGAATTCTCTGAATTGGAAGGAGAGCCTTTCAAAGGAGTAGAGGTGTATATTTGGCAGATGGGAGAAAACTCCTATGAATGCGGTCTGATGTTCGGGACGAACCGAAACAAGACAGAGGAGGAGATTCTGGCATTATCGAAAAAGGCTTTATCCATAGGTGAAGCAAAGCGGATTCTGAGAGCGAGCGGCATCAGCCAGGAAAGTGTTTATGTTATCCCGGTCAGAATGATGTATTCAAATTATTACTATGAGATAGACGAAGCATATTGTGAAGCTGTCAGAGCCATGTTTGATCAATTTATAGCGGAGGCCGGATAAACATTACCTCCGAACGGGATTCCAAAGGGACAATGTCCCTTTGGCCGGGAGGTCCGGAGGGCTGGAACCCCTCTGGAAAGCACTAAAGTAAAGAAGGCGCAAAAAAGAACCTGCAGCCAACCAGCTGCAGGTTCTTTTTCATATTCTTACGTTTCGTTTGCTTTATTCTGGATGTCCGCATCAACTGCAATGTTTTTCAGTGCAGCGGTCAGACCTGCAAGATTCTGGATCTCACTGGGGATAATAATCTTAGTGGCCTTTCCGTCGGCAGCCTTTGCGAATGCCTCCAGAGATTTCAGCAGAATAATCTGGTTATTAGGAGCTGCATTGTTCAGCATCTGGAGAGCCTCTGCTTCACCCTGTGCCTCCAGCATCTTCTGCTGACGAATTGCCTCTGCACGCAGGAGTGTTGCCTGCTGCTGTGCCTCAGCCTCCAGAATGTGGGATTCCTTATCTGCCTGTGCACGGAGAATCTTGGATTCCTTTTCACCTTCTGCCACGAGAATTGCAGACTTCTTTTCACCCTCTGCCTGGAGAATCTTCTCACGACGCTCACGCTCTGCCTTCATCTGCTTTTCCATGGCATCCTGAATCTCACGGGGCGGCAGAATGTTTTTCAGCTCTACGCGGTTAACCTTGATGCCCCAACGGTCAGTTGCCTGGTCGAGGATTGCGGTAATTTTTGTGTTGATAACATCACGGGATGTAAGTGTGGAGTCCAGTTCCATTTCACCGATAATATTACGGAGTGTTGTTGCGGAAAGATTTTCGATTGCAGCCAGAGGACGCTCCACACCATAGGTGTACTGCTTTGCATCTGTTACCTGGAAGAATACGACGGTATCAATCTGCATGGTAACGTTATCCTTGGTAATAACCGGCTGGGGCTTGAAGTCCACAACCTGCTCTTTGATGCTGACAATCTTAACCACTCTGTCAAAGAAAGGAATCAGGAAATGGGGGCCTGTGTGCCATTCCTGGTAGAATGCGCCAAGACGCTCCACCACATAGACACTTGCCTGGGGCACAATCTTGATATTGGAAACGAAGATAATCAAAGCGATGACAATCAGGACAAGACCTGTAATCAGACCTGCATTGCCTGCGGCAAAAGAAAAGAATGTTGCTAACATAGTGTATACCTCCAAAAAATTTTTTATGATGCTTCATTGGCGGGGGTGACAATCAGCTTTGCGCCCTCGACACGGACTACTTTCACAATCGCATCGGGGGGAAGAATTGCTCCCGTTTCAGAGACTGCCATCCAGTCTACGCCGTTGAGTCTGGCACGGCCGGTGCCCAGGGATTCGTTCACTTCCTCCAGGATGACGGCGGTTTTGCCTACTGTACCATCGGCATTTGTAGGTGTGACATGCTTGACACGGATTGCGGCGAGCAATGGTCTTGTGATGAGCAGAAGGAACACGGATACCACAACGAATATCGCCAGCTGCCACTGAAAACTCAGGTTCATCAGTGCAGCAATGAATGCTCCCACTGCGCCCACAGCAAACCAGATTGTTACCAGCTGCAGTGTCATGATTTCAGCGATGAGGCCGAGAACGAAAACGGCACCCCAAAAAATCAGGTTTCCCATAGGATATCCTCCTTTCTGCGTCATCTTTCGGTTGACGCCTTATGCTTGTATTTTACCATAATTATAAAGATTTTGCAAGTTTCAAAAATCAACAAATTATACACGAACCTCCAAATAGACGGATTATTTTCATATTTCCTATAGTTTTCTTCTAAATGCTCCGTTTTTCTCCCATATTTGCATCATATTGTTTTTTCTGCATTATCGCATCATAATCGTCGTATCTGCGTAAAAAATCATATATGATGCATACTATGGGAATATTAGTAAAATGGAGGAACGAAATCACTTACTGCAATATCCTACTAAAATTCAGCAGTAAAAAAGGCGGGAAGATGGGCAAATAAAAAAGGGGCTTGACAAAATACGCAAAGTGTGGTAAAATAGATAGGCAATCGGGGTGTAGCGCAGTTGGTAGCGCGCCTGCTTTGGGAGCAGGATGCCGCAGGTTCGAATCCTGTCACTCCGACTGAAAACGCATCTGCAGCAATGCAGATGCGTTTTTTTCATAAGAATATGCATAAGGACCTGCAGGAAAAAGGCACAAAGAGCAAAAATATGGGGGGAGAGAAAATAAGCGTTTTCTCTCCCCCATATTCAATTTGTTGATACGCTCAAACACGAACTGAATGAAGGCAAAATGCTCACTGCTCCAGTTTACGAAGGAATGTGCGTGTTCTCTCATTAGAAGGATTGTCAATGACATCCTCCGGCTTTCCCTCTTCCACAATGAGACCGCCATCCATAAATACCACATGACTTGAAACACTGCGTGCAAAATCAATTTCGTGTGTAACAATCAGCATTGTCATTTTTTCCTGTGCCAGGTCTTTCAGCACCTTGAGAATCTCCGCTGTCAGTTCGGGGTCCAGTGCAGATGTAGGCTCATCAAAGAACAGAATCCTCGGCTTCATTGCCAGTGCACGGGCAATCGCCACACGCTGCTGCTGACCGCCGGAAAGCTGATAGGGATAATAATCCCCCTTGTCAGCAAGCCCCATTTTTTGCAGCAAAACCTTTGCCTCTGCCATAACCTCTGCACTGCTGCGCTTCAGAACATGAATCGGCGCCTCTGTAATATTCCGCAGAACCGTATAATGCGGGAACAGATTGAAATTCTGGAACACCAGCCCAAAGGAATGCTTGATTTCTTTCAATTCCTGTTTCGAAACATAAACCGGTTTTCCATTTTCCTCTTTTACGGCTTTGCTGCCGCAATAGGACATCTCACCGCCGTCAATGGTCTCCAGCATAGAAATGCAGCGGAGAAAAGTGGATTTTCCGGAGCCGGAGGGACCGAGAATGGAAACCACTTCGCCTTCTCCCACTGTCATGCTGATATCCTTTAACACCTGAAGGTCGCCAAAGCTCTTTTTCAGATTCTTTACTTCAAGCAAATTCATATGCATTCTCCTCCTGCGATTTTATCTGAAATAATTCATTTTCTTTTCGATATATTCCATTGCGAATGCAACAATCAAGTTGAATACATAATAGAATACACCTGCGATGAACAGCGGCATAATAGTTGTCTCCGCAGCTGCCACCTGCTTGGCAAGGGTAAACATTTCTGTGTAGGAAATTGCGAAGGCCAATGAGGTATCCTTTACCAGCGTAATCACTTCATTTGTAATGGAGGGCAGAATATTTTTGAACATCTGCGGCAATACAATCCTGATGAATTCCTGTGTTTTGCTGAAGCCCAGGATTTCACAGGCTTCGTGCTGGCCCACAGGTACAGCCTGTATGCCGGAACGATAAATTTCTGCAAAGTAGGCGGCATAATTCAGGGTGAAACCGATGATAACCGCAATAAAACGATATTCTGTGGAGGTGGAAACATGGAACAGGAAGTACGGGCCGAAAAACACCACCAGCATCTGAAGCATCAGCGGCGTACCACGCACCACAGAGATGTACAGCTTAATCAGTACACTAAGAGGCTTGAATTTGCTCATGCGGCCCAGGGCAATAAGCAGGCCGAGGGGCAGGGCAAACAGCAGTGTCAGGAAGAAGATGGAAAGGGATGCCCCGACACCTTTCAGAAGCTGGCGGCAGATGCTGACCAGCTTTTCACCGAAGGGCGTTTCATCTTCAGTGAAATCATCACGGACAGCCACATCTTCACTGAGGCAAACGCTGTCTGACAAATCCCATTCTTCAGCGATTTCAGCAAAGGTTCCGTCCTCCAGCATTTGCAGCAGCGTGGACTGTACTTCATCACGAAGCTCTGTGTTTCCCTTCAGAAAACCAATACCGTAACGCTCCGAGGAAACCTGTTCATCCAGCATCTTGAATTTATCGCCACGCTTTGATATTTCATATTTCGCAACGCCGATATCCATGCAGATGACATCAACAGAACCGCTTTCCAGATTCATGAATGCGCTGTTATAGTCACCAATCTGCTGAAGCTCCTTGAATGTGTTTGCCAGGTCGATATTCTTCTGCTCTGCATCTTCTCCCGTGAAGGCAGCCAATGCAGAACTGTCTGTCTGGACAGCAACAATCTTGTTTTCCATATCAGAAAGCTGGGAAATATCGGAATCTGTACGGACAACTGCCACCTGGGAATTGTCTACATAGGGCACAGACCAGGTATAGTCGTTTTCTCTGCCATTGATGGTAAAGCCATTCCAGATGCAGTCAATGGCACCTGTTTTCAGCTCCATATCCTTGGAATTCCACTCGATGGGAGTTTTCTTCAGTTCCCAGCCGTTTCTGTCACAGACTTCCTGTGCCAGGGAGAGGTCAAATCCCACATATTCTCCCTCTTCATTCTGATAGCCATAGGGCGGAAATTCTGCATCAAAACCCACGGTGAACTGCGTGCGGTCAGCGGCAAATGCTGACAGAGACGGTGTGAAAAGTGTGAGCAGCAGCGATGCGGCACAAAGCGCAGAGATACCTTTTTGATTCATCTTGAATCCTCCTTATATTTCGGCAGCACCGTAAAAAAGTCGGCATTGCCTCTATAGAATCCTGTATTTATATTTTATCATATTAATATGTAAAAGTCAAGTAAAAAAATAAGCGCAAAGTAAAGGAGAGAACAACAGTAGTTCTCCCCTTTACTGCACATCAATTCTTTTAACTATTGTAACGACATTCTGTGATTTCAGGAAGGCTGTTTCCGTATCTTCCGGTAAAGACGATTGCAGCACTTTATGATATTGCCAATCAGAACTGCCGCAATGATACTTCCCTCCCGGACGCCTTTCAGCGAACCAACAAACAAGAAGCAAATCACAGCTGCCGCTGCAATGTACAGCACATCAAACAGAATCTTGATATTTTCATATCGCCTGCCTGTCACCTGGGCAATGGCACGATTCATGGCTTCACCGGGCAGCATCGCCACATTCCCAAGGAACTGTATCCAGATGCCCACACCCAGAACCACACAGCTCAGCAGCATAAACAGCAGCTGTGCACCGTAGCTTTCCACATGAATGTTTTTCAGTAAGCTGCATGAAAAGTCTGTCAGATAGCCATAGACAAAGGCAAGAATCGTCTGAATCACAATCTCCGACGGCTTGCACTTGCTGCGCAGCAGAATTACCTCTGTAGCAATTTGCAGAACGCTCCAGATATTCAGCCACCAGCCGAAAGTTATAGTATGATTGACCAGTGAAACGGAATAGGGTACAGAGGCAACGGGGGATGTACCCAGACCTGCCTTTGCAGACAGTGCTACACCCATTGCGGCAATGAACAGTCCAATGAGAAACAGCCCGTAGCTTCGAATCACAGCCTTCACTTTTCTGCACGCATTCTGTATTCCAGTGCTTCCAGAATCTTGCTGTCCATTTCTACAAGAACACGTTTGTAGTCCTTGAATTGAATCAAAACCGTATAGATACCTTTTTTCTGATAGGCTTCGGATGCACGGAAACTCAGCTCCAGCAGTCTTCCCGGATCCAGGATTCCCGTGAGATAGACGGAACGGCCGGAACGAATTTCATCTTCCAGCATCACCTGATAATCGCTAACATAGGCAGGTGTCAGATAGATATCATCCATTTTTTTCATCGTACCGGAAATATAGGCAATGCCGCCCGGCATACGAAACAGCCGACAGCCTGTGAAATTTCCTGCAAGTACAATGTTTCTTGCGGATGCCATGATAATTCCTCCTGTGTGAAATATTATGTTTCATCGGACGGAAGCAATTCCGTCGGTGCTTTCTGGTCATGCAGCATATGGAACTGAATACGTTCCATTTTCAGACCACTCTGTGCAAAATATAGCCGCATGGTTGTAAAGTGTGAATAAATCGGCAATTCGTTGGAGAAGGAAACCGGCTCGCCGTTTGTGCCATTCCAGGTGAATGTGCCGCTTGCGGTACTCATGCTGAACAATGTAACAGGCATCTGTGCCAGTGGACTCTGTGTGGAAGATGCCGTCAGCGTAACCAGATACCAACCCGGCCGGTTCACCGTCAGAGCAAATGCATGACTGGTGCCCTGGTCCGTACAGATATCCTCCAGCGGAATTTCCATATCGCCGTTCAATTCATAGAAGATGACCGGCGCACCGGAATCCGTTTCTTCTGCAGGACGATTCAGCACTTCCGGCTCATGATTTTCGCCCATGGCCCGCCGCATGGCATTGGTATGCAGAAGGAATCCGCAGATATTGGCTGCACAGCGCTGCAATTCACCTCTGGTCAATGTACCTTCTTCCAGTGCCGCCATAATATTATCCTCATGGTCTGCACAGTCTGCACAAACCATGTAAAGGTCGTTCTGTGCCCGTACCATTGCAGCAAGGCAAGATGCATCCGGCTCCTTCATGCCACGCTCATTGATATTTGCCCACCAGTCCGTCATCAGAATGCCCTTGAACTGCCACTCACGGCGAATAATCTCTGTGCACAGGTCATAGTTGCCAGCTGTCCACAGGCCATTGACAGAACCATAGGTTGTCATAATCGAATCCGCATTGCCCTCACGCACCGCAATTTCAAAGCCCTTCAGATAGATTTCACGCAGGGCACGTTCTGAAACGGTATCATTCAGGAAATGGCGTCTGGTTTCCTGATTATTGCCGCAGCAATGCTTGATGGTACCTGTCACGCCCACCTGATGCAGACCCCGCAGCTCCGCTGCCGCAATTTTTCCCGTTAGAAGCGGATCTTCCGAAAAGTATTCAAAGTTGCGGCCATTCAGCGGATGGCGATGGATATTCATGCCGGGGCCAAGAAGGCAATCCACATGATTGGCTGACATTTCCATACCCACGCAGGTAAACAGATCAGTCATCAGCTGCTCATTGAAAGTGGATGCCAGCAATGTGCCATTGGGCAGACTAAAGGCTTTCGTGCCGCAGTCCAGGCGCATTCCGGAAGGACCATCTGAACAGCAGGCCGCAGGAATGCCGTAGGCTTCCAGCTGTGCAGTAACACCGCCGAATGCAGAAGCGGTACCTGCGGTAACACGGGGGCTGCCCATGCCCTCACCACGGACAATTTGTGCCAGCTCCTCATTGGTGAACTGTGCAATAAACTGCTGCAGCGTCAGCTTCCCATTGAATACATCCTGCAGGCTGCCCTGTTTTGCATCTTTCCATTCCTCAGGCAATGCATCGGCTCTGCGCTCTGCTTCATCAAAGGCCAGCAAAGGCACAGCTTCTTCCCCTGCAATTATGCCGTTTTCTGTGGCAATGGGGCGCATTCTGGAAAAGGACTTGACAGGTGCCATTGCCTGTCTGCATTCTGCCACAACCTCTGTTTCTTCCAGCGCAATCATACCCAGAAGGGATTCCGCAGACCGTACATCCGAGCCCACATAAATCTTGTAGAGTCCGATTTCACGCACCCAGCAATGTGCATGCCCTGTTATGCCGCTGTCATCATAGGAAGCAGGCAATTCCACCCGATAGGAAAAGCTCTGGCTTGCTCCCGGCTGAAGGGTATCCGTCTTGAAGAATGCAATCAGCTGACGGGAAGGCGAACCCAGCTTACCCTGGGGAACCTCACAATATACCTGTACCACTTCCTTGCCCGGGCGGACACCGGTATTTGTTACCGTTATTTCCGCATAGATTTCCTCGTCCTCGCCGCCAATCAGCTCCGCAGCAACAGAAAATGTGGTATAGGATAAGCCATAGCCGAAGGGATACCGCACCCGTTCCTTTGCAAAGGTCTCAAAATAGCGGTAGCCAATGTAAATATCCTCCTGATAGATATTATCATTCTCATCGCCGAAATTGCGGTGAGAGGGATAATCCGTAATGTCATATGCAATGGTATCCGGCAGTTTTCCGCAGGGAGAAACTGCACCTGTCAGAACATCCGCTGCGCCGGTACCGCCCGTCATGCCGCCCTGCCACAGATACAGCACCGCATCCGGGGCATAGTCATCCACGAAGTGCATATCAATAATATTACCTGTATTCAGCAGCACAATGACTTTCTCAAAATATTTTCGGGTCAGGCGAAGCATCTCGCATTCCCCATCCGTCAGCAGATAGGAGCCCTTCTGCATACGATTATCCTGCTCCTCGCCTGCGGTCCGGCCAATTACCACCACAGCACGCTGACAATGTGCGGCCGCATCTGCCACCAGATGTTCCTCCAGCGGCATTTCCTCCTGTGCCCAGGGTTCTCCGCCCCAGCCTGTACCGTTATCGAAAGGATGTGCCTTCTCCCACTCGCAGTATGTCTCACGCAGGGGCGCATACAGGGTGATACCTGCCGCCTCCAGGCCTTCGGGAATCCCTACCACTTTCGACACATTCACCATGCCGCCGGAGCCGGTTCCGCTCTTATAATAATGCATCTGTATTCTGCCAAACAATGCAATCTGTTCCTTTTCCGCAAGGGGAAGTGCATCGTTTTTGTTTTCCAGCATAACGATGCCCTCTGCCGCAGCCTGTGCAGCATGTTTCAGATATATATTCCAATCAAGTGTATGTTTCATATTAATCGTCTCCGATAAACAGATTTTATGTATATTATACCATATTATTCCGATTGTGTCAACTGTAAAGCAACAGGGAGGAACCGCTTTTGATTTCCTCCCTGCTGCATCTTTCAGTCCATCTTTCCGCTGTCTGCGGTATTGTCTTATTCCATGGAATCGGCCTTTGCAGCAGCCTCTTCCAGAGTCATATCATAGAAGTCCCCTGCTGCAAACAGTCTGCCGGATTTCGGCTGCTCAATGAATGCACCGACAATCACGCCTGGCAAAGCACTTTCCGGTGCATTTGGCGCATTCGGACCGCCCAGGTCTGTTCTGCACCAGCCCGGATCCGTCAGATTGATTGCCACCCCCGTACCTTCCAGCTTGGAGCCCAGATCAACAGTCACTTTATCAAGTGCCGCTTTGCTTGCAGAATATCCTGCCTGCTCCGGTTCCAGGCGAATGCCGCTTGTAGTATTCACCACTCTGCCGAAGCCCCGTGCAATCATCTTCGGAATGAAGTGATAGCAGAACATCATAGGCGCAATGGTGTTAATGCGGAAACTGATTTCGTAATCACTGACAGGCGTCTGCCAATAGTCTGTGCGGTAGGCAATCTGTACACCTGCGTTGTTCAGAATGACATCCACAGGTACATTCAGCCCGTCAATTTCTGCAATCGCCTGTGTGACGGAAGCAGGATCACCCAGGTCACATGCAACCTGAAATACCTGTACCTTTTCAGACAATTCCGCTGCAAACGCAGCAGTATGTGCAGTGTCACGGCTCAGCAGAATCAGATTGCAGCCCTGCTCAGCCAGTTTCTCTGCTGCCAGTTTGCCGATGCCTCGGCTGGCACCTGTTACCAGTGCCCACTTTCCTTGGAGATTCAACATAATATACCCTCTCTTTTATTTTTACAGTTCACTCCTGCTATGGGGAGCAAAAGAGCGCACTGCATGTACGGCGTACCCTCATAAGCCGATGTATTCATCATACCATATTGTAAAAAAAAAGTCAACCTTTTCCCGTAGATTTATCATTTTTACATTCCGAAGTGTCCGGATGCACTGTATAGGATACAATATATGGCCCGGAACAGGCAGCAGCTCAGCAATAACCATTGTAACAATCTTGACTTGTATGTACAAGAAAGGATACAGTATCGAAAAAGGGCATTTCCTTGAATATGCAAATAATACAGTCTGGCTATTATTTTTGCAGTATCGCATTTATTGCTATACTGTTTGTATATTATTTGTCATACTATACAATGAAATAGATTTAATCTTATATACTATGCTGATTTTTGACGAATCTTACAATAAACGCTTGACAATCAAAAAAATTTTTGCTATAATATAGCCATGGTGAGGGAAGGAAACGAACAAATCGAATCTGAAACTCATCACCCTATGCAAGTGATTTATCTTGCTTGCCTCTTTCATGATAAATCATTGCCCTCTCGATTTCATTACCCGTAACAAAAACGCCTTCTCATTTACCCGTGAGAAGGCGCTTTTGTTTCTTCTTGTATTCACTGATTTTCAAAAAATGGAACAAGCCGTATCAAATTTGTATTGATACGGCTTGTTTTCTTGTCTGCATCATGTGGGATCATTCTGTGCCGGCGGATTGGTGGCCGGTGGGAATGTCGCAGGAGCCTGGGTAACCGGAGCCTGGGTGACAGGTGCCTGGGTAACCGGAGCCTCTGTAACAGGGTTTGACGGCGGATCATCCTCACCCTGGTTTTCCCCTCTTTCTGCTTCCTCATTGGTTTTCGTCACAGTGGTTTTGGTAGTAGAAGTCTCCTTGCCTGTTGTCTTCTTTTTATTGCTGGTTGTACTTGTACCCGAACCATTGATATAGGTTTCATTGATTGGATTATAGGCATAATAAACAGTAATATAATAATCGCCCAATGCATCCACAATTGTCATCGGCGGCGGATCAATACCGCAGACATAGCCATTGGTATAGTTGTAATCCACTTTTGCCTTGTAAATAACGGTCTGGGATTTTCCTTCGCTGTTGGTGGTAACCACATAGTTATTATTGTTGCTGTTGGGCTTTGTGGTGCCGCCCATGGAATTGCTGAATGTTACAGAGTTATCATTACCGCCATTGGTTGCAACAACAAATCCCATATCCTGAAGCTTCTTCAGGAAGGGCTGCAAACGCTGTCCCTCATAATCTGGAATAGAGAGAATGGAGGAACCAAGGCTGACCCAGACCTTCATGGAAGAACCACTGACGAATTCAGAATCCGGCTCAAATTCCTGCTGGAAAATGGTATCCTTCATATGAATGTCGCTGAATTCAAAAATCGGTTCCAGATCCAGCCAGCCTGCCATTTCATCCCGCTTAATGGAGAAGCTCTTTCCCACCAGATTTGGAATATAGGCATCCGGAACCACTTCATTTTGTCCCGGATCCGTCTGAGAAGGAACCACATTATCTGCCGCAGAAGTTTCCTTATCCTTAGAATTTGCCATATGTTTCTGATTACTCATGCCCCAGATTTTAGAGAAGGCGATGATAACAATGGTCAGAATTACAATAAACAAAAAGGCAATCAGCAGCGGCGCACGAACACGCTCAAACAAAGTCATCTCACGGTCACTGTAGCTTCTGCCATACTGGGGACGGCCGGAACGTTCACGATAGTACTGTGCATCTCTTCCTCGTCCGCCGTTCTGGGATCTGCGCTGATTTGACTGACGGCTGTTATAATTCCGCTGGCCGCCATTCTGGGACTGTCTTCTCATATTCTGCTGACCATTGCGGCTAGGCGGCTGATTTCTGCTGCGGCTTGCCGCAACTGCCGCTCTTGCATCATATACAGCAGTATCGCCCTTGCGGTTTTCTTCTGCATTGTCATCCGAGAAAAGCAGCGTAACCAGATCGTTGATGGTACGCACACGCTTTGTGCTGTCCAGTTCCAGGCCCTTCATAATCGCAGAGGATACATGTTCCGGTACCTGCGGATTCAACTCCGAAGGAGGAACAAGAATATCATAATCCTGACGGGAATTGGAATCCGTCGCACGGCAGCCTGTCAGAATACGATACAGCACGGCGGAAATGCCATAAACATCCGTCCATGTGCCCTGCTGACGGTCTGCGTAATACTGTTCCGGTGCTGCATAGCCGTCAAACAATTCCGCATCCAGCTCTGTATCATTGGTACGAGCCGCAGAAATACAGAAACCGCTGAGCTTGATTTCGCCCTTTTCCGTCACGAAAATAGTTTCCGGGCTTAAACCTCTGTGCAGAACCCCTGCATTATGCAGCAGGCTCAATGTGGTAAATAAGGGCGGAAAAATCCGCTCCACCACATCCCAGCTGAGTTCACCGGCATTTTCCTTGAGGTATTCAAGCATTGTGCCGCCTTCCTGGAATTCATAGACAACATAATTGGTGTTGTTTTCTGCAAACATATCCAGCGCAGGATAGAGATGGCTGATATCACGCATGCGTGCCAATGCCTTATTCAGTTCTGTGAATTCGGCTTTCAGTGCCTTATACTGTGCGAGGTTGTCTCCGCTGACATCGACGGCACCTGTTTCCACATTACGGCTGCACAGCCGCTCCGGGAAATACTCACGAATCAGAACCTTACATTCCACGGACTGATCGTAGCCCACATAGGTTACGCCTTCGCCGTTGGAGTCAAATACTTTTCCAATCATGTAGCGGTCATGCAAAATGCTTCCCGGCTTCAGATAATTTACAAGAGAAGCGGCATTCTGATCATGTCCGCAATATGGGCAAACGGACTCGCCGTTCAATGCTTCCATGCATCCAAAACAGAGCTTCAACTCACTCATTCCATATTCTCCTTTCTATTCTGTACTGCAGCAGCACAGAATACCGACAACTGTCTCATGATACATTGTAACAGGAAATTGCGATTCTGTCAATCATTTTTTTGCGATTGCAACGATGTGCTTATAAAAACTGTTTTTGTGAAAATTGTTTCGGCACATTTTATCAAATTGCCGCACAGCCTCAATTCTGCGGACTTGCCAGCAATGTTCCGATATAGTTTTTGCGGTTGTCGGTAATACTGGTGAGCTGATTGTTCTCATCCCAGACTGCGGTAATCACATATGCAACGTTGTCACCGGAATCTCCGTCCTTATAGCAGTAGCGGTATTCCCGCAGAACCGTTTTGCCCTGGAGATACTGCACAAGATACGGCTTCAGATTCAGATATTCCTCCGCTTCCTCCGGAGAAATGCTCAGGGGCACCAGATTCGGGTCAATATAGGACTTACGGTTGGTTCCGAACACGTTTTTCTCCAGAACAGCGTAATTATAATATGTGATATTCGTCAGTTCCTCCGCATCTGTATTACAGAAAATAGCCCACTCCGGCATTTTCACACCGGAAATACGGCAGCTCTTCTTGCTCTCAAACATGCCCTGATAAGAAGCGAACAGAGAATTCAGCGTCGGATATGCAGAATTTGCCACCAGGGTAACATCTGCTTTTTTCTGGGCATCCCCGATCTGCACGCCAATCTGTTCAGAAAGCTTTCTGGCATATCGTGCGCCGTCATTCTTTACACGGCTGACGAGAATGAAAACAAACAAAGCCGCTGCCAGTACCGCAGCCACTGCAAGAATCACCAGAAACCGTTTCAGTTTCGGATGGGATTTTTTTCTGTTTTTCTTCCCTTTCTTGCCTGTCTGCTGAATTTCAAAGGGGTTCTCTATTTCTTTCTGTTCTGCAAGACCTTCATTGAAGTATTCATCCATGGAATACTCCTGCTCATGCGAATCTCTTCCCACTTTTTTCACCCTTTCCCATTATAATTGAATCAAGCCTCGTTCCAGCATTTTTTGTGCAGCAGTCAGAACGCCGAGTTTTCCGCTGGAATAGGTAATACCGCCCTGGAGATATACTGCAAAGGGCTCTCTCATAGGGCCGTCCGCAGACAGCTCAATGGATGCGCCGCCTGTAAATGTACCTGCCGCCATAATGACCTTGCTCTCGTAGCCGGGCATATCCCAGGCTTCCGGTGTCACATAGGAATCCACCGGGGAACCTGCCTGAATGCCGGCGCAGAACGCCTCCATTGCCTCAGGGCTTCTCAAAGCCAGCACAGTAATAATATCTCCCGCTGTACGGCCCGGCTCCGGCAGACATTCAAACCCAAGCTGACGGAACAAGGATGCTGCAAATGCGCCTGTTTTTCTTGCGCTTGCCACAACGTCCGGTGCCATGAACAAACCAAGGTACATGGAGCGGCACTGATTCAGGGAACATCCCACTTCCTTGCCCATGCCGACACAGGTCAGACGATAGGCACACTGCTCCACCAGGTCTGCCCGGCCTGCAATGTATCCGCCGGTTTCTGCAATGCCGCCGCCGGGATTCTTAATCAGCGAACCAATAATTAAATCTGCGCCCACATCCGTCGGCTCCTGATAATCCACAAATTCGCCGTAGCAATTGTCAACCATAATCACCGCATTCGGATTCTCTTCTCTTGTCAGTGTGACAATTTTTCCAATCTCCGCCACAGAAAGTGCGGGGCGAAGAGAATAACCTCGGGAACGCTGAAGATATACCACTTTTGCGCCCTTCACCGCCTCAGGAATCCGCTCATAATCCGGCGTACCTTCTGCCGTCAGGTCACACTGACGATAGGATATGCCGTAATCTGCAAGAGAGCCGTTGCCCTTGCCACGGATACCGATTACTTCCTCCAGTGTATCATAGGGGCCGCCTGTAACGGAAACCATGCAGTCACCGGTTCTCAGAACGCCGAACAATGCAGTGGAAAGCGCATGTGTTCCCGAAACAAAATGATGACGTACCAGCGCATCCTCTGTATGAAAAACAGATGCCCAGACCTTATCCAGTGTATCCCGTCCCACATCGTCATAGCCGTAACCGTTTGCACCTGCAAAGCATGCCGCAGAGACTTTATGCGTCTGAAATGCATGCAGAACCTTTGCTGCCGCATGCTGTGCAATTGCCTCAATTTCCTGAAACTGCGGCTGTGCAGCCTGTTCCGCAGCCTTTGCCGCAGCCAGCAGCTTTTCATCAAACGAAAAAATCTGTTTCATGATAACTCCTTTATAATATGCCCTTTCCGCCATCCGGTTCCGCATCATGCACACGTTCCAGAACAAACTCGGATTCCATCAGCGTGAAACCGATTTCTTCGTAGAAACTCTTGCGGATATCCAGTGCATAGAGAATCCCTGTTTTTCCCCGTGCTTCCAGATCATTGGCAATCCAGTGCAGAAAATCTCTGGCGTAGCCCTTTCCCCGGGCAGCCGTTTTTGTGGCAACCTGCCCAATCAGCACCTGATTGCCATAATCATAAATGGCCGTTGCCGCAGTCACATCACAGTATGTAAAGCACTGCCGCAGTCCACGGCGCACCATATGAGAAGTATCCGTCAGCCAGATGTCGTAGGCAATGAGATTCGGAAATCCCTCCGACAAAATCTCGTATACGTCATCCAGTTTCGGCGCACGATTAACCTGCTCCTCCTGAAATGAGGCAGAAATCTCGCCGGGTTCCAGACGAAATACAGAACGGTGCAGCGGCACATATTCTGCCAGGGAAATCCCTTTCAGAAGACTCTGGGCACCCTCCACACGAAATGGGCTGTGCATTTGTATAAACAGCGATAATTCCTCTGCCGCTTCACGGTCATCGGTAAAATCATCCTGTGAACTGATCAATAAAGTGCTGTTCTGAAGCATCATCCAGGCAAAACGCTGATGGGACTCCAGACAGAAGAAGCGGCAAAAGCTGTATTTTGTACCGTAGGCAACCAGGCAGCTCAGAATCTTTCTGCCGTAATGGCAACCGGAAAGAGACTTGCGCTTCACATCGGATGCATGCTGAATTTCTATAATCACAACGCAGCCTCCTGAATTGCAGGAATCAGGGCACAGGCAATCTTTTCACAGGCTTCCGCATCCGAAAGGCGAATCAGCGAGCAAGGTGCATGAAGATATCTGCAGGGCACACTCACCGCCAGCACACGCACGCCATCCCCTGCATTCTGTATTGCTCCCGCATCATTGCCCCCTGCAATTTTTGTCTTGGTCTGCCAGGGAATCTGCTGTTGTTCACAAACCGAAACAGCAAGGTCATATAACGCTTTATCATAAATGGTACGGCCGTCCATAAAGGAAATCACTGCACCGCCGCCCAGACTGCATACACGGTCTGCGCCCTCCGAGCCGGGAATATCCGCTGCGGTAGTGGCCTCCAGCACAATGGCAAATTCCGGGCTGATGCTCCGTGCTGCAACTGCAGCACCACGCAGTCCCACTTCTTCCTGTACCACAAAGGCGAAATCCGTGTCATAGGGCAAATCCTGCCGCAGCAGCGTCAGCAGAATTTCGCATCCGAACCGGTCATCAATCGCCTTGGAAAGCAGAGTATCCTTTCCGATTTCCTCTGCATTTTCGCAAAAATAAATCACATCGCCGGGATGCACCTGCTGCTCCGTTTCCTCTTTGGAAAGGGTACCGATATCACAGTACAGACTGTGCATCTCCGCCGGTTTGCTGCGCTCCGACTTGCTCATCAGGTGGATGGGCTTGCAGCCGATGACACCGGGAATATGATTCTTTCCCACAGCCACCTGTCTGCCAATGACGGCAGCGGCATTCACACCGCCCACCATATCAAATCCAAGTGTGCCGTCACCGTGAATCTGTGTCACCATCAAAGCGACCTCATCCATATGGGCAGAAAACAGCACACGCTTTTCAGCCGGCTTCGCACCCTTTTTATGTACCAGCACATTGCCAAGACGGTCAATCTTCACTGCATCCTCGGGCAGCTGCATCTCCTGCAGTGCCTGCAAAATATAATTTCTCACATCGTGTTCTCTGCCGGATGTGCCATACAGGGAACATAGTGTTTTCAGTTCTGAAAGATTCATGCCCGGCCGCACCTCCTTGCATAGGCTGCCATCAGCTGTGCGGTCTGCTCCACATCGGACAGCTGTACTACTTCCACCGGTGTATGCATATTCCGAATCGGAATGGACAAAGTGCCTGCCGCACATCCGCCGGGGGCCAATGCCAGCGCATCCGCATCCGTGCCTGTTCCCTCCGGCATCACCTCCACCTGAAAATCAATGCCAGCCGCCTTTGCGGTTTCTGTCATGGCATCTGAAAGCTCCGCAGACAGCATGGAAGAAATACCGATTGCAGGGCCTTTTCCCAGGGGAAAACATTCTTCAGGGGATTCACCATGGGCCATGCCGAAGGTGGTATCCACCGCAACGGCGTAGTCGGGACGGCACTGATAAGCCGCCTGTCTTGCCCCTCTGCCGCTTCTTTCCTCCTGACCGCTGCAGACAAACATCACATTGCAGGGCAGATTATCCGCATCGGCCAGCAATTCTGCGGCACGAATCAAAGCAGCCACGCCGCATCTGTTATCCAGTGCAGGTGCAGTCACCAGGCCATTCTGCAGCTTTCGGGGAGATGTACCGTAGTACACAGCATCTCCTCTGGAGACCAGCTGCTCCACCTCCGCCCCGGAATCATATCCCAAATCCACGCAAAGCTGTGCATCTTCAGGTACTGCCTGTTCCCTTTTCAGCAAATGAGGCGGCAGAATTGAAAGCACGCCATGGAGAGCGCCCTGCTTTCCCTCTACTGTCACAGGCTGTCCCAGCAGCAGCCGGTGGTCAATGCCGCCCACTGCCCCGATGCGCAAAAAGCCCTCTTCAGTGATATCCGTCACCAGAAAGCCAACCTGGTCCATATGTGCACAGAAGAGCAGATTCGGCTTCTCTGCATCACTGCCAAGGCTTGCTGTCACAAGGCCATTATGATAAGCTGCATTGGGTATATAAGCACGCAGCAATTCTGCGGATTTCATTCCAATATTCTGTTCCCTTCCGGATACACCGCAGATGCTGCAAAGTGTTTCAATCACTCGGAACGCACGATCCTTCATGCTGTCCCTCCTTCTTTCACATTACAGAATTATTCACGTTATATTATACCAGAAATCCTGTAAAAATGCAATATGCCGCCACTGTTTTCCCCTTTTAATACAAATCAAACACAGATTCCACAATACATCCTGTCGAATTGTATATTCCTGATTTCAATTCATTCTTTTCACAATGAAACAACGCCCAACAATCTGGAAAATTCTGCGGAAAAGATTGATTTTCTTATCGGTTTTGTGATATAATAATACCATAAAACGGCACTGTACAGCAACGCTTTACAGTCCGGTTTACAGTATTTTTTCTGCCAAGGAGTATCCTATGAACTACCTGATGACACTTGCATTGCTTCCGGTTATTCTTCTGATTATCTTCGTACGGAAACTGGACCGCATAGAACCAGAACCCAAACCGCTGCTCATCAAGCTGCTGGCATTCTCTGCCCTTTCCATCATTCCCGTTGCGGTGCTGGAAAATCTGGGGGACACATGGCTCACATATCTGCAGGAAACCACAAATCTGCCGAAGATTGTGTTTTCCCTTCTTGAATACTTTGTCGTGGTTGCAGGCCTGGAAGAATTCGCCAAATGGTTCGTGATGAAGAAAGTAACCTGGAATCACCCTGCCTTTGATTATACTTTTGACGGCATTGTTTATGCCGTTACCGCATCCATGGGCTTTGCCGCCGTTGAAAATATCCTCTATGCGCTGGGCGGTGGTTTTTCCGTTGCGCTCATGCGTGCCGTTACCGCCATTCCGGGGCATGCCATTTTCGGCCTGTTCATGGGTATCAATTATGGCATTGCGAAAAAGCATCGGCAGCACATGGAGGACGGAAAGAAGAGGCTGTATCTGTTTCTTTCCCTTTTCTGCCCGATGCTGATTCACGGCTGTTATGACTTTATACTCTCCCTGGATAAATGGTATTTCACCGCATTATTCATATTCGGCTTTATCCTGCTGACATTCTATTCCTATCGTCTGATCAATCGGAAATCCATGGAAGATACACCCGTTTCGCCCCGGTTTTCCTCCTTCGAGCCGGATTTTGACAGTTTTCAGATGCAGGGTACTCCGCCAACATACACAGACCATGATACCCACGGTTTTTTATGAGAATCACTTGACAAATATATGGAAAACTGGTATAATAATAGTCGCTGTCACGATATACAGCACAGAAATGCGAGTATGGCGGAACTGGCAGACGCACCAGATTTAGGTTCTGGCGGAGAGATCCATGCAGGTTCGATTCCTGTTACTCGCATAAAAGCAGTCCTTCTTACAAAGGGCTGCTTTTTCTTGTGTCATCTTCCGAAAAAGAATGACCAAGGACAACCGCCCGAAAAAAACAAAAAATCAGCAGTACGAATGTACCGCTGATTTTTCTTTCATACATGCATCTTATACGCCCTGATCCAGCTTCGGATCAGAACCAAACTGGTTATCGCCGGAATCACCGGGCAGCAACAAGAAAATGATAATAACAATAGCACCGATACCTGTGATGCTCAGCAGAAGCCACCAGCCGCTCTTGCCGGTGTCATGCAGTCTGCGAACACACAGCGACAATGACGGAACAATCAATACCAATTCATAGAGGAACAGCAAGATTTTTCCAACAACGCCCAGGAGACCGAAGACAAAGCAGAAAACCATGCTTGCCAAAAAAACTGCCAGGTATGCCCACCAGTAATCTGAACGCGAAGCTCTTCCTTTGAAATCAGAAAAGTTTGCAATCATCTTCAGAGCTGCTTTCACAAATGGCAAATCCAAAAATCCTTCCATATCATTACCCTCCAAAAATCATTCAGGAATCATCCTGTAAGCATATTATATACGAAAATATTATAATTGTCAATAGTTAACGCAAATTTTTTTCAGAATCAGCACTGGGAAATATGCCAGCACTCCTCTGCATACTGACGAATGGTGCGGTCAGAACTGAATGGGCCTGCTGCGCATGCATTGCGCCACTGCTTCGCAGAGAATGCCTCTGTATCACGATAATCTGCCAGGGCACGCAGCTTGGTCTCCACATAATCCGGCAAATCCAGAAGCAGGTAGTAATGGTCCGGCTGATGCCAGCTTGCGCCGTCCAGCAAAGCAAAATACAGTTCACGGAATTCCCCTGTGCCATCGTCGGATACAGTACCGTCAATCAGACTTCTCACCACACGGGCAATCTTCGGGTTCTTCGCCATAACAGAACGGCTGCAGTAATCCTTCAGATTTTCAATTTCTTCGACAGTTGCGCCAAAGATATAGTTGTTTTCTGTGCCGGCAGCCTCCACAATCTCAATGTTTGCGCCATCCAGTGTACCCAGTGTCACAGCACCATTCAGCATCATCTTCATGTTGCCGGTACCGGAAGCCTCTGTACCTGCAGTGGAAATCTGCTCGGAGATATCACAGGCAGCCACCAGTTTTTCCGCATAGGAAACATTGTAGTTGGTGACAAAATGCACCTTCAGCAAGCCCTTCATATCCGGGTCATTGTCTATCAGCTTCGCAATCTCATTGATATACTTGATAATAGCCTTTGCTCTGCGGTAGCCCGGTGCAGACTTTGCGCCAAACAGGAATGTAGTCGGCTGGAAGTTCTGAATGCTGCCGTCCTTGATGCCGTAATAAATCCACAGAATGGAGAAGGCATTCAGCAGCTGTCTCTTGTATTCATGCAGTCGCTTAATCTGAATATCAAAGCAGGAATCCGGATCAATTTCCACGCCCTCGGTTTTTGCGATATAATCTGCAAGCTGCTGCTTTTTCTGCTGCTTCACCGCATGGAATTTTGCCATAACGGCAGAATCATCAGCATAGGATGAAAGATTCTTCAGTGCATTCAGGTCTTTCAGGAATGCATCAGAGCCATTCAATTCTGTCAGCAAATCCGTAAGTTCCGGATTGCAGACACCCAGCCAGCGGCGCTGTGTAATACCATTGGTCTTGTTCTGGAATTTCTCAGGCCAGAGTGCATACCAGTCACTCAGAACAGTGGTTTTCAGCAATTCCGTATGAATTGCAGCCACGCCATTGACATATGTGCCGCAATACATTGCCATATTTGCCATGTGAACCTGGTTGTTCTTGATGATTCGCAGAGAAGCAATCTGCTTTTCACTGATATCCATTGCATAAAGCTCCTCCAGAAAACGCTCAGAAATCTGAAGCATGATGGAATAAATCTCCGGGAGAATTTCCTCCACCAGATCACAGTCCCATTTTTCCAGAGCTTCCTGCATAATGGTGTGGTTGGTGTAAGAGAAAATCTTCTTTGCCATTTCCAGAGCTGCCTCAAAGGAATAGCCCTCCAGTTTCAGCAGACGAATCAGTTCCGGAATGGAAATAACCGGGTGGGTATCATTCAGCTGCACTGCCAGATGCTCCGGCAAAGAATCCAGTGTGCCGAACTGTGCCTTATGCTTTTTCAGGCAGTCTGCCAGAGATGCAGCACAGAAGAAATACTGCTGCTTCAGGCGAAGCAGTTTTCCGGATCTGGTATCATCATTGGGATACAGACAGCGTGAAATATCCTCTGCGGCAATGATTGCCTGGGATGCATTCAGGTAATCCTGTGCATTGAAGGTGTGGAAGTCGAATGCCTGTACCGGCTCTGCCTGCCACAAGCGCAATGTGCCGATATGAGGTTGTTTGCCGTCGGTTTCGTAACCGATAACCGGCATATCATACGGCACTGCACGGACAGTCTGTCCCTGATACTGAATCAGGACTGCTTCACTTTCATTGCGAATGCTCCAGGGATCGCCGAAGGTCTGCCAGTCGTCACCTGTTTCTGTCTGACGACCGTTTTCAAAGC
This sequence comes from Oscillospiraceae bacterium, assembly GCA_024404915.1. GTDB lineage: Bacteria > Bacillota > Clostridia > Oscillospirales > Ruminococcaceae > Firm-04. Next base: position 153,821 of record JAKSPJ010000001.1, read on the forward strand.
CCTGCTTGAACAAGCCATAGCGATAACGCACGCCATAGCCGTCCACCGGCAGAGAGCATGCTGCCGCACTGTCCAGAAAACAGGCAGCCAGTCTGCCGAGACCGCCGTTGCCCAGTGCAGCATCTTCAATATCCTCAAATACAGAAAGGGAGGTGCCTGCCTTCTCAAAGGCCTGCTCCATGTCCTTCAGCAGTCCCAGGCAGTACAGGTTATTGTATACTGCACGGCCCACCAGAAATTCCATGGAAAAATAGCATACTCTCCGTGATGCCAGATGTGATGCCCTGCACTGATTCCAATGGGGCAGAATCTGCTCCATTACCGCCTGGCTGACAGCATTGTGAAGCTGATGCGCATCCGCAGAGGATGCAGATGTCTGAAGTAATTCTTCCGCACGATGAAAAATTGTATCTGCTTGACTCATTTGGTTCCTCCTAAAATGAAAACTGAATAGTTGTGGTTGTCTGTTTCTATCTCCCGTCCCATATATTATAACACATTTTACGAATCATTGCAATGCCTTAGTGATTACGGGGTTTCTTGAAATCATCCGTATCCAGCCAGATGGTAAAGGGACCATCATTCAGCAATGACACATCCATATGTGCGCCAAAAACGCCGCAGTCCGTATGGGGAATGACCGCACGGCATTTTTCAATAAACATTTCATAAAGCCGCTTTGCTTCATCCGGCTTTGCGGCATGGGAAAAGCTGGGCCTTGTACCCTTGCGGCAGTCTGCACAAAGCGTAAACTGCGAAATAATCAGCAATGCGCCGCCCACATCCTGAATGCTGCAGTTGGTCTTGCCTTCTGCATCCGGAAAAATGCGCAGCTTCAGCAGTTTTTCTGTCAGCACACGGACTTCCTCTTCTGTATCCTCCTCTGTTACTCCCAGCAGTACCAGAAAGCCCTTTTCTATGGCGCCCGTGACGGTTCCCTCCACTGTCACGGATGCCTGTGTCACACGTTGAATCAATGCCCGCATATGAACCCCCTGTTATCAGTCATAGACCTGTTTTGCAAAATCCACAGTTGCTTTTGCATCCTTGGCATAGCAGTCAGCGCCGATGGATTCCGCATAGTCAGCTGTCAGCACAGCACCGCCCACCACCGTTTTACAGGATGGGTATTGTTCATGCAGCAGCCTGATGGTTTCCTCCATCGCTCCCACCGTGGTTGTCATCAGAGCCGACAAGCCCACCAGCCGCACCTGATGTTCGATTGCCGCATCCACGATGGTCTGGGGAGCAACATCCTTGCCCAGATCCAGCACCTGATAGCCATAATTATCCAGCAGCAGGCGCACAATATTCTTTCCGATATCATGGACATCGCCCTTGACAGTTGCCAGTACGATTCCGCCCTTTTTTCCGGATCCGCCATTTTCCTGCGCCGTGATATGCTGTTTAATCACGCCAAAGGCACTCTGGGCTGCGGTGGCCGCCTGAATCAGCTGCGGCAGGAACACCTTGCCCTTTTCGTAATCCTCACCCACTGCATCCAATGCGGGAATCAGCATATTGTTCACCACATCCAGCGCATCCTGGGTGGTCAGCGCCTCCTCTGTCAGCCGTGCCGCATCCTGCCGCAGTCCATGCATTACTGCACCCTGCAGCGTCAGCTTTTCATTTGCAGGGGCAGGTGCCGCATTGGCCGCAGGCTGTCCGTCGCCCTGATATGCCGCAATAAAATCAGCACAGTTTTCGTCGAATCCTGCCAGCATGCGATAGGCACGAACCGCATCCATCATGCCCTCTGCCATGGGGTTCATAATCGGCAGTGTCAAACCCTTTGTCAACGCCATGCAAAGAAAATTGCGGTTAATCATAGGACGATTCGGCAAACCAAAACTGATATTGGAAACGCCAAGCACCGTCTGCAAGCCCAGTTCCTCATGCACACGCTGTACTGCTGTCAGCGTTTCCACAGGGCCGTTTGAACCTGTGGAGGCAGTCAGTGTCAGGCAGTCCAGAAAAACATCTTCCTTTGGAATACCCAGCGCCACTGCACGTTCCAGTATTTTTTTGCCAATCTGAAAACGTTCCTCCGATGAAGTGGGAATACCGTTTTCATCCAGCGTCAGGCCCACAATTGCAGCACCGTAGTGCTTCACCAGGGGCAAAACCGCCTGCAAAGACTCCTCTTTGCCGTTCACAGAATTCACAATCGGCTTTCCGGGATAAATACGCAGTGCCGCTTCCAGTGCAGCCGGAGAAGAAGAATCCAGCTGCAGAGGCAAATCCGTAACTTCCAGAATCGCTTCCACTGCCTTTGGCAATACCGCTGTCTCATCAATGCCGGGCGTTCCCACATTTACATCCAGAATATCAGCACCTGCTTCTGTCTGGGAGATGGCTTCATTTCGCAGATAATCAAAGTCTCTCTCCAGCAGTGCCTGTTTCATGCGCTTTTTGCCTGTGGGATTAATTCGTTCACCAATAACACGCGGCATATCCAGCATCACCGTTCTTGTGCCGGAACAAATCGCATGTATCTTTTTCGGCAAGTCCCTGCCCCGCTTCTGATTCTTCAAATGGCTGCACACACTGCGGATAAACTCCGGTGTTGTGCCGCAGCATCCGCCGAAAATCTGCACGCCGCTTTCCGCAAAGGGCAGCATATATTCGCCAAAGGCCTCCGGTGTCATATCATAAGCACCTGTCACCGGATCTGGCAAACCTGCATTTGGCTTTGCAATCAGCGGCAGGCTGGTCCATTTGGCCATTTCACGAATCATAGGCAGAATTTCGTTTGGTCCCAGAGAACAGTTAATGCCGATGGCAGATGCACCCAAGCCCTCCAGGGTCATTGCCGCCGCAGAAACGGGACAGCCTGTAAAGGTTCTGCCGTTTTCCATAAAGGACATGGTCACCATCACAGGCAGACTGGTGTTTTCCTTTGCTGCCAGCAATGCCGCCTTTGTTTCCAGCAGGTCACTCATGGTCTCAATCACAATGAGATCTGCGCCCGCAGCTGCGCCTGCAAGACATACTGTCCTGAAAGCATCATATGCCGCATCAAAGGTCATAGAACCGGCCGGCGGCAAAAGCTGTCCTGTGGGGCCGATATCCAGTGCCACACAGACATGTTCTCCCACAGCTTCCCTTGCAAGACGAATTGCCGCAGCAATACTTTCTGCTGCATCAACGCCTGTATTCGCAAGTTTCAAGGGGTTTGCGCCAAAGGTATTGGCATATACAATCTGGGAACCTGCCTCTGCATAGGCACGATGCACCGCCGCCACCCGTTCCGGTTCTGTCAGGTTCAGACGTTCCGGCAGTTCGCCGGGGGCAAGGCGCAGCATGGTACCCATACCGCCATCCAGAAATACAAATTCCTGTTTCAGTAAAGCGTTAAAATCCATAGTTTCCTCCAACATCCCGCCAATGCGATTCGTGTATTCAGGAACGCATGCTGCAATCATCGTGATAGGGGCATTCCCCGCAGGAATTGCCGCAGCAGAATCTTCTTGCATCCTTCACCGGCTGATGGGAAAGCCCCATCACAGCGGTCACTGACTTCATCGGCAGAAGCATCTGATTCGGTGTCACCGTCAGCCCGATTTTTCGGGTGGCATCTGCCAGCTGCAGCAGGCTTTGCTGCTGTGCAATAGGGAAATCGCCGTATCCTGCACTGAATCGTGCCGTATAATAGGGATAGGGATATTTTTGTTTAATTTCTTCTTCCAGGTCATTGCAGACCTTCTCCACAGCGGCACCAGCAACAGCATCCAGCATAACTGCCTTCGTCATATCGCTAACCTCTGCACGGCGAATCAGCGCATCCACCGGGGCAGAAAGTGTCACCGCCATCAATACAGCCTCTGTACAGCCTGTGAGATGTGCGGCGATGTCCTTTCCCTGCAGCAGCAATCCACCCAGGTACACCCCTTCCGCTTTGTGCTCCACCGGCAGCAATCTGTAGATGGTTCGGGGATTCGCCGCACGGCACAGCTCTTCCATGCACTGCTCCAGGGTTTCCGAAAGCTGTGCATCCAGCTCCGGTGTGCGCAGATACATCAGGATCTCTTGTCTGTCCAGTTCCGAGGGCTGCATTCAGCACTCCTCCCCGATCTGTTCCATAATATAACGTGCCACATCGGGATTATTCATTGTGTAGATGTGAATGCCGTCCACGCCCTGACTCTGCAAATCCAGAATCTGAACAATCGCATATTCCAGTCCTGCCGCTTTCAGCGATACCGGATCGTCTGCATAGCGTGCCATCAGCTTGGAGAGTCTGGAAGGAATGCTTGCGCCGCAGAGTGATACCATTCGTTCAATGGATTTCTTAGAGGTCACAGGCATAATGCCGGCCTCCATAGGGACGGTAATTCCCTTCCGGGCCAGTTTCTCTCTGAACGCATAGAAATCCGGGTTGTGGAAAAACAGCTGTGAAATCAGATGCATTGCACCTGCATCCACCTTCTCTTTCAGGTGCTGAATATCCGTTTCCAGATCCGGTGCCTCCGGATGTCCTTCCGGATAACAGGCCGCCGCAATATCAAAATCGCCCTGTTCACGGATAAAAGCAATCAGGTCAGCTGCATAGTGAAAATCTGTTTTCGGCGGCAGATTGGGATTACGGTCACCACGAAGTGCAAGAATATTCTCAATCCCCTTCTGACGAAAAATCTGCAGCTTTTCCAGAACAGACTCCCTGGTTTCATTGATACAGGGAAGATGTGCCACAGATGCAATCTGATGCTGTTCCTGAATGGCCTCACAGATGTCTGCTGTGGAGGCTCCGGGGGCAGAACCGCCTGCGCCATAGGTCACACTGATGAAGTCCGGTTTCAAATCCTTCAACGTCCCCAGTGTACGATAGATATTCTCAATGGGAACGTCCGGCTTCGGCGGAAACACCTCAAAGGACACCACTTTTTTCTTTGCAAACAATGAACCAACTTTCATATTATCCTCATTTCCTGTCTGATTCCGCTTGCACATGCCAGTCAATGGGCTGCATGCCATGCTGCATCAGGAATGTATTTGTTTTTGAAAAATGTCTGCATCCGAAAAATCCATGATATGCAGATAAGGGACTCGGATGAGGACACTGCAGCACCAGATGCTGCGGATTGGTAATGAATTTTGCCTTTTCACGGGCATTGCGGCCCCACAGCAGAAAAACCATCGGCTTTTCCCGCTGATTCAGCTTCTGGATAATGGCATCTGTCAGCTGCTCCCATCCCACGCCATGATGGGAATTCGCCTGCCCTGCACGGACAGTCAAGGCCGCATTCAGAAGCAGCACGCCCTGTTTCGCCCAGGCAGTCAGGTCTCCGCCGCTGCTGCGGTTGTCAATCCCCACATCATCCAGTATTTCCTTGTAGATGTTCACCAGAGAAGGAGGCGGCTGCACTCCCTCCTGCACCGAAAAACTTAGACCATGTGCCTGTCCTTCCCCGTGATAGGGATCCTGTCCCAGAATCACGCATCGCACATCGGCGTAGGGGGTATACTTCAATGCATTAAAAATATGATGCATATTCGGATATATCACTTTTGTCTGATATTCCACAATCAGGAATTTCCGTAATTGCTGATAGCTTTCACTTTCAAAATCTTCCTTCAGCAAAAGATCCCAGTCATTTCCAATATGTACCATGTTATTCTTCCTTTTCTGCGTGCAGATGCAGATAATAATACCAATTCTGCTCTTTCAGATCTGAGCATGGTGTGCCTTTGTCCGTGGGGGGCACATCGCCTTCTGCAAATACCAGATAGCTCTGATTCAGAATACCGCCGCTTCTGCGCAGAATAAATTTTACACAGCTGTCAGAGCTGACAACAGATTCCACATCAGCGTGAATCAGCTCCTCCACTGCCTTTTCAAAGGCTCTGTATTCATTGGTATCCTCTGCACGCACTCCATAATGCGCATCAATGGACAGTACGCCTTCAATGCGGGTTGTAATTTCGCTGGCCTTCAGATAGGAGGCCACCGTATGATACGCATCTGCGTGTTCTGCATAAATGGCATTCACCTGGTCTTCATCGTATTTTCCATCTCTGAACAGGGCAAAGTTACCTATTCCCACCAGAATCAGAAAGCCCAGTGCCAGATAAATCCAGTGTCTGATTTTTGAATTTGACATTTTCTGCTCCTTCACCGTTTCCAAATGTTGTCTGATACATCCACAGGCAGACCGTCCTCCAGGAAAAATCTCGGAACACGCTCACCCACAGCACAGACAACCTCATAGTTGATGGTACCTGTCTGCTCTGCGATTCCGTCAGCTGAGCAAAGCCCGTCTGCATCGCCAAAGACTGTCACAATATCCCCTTCATGGATATCGTGGGTGTCTGTAATATCAAGCATCAGCTGATCCATGCACACTCTGCCAATCAACGGACAGAGCTGTTTTTTCACCAGCATTTTGCAGTGCCCGGAATTGGAACGCCAGAAGCCGTCTGCATAGCCGATGGGCACGGTTGCCACTCTGCGGGGGGAATCTGCCTCATAGGTACGGCCATAGCTGACTGTATCCCCCGGCTGAATGGTTTTGATATGGGATACAATGCTTTTCAGTGCCATGACAGGCCGAAGTTCCGGCAATTTTCTGGTTTGCATGGAAGGCGCAAGGCCATACAGTACCACGCCTGCACGCACCATATCCAGGTGCACATCCGGATAATCCGGGACAACAGGCTTGTCAAAAATGGCTGCGCTGTTGGCACAATGCCGCAGTGCAAACTGAATGCCGTAGCATTTCAGCATCTCAATGGCATCAATAAAATTCCGATACTGCTCTGCGGTGAAGGCCTCACCTTCTGCGCCGTCATCTGCCACTGCAAAATGGGTAAAAATGCCCTCCGGCACCAGGCCCGGCAATCTGCATGCAGCCAGCGCATCCTCCATTTCGGAGTGTCCGTTGCGATGCTGGAACCCGATGCGTCCCATACCGCTGTCAATCTTAATATGCATTTTCACCTGTACGCCTTCGCTCTCCGCAGCCTCGGAAAGGGCTTTTGCATAGGAAAGGGAGTAGACGCACTGGGAAATATTCTGTCTTGCCAGAATTCCTGCGCAATCCGGCGGCGTATAGCCCAGAATCAGAATCGGCAATGTGATCTTCTCCTGCCGCAGTCCAAGAGCCTCCTCCGGATTTGACACCGCAAGAAAATCTGCGCCCATGGATTCATACAGCTGTGCCAGCCGCACCGCATTATGTCCATAGGCATTCGCCTTGATGACACAGCAAACCTTTGATTCCTCACGCACTGCCTGACGAATCTGTCTGAAATTCCATGCAGCAGCATCCAGATTGATTTCTGCCCAGGTTCGTTTTCTCACACCTAACATTTTATATTCAGTCTCCTTCTATGACGATTTCATCTGCATCTCATTCCTGAAAAATGACGCCATTCCATATCTCTATTATCATGGCTGATTTTTCCACATGATGCTTTTATTATATCACATCTTTATTTTTTTGTAAAGAAAAATCAGCAGATTCCACGGCAATTCAAATAAAATGTGGCTCTCTTATTGCATATTGACATATTTTATAAAAAGTGGTATGATATGAATGCAGGCTATGCCGTCCAAAATGCAGATGATATGTACCGAATCAGCATGCAGATACAGGGCGGCACCGCAATCATAACGCAGTCTGATGAAGAATGCAGAAAGAAATGTGAGGGGATTTTATGAGAAAAGCAATCACAAAACTGACCGCCGTGTTCAGCAGTCTGGTACTGCTGGCCACACCAATCCGATTTCCAAAGGTGCATGCTGCGGATATCGCACATGACCCAGGGCGAAATGTGCAGACGGAAGGCGTAGGCAATCCGTTCAATTTCGGAGAACGCAACACGCCGGAAAATGCATCCACAGCAGAAATCAGAGCAATCAATCACAAGATGACAGTACAGGAGGTCAAATATGCGCTGTACAAGGAGATTGATGAACACTGGGATCTGATTACTGTTCGCTTTGGACAGACAGATCGTGAAAAGGTTTATGCCCTGTTTCTGGGCATCGGCACACTGGAATCCACACTGGGCGGAAACGGTGACGGCACCGATATTGAAACCGCATTTTCCGAGGGCTTCGGTGTCAGCTCCGCACACGCCTACGGCACATTGCAGACAGCTGTCACCGCCTTCCAGGATCCCGGTTCAAGCTTTATGCAGGAGGAGGACGTGCCGGAAATGGAATGGTACCGCCTGAACGAATCCAATTTCTATGACGGCATCATTTCCAATCACATGGGCATCCGCAAAATCATTCACTTTATCCGGCAGGCCATGGTAGACTATAATCTGACAGGGTATCAGATTGTCAGAGGTGCCCTGAAGGGACATAATACCGGATGGGCAAATTACACAGGGGAAGACGGATACTATGCAAATTACCCGGATGAAGGTGCAGCACTGGCACAGTGGTACTACGAAGAGGGCCACCTCTATGACAATGTGTTCACATGGACAAAGGCGGAAGCTGCTGCAAAACAGCGTGCAGGCAACCCCTGGGAAGACTGGTGGTATGATGTTGAACCCAGCCTGGCGGAGATTACCGCACAGCCGCCAGTGACAACTACCACCACAACAGCCACAACTACAACAACCACTACTACAACAACCACTACCACAACAAGCACTACTACTACAACCACTACTACTACAACAGCCACCACTACCACAACAAATACAACAACAACAACCACCACCACTACAACAACTGCCACAACCTCCGAGCCAATCGTGGCAGCTGTGAAAGGTGATGTGAACACCGACGGAGGCGTGGACGTGGCAGATGCTGTTTTGCTGGCACGCTACCTTTCGGAAGAACCGGATGCTGTCATCAGCGGACAAGGAAAGCGCAATGCAGATTGTGATGATTCCGGCACACTGAACAATGACGATGTCATTCTGATTCTGAAAGTTGTTGCACGCATCCTGGAATTCTGATAAAACCAGACAAAACACCGAAGAATGCAACGTTCTTCGGTGTTTTGTATTATATTCGCATAGGCATAGCGTATTTTTTGTATATTTCGACATTTTTCTATTTTTTTTCAAAAAAGCTTGACTTTTCTCCATGAATCTGCTATAATATACGAGTAGTGAATGCGAGTGTGCTGGAATTGGCAGACAGGCACGTTTGAGGGGCGTGTGTTTCGGCGTACGGGTTCAAGTCCCGTCACTCGCACCACATCAAATCGCATATATGGAAAGATGGCTGAGCTGGTCTAAGGCGCACGACTGGAAATCGTGTAGGCGTTAATAGCGTCTCGAGGGTTCGAATCCCTCTCTTTCCGCTGAAAAAAGGGATTGTGAACTTCGGTTTGCAATCCTTTTTCATTTGCATCAAAAAGAAAGACGGCATTCTCCATACAGTCCGGAGAATGCCGTCTTTCTGCAATGGTGCAGGGCGGTTAGTCCTCGATGATGCCCTTTGCACGAAATTTGCTGATGATATTTGCCACATCCCGTTCCACGGTTGGGCGGTCTGCGCCCGTGTATTCGCTCATGAGCCTGTCCACAATGGCAGCTTCGGTGGTGTCATTTTTCAGACATTCCACGATAACCGCTGCTGTTTCGTTGCTTCTGACAACGCCTTTGAATTCCGTTTCATATGTGGAAATCGTGTAGTGCTCTCCCTTGGTAGCGTGGGTAAGAAATCCTGCTTTCAGTTTCATGTTGGTTTTTCCTTTCCTATATGATTCGCATAAATGCATTTCGGCGGACAGCATCGCTGCCGTCCGCCGAGGGATTATTGTGATACCTCATTACCAACCTCTTCATTCTTCTTCCACATCACCTTCAGCCAACCAACCCGTATTATTTCCACTAGACGAATCATTTGTCAAGATATCTTCTGCCTCAAATTCTGAAAATTCCACATCAGGAGTCACATAACCCTTTTTATTCTCCATAATAATCCACCCCCGGTATTAATTGTTTCGGAAATATTCTTTCGCTTTCTGATTATACAGGAAGAAAGCTTTCATTACGTTCTGCAGCGAAGCATTAACATCTCTGGAAAGAACTGTATGGCAATACTTCATCGGACTATACTGAATATAACAGCCCTCATTTGCACCGTCATCTCCAAGAGAAATCTCAACCCTGACAAACTCGTTCAGGTTCTGTGCAGTAATCCCCTTGATAGACAGTTTAACCTGCTGTCCGGATACTGTCGAAGCAAGAACTACTCCCTTGCTGTCCGTCGAGAATTTCATTTCTTTATCCGTATCATTCTTAAAATAAAGATTCAATTCCGTCTCTGATTCAAGCGTCAAGGTAGAGCCCGTATAAGAAATATCAGCAGGCATTTTCATCACAGCCTTACCATTCAATACCTCTTTCACCATGTCAGCATCTACCACGCTGATATAATCTTCCCCACTGTAATTCGCATCGCCGCCAAAGCCCGCATTGGCAGGATTCTCAACGTTATAATTAAAATAAGCCTGAGAATATGCGCCGTAGTTGACCATGGCTTCTACAAGACTATATGTCGCTGCAAAAGCTTCGTTCTGTTCCGTCTTGTATTTTGTGCTCACAGCATCTGCATAGGTCTTAACAGAATAATCATCCAGCTGATATGTATTTTCACCAACATACAGCACAGCCTTGATGGCATCGCTCATTTCCTTTGCGGCAACCTTGCACTGGAATACATAGGTATTTGCATTGCACTCCTTCTTATTCGCTTCAGCAAGTGTCACCTTCTGCTCTTTTCCATTCGGCAGAGTGAAAAGCATGTACACATCCTCTGCATTCACAACATCATCGCTCAATTCCGTGTAGTAGTTCACACCAATATTGCCCTTCAGGCTGAGAGAATGGCCGATGCATTTTACAGCATCCTTATCCTCGTCCTGTACAGGTGAATCATGCTTAATCAGGCGGCCGCAGCAATCGCATTTTCCTGATATGCCGTTGTACTGGTGATCTACCATCTGGAGTGTCTCGATTTCCGATTCTCCGCAGCCCTCACGGGTACATTTGCGCTCCTGCTCCCCGGTTTCTGTGCAGGTGGGCTCTTTTGTTGTTACCCATTCACCCCAAACATGGCCGAGGGCTTCGATGGGTTCCTGTGAAGTAAAAATCTCATCACATATTGAACATTTCTCGCCTTCAGTAAGGCCTTCCTTTTCACAGGTAGGATCTACGGCATCCAGTTTATCCTTTTCCTCTGGATGCAAATATGAAACTATTATTGTTCCTTTATTATTTTTTTTCCAGATGTTCTCAGTTTTCTTTATACTACACGGAGCGGTAACGGTAGCGGTAACGCTCACAAGACTTCCGCAGCCGAAAAAAACACTGTCTCCAATCGTTTCAATATTGGAACTTAATCTTACATATTTAAGATTTGTACAACCATAAAAAGCGTTCGTCTGAATTTCATTCACGGAATCCGGAATGGTTATTTCTGTAAGGCCTGTACAATATTCAAACGCATTCGTTCCTATTACTTCAACGCTATTAGAAATAGTAACGGATTTAAAATTGTAAGAACCAGAATTACTGCATTTGAAAAAACGATTTCCAATTCGAGTTACGCCATCCTCAATTATAACTTTCTTTACGTCCTTGGGCATGTAAGTTCTGATGGGGGATACAGTTTTATCATAGTCCTCTATCGCTCCCGTGCCACTAATTGTCAAAAGACCATTGTTGTCAAGTGTCCACTTCACATTATCGCCTTGAGCACCACAAGAGCCACTGGCTTTAATGGCTGGCTCGCCCTCCTCCGCACTGGCAGTAATTGTATAGCTGCCGATACATTCAGAAACAGACTGCAGGGGTGCGGCACTGCAGATCACAGCAAGTGATGCAACCGCCGCAAAGAATTTGTTGAGTTTCATACACGCCTCCTTTATCATTCAGCCAACAAAACATTTAAAAATTCCTTAAAACATTATATCATCAATTTGATAAAAAGTCAAGTATATCTTTAAACTTTGAGACATTAAACCAAAAAAGAAAGGCCCGCCAGCGGCAAGCCTTTCATATAGTACATCATTACGGAGCAAGCTCCTCGGCTGTAATCATGCGTGCAACAAAGCGCAGAATTTTCACAACATCCTGTGAATTCAGTTTGCCGTCTCCTGTTACATCTGCATTCAGCTTTCCTTCTGATGAGACTTCCGCCGTTTTATCCTCAGCCACATAACGGCTGAGAAGCACAGCGTCGGCAACATCCACGGTAGTATCGCAGTTCGTATTGCCCCAGTCTGCTTGCCTGGCAGACACAGAAGTGGTTGTCTTCGGTGCAGCAGTTGTGGTGGCAGCTGTTGTTGCGGTGCTTTCAACAGGCTTCTTTGTTGTGGTAACAGCCGGCTGATCGGTTGTTGTCGGAATGATATCCACCCCATTGCCTTCGCCGCCCTGGGACTTCTTTCCGCCGTCCAGGTTGGAGCCCTCTGTAGAAGCGTAGCTCTTATAGAACTCTGTAAGGGAAAGACCTGTGTTATTGACGCCCAGAGGACGCTGGTGATCCAGACCAATGTACTTTCCGCTGACAGAAGTCTGCCACAGCGCTTCCTCAAACAGTGCATACTTGTTTTCTTCCCACACTGCAGAGGTCTTCTGTGCTTCTCTGTCCATGTTGAAACCGGACCACAGTCCGCCTGTATCACCGGAGTTGGTATTCAGGCACCAGAATGTGTGATTGATATGATGGTTAATCATGTAGTCACGGAGCAGTGTCATCCATTTCTGGTTGTCACCGGCATCCATATGGCCGCCCCATTCGCCAATCAGTTCCGGCGCAATGTCCTCGGCATTGATATATGCCCATGTGTCATACCAGTAATCATCCAGCAGTGTCTGCTCTGTAAAGTCCTTTGCAAACCATGTCTGGTCGTAAACAGAAGGGCCGTAGTCATGCGGGGAATATACAATCTGTGATGTGCCCTGCTTCGGAACAATCGGATATTCACGGGCACCACGGAAGTTTCCGCCCCACCATGCACCGATATACGGAGAATTATCTCTTCTGTCAGGCATGCCCCAGTAGTCGCCTGCCATTGCACCGCTCATGGACTGCTCAACGCCCTCAATAAAAATCAGTGCATGGGGGTTCACATCCAGAATGGCCTCTGCACACTTTGTTGCAGCATATGCCCAGTTATTTTCATCGGTGGAGCCATCCCATTTTGCAGCTTCGTCACCCTCCTGGCCCTTACCATGGGGCTCGTTCTTCAGGTCAAAACCAATCAGTGTATCGTCATTCTTGTATTTATCAGCCATCCATGCCAAAGATTCAATCCAAGACTCTGTGGTAACACCGGCCTTTCCATACCACAGATTGTAGTTGTGACCACTGTTATCCGTATGGGGGCTATGGATATCAATAAATGCCTTAATGCCGTACTTTTTGCACTTGCCCAGAATGACATCAAAGATTTCTTCGGAATTCTTCACCGTCTTTCCGTCTTCCTTGACAAAATCGATATTGATTTTTCCATAGGTGCCTGCCTTGATAATGCCGCCGTTGCCGTCATCCTGATCCACCGGAGGATTATAGGATGCCTGGACGCTTCCCACAGGGTTCGGCTTGCCATTCATCCAGGAGAGAATCAGTTCTGTGGAAATAGGGAAACGAATAACATTAATGCCGCGGTCTGCAACCTCACTGAGCAGATCGTCGCAGTCCGCAGACCACAGATAATGAGGCAGTGCCTCATTACAGTTCAGGCCAAACCAGTTTGCGCCGGTCAGCCAGACTTCATTGCCGTCCTTGTCATAAAGGCGGCTTCCCTCTGCATGAAGCCAGTCGTCATTGCCGTCATCCAAAGCATAGGATGTGATGGTGTCACCGCCGATACTGCCAGCATAGCCATTCGTACCGGCAATGGTGATGAGTGCTGCCAACCCGATGGACAGCAGGTGTCTGTGTTTCATAATGATTACCCCTCTCGTTTTTGCATAATGCTTATATTACGCTGAAACAGAACTCAGTACCCATTCCTGTTTCAGCGCTGAAACCTGACATTCATGGAAAACCGCACAAAGTAATCCTTTTGCTGTGCTGCATTGCTTTGTGCGGTGTATCCCAAATCATTTGTTACAGTTTTTCAATCAGTCGTGCAACGAACTTCAGAATCTGAATTGTATCGCCGTTTCCGACTTTTCCGTCTCTGTCCACTTCTGCATTCATCATACCTGCTTCAGAAATCTTTGCGCCGGCATCTTCTGAAATAAAGCGTGCCAGCAAAACTGCATCTGAAACATCGACATCGCCGTCGCAGTTCACATCACCGAGTTTTGCTGCGGCAGAAGCTTTCTGTGTTGTAACGGTGGTTGTTGTGGTGGTTGTCGCCTTTGCAGTAGTTGTTACCGTAGTCTGAGCAGCACCGGGCGTCGTGGTATCCGGTGAAATAGTCGCCTTTTTGCCGCCGTCCAGATTGGAGGATGCGCCGGAAGCATAAAACTCTGTCAAAGTCAGACCATTCTTGCCAAGCGGTGTCTGATGATCCAGACCGATATATTTGCCGCTGTCCGTCTGCCACAGGGACTCCTCAAACAGGGCATACTTATTATCATCCCATTCAGAGAATGTTGCATTCAGCAGACCGCCTGTATCGCCGGAATTCGGATTCAGGCACCAGAATGTATGGTTGATATGGTGGTTAATCATATAGTCACGAAGCAATGTCATCCATTTCTGGTTTTTGCCGTCATCCATATGACCGCCCCATTCTCCAATCAGAAGCGGGGCAATATCCTCTTCGTTGATATAGGACCATGTATCATACCAATAGTCATCCAGCAGTGTCTGCTCTGTAAAGTCCTTTGCAAACCATGACTGGTCATAAACAGAAGGACCATAGTCGTGAGGTGAGTACACAATCTGACTCGTTCCGCTCTTCGGAGTAACAGGATACTCACGGACACCACGGAGATTTCCGCCCCACCATGCGCCATACCAGGCAGCATTTTCAGCAGTTGCATTCCATACATCAGGTGTATCATAGGTATAGCCCTTTTCTGTCATGGGATACTGCTCAACGCCCTCAATCAGAATCAAGGCGTTGGGATTCACTGCCAGAATGGAATTTGCACACTGCTCAGCGGAATATTTCCAGTTGTTTTCCAGCTCTGTATCATCCCATCTGGCAATATCAGACGGGCAGGTACTGCCAGAATAGCCACGCTTGCCATGTGGCTCATTCTTCAGGTCATATGCAAGCAGTGTATCGTCGTTGGCATATTTCTTTGCCAGCCATGTCAAAGAGTCAATCCAGTCATTCCATGTAACAGGTGTTCCCTGATCTCCCTGCTTTTCCTTGATACATGCCATATCTTCTGCGGTCTTGCTGGACTCTTCGTAATACCAGAGTTCGTAGTTATGGCCGGAGTTATGGGAAGCAGGGCTGTGAACGTCTACGAAAGCCTTGATGCCGTATTTTTTGCACTTCTGCATAATCACGTCGAAGATTTCCATACTGTTCATCTCCGTGCCGTCATCGTGGCAGAAATCCGGATTAAAGCTGTAGCCGTCTGTCTTTTTCGGATTCAGTCCCTCCGCTTTATAGGGATTGCCGTTCATCCAGGAAATCAGCAATTCAGAAGAAATCGGGAAACGAATAATATTGATGCCACGGTCAGCGACCTGTGAAAGCAGCACGTCAATATCTGCGCTCCAGAGTCCATGCGGAAAGTTTTCAGTACAGTTCATACCGAACCAGTTTGCGCCGGTCAGCCAGACTTCTCTGCCATCCTTGTCATAAAGACGGCTTCCCACAGCATGCAGCCAGTCGTCTGACGTATCATCTGCTGCGGAAACAGACATCTGCGCCTGTTCCATGTGCATCGGTGCGGTTGTAGCCGCTGCAGCTACAAGTGCTGCCAAAGAAAAAGACAGCAAGGTCTTGTGCTTCATGATAAATTCCCCCTCAAGAATCATTTACTCGTGCGGTACACACGAAATATCATTACGGTGCCATCAGAATTCCCTCAAATTCTGAATGCCGTGCGAACCATGATATTATTACCCGTATCAGAACAAGCCAAAACGCTTCTTTTCGTAGAAAGGCTTTTCTGCTGCAACCAGCTCCTTTGCACGAATAGAAGATACTGCCACACAGTCGAAGGGCAAATCGGAATAATCTGCGCACTCTGTGGAAATTTCGCTGTTGATTGCCTCAATATCAGAATTTTCAGCAGCCTCCAATGCGATCAGCAGGAACCGCTCGCCATGCTCAGAATCTGCCTTAATGTAGGCCTTCTTGACATCCTTCTGCTTCTTGAGAACACCCTTCAATGCGCCAAGAAGTTCATCTGTAATGGGATTGGTTTCCGGTTCAGCGGAAGCATTCTGCTCTTTTGCAGCTTCCATTTCTGCCATTGCCTGACGCAGCATATCCTGCTGCTGTGTGCGTGCATAATCCGCAGATTCCGTTGCATTATTGGACTGTGTCATGGTGATAGTCTGGGCAGGTGCCTCAGCCTGGGGTGCCTGCTTCGGTGCAGATACCACAATCTGTCCGTCACGATCGCCGATTGCAATAATCTGCTGACGTACCAGACAAAGGGCACTGCCGAAAGGATTGATAACCACGCCGCTGATAGGCTCGTTTGCCTTCATGAAACGGTACAGATCCATGAAAGACATCACAGCCACCTGAAAACGCTCACCCGGCTTACGGTTCTTCTTCAGCTCCACTTCATCTGTAAAGGCAGGAACAAAGCGTTCGCCCTTAGGATTGTTCATAATCTGGAAAGAAACCCTTGCCTGCACCTGGCCGTTTTCATCGGGTGCCTCATCTTTTTTCTCGATAAGAGCCGGTAACAGATACTTGGCAGCAATTGCCTCCTTCAGGAAAGCAATTTCATGTTCTCTGAACTTTTGCTCATCGTCACGATTTGCAATATCCAGTTTAAAAGTTGCCATCGCATCCACAAGGTTCGGATTCGTAATCGGTTCCATTGGTTCTGCCATGAGAAACCTCCTATAAATATTATTTCGCTGAAAATCAGCGTACGCTTATATTCTAACATATTTCTGATGAAAATGCAATAGATTTTCACGAAATAATCACAAAAACAAATATAAAAAACGGACGAATTCCACATGGAATCCGTCCGATTCATCATCACTCTCCGCCTTGCCGTCGCCTGAGGAATAAAACCCGCTTGAAGCAGGTGGGTATTCGCCTGGGCATCTCATGCTCCCTGCTACCGCCGAGGCGGGAGGTCTGCAATTCTTACACAGAGCTAAATTCCCTATTCATAGATGTTGGATTATATCAAATCAGGCTTGCTCGCACAAGGCAGAACAATCATTGGTATTAGTATATCACAACCGACATCAAATGTCAATAGCAAAGATAACTAATTTATTTCTTCAATTTTTGATAACTTTCACAGATATTATCAAAAAGCGCAAAACGATTAACGGATTACTCCTCGTCCTCTTCTTCCTCATCCAGACGTGCGATGAACAAGTCAGCGATACGCTCATACTCTTCGTCGCTCTCGATGGGTTCCAGAATCTCATTGCCCTCATCGTCTTTCTTTACGCTGAGCACAACCAGCTCCACTTCGCCATTCAGCAATTCAGCAGGATCCTGCACATGGGGAATCAGTGCGAAGTACAGATTGTCGCCTTCATTCAGCATATCAATCAGTTCAAACAAAGACTCATTGCCCTCTTCATCCACCAGTGTGTAGAGGTCAGCTTCATCCATCATGTTATCCAGTTCATTCGGTGTTACTTGATCAGCCATCTTATATACTCCGTTCTCCAGACTATTCTGGTTCGTTTTTGCAATAGGCAGCACCGCACAAAGCTTGCTGTATGCACAGCCCTGTGCGGTACTGCTTACACAATAATATTTTACTCGATTTTATACGAAATGTCAATATCTATTCCACTGTTGAATTGCACAAAAAAGGCAAGTACAATTTAGGCAACACAGCTGAAATGTTAGCCGTGCTGCCCTTATTTTACATAATGCATAACAGATTGCTGAAAAACTCAGTCATCTCCTGCAGCTGCGCCTGCCTTCAGTGTACCATGGGAAAGTGCCTTCAGGTAAGCGTTGATAAAACTATCCAGATCGCCGTCCATAACAGCCTGAACATTACCGTTTTCGCAGCCTGTTCTGTGGTCCTTTACCAAAGTGTATGGCATGAATACATAGGAGCGAATCTGGCTGCCCCATTCGATTTTCAGCTGGTCACCCTTAATATCGGAAATCTTTTCCAGATGCTCACGTTCCTTGATTTCCACAAGCTTTGCACGCAGCATTTTCATACAGTAATCCTTATTCTGGAACTGGCTTCGCTGTGTCTGGCAGGAAACCACAATACCTGTAGGAAGATGCTTCAAACGGACAGCGGAACTTGTCTTGTTGATGTGCTGACCGCCGGCACCACTGGAACGGTACACCTGCATTTCAATATCTTCCGGGCGAATCTCCACTTCCACGTCATCTGAAAGCTCAGGCATGACTTCCAGAGCCGCAAATGAAGTATGGCGGCGGCCGGAGGAATCAAAGGGAGAAACACGCACAAGACGATGCACGCCTGCTTCTGATTTCAGGAAGCCGTAAGCATTTTCGCCCTGAATCATAAAGGAAGCAGATTTTACGCCGGCATCATCACCGTCCAGCCAGTCCAGCAGATCCACTTTAAAGCCGTGGCTTTCTGCATATTTGTTATACATACGGTACAGCATCTGAGACCAGTCCTGTGCCTCTGTGCCGCCTGCACCTGCATGCAGTGTCAGAATAGCATTGGAATTGTCATATTCACCTGTCAGCAGAGACTTCAGTTTTTCCTTTGCAAGCTGTTCCTGGAAGCGTTCTGCATCCGCAATGATTTCCTCGTTGGAGGAATCATCTCCCTCCTCCAGAGACATCTCCAGCAATTCAATGGTATCCTCCAGCAGAGACTGGAGACGCTCAAAGTTCTCGATTTTTCGTTCCAGAGAATTACAGCGCTGGGTAATTTTCTGTGCCTTTTCATGGTCATCCCAGAATCCGTCATACTCCATCTGAATACGCAAATCGTTCAAATCAGCCTTTGCACGTTCAATCTGCAGCACCTCGCCAAGTTCCTTGACCTCGGGCCGTGCATTGATCAGATCCGTGCGGACATTATCCAAAAGAATCATATACATTTCCTTTCATGTTTCGTTTTCGCATACACAATACTATTTTAACGTATTTTCACGAATTTGTCAAGCTATGATTTGCAATTCCTGCAATTTGCGTGCCAGACGGGCAATCGGAAGCCCCATAACATTGTAATAATCGCCGTGAATTCCACGAACCAGAAGCGCACCCTGGCCCTGAATACCGTAGGCACCTGCTTTATCATAGGGTTCCTTCAGGTCAGCATACTGCTGAATTTCCTTTTCAGAAAGCGCATAGAACTCCACTGCTGTCTGATCAGAAAAGGAGATGGTACGTCCATCCTTCACAATGGCGACACCTGTTATGACAGAATGGGTACAGCCGGAAAGTCTTTGAAGCGTTTCGATGCAGTCTGCATGATTTTTCGGTTTGCCGAGAATACGATTGTCAAGAATCACAGTGGTATCTGCACCAATGACAACCGCCTCGGGATATAGCCGTGCAACCGCCTCTGCCTTCCGCTCCGCAAGCATTCGCGCCGCTTCTTCCGCATTCGTATCCTGCGGCAGAGATTCATCACATTCTGACACAATAATATCAAAAGGTATGTTCAGTTTTTCAAGCAGTTCTTTTCGGCGTGGAGAGCCGGAAGCTAAAATCAGATGCATAAAGAACCTCCTGTATATTTACGGCTTCACCGGTTCGTCGATATTGTGGTGAATGTTTTCCAACGCCTCAGAAGAAATATTAACGGTGTAATCTGAACCTTCCGAAACCTCAGCGGTATTATAATTGCGGAATACCAGTTTGAGGAATACCGGGCATAGAACAGAACTGCTGATAATCAGAAAAATGGTAGCAACCAAAGGATCAATACCGTCCTGGGGAGCAATCAGAATCTGACCCGTTGCATATACTGCCAACGCAACTTCACCTCTCGCCACCATGCCAAAGCCTGCTGCCAGAGATTCTGTTTTGTTGTATCCGAAGCAGTTTGCCACAGCACCGCAGCCAAGAATCTTGCCAAGCACGCCTGCCAGCACAAAGGCAAGAACAAACAGGAGACTGGAAGGCGCAAAGCCGCTGAAATCTGCGCTGATGCCGATATAAGCAAAGAACATGGGTGTAAAGAACATATAACCGCTGACGATTACTTTACGGTCCACAAAATGGCTGTCTCCCAGGCCGCTCAGCATCAGGCCGGCCATGTAGGCACCTGTGATTGCAGCAATCCCAAAGAATTCTTCTGCGGCATAGGAGAAGAAAAAGCAGGCTGCAAAGGCAAAGATACTGGTTCTGCGCTTGTGGGGATAAATCTTAACCAACAAACGGAACAATCGACGCATGCCGTATCCGATAATGACAGTGAAAGCAAAAAAGCCAAGTACATGCAGAATCGTGGTGAGAATGCCGCCTTCTCCGCCAAGGCCTGTAAGAATACTCAGGGCAATGATGCCGATGACATCATCAATAATGGCAGCACTCAGCACCGTCGTACCGATTTTTGTCTTCAGTTTTCCGAGTTCGCGCAGAGTTTCCACAGTGATACCGACACTGGTTGCAGAAAGAATGCATCCCACAAACAGAGCGTTCATCAGCTTATACGGCTCAGATGCTGCAGACAATCCGCCCATAAACAGAAGCGACACCACAGTACCGAAGGCAATGGGAACAAGCACACCTGCCAGTGCAATCGCGGTTGCAGCGGCACCGCTGCGTTTCATTTCACGAAAATCCGTTTCCAGACCGCTGGAAAACAGAATATACACAACACCAATCTGTGAAAAACTCTTCAGAACATCCATCTCAATATCCGTGGGATGAATCAGGCCGGGAAAGCTGCTGTTGAAAAACAATGCAGGGCCAATCAGCAGACCAGCGATAATCATGCCAACGACCTGGGGCAGACCGCATTTTCTTGCAAGCATGCCCAGTGCCTTGGTAGACAGCAAAATAATGCCGCAATCAAGCAAGATATGCATGACATTAAACTCAGATTCCATACAAATAGTTACTCCTTTTGTCAAGCTAAGACGATTATATAGTGGCACCAAAAAGCAGGACATTGGCTGTCCTGCTTCGGTTCGATTCAGTTTTATTCGTACAGTGGGTGCTTTTTGCAGATTGCATTAACACCTTCACGAATCTCATCTGCCTTTGCATCAAACTGTGTAGCGGTGAGATACATGAACTCAGCAATTTTTTCCATGTCAGAAGTATCCAAACCTCTGGTGGTCACTGCCGGTGTACCCACTCTGACACCGCTTGTGATTGTCGGCTTCTGAGGATCATTCGGAATTGCGTTCTTGTTGACGGTGATGTATACCTCATCAAGACGATGCTCAAACTCTTTACCAGTCAGGTTGAAGGGACGGAGATCAACCAGCATGAGGTGGTTGTCTGTACCGCCGGAAACAAGATCAAAGCCTCTGTCCAGCAGGCCCTTGGCAAGTGCCTGTGCATTTGCAACGATATTCTTGCCATACTCCTTGAACTCCGGCTTCAGTGCCTCACCGAAGCACACTGCCTTTCCTGCAATGACGTGCATCAGAGGGCCGCCCTGAGTACCAGGGAAAATTGCAGAGTTGATCTTCTTTGCAATGTATTCGTTGTTGGTAAGAATCAGACCGCCGCGAGGTCCACGAAGTGTCTTGTGTGTTGTAGTGGTTACAACATCAGCATAAGGTACAGGACTCTGGTGCATGCCGGAAGCAACAAGACCTGCAATATGAGCCATATCGACCATCAGATAAGCACCAACTGCTCTTGCAATGGAAGACAGCTTTTCAAAGTCGATTGCTCTCGGATATGCGGAAGCACCTGCAACAATCAGTTTTGGCTTGCACTTGTTTGCAGCCTTGTAAAGTGCTTCGTAATCAATGTTGCCTTCCTCATTCACGCCGTAAGGAATGAAGTTGTAGACCTTACCGGAAATATTAGCGGGAGAACCGTGTGTCAGATGGCCGCCTGCATCCAGGGACATACCCATAACGGTGTCACCCGGCTGAAGCAAAGCAACATAAACAGCAGTATTTGCCTGTGCGCCGGAGTGAGGCTGAACATTTGCATAAGCTGCGCCGAAGAGCTTCTTTGCTCTTTCAATTGCAATAGCTTCCACAACGTCAACACACTCGCAGCCGCCGTAGTAGCGTTTGCCGGGATAACCCTCAGCATACTTGTTTGTCAGAACAGAACCCATTGCAGCCATAACAGCAGGAGAAACAATGTTCTCACTTGCAATCAGCTCCAGATTTCTCTTCTGACGGGAAAGCTCCGTCAGCATTGCATCGCCCAGCTCCTGGTCATACTGCTGAAGATAACCGATTGTATCGATCAGATCATTAAACATAAAAAACATCCTTTCTGAAGAAACGCCTGAATAGGCTCTGCTATTATTATACCATATATTTTTGAAAGAATCAAGAGACAAAGCCGTGTTTTTTTGACTTTATCAAGAAAAAGGCATACTGTCAAATCTGACAGTATGCCTTTTTTCACAGATATTATGAATTATTTTGCCAGATCGTCCTTTGTGATGATCATAGCAACGTACTTCAGAATCTTGGTAACGTCGTTGGTGTCCTGCTTGCCGTCGTGTGTAACGTCAGCATTCAGAATGCCCTGGCTGGAAACCTTTGCAGAGGTATCTTCAGCGATGAATCGAGCCAGAAGTACGCAGTCTGCAACGTCAACAGTCTTATCGCAGTTTACGTCGCCCCAGTCAGCATCTACCGGTGCTGTGGTTGTGGTGGTCTTGCCGCCGATGGAAACAGAACCTGCTGTGAAAGCTGCTGTGTAATCAGTGGTGGAAGTCTCACCAACTGCTGCGAAAACGATATCTCCGTTTGCGCCGCCACCAGGATATGCTGCACGATCAACAGCAACACCCTTCAGGTCTGTCTTGTCGCCTTCGCTGCCAACTGCCTTACCGGAGATGGTCAGGAAAGTGCCGTTCTTTACCCAGTACTGGGAATCGGTCAGGCCAGTTGCCCAAACGATAACAATCTGCTTGCCGTTGTCATACCAGTCGAACAGGGTAGAACCCAGTTCGCCTTCCTTCTCAGCAGCACCGGTCTTGCCAGCAGCGCCCAAGGAAACATCGGTAACCTTAATAACGGAAGCATCGTAGCTGATTGCGAAGTCGATGGAGCTCAGACCGCTTGTCGGAACGGAAGACAGATCAACGTCAACGCTGAATGCTGCACCCTTCTCAACTGTCTCACTGCCGATCTTAACACTAACATCTGCTGCATTAGCGATAACGCCCATGCTCATAACGGACATTGCAGCTGCCATAATAGCGGAAGCAATTCTCATTTTTTTCATTTTACATTCCTCCACGTTTATATGTTTTCTAAAATGGAAATGTATCACCTTGTGATGTTCGTGTCCCCTTCTTCACTCGCAGTCACATGATACCATCTATATATTAACTGAATATGAGAAAAAATGCAATGACTTTTTGTAACCTCTTTATTACTTATTAGGCAATATTATTTGTCATTGGTTGCAATGTTGCGATTGAAAGCAAATAAAAGCAATATATCCCATATTCTTAATATTTATCTTTAAAAAAATCGCCTGTCAATACATTGACTGACAGGCGATTTCATGCGTAAATAGTAATTATTTCAGCATGCTTGCAATCTCGCCGGCGAGATCGTCAACACGCTTCTCAATGCCTTCACCGCAAACAAAACGAACAAAGCTTGTGAGCTTAATCGGAGCGCCGGCCTTCTTGCCGCAGGCAGCAACGTACTGTTCAATTGTCTCACCCTCGCCCTTAACGAATTCCTGAGCCAGCAGGCAGTTTTCCTTATAGTAAACGCCCAGTTTACCCTCAGCAATCTTAGCGAGAACCTGCTCCGGCTTGTTAGCCATCTTGGGATCCTCAGCCATCTGAGCCATTACAATCTGCTTCTCCTGCTCGATTGTCTCTGCCGGTACCTCTTCCTTTGTCAGGTAGGTTGCCTTCATAGCATCAGCCTGGAGAGCAACGTCGTTCAGGCACTCCAGAACTGCATCTGCAGCACCAGCCTCTGTCTGAGCAGCAACAATAACGCCTTCCTTCTTGTTGAAGTGAACGTATTCCTTAACTGTGCCTTCCAGACGAGCAAAACGACGAATCTTCAGATTCTCACGGAACTTCAGGAAGATCTCCTGAAGAGCTTCCTCAACAGTCATATCCTTGCCTGCGAACTTTGTCTTGTTCAGAGCATCCAGATCAGCCGGGTTCTCGTTGAGAACAGTCTGTGCAAGGCCTTCGCAGAATGCAACAAACTCATCGTTCTGTGCAACAAAGTCTGTCTCGGAGTTTACTTCAACGATTGCAGCTGCGGTGTTGTCTGCATTTGTTACAGCGATAACAGCACCTTCAGCAGCGATACGGTCAGCCTTCTTTGCCTGGTTTGCAAGGCCCTTTTCACGGAGAATGACGATTGCCTTCTCTACATCACCTTCAGCCTCAGTGAGAGCCTTCTTGCAGTCCATCAGGCCAACGCCGGTGGACTTACGAAGATCATTGACATCTTTTGCAGTAAAGTTTGCCATTTTCGTATCCTCCTGTTAATTATTCAGCAGTCTCTTCAGTTGCTTCAGCAGCCTGTGCATCAGCACCCTGTCTGCCCTCGATGATTGCGTTTGCAATGGTGCCGGCAATGAGCTTTACAGCACGGATTGCATCATCGTTACCCGGGATAACGTAGTCAACATCATCCGGATCACAGTTTGTATCAACAATTGCAACGATCGGAATGCAGAGCTTCTTTGCCTCAGCAACTGCAATCTTCTCCTTGCGGGGGTCAACGATAAACAGAGCACCCGGCAGTTCCTTCATGCCCTTGATACCGCCCAGGAACTTCTCCAGCTTCTCAATTTCCAGAGAAAGCTTAGCAACTTCCTTCTTCGGCAGCAGTGCGAATGTGCCGTCCTCTTCCATAGCATGGAGCTGCTCCAGACGCTTGATACGCTGCTGGATGGTCTTGTAGTTGGTCATCATGCCGCCCAGCCAACGTGCGTTTACATAGTAAGAGCCGGAACGCTGTGCTTCTTCACGAACGGAATCAGCAGCCTGCTTCTTTGTACCAACAAAGAGTACAGTCTTGCCCTCTGCGGACAGATCACGGATGAAGCTGTAAGCCTCTTCCAGCTTGCGAACTGTCTTCTGCAGATCGATGATGTAGATGCCATTACGCTCTGTAAAGATATACGGAGCCATTTTCGGGTTCCAGCGTCTGGTCTGATGACCGAAGTGAACGCCTGCTTCGAGGAGCTGTTTCATAGATACAACGCCCATTTTGGATTCCTCCTGTTAAATAAAAAATTTTGGTTTTGACCTCCGGGTGATACAAGGCGTTGCCGCAATGATATTGCTATCAAACCGTGCAGCTGTATCAGCCCGTGCGAAGTGCCTTACTATTATACCATATTTCCTTCTGTTTTGCAAGAATCAGCCTGAAATTTCATTGGGAAATTTCAGGCTGATTTTCTCTATTTTATATACAATTTGCACAATTACGGTCGGGTGATGGCATCATAACAATGAGGACGGCGGTCACGGAAGAGACCCCAGTCCAGTTTTGCCTGTGCAATCTGCTCCAGATCGAAGGTCTGTGTCAGAATCTGCTCTGTATTTCTGTCCGCCTGCACACGCACAGCACCCACTTCATCTGTTATAAAGGAAGAACCGTAGAATTGCAGCGCAGAGGACTGCATGCCGTTTTCCTCGCAGGGTTCCACTTTTTCCAGGCCAATTCTGTTTGCCGCAATCACCGGCGTTATATTGGATGCCGCATGTCCCTGCATACAGATACGCCAATGCGGCGCACTGTCTGTATTGAGAATAGGCTCGCTGCCGATGGCGGTCGGATAGAACAGCAGTTCTGCGCCATTCAGAACCAAAGAACGAGCCGTCTCCGGGAACCACTGATCCCAGCATATACCTACGCCAATGGTGGCATAACGGGTTTTCCATGTGCAGAAGCCTGTATTGCCCGGCGTGAAATAGAATTTCTCCTGGTAATAATGGTCATCCGGGATATGGGTTTTGCGGTAAACACCCATCAGACTGCCGTCAGCATCAATGACAGCAGCTGAATTATAAAGCCGGCTGCCGTCACGCTCATAGAAACTAACGGGAAGAACCACGCCCAGCTCCTTTGCTAATTCCATACAGCGCAGAACGGCCGGATTTTCCTCTGTCCTTGTGGCGAAGCTGTAGTAGTCGTATCGTCTTTCCTGACAAAAATACTGCCGTTCAAACAATTCTGGCAGAAGAATTATCTGCGCACCTTCAGAAGCCGCCTGACGCACAAAGGATTCTGCCTTTGCAAGACTTTCAGAAGGGTCGGAACTGCATTTCATCTGAATGGCTGCTGCGGTGACCTGTCTGCTCATATCATTTCCTCTTATTTCTTCGTCGCTTTAATAATTTTCATTCGGGTGAATTCTTCACGTTCCTTATCTTCCAGAGCATCAGAAATCATACGAATGATATTGGAATAGCGTGGAATCAGCACATTTTTCAGGGCATTGGCACGGCGCTGGGTTGCCTGAATGGCAGTTGCCAGACGAAATACGCCATTGTCCACCTCAGCCAGCAGAAGCGTCATATGCTTCACACGCATGAATGCGGCATACGCCTCATCCAGCTGCACGTTTGTATCCAGAAAGCCATATGGCACCTGGGCAGAAAGCGTCTGCTCATGTGTGACGATGGGAATTTCCACGCCCATAACGGTTCTTGTCTCAATTTCAATAGAGTCATCAACGGGTACAGAATTTGCAAAACGCTCGATCACACCCAGCGTAATATTGGCTTCCTGCAAATCCTGATACGCCGTTTTATAAGTATCCTCAATTGAACCCCGCAATTCCTTGGCACGTTCCACAAGCTGCATCAGTTCCCGAATCAGCACATTTCGTTTTCTGTCCATCAGGTCGTAGCCCAGCTTGGAAAGTGCCAGAGAACGCTTGGCAGCCATCAGATTGCCTTTCGTTGGAAATACCTGATCAGCCACGCTGCTCCCTCACTTTCTCAACAAGTGCTTTCGCAGCGGCAGGATTATAGTATTGATTCAGCACCTGATCATCCACACGATCCAGTGCAGATTTCGGCAGAAGGGAAAGAAGCGTCCATCCCAGGTCCAGTGTTTCCTCCATTGAACGGTTTTCGTCAAAGTCCTGAGACAGGAAGCATTTTTCAAAGTATCTGCCAAATTCCAGGTAATTCTTATCCAGTGCGGACAATTCCTCTTCACCGATGACAGAAGCCAGGGAACGTGCATCCTGCACCTGGGCATAAGAGGCAAAGAGCTGGTTTGCTACGGCAGAATGATCTGCACGGGTATAGCCTTCGCCGATGCCGTCCTTCATCAGTCGGGAAAGAGAAGGCAGAACTGCAATGGGCGGATAGACACCGCCCTGTTCCAGGCCACGCTCCAGAACAATCTGTCCCTCAGTAATATAACCTGTCAGGTCCGGTACCGGGTGAGTAATGTCATCGTTGGGCATGGTGAGAATCGGAAGCTGTGTGACACTGCCCTCAATGCCCTCTATGATGCCTGCACGCTCATACAGGGAAGCAAGGTCGGAATAGAGATAGCCCGGGAAGCCCTTTCTGCCGGGAATTTCGCCCTTGGAGGAAGAAAACTCACGGAGTGCCTCTGCATATGCGGTCATATCCGTCATAACAACCAGAATGTGCATATGCTTTTCATATGCCAGATATTCTGCGGCGGTCAGAGCGCATCGGGGGGTAATGATTCTTTCGACTATCGGGTCATTTGCCAGATTCAGGAACATAACAACATTCTGCAGTACACCGCTCTCTGCGAAGCTGCGGCGGAAGTAGTCTGCAACGTCGTTCTGAATGCCCATGGCAGCGAAGACCACTGCAAATTCCGCTCCGGAATCCTTGGCAATTTTCGCCTGCTGCACAATCTGTACTGCAAGCTTATTATGGGACAGACCTGTGCCGGAGAAAATCGGCAGCTTCTGTCCACGAATCAAAGTCATCAGGCAGTCAATGGAAGAAATACCTGTCTGAATATAGTTTCTCGGATACTGACGGGAAACAGGATTCAATGGCGCACCATTGATATCACCGAATTTTTCAGGCATCACCTCTCCCAGTCCGTCTGCGGGACGGCCTGCGCCTGTGAACACACGGCCAAGCAAATCAGCAGACAAAGGCATCTCCATCGGTCTGCCTGTAAACTGGGTACGGGTATTGGTCAGAGAAAGGCCATGGGTACCTTCAAACACCTGCAAAACAGCCTTGTCACCTTCCAGCATGGCCACTCTGCCGATACGCTCTGTTCCATCGTCCAGCACAATTCGTGCCATTTCATCGAACTGTGCGCCTTCCACATGGTCCAGTACCACCAAGGAACCGCTGATGCTGTGAAGTCCGAAATATTGCAAGCTCATGGATTACAGCACCTCCTTTTTCGATGCACGCAGGGAATCCAGAATATCGTCAATCTGTCGGGTAAGGGTATCAAACTTTTCCAGCTGACGATTGGGAATATCGTATTTTACCTTGACGACCAGCTCCATAATGCCGCTGTTCTTAATGGCATCCAGATCAATATGGTCTGCAATCATGGCCTTGGTTGTGTGGTACACATGGAGAATCAGCTCCATCATGCGGAACTGCTTTTCCAGCGGCACATAGGTATCTTCTGCATGATAGGCATTCTGCTGAAGGAATCCGACACGAATCAGACGAGCGATTTCGATAATCAGCTTCTGGTCCTCCGGCAGAACATCCGAACCAATCAGTCGGACAATATCCATCAGCGACTGTTCCTCTTTCAGCAGTGTGCTGATTTCGGTACGGTACTCGTTGAATTTCGGATCAACATTTGTCTCATAGAAACCTGCCAGGTCATCCAGATATTCGCTGTAACTCATATTCCAGTTAATGGCAGGATAGTGACGAGCATAGGCAAGTGCCTTGTCCAGTCCCCAGAAGCAGCGCACAAAACGGCGTGTATTCTGGGTTACAGGCTCAGAGAAGTCACTTCCCTGGGGGGAAACAGCGCCGATAACAGTCACGCTGCCTTCTCTGCCGTTCAGTGTTTCATATGCACCGGTACGCTCATAGAATTCGGACAGACGGGAAGGCAGATAAGCAGGATAGCCTTCTTCCGCCGGCATTTCCTCCAGACGGCCGGAAATCTCACGAAGTGCCTCTGCCCAACGGGAAGTAGAGTCTGCCATAATCGCAATATGATAACCCATATCACGGTAATATTCTGCCAATGTGATACCTGTATAAATGGATGCCTCACGGGCTGCCACAGGCATATTGGAGGTATTGGCAATCAGCACGGTACGCTCCATCAGTGACTTTCCTGTGCGGGGGTCCTTCAGGGCGGTGAACTCTTCCAGAACCTGCGTCATCTCGTTGCCTCGCTCACCGCATCCGATGTATACGATGATATCTGCGTCACACCATTTTGCAATCTGGTGCTGCGTCATAGTTTTGCCGGTACCGAAACCGCCCGGGATGGCAGCTGTACCGCCTCTTGCAATGGGGAACAGCGTATCCAGAACACGCTGTCCGGTAATCATCGGCCGTGAAGGTGAAAGACGTCTTGCAGCAGGTCTTGCACGTCGGATCGGCCATTTCTGGCACAGTGTCAGGCTGTGCACCCTGCCGTTTTTGTCTTCCAGACGAATAATTTCGTCATTGATTTTATATTTGCCGTCCGGGGCAGCATATACTACCTTACCGGAAAGCTGCGGCGGAATCAGGCAGAGATGCAGGATGGCGGAGGTTTCCGGGCAGGAAGCATAGGCCTCACCGCCATGCATTTCTACGCCTGCTTTTACCTTGACGCTGACTTCATATTCCTTTTCCGTATCCAGAATCGGAACATCCAGACCATCACCGATAAAGGCACCGGAGGCTGCCTCCAGGGCACGCAGCGGACGTTCAATGCCATCGAAAATATTAGTGAGAATACCGGGGCCAAGGGTAACAGACATGGGTGCGCCTGTCGGCTCCACCGGCTCCCCGGTCTGCAGGCCGGATGTACTTTCATAAACCTGAATGGTGGTTTCCACATCTGTCAGGCCGATGACCTCGCCAATCAGGCGGCGATTGCCCACATAGACCATTTCCATCATGGAAAAAATATTGGTATTTCTGACCTTGACAACAGGTCCGTTGACACTGTAAATTACCGGATTTTGCATTATCTGTCACCTCCGTCAATTTTGTGATTGCGGTAGAAATTACGGAGCTGTCCCGCATAGGCATCATCCAGCGTATGATTGCTGCAGCGTCTGCCGTCAGCAGAGAGAATGGAAACGCCGCCAATCAGAATGGCGGGGTCTGTGCGGAATGTGACTTCTGCCTTTATGACTTCCGCCAGCTGTGCCTGAAATGCGGTATCTGCTTCACGAATCAGAATCACGGCATTTGCTTCCGGCTGATGCTTCTCCAGCACCTTGCGCATCCAGGGCAGATATTCCTCCGATGCCGCAAATGCCTTCAGCTGCTCCCGCAAATCCTGAAACAGCTCCATAAGGAGTGTCTGACGAAGATTCTGCAGAGTGGTTTTTCCCTGATAGCCGACCTGTGCGGTCTGCTTCTGATATTTTGCAGTAATTTTGGATTTTGCTGCCGCAACAGTACGCAGTGCTTCTGCTTCGCACTGCTCCTGCGCTTCACGAAGATACGCTTCCGCTTCCTTGTCGGCTTCCTTCTCCGCCAAAGCAACCTTCGCTTCCGTGCTGCGGTTGACAGCCTCCATAAACTGCATAAGCTTTTGTGTTGCGTCCATGATCATCAATCCTTAATTTTCGGTAGAGCCACTATAAAATGGCCGATATTTATGACAAGGCAGAATCGCAATATCGGGATTCTGCCTGTCTGCTTTTCTATGTGTGCAGAAATCTCAGATGTGGATACCAACCGTTTCCGCCAGATAACGGGAAATTGCGGCAGTCATATTGGACGTGCCGTGGCGGTCAGGAATGACAACCAGAAGCGGCTGTGCGGTCTGTTCCTTTAGATTCTGAATCTCTGCGCCGCAGAGTTCTGCCAGTTTTTCTGTAATCAGTACTACAGCGATATCCTTTCTGTGAATGGCTTCCTGCAGTGCATTCAGGGTTTCACTGCGCTCATGCACAAGGGTTCCCTCAATACCTGCCAGACGCATTCCCATCTGTGTATCAGAATTGTCACTGATTAAATAGCATTTCATATGATGATTACACCTTGGAGAGAATCATAATTGCAATCAAAACACCGTAGATTGCAACACCTTCACCCAGAGCAACGAAAATCAGTGCCTTTGCGAAGGACTTAGGCTCTTCTGCAACAGCGCCGATTGCAGCAGGTGCTGCGTTTCCAACAGCGATGCCGCAGCCGATGGAACCGATACCAACGGACAGACCGGCTGCCAGATAGCCGAGACCTGCAGCGGAATTTGCAACAGCAGCAGTTGCCTCTGCAGCTTCCTCAGCAGATACGAAACCGCCGATCGGCAGTGCGATGGCACAGAGAAGCACCACTGCAAATGCGCACAGGTTGGTAATCATTGCTCTGCGCATGGACTTGCCGGATTTCTTTTTGGTGATTGCGGCATATACCGGCAGAGCCAGAAGGGCAACAATCAGCAGCGGAAGAATAATGATCTCAAGAATTTCATAGATAGTCATGGTAATAACCTCCTAAATAATTATGCTTTTGCAGCCTGTTCGGACTGTACAGCTTCAGAAAAATCATCAAATGTGACAGTAATCGGCTGGAACGGCTTGCCGTCACCATCGTAGCAGCGGGAGAAAATCTCGTAGAATTCAAGACGGAGCACCTGAATGCCGACAATCAGACCCTCCAGGCCCATAACAAACAGGTTGCCGATAATCACAGTCAGAACAGACATGTGATCCTTGCCAATCATATCGGCCAGCAGCATGACAACGCCCATCAGGCCGGCGTGGGAGAATACGAAACCGCCCACACGGATAAAGGAAATGGTGTTGGATGTATATCCAATCAGGAATTCAAAGCATTCAAAGAAATTGGAAGCAATGAAATCGCCCATTCCCGGAAATTCATAGTGCTTATGTGCCATCCAGTGTCCAAGCGGTTCACGGAAGAACATCAGAATCAATGTGACTGCGGCAACTGCCACGATTACGCCTGTGGGAACCAGATGAACGTCTGCAACCAGGCCCACAATCAGCAGCAGCATGCTGGAAAAGAACAGCAGACCTGCAATACCGTTATTGCTGAAAATGCCTTCTTCGTAGTTTCTGTTTTTCAGCCGTACACAGATATTCACCAGCATGGAAATGATAATGATTGCGGCACCGATGCCCACAGCACCGAAGATAATCGTATTGGTGTTTTCCATGGCCTTCAGCGGCAGGAAGGATATCCCCAGAGATTCATACATAGGATCCAGCATTTCTTCAAAGCCGAACACAGAGCCGTACAGCGTACCGAAGACGGCACTGGAAATGCCGATGCGTGACATGACTGCACCCAGTTCAAAATTCATTTTCTTGTGAAGCAGGAAACCGATCAGTGCCAGCAGCAGGCCTTGTCCCAGGTCACCAAACATGATGCCGAACAATAATGTATATGTTATGGCGACAAAGGTGGTGGGGTTGTAGCCGTTGTAATTCGGCAGACCGTACATCTCCACGAACATGCCGAAGGGCTTTGTGAACCATCCGTTTTTCAGCCGTACAGGCGGCTGCACCTTGGAATTGGTCCAGGGCTCCTCATAGGTCACGCTGAGGTCATCCAGCTGGCGGAGTGCCTTGTCAAAGGTTTCCTTGTCCGCATCCGGCACATAGCCCATGAGATTGAACTTTTCCGAAGTCAGAATGCACTGTGACCGCAGTTTGCTGACCTCGTTCTGATACTTTGCGCAGCGGTACATGGATGCAAGGGATTTTGCCTCGGAGCTGTAGATTTCGGCTTCCTCTTTCTCCAGCTTTTCCAGCTTTGCTTTGGATTCCGTCAGCTTAATCTGCAATTCCTGCAATGCCTGCTCCGGTGTACCGGAAAGTTCCTCCGGCAGCGCATACTGCTCGAACAGCAGGCTTTTCATAATGGCATCTGCTGCCTGAATCCGCTCCTGAGTGGCAAAGTAGAAACCCCATACATATTCATGCGCCGTGTGATACACCTGAAAAATAAAGCCATCATCGCTGTAGTATTCCAGCTTTTTCATGCTTTCCTCCGGCATTCTGCCGAAACGGTGCTGAATGTGCCGGCATTTGGTCAGCTCTCCCAGGTCCACATCGGAACCTGTCAGATGCTTCAGATGAATGGATGCGCTCTCAAAATCCGTGATTCTGGTGCGAAGCTCTGTCAGCGCCTCACGCACATCGTGCAGTCTGTCGGAAATACGCCGGGTCTCAGTCAGAATATACGCAGGCGAATAGTCTGCATCCCCTGCCGCGGCTGACATGTCAATCTGGCGGAGATTCAGCTCCATCAAGGCTTTCAGCGGTTCAGCGTACGGATTGTTGTCCGTTCTGCCGCCGGAATCCTCGGCTGTGCCAAGCAGCTTGCCGGCATTTTCAATGTGAAACACGCCGCTTCGTAAGCAGGCAGTGATTGCTTCATTCAATCGCTCTGCCTTGCCTGCTATGCTGACAAGTTTCATCTTTTCAATGGACAAAATAACACCCCCAATGAGATTTGGAATGGTGGAAGCAGAAATGCTGCTTCACCGGTTAATCCATAATTAGCATGGATTGGATAACAGATACAGGCATATCATATCGCTTGCCTTCAATAATTGTAATCAGATTCTGTACTTCAATCTGATACAATACATGAACAGCATACAGGCTGACTGCTGCGTGTCCTGAAAAATGAAGCGCTTTTCTTGCGCTGTGCTGCCGCAGCACCTGAAAAGAATGTTCCAGACGAACAGACTCCGGTGCATCCGGCATATCCAGTTCCCGCATCCGCTTGCCGTAGCGTGTGGTATCCAGTATTTCAAAAAACGCATCTGTATCCTGGGCTGTATACAGTTCTTCGCAGATGCGCTGAGGCAGTCTGCCCGGAATCGGCAGCATCATCGACTTCAGCTCATTTCTTTCGGCATGGAATACATGCTTGAGACGGTAGGCGTTGATGAGATTAATCAGATCCACCTGTTCGCCGATAAGCTTTTTCAGTTCTGCCAGATCGTCGCCCTTCATCTGCTTTTTCGCTTCATTAAGGATTCGTTCCAGACAGCAGGCACGCAGCGCAAGCTCACACTGCGTATACTGTGTATGGAGTTCGCCGTACTGCAGCTGTTTTTTCAGCACTGCCGCATAGGGTGTCTGTGCCACTGCCGCAATAATTTCCTCATAGGACGTCGCATGGGCAAGCGCTTCCTGTGAATAATTCAGATAGGAAGCAGCCCAGGTATCCATGGATGAAATATAGGACTGGATATCGTCCGGGCGAAAACGAATCTTGTTCATCAGCTCCCGAATTTCGTAGTCATAGATGAAGAAGCGGAAAAAAGGCGATTTCTGCAAATGCTCCATGGAACAGAAATGCAGGCACTGGGAAAACAGATTCCGCTTCAGCAGCATTTCCAGATGTCCACGGTGCGTATAGGCAGGTTCCAGGCCCTTCAGGATTTCGCCGTAGGTTTCCGTTTCCTTCAGGTATGCCACAACCTCAGCAAGAGAGTGCAGATTAACCAGTTCACACAGGTCTGCAGAAGTCAGGCGATGTCCATAGGCGGTACGGATTGCCGCCATGGTTGCTTGATAATTTTTGGGCATTGTTACACCTCCGCTTCACGCAGTGTATCTTTGAACAGTGTTTCTATCAGCTGATCATGCTGTGCTTCATACTGTTCTCTGATAGATTTTGCAAGAAGGTCATACTCTACCCGCATATCAGCAGCCTGCTTTTCAAATTCCCGGCGTGCTGTTTCCTCGGCTTCAAAAATAGTGTCGTTGGTCTGATGCTTCTGTGCCTGACGGATAGCCTCGGCCTGCTGCCTGGCAGTCTGAATGCGGTTTTTGCATTCCAGATTGGCAGCTGTCAGCCGTTCCTCCGCAGCAGCATCGAGCTCCAGGATTTTTCGAATGGTCTGATCCATGACGGAGCCCCCCTTTCTGTTAACGGTGAATATTGCTTCTGATAAAATTACAAAAACATTATACTCCAAAGAGGATAAAAAGTCAAGCGCAGAATTGTCGTTTTTTCTATGATTTTTCAGACAAAATACAGTGAATGCTCAATTTATGGAAAATAAAAAAACGCCGTGAAAAAACATGCACATAAAACGCGGCGGTCAGCTTGATTTTTTATTTGAAATGTGATATAATTTTTATCGTATACCAATGGAAACAGGAGGCTGAGGAAATGAAAAATCTTTCCTGGAGCAGACAGCTGCAGATTGCAAATGAGAATCACACGATAGCACGCAGGGGCAGTTATGCATTGCCGGGAGGCGAAGTGGTAAAACTGTACTGCACTGGCAAAACCCTTGCAGCAGAAACCGTCCTGCTGTATGACGATACCCTGACCGAACAACAGCGGCAGACGCCCTTTACCATCGCAGAAAACACCTATCCCACGGATACCATCTCCTGTATTCTGAAGCTGCGGGAAGAAGGTATCAGCGGTGAAATCCTTGCGCTGAACTTTGCAAACGCCCAGGTACCGGGAGGGGCTTATCTTCTCGGCGGTACAGCACAGGAGGAATCTCTTTGCCGCTGTTCCCTGCTGTTTTATGCAATTCGTCCGCACCATGAATACTATCTGCGACATTGGGCAAGGTTCACCCCCTTTGCTTCCCACCGCATGCTGATGTCCAATGCAGTCCCTGTCATCCGCAGCATGGATGGCAGTCTGCTGACTGAACCCACGGTCTGCACATTTCTGACCTGTGCAGCCGTAAACCGCAGGGAAGCAAAACTGTTTTTTGCCTCTGAAAAGCGCATTGCCAATACAATGGAAGAACGAATCAACCGCATTGTATGCGCCATTGCAAAACGAAAGCCTCAGGTGGCTGTACTGGGTGCCTTTGGCTGTGGTGCCTTTGGCAACCGCCGTGAAATCGTACTGCCTTTGATAGAACAGGCAGTGAATCGCTATCTGCCTGATGATGTGCGTATTGTATTTGCACAACCCTGACTGAATGGAGGAAAGAACATGCTGCATATGATTCTGGGCGGTGCAGGCTGCGGAAAATCCGAATATCTGATTCAGAAAATTGCTGATATGACAAAAGAAAATATCAGAATCCGCACAATGGTGCCTGAGCCCTTTTCCTATACTTATGATAAACGGCTGTATGCCCATCTGGGAGCAGCACCCTTCAACCGCATTGTGACAGGCAGCTTCCGCAGTCTGACAGCAGAGGTGCTGGAACACGTTGCGGCAGAAAGCCGTGACGCAGCGGATGCCGTGATCAAAACAGTTGTGCTTCACAATCTTATGCAGAATTATGCACAGAATCATGTTCTGCAGTACTACGGAAGACAAACGGAAAAGCCGTCTTTTCTTGCAGACATGACAAAGCAGCTGACGGAACTGATGCAGTCCGGCACAGAACCGGAACAGCTGCTCCAGGCTTCTGCGGATATCTCCGGAAATGAATCGCTGCTTGCAAGCAAGCTTTCTGATATTGCCCGTATTTATGCGGATTATCTGGCGGCCCTGAATGCCCGTGGGCTTCATGATTCTTTACGTGATCCGATTACTGCGGCGGCGGCAGCAGATGCCTCTGCCTATCTGAAAAACTCCGTTATTTTCATGGATGAGTTCGAGTCCTTTACCGGGGATCAGTACGCCATGATTGAAATTATGCTGCGGGATGCGGATGACATCTGGATTGCGCTGCGTTCTGATAATATTGATGCCCCGGATTATACCAGATTTGATGCGGTAAACGATACTGCCAGGCGGCTCCGCCGCATAGCAAAAGAGCAGGGAGTCCCTTGTGAAACCATCCTGCTGAAGGAACAGCACCGCTTCAAGGATGCC
This sequence comes from Oscillospiraceae bacterium, assembly GCA_024404915.1. GTDB lineage: Bacteria > Bacillota > Clostridia > Oscillospirales > Ruminococcaceae > Firm-04. The sequence continues at coordinate 190,847 of JAKSPJ010000001.1, forward strand.
TCTCTGGCACATCTCAGCAAATATCTGTTTGCCGTATCCTCAGAAGCGTATCAGGGGGAATCCGCAGTAACTGTCTGCGAAGCCAGAGATATGACAGCAGAAGCAGAATACTGTGCGGCACAGATCCGACAGCTTCTCATGGCAGGGACTTACCGTGCGGGGGATATCATGATTGTCATGCACGATATCGCTGAATACAGTGCGTTGCTGGAAGCAGCACTCCACCGCTATGAGATTCCCTATTTTATGGATCTGAGCAGAAGCGTTCTGCATACGGCTGTGATGAAACTGCCGCTTTGCCTGCTGACACTGGCACAGCGTTCCGCCACAGATATGGTCCTGATTCTTCTGAAAACACAGCTCTCCCCCCTGCACCCCAATCAGGCCTCTGACCTGGAAAACTTTGTATATACCTGGACCGTGAATGGCGCACAGTGGGATACTCCCTTCTCAGAAGAAATAGACCCCGATGGAATATATGAACCTCTGCGGCAGAAAATCATGGAGCCGATACTATCGTTCCGACGGGGACTGTATCAGAATGGCGAACTGGTATGCGGCGCAGAAATCTGCAGCCGCCTTTATGACTGCATGGAGAAAATGGGTGTGCCCGGCCGCATCGGCGGTCTTGCGGCACACATGCGGGATGATCAGCGCATCATTGAGGGCAGGGCACTCCGACGGCTTTGGGGCCGCCTGACAGAATTGCTGGATGCGCTGTATGATGCACTGGGAGAAACCAGAGTCACGCTGAAACAAATGATTGAGATTATGACAGCTGTTATGCGGAACAATCAGATTCCCGTACCACCCCAGACACTGGATGCTGTAACGGTGCAAAGCGCCGCTGCAGCCAGATACGATGCACCGAAAGCGGTATTTGTCCTTGGCGTGACAGAGGGCAAGTTCCCGGCAGATATTCATTCCGGCGGATTTTTCTCTGAAGCGGAACGGAATCTTCTGAAAGCGCATAAGGTGGAGCTTTCCCGTTCTGTCCGTGATTTGTGCGCAGATGAGCGGCTGATTGTCTATAAAACACTTTCTGCACCTTCAGAGCATCTGTGGCTTTGTTATCCCCTTGCCAATGAAAAGGGCTCTTCGCTGGTCCCCTCTTCCCTGATTGAAGATGTGCGCCGCCTGATTCCCATGGCATTTCTGCCCGGTGCATTCCATTACTCTGACCGCATGGGCGCAAAATTCTATATTTCTACAATACGGGCGGCGTACTACAGCTTTACAGATGACTACACGCTCTCGCCCACTGAAAAGCAGTCTGTGCGGCAAATGCTGGAGCAGAATGACAAAGAAAAGGAACGTCTGAAACGACTGGCTGGTCACACAGATGTATCACGGCTTCGTGTAACAGATACCAATCTTCTGAAACGGCTGATTGGAAACCAGCTCAGCATGTCTGCTTCCAGAATTGAGGATACTATTAAATGTCCCTTCATGGGATTTGCAAAACACGGCCTGCGGCTGTATGAGCGGGAACGGAAAGATTTAAATGCTCTGTCCGTGGGCAATATGGTACATCACTGCATGGAACAGCTTTTCCTGAAACACCCGAAAAAAGAGGATTTTCTTGCACTGACAAAGGACGAACTTCATGCACATGCTGTCAGCTGTGCAGAGGATTTTCTCCACACGCAGCTGGGCGGAGAAGACCATAAGCCGCATCGTTTTATGATGCGGTATCAGCGGACAGTCAGCCGCATGGATACTCTGCTTCAGCATACCCAGGAGGAAATGCGGCAGTCCCGTTTTGTACCGGATACCTGTGAGCTCGTCATCGGACGTGTGGGAAAAGACACAGGCACTGCTCCCTATACCCTGACACTGCAGGACGGCACCATTCTGTATCTCAACGGCAAGATTGACCGTGTGGATATTACCGAACAGGACGGACAGCAGTATATTCGTATTGTGGACTACAAAACAGGAAAAAAGAAATTCAATCTGGCAGATGTTTACTACGGATTGAGCCTGCAGATGCTGCTGTATTTATTTGCAGTCATGGATGATCCTACCCATTATGCAGATGCAGAGGCGGCAGGTGTACTGTATATGCCTGCAGGTTCTCCCGGCATGCAGGAGCGTGACAAGGTAATCAGTGAAGAAACCTATTTCCATGATTTTTACCGCATGTCCGGCACTGTTCTGAAAGACAGAGGCATTCTTTCCAAAATGGAGGAACACATTGCAGGCGTATATATTCCTGCGGCCTGCATCAATCCGGATGCCGAAAATGAGGAAATGAAAATGTCCAAGGATTCCCAGGTTTTCACGAAAGAACAGCTTGGCAGACTGCGTATCTATATTGAAGACCTGGTACGGGAATGCGCCGCCTGCTATATCTCCGGTGATGTTGCACCCAGCCCCATGTGCGGCAGCCAGAAAAATTATTATGCCGATGCCTGCGCCTACTGTAATTACTCTACTGCCTGCGGCATTGCGGATGCACAGACAGATGTTTTCCGCAAGCCATTGAAGGAGGCAGAGGCAAAGGCTCAGATGATGGACATTATGAACGGAATTCCACAAAAGGAGGAAACGGAAGATGAGTCAATGGACAGCTGAACAGGAAGCAGCCATTCTGGCACGGGGCGCATCCATTGTGGTCAGTGCAGCAGCAGGCAGCGGAAAAACCTCTGTTCTGGTGGAACGGCTGATCAGCCTGCTGGCAGATTCCTCCGAAGCATATCCTGCTGAACGCATTGTGGTAGTAACCTTCACAAAGGATGCCGCCGGCGAAGTGCGGAAACGTCTGAATATGGAACTGGCACGCAGAATGCGTGAAAAACCGGATAATGCATGGATGCGCCGTCAGCAGACTATGCTGCAAAGCGCAAAAATCACCACCATTCACGGCTTCTGCTTTGATCTGATCAGAGAGCAGTTTTCCATCCTGAATGTCCCCTCCTCTTTCCGCATTATGGAGCAGAAGGAAGAGGACACACTGCGTGAAGAAATCGCAGCAGAAGTATTGGAGGCTTTTTATCAGGCTGCAGCGGAAGATGCGGAAACGGCAGCAAAACTGAAGTGTCTGACAGATGCATTCTGCGGACAGGATGATACCCTGCTGGATGCCCTGATTCTGCAGCTTTACAAACTGGAAACAGATACACCCTTTGGTTCACAGCTGACAGAGGATGCTGCAAGACTTTGTGAAGAAGGCAGCATGAAACTGCATGTGCTGGACAAACTGAAGAGCAGCCTGGCAGAAATCAGCGCACTGTATGCAAAGGCAAAAGAACTGGCTTTGCTGATTGAATGCGCCTCTGCGCTGAAGACCCTGCAAACTGAAATCACCAGGCTGGATAGTATTGTTTCAGCTGTGGAAGCAGGCAATTTTGCAGATATTGCAGCCGCCTTGGATGGATTTAAAAAAGAAAAGCTTTCGGCAATTAAAAAAGGGGGCACAGAAGAACAGCGTCTGGGCATCAAGGCACTGCGAAACCATGCCGCAGAATGGATAGACCAGCTGAAACAGACATGGAGCGTGCCATTGAAATATGCAGAAAAAGACCTTTCCAGACACGGCACAATTCTGCATGTGCTGACAGAATTGCTGACTGCGTTTTCAGAAAGCCTTATGGAACGCAAACAGGAGCGTTCTGCATTGGGCTTTTCTGACGCAATGGTAATGACACTCTCTTTGCTGGCAAAACGGGAAGCAGACGGCAGTATCACAAAAACGGAACTGGCGGAGCATCTTTCCAGGCAGTATGTCTGTATCATGATTGACGAATTTCAGGATGCAGACAACCAGCAGGATCTGATTTTCCGCATGCTTTCCAACGGCGGAAATGCAGAGCATTACGGAAATAATCTGTTTGTCGTGGGTGACAGCAAACAGTGCATCTATCGCTTCCGCAATGCCAACCCACAGAATTTCTATCAGGCAATGCTGCAGTGCGTTCCTTATCAGACTCCGGATCTGAAGGAAAACACCTGCATCAATCTGAACCGCAATTTCCGAAGCGGTGCAGAAGTAGTGGAAACAGTCAACATCGTATTCTCTGCCCTGATGACGGAGGGTGTGGGAGAAATCCGCTATGACGATACCCAGATACTGGTACAGGGTGCCTCCTATCCGGAAGCAGTGCGAAAAACAGAAGCCATTATCTACCAGCAGCCAACGGCAGGCGCAGCCGAACTGGAGGCAGCTCTGACAGCACGTCGTATCCGCTTTCATCTGGACAATCAGACAATGGTCAAGGGAAAAGACGGCAGTCTGCGCCCATGCGAACCCCGTGATTTTATGCTTCTGATGCGGAATTCAACTTCTATGCCGAAATTTGTGGCAGCATTGAAAGCAGAAAACATCCCGGTTTGTTCCCTCCAGGAAGAGGGCTATCTGAAATCGCCGGAGTTGCTGCTGCTGCTGGATATTCTGCGCGGCATTGATAACCCCTTGCTGGAAGTCCCGCTTTCTGCTGCAATGCTTTCCCCTTTATTTGCCTTTACACTGGATGAACTGGTGCAGCTTCGTGTCGACAGTCCAAAAGAAAAGCTGTTCAATGCCATGCTGAAGCTGCAGAAAGCAGCGGAAGAACAGGAAGAAGGCGGTGATCTGCGTCTTGCGGAGAAATGCGGCAGATTCCTGCGCTTTCTGGAATCCATGCGCCTGCGCTCCGTAATGGATACGCCGGAACAGCTGATTCGATTTATCTTTGAAGAAACAGACCTTCTTGGCATCATGCAGATGGGAAATGACGGTGCAAGAAAAAAAGCCAATCTTCGTGCGCTTCTGATGCACGCAGCATCATTTGAACAAACCAGGGGCGGTGGATTATCCGCATTTCTGCGATATATTGACACCGTTTTGCTCCATGGCAGCGACCTGGATGGCGGCGGTGTGCCCACCGGCACAGAAAATGTTGTCATGCTGAAAACCATTCACTCCTCCAAGGGTCTGGAAGCTCCTTTTGTCATTCTGGCAGATACAGGAAACAGCTTCGGTCACAGAGAGGATGAAAGCGGGAAACTGGTGCGGCACCATTCCGAATTGGGCATCGGTTTCCGTCTGCACGACCCGGAAACCTTTACACGGGGCAGAACACTGCCCTGGGTTATGATAGATGAACGCTGCCGGGAAGAGCAAATCAGCGAAGAAATGCGTCTGCTGTATGTTGCTTTGACACGGGCAAGAGAGTATCTGATTCTGCTGATGCCCTATTCCAAGAAGAAAAAAGAGGAACTGGTGCTGTATGCGGCAGAGCAGGCCATCAACGGCGGACAGACGGATGCCCTGACCCGCATGGGAAAATCCTATGCAGACTGGCTCTTTATGGCGATGATACGAAATACCGCCTGCGCCCTGATGCGGCAGATACTGGAAATCCCCATCGAAAGCGATTCCCGTCAGGGAATGCTGCCTGTGGCCGTGCTGACAGAGGAAATGGAGGAATCCGGAGAAAAGGTGTCCGAAGCTGAGGAATCCGCTGTTTTGCCGGATGAAGTCCTGACACAGCAGCTGGCACAGCAGTGCGCATTCCGCTATCTGAGCAAAGAGGCGGAACTGACTGCAAAATACGGTGTTTCGGAACTGGCAAAGGAAGAGAATTTCGATGCACCCTTACGGAGGCCGCTGTTTAAGCGAAACCGCAATGGTCTGACCGGTGCAGAGCGAGGCACAGCCATTCATACTTTTATGCAGTATGCAGATTTTGCCGCTGCTGCGGAGAATACAGAAAAAGAAGTTGCCCGTCTGCAAACGGAAGGCAGACTGACAAAACGGCAGGCAGAGGCCATTTCCGCCAGCCCTGTGGATGCATTTTTCGCATCAGACCTGTACGAAAGAATCCGCTGCGCAAAACGAATATGGCGTGAACAGAAGTTCACTGTCCGTCTGAGCGACCTGCATCTGACGAACAAACTGGCAGAACTTGGTGAAAGATACAACGGCACAGAGGGTATGCTGATTGGCATTATGGATCTGGTTTTTGAGGAAGAAGACGGCATTGTGCTTGTGGACTACAAAACGGATTATGTGGAAAAGGCAGAGGATTTGCTGGAGAAGTATACAGAGCAGATTCGCCTGTATGCGGAAGCCCTTCGTCTGCTGATGGACAAGCCTGTAAAGGAATGTTGTCTGTACTCCGTGCCCAAAAAGAAAATCGTTCAGGTGATTCTGTAACGGGAGGTTATACATATGAAAAATACGGTTAAAGATTTGCAGGAAGCTTTTGAAAAAGCAAAAACAGTGGTGTTTTTCGGCGGTGCAGGCGTTTCCACCGAAAGCGGCATTCCGGATTTCCGAAGTGTAGACGGCCTTTATCATCAGAAATATGATTATCCGCCTGAGACCATTCTGAGCAACAGCTTTTTTATGTCCCGGACAAAAGAGTTTTATCGCTTCTATCGGGACAAACTCCTTTCCCATGATGCAAAGCCAAATGCGGCGCATCTGAAACTGGCGGAGTGGGAACAGAATGGCAGGCTGAATGCTGTCATTACTCAGAATATTGACGGCCTCCACCAGGCGGCAGGCAGCCGAAAGGTCCTGGAACTGCACGGCAGTGTTCTGCGGAATTACTGCATGAAGTGCAGAAAAAGCTACTCTGTGGAAGCAATCCGCTGCGGAGAAGATGTACCCCGCTGCAGCTGCGGCGGTGTCATAAAGCCGGATGTGGTATTATATGAAGAAGCACTGGATAACGATGTTATGGAAGAGGCCATTCGTTGCATACAGGGAGCAGACATGATGATAATCGGCGGTACATCTCTGGTGGTGTACCCTGCGGCAGGTCTGATTCGCTATTTCCAGGGAAGCACACTGGCACTGGTGAATCGGGATGCAACCCCAATGGATGCCAGGGCAGATATCGTGGTGCATGAAAAAATCGGGGAAGTATTTTCACGAATGTAAGCTTGAGAAATCAAAATTTTATTTTACAATATCTGTATATTATCTTGCATTATAAAATGAAATATGATATAATAAAATCAGGAGCATCCGCTGCACTTTCCAATGAATCATGTGATGCTCAATCAGAAAGGATGTTATATTATGAAATATCAGATTATCGGTCAGACCGTTCCGGCGGTTGAAGTCACCATGGACGCAGGAGAATCCGTATACACCCAGTCCGGCGGCATGATCTGGCACACTCCCGGCATTACCATGTCCACTAACGCAAAGGGCGGACTGATGAAGAGCATCGGCAGAATGTTTGCAGGTGAATCCCTGTTCATGACCACCTACACCGCACAGGTCAGCAACGCATCCGTCACATTCGGTTCCACAGTGCCCGGCACAGTGATTCCTATCAATGTGGGCGGTGTTCCCCTGATTTGCCAGAAAGGTGCTTTCCTTTGTGCACAGCAGAGCGTCGGCCTGGATGTGGTCTTTACAAAGAAATTCACAGCAGGTCTCCTCGGCGGCGAAGGTTTTATTCTCCAGAAACTTTCCGGCTCTGGCATGGCATTCCTGGAAGTTGACGGCGATATGGTTTCCTATGATCTCCCGGCCGGCGGTCAGATTTTCGTTGACACCGGAAACGTGGTGGCATTTGAGGAAAGCGTTGCTTATGAGATTACAACAGTCAAGGGCTTGTCCAATGTATTCTTTGGCGGAGAAGGCCTGTTCCTTACCAAGCTGACCGGTCCCGGTAAAATTTATCTGCAGACACAGAACTTCAATGATTTTGCAGGAAGAATCATTGCAAGAATTCCGTCCAAATAATCAAACAGCCGACTGCTCCATTACGCAGTCGGCTGTTTTTTTCAGCAGAAAGCCGCATATTGGCAAATTTTAACAAAAAGTGCAGGTGAATCCTGTTCAGGTTGAAAAGTATTTCAAGGATTTCTTTTGGTTATCCCCTTGCTTTTTTCACAAAAATCGTGTATAATAATAGTTGGTGGATTGCAAAAGCAATCAGCTGAAAATCAGCGGCGCAGACCGTGCCGCAAAAGTATTAGGAGGAATTATCATGCTGGTAAATGCAAAAGAAATGCTGGACAAGGCAAGAGACGGCAAATACGCTGTTGGTCAGTTCAACATCAACAACCTCGAATGGACAAAGGCAATTCTGTTGACAGCACAGAAGCTGAACTCTCCGGTGATTCTCGGTGTATCTGAGGGTGCTGGTAAGTATATGTGCGGTTTCAAGACCGTTGCTGCAATGGTTAAGGCTATGGACGAGTCCCTGGGCATCACTGTTCCGGTTGCTCTTCACCTCGACCACGGCTCCTATGATGGCTGCTACAAGTGCATCAAGGCTGGCTTTACTTCCATCATGTTCGACGGCTCTCACTTCCCGATTGATGAGAACGTTGCAAAGACCACTGAGCTGGTAAATGTTGCTCACGGTCTCGGCCTTTCCATCGAGGCAGAGGTTGGCTCCATCGGCGGCGAAGAAGACGGCGTTGTTGGTGCAGGCGAGTGCGCAGATCCCAACGAGTGCAAGATGATTGCAGACCTGGGTGTTGATTTCCTGGCTGCAGGTATCGGCAACATTCACGGCAAGTATCCGGAGAACTGGGCAGGCCTCAGCTTCGAGACACTGGCTGCTGTTAACGAGAAGGTCGGCGATATGCCGCTGGTTCTCCACGGTGGTACAGGCATTCCGGACGACATGATCACAAAGGCAATCTCCCTGGGCGTTGCAAAGATCAACGTTAACACAGAGTGCCAGCTTTCCTTCCAGGAAGCAACAAGAGCATACATTGAGGCAGGCAAGGACCTGCAGGGCAAGGGCTTCGATCCTCGTAAGCTGCTGGCTCCCGGCTTCGATGCAATCTGTGCAAAGGTTGAAGAGAAAATGCGTCTCTTCGGTTCCGTTGACAAGGCATAATTTGTATCTGTTTCAAAAAGGCGACAGGATCAGATCCTGTCGCCTTTTATTTATACCGAATTACAGACAGCCCAGAAGGCGACCGCACTGGCAGCAGCCACATTCAGGGAGTCCACGCCATGGGACATGGGGATGCAAACCGTGTAGTCACAGGCGGATATGGTTTCTTTATGAAGGCCCTCGCTTTCTGTACCAAGTACAATGGCAAGCCGTGAAGCATTTTTCAGGCGGTCATCTGCAATACTGATAGAATCATCACACAGTGCCATGGCAGCAGCCTGTATTCCCTCTGACTGCATCATGCGTATGGCAGATGCGGCATGCGGAGCATCCGGCAAAAAGCACCAAGGTACCTGAAATACGGTTCCCATGCTGACACGGGCAGCACGGCGGTAAAGCGGATCTGTACAGCCGGAAGTCATAAGGACAGCATCCATGCCCAAAGCAGCAGCAGAACGGAAAATTGCGCCAAGATTTGTGGGGTTCATCACATTTTCCAGAATGGCAATACGATTTGCGTGCTGAAGGATGGCAGAATCAAAGTTCTTTGGCGTGCGGCGCATCGCACAGAAAACACCTCGTGTCAGATGTATGCCCTGAATGGAATTAATCACGGAATCGTCGGCAGTGTAAACAGGAATCTCGCCGCATCTCGCAATGATTGTTTCCACTTGCGGTGTCATCAGTTTCTGATCAATAAGCAGAGAGCAGGGCGTATAGCCGGCATTCAGGGCACGTTCAATGACGTTTGGCGTTTCTGCAATAAACAAACCCTGTTCTGGTTCATAATAATGCAGAAGCTGTGGTTCCGAGCAGGAGAGCCAGTCGTGCCAGGGGGACTCTGTCAGAGATTCAATGTGCATAATTGTCATGAAATTGGTTTCCTTTGTTTTTTATTCATTGCCGCATTTCTGGAATGGCCATGACATATGCGGCAGTGCTGTTCGTATTATATCATATTCAGATAAAAAAAACAAGAGCATTTTTAGAATAACCCCTTGACAAATCTTATTTTTTATGATATAATAATACTGCTGAATCCGAATGGAGAGGTGTCCGAGCGGTTTAAGGAGCTAGTCTTGAAAACTAGTGATGCAGCAATGCACCGTGGGTTCGAATCCCACCCTCTCCGCCATATAACGCATCATTCGTATTTGCATTCACCAACGTTGGAGAAATACCCAAGTGGTGAAGGGGCTCCCCTGCTAAGGGAGTAGGGCTCGAAAGGGTCGCGAGGGTTCAAATCCCTCTTTCTCCGCCAAAGAAAAGGGTTGTAAAATGGCTTCATTTTACAACCTTTTTCCAAAATTTCTAGCAAAGCCATTTACGAAGGTTAATTCGATGAGGTCGCGGGTTCGATACTGATTTGCGATATTTTTGAATTACACCAGTTAGGTTTTATTTAGTTTTCAAGATGCCGTATGTCGAAGGGTTCCCGTCAAAGAAAGCTCGATGTACAGTGCTTGGGTAAAAGGCAAACCTTCCAGTCACAGATGCTTCGACACATTCTGACTGAAAGGCTTGACAATACTATATAATCGTGTTATAATGATAAACACGCAATAGCCATTCTCACTAAGTCAGACAGATGGTTTTGACATCTGGATGATTATGGGAAGTATCAGATTTCCTAGGTCTGGTGCTTCCTGTGGGATGCTTTTTTGCACTGCTTATATTATAGCACTCTCTGTTGTGCTTGTCAATAGGTAATTTTGCTGTTTTTGCGATAAATTTCTATAGTATAAAATAACACCGTCTTCCATTATGGAGGACGGTGTTATTTTGTTATAGGCGAAAACTGTTATCTATTACTGTATGTGTGTGTTTCTTTTTGTTTAGCACTTGATGGTTCGAACCTTTCTGCCAATTAATACCTATCAGTCCATTTAACATTCGTCTTTATCTGTTCTTGCATTCTGTACTGCATTACAAATTCCAAATCTTCACGCCACTTTTCAACAGCATTTTCCATTCGCTCTTGGTATTCTCCTTGGCGAATAAACATACGCAGATATTCTATTACCCTATATTTGGGCAACACATCCTCATCAATTATTCTAGTTAATAAAAGATGTCTTTGTTCCGAAGATAAACCAATGGACGCATTGCAAGTGAGCGCAGACAAATCAGTGATGAAGTGAAAAAAGTCACGGACTCGCTGAGTATCATAGAGCGAGTCCGCGACGGTACTTATGTGCCATTCCTTGTTGAGAAAGAAAAACTCATGCGGCAGACGGAAGTCATGGGGAATGGGTATGTTTCTTATGGTGCGATGATGCGGTAGCGTGATTTTTCCATCCGCTTCTCCGACATTTCCGTCAATCAGCTTATATGCATCATTATCGAGTACCGGTGGAACAGTTTATGCATCATTTTCGACATCGAACAGCAAAGAAAATGCATCATTTCGGAATTTACCAGAATAACAAGGAACGCTGAACGCCCCTGCAGTGGTATCATAATCATGGATATCATGGAGACACTGGAGCACAGTCAAGGGAAACTTGCGGATTCGGAACTGTGGCTGAACCTCAAAGCAAAGGCGGAAGAAGAAAGGACAAAAAGAAGAGAATAAAAGCATGCAAGACAAACTTTCATCTTTTACAGAAAATATTGTAAGTATACTTGTAATCTTTCTTGACAAAGATGAAGGTTTGTGGTATAATTCCTTCATTAGGGGTAATACTCTATTTTGGAGGTGCGATATGGCTATTATAAATAAAGATCAGATACTAAAGGTTCTGAACGCATATAATCCGTGGTGGAAAACAGGAACTGCGAACCCGTCTTTTGCAAAGACTTATAAACGATTTGCTTATTATGAGGCGATGAAGCGGTTGGATCGGACTGATATTCGGCGTACAGTCGTGTTAAGCGGCACGCGCCGTGTCGGAAAGACAACAATTCTCTATCAGATGATTGACGCATTGCTGAAGCGTGGTGTGCCGCCGCAAAAGATCCTGTATGCATCTCTTGATCATCCTGTTCTCAAACTGAGTGACTTTGCGACTGTGCTGGAATGCTATCATGAGACAATTTGCCCGACGCAGGATGTTTACTACTTCTTTGACGAAGTACAGTATGCGCAGAATTGGGATCATTGGCTCAAAACAATCTACGATATGCAGCCGGATACCCATGTGACCGCAACTGGCTCTGCGAGTCCGGCACTGATCAAGGGCAGCAGTGAAAGCGGCGCAGGACGGTGGAGCGTGATCGCTGTGCCTACGCTGTCGTTCTATGAATACTGTGAACTGATCGGCATCGAAAAACCGAATTTTCCTGCTGATTTGAAGGTTTCCTCGTTCAGGGATATGGAACGCTCGGAACAGACACAGATTATGATGCAGCTCTCCGATATTCAAAAGCATTTCAACCGCTATCTGCAAGTAGGCGGTTTTCCGGAACTTGCTCTCGCGGAAAGTGACCTGTTTGCGCAGCAGATTATGCGCGAAGATGTTGTGGACAAGGTACTGAAGCGCGACCTGCCATCTCTCTACAACATTCGCAATGCAACAGAGCTGGAGCGAATTTTTCTGTATCTTTGCAGTGTATCCTCGGAAATCGTGTCAGTTGAGGCAATCACCAAAGAACTGAACGGCGTATCCCGTCCGACTGTCGAAAACTATATCCGCTATCTTGAAAGTGCCAGCCTGATCTATCAGAGTATGCCGATCAGCATGGCAGGAAAGAAAGTGCTGAAAGCGAAACCGAAGATCTATATTGCAGATGCTGCAATTCGCAATGCTGTGCTAATGGATGATGATGCGATGACAAATCCTGTCGAAATGGGGAAAATCGTTGAGACTGCGGTCTACAAGCATATTGCAGCGTTCTATTATCAGCACGCAACAACTGTGGGCTATTATCGCGGCGGCAGCAAAAACAAAGAAATCGATATCGTTGTAGAATATCCCAAAATAAAAAACATTATGATTGAGGTGAAATATCGGGAAGATGCTGCCATACCGGATGACAGCGCAATCTGCCAGCTGGCAAAGGATGCGTCTTCTGCAATCATTGTCACAAAAACACCGGAGGATTACGGCGTGCATCATGCACCGGACGGAACGCGGATTGTACGTATTCCGGCATACGCATTCCTATATCTGTTCGGGCATGCGGAAAAGAACGGATTTCGCGGAGTTGAGTGATTTTTGCTGTCGTATATAAATGAAAAGACGGGAACTGGCTGTGTGACCTGCCCCCTGTCAAGTGGACAGAGCAAAAAACAAAAAAATCTACGTTGTGCACAATCGTCAGTACTAATAATTGTGCATTCAGCGTAGTGTTTTGAAGTAGAGATCCGCCGGTGTTATAATCCACCGGCGGATCTTTCTATTTATAGTTATTCATCTTCGAAAATACCGTACTGATATGTCGTTTCACCATTCTTAAAGGCTAAGGCAACACCGCATATATCATCAAAATAAAAGCTGGGTATAGAAAAAACCTCCGCAATAGAGCAGAGGCATAGAAGTATCTTCAATTATCAATCACAGGGCGCACTGAATCAGACTGCCTGAATATTTCTGGCAGCCAGATACAGATTCGCCACTGCGAACATTATATTATTTTTTGCAGTCTGTTTTCGCAGACCCCGATACCGTGTTTTCCGATATCCAAACAGTCTTTTGACAACTGCAAATACGTGTTCTACTTTACAACGAACAGATGATTTCTGATGTTCTTTTTTCTTTGCTGCGTATTGACCACTTTTTGAAAGTTTCTTAATGGTTGATGGTTTTCTGCAAATCTGATATTTTATGTTTTTACCTTTCTTATTTTTGCGAATTGCTTCAGGACGTTTTTTTGCTCCAATGTATCCGCTGTCTCCATGCAGAGTTTCTTCTTCTCCATGCATCAAGTCACTTACAGCAGTTACGTCGTGTTCGTTGGCAGCTGTCGTTTTGACATGATGAACCAGACCGCTTTCACGATCTACACCGATATGTGCCTTGTATCCAAAGTGCCATGTATTGCCCTTTTTAGAGGAATGTGCTTCAGGATCACGTTCTTTTTTCTGATTCTTTGTTGATGAGGGTGCTTCGATAAATGTGGAATCCACTATTGTTCCTTTTTTGAGAATAAGTCCGCGTTCTGTGAGCAGCTCTACTACCTCATCAAATATCTTTCTCTGTAAATCGTGTTTCATCAGCAAATTTTTGAATCTGCCGATTGTATCTCCATCTGGCACTTCATCAGGTGAACTGATGCAGCAAAATGATGCAAATGCCCGGCTGTCAAGTATTTCATTCATAGCCTTCATATCTGCAAGATCATAAAAATTCTGAAGCATGAAGATTCTCAGCATCAATTCCAGTTCATACGGTCTGTTGCCACGTTCTCCCTTGTAGTAGAATGGCTTTACAAGCGTAATAAAATTTGACCATGGAATGATTGCATCCATCTTCTCAAGAAATTCTTTTTTATTGGTTCTGGCTGCACCAAATTCATCATTCATTTCTGCCAGTCTCATCTGTCTGTCCATAGTCCTATTATATCACATTTTTGGTGGTTTGGCAACTGTGCGGAGTTGCCATAATTGTATCATATATTGAAAAGATTGTCAAATGAAGCAACTATGGAGAAAGGAACTTTTTTCAGGGCTTGCGTTTTTTTCCGTTATCCTGTATAATATAGAAAACAACTGCATTCAGGAGGCTTCTATGCGTTCGATTTTTATTACAAACGACGACGGTATTGATGCTGAGGGCATCATCCGTTTGGCAAATACTGCAAAAGAATTCGGGGATGTGTGGGTTGTCGCCCCTGATGGTCAGCGCAGTGCGGCGTCTCACAGTATCTCTCTCCGCGAGCCGGTTGATGTATATCCGCATGATTTTCCCGTGGAGGGCGTTCATGCTTTTTCCTGCAATGGTACACCCGCAGACTGCGTACGCGTCGGGACTTTGAATATCATGCCGCATCGACCCGATGTCGTGCTTGCAGGTATCAACAACGGCTACAATGTCGCATCGGATGTACAATATTCCGCGACGGTGGGGGCTGCGCTGGAGGGCGCATTTCAGGGATATCGTTCTATCGCATTTTCTGAGGATAATGCGGTACATCACGAGGTTACCGATGCCTATCTGCGGGAGATTATGTCGGAACTTTTGGAGCAGACAATCGCGGAAAGACAGATTTTGAACGTCAATTTCCCAAGCTGTAAATTGAGTGAATGCCATGGCATCATACGTGATTGCACAGTATCGAGAGGAATGATTTACCGTGACCACTATCTGGAGCAGGAAAAGCTACCGAATGGCGGCGTGCGCCTGATGGTGGAAGGGGAGTACAACGAAGATGCCGAAGAAGGCACGGATTTCTTTGCCGTGATGCATCGGTATATCTCCATCGGTATCGTGAAAAACATCGGATGAAGAATTAGGGGGGATTTGTATGAAACGAGGAAGGATTGACCGAAGTTATTCTGCTCTGCTCACTGCCGGTATTTTGCTGCATACGACTCTGTTATCCGGCAATTCCGTAATTGCAGCGGATGTGCCATGCAATGTATGCATCAGCGAGATTTGCGCATCAAACAATACGTGTCTGCGGCTTGCGGATGGCTCTACGCCGGATTGGATTGAGCTATGGAATCCATCGGGGGAAGTGGTCAATCTCAGTGGATGGGGACTATCGGACAGCGGGAAAAATCGCGGAAAATTCATATTTTCGGAAGGAACGATTCTTACGCCTGATGCGTATTTGATTGTGATTTGCGATGATACGATGCACACAGGCGGTGGCGATTTTCATGCGCCATTCAAGCTCAGCGCAGACGGCGAAACGATTTATCTGACCGCACCTGACGGCGAAACAACGATTGACAGCGTTGCATTCCCTGCGATGGATGCGGATGTTACCTACGGCATCGGAAATGACGGATTCAAGTATCTGAAGCCGACGCCGATGCAGTCGAATCTGACTGCGGATGAGGTTGCTGTTTTGGATGCACCACAGTTTTCTGCGGCGGGCGGTTTCTACGATATGCCCTTTGCTCTGACCCTTTCGGATATGGCACGGCACAAAATTTGGTATACGACGGACGGCAGTGACCCGCGTACATCCGCAACGGCAAAACTGTATGATAATGCAATCGAAATTTACGATAATACGAGCGAGCCGAATATTTTAAGTGCGTATACCAACACTTCTTGGATTGAGGAGACTGTTTATCCGACCGATTTCGTGGAGAAAGGAATCGTGGTGCGTGCGGTTTGTGCGGATGAATACGGAAATTTCAGCAAAATTGTCACAAACAGCTACTTTGTCGGAAAGAACGCAGACTACTATCGGAATTTGCATGTGCTGTCGCTTTCAACGGATATTGGCAATCTTTTTGACGATGATACGGGCATTTTTGTCAATAGCAACTACTATAACGAGGGTGCGGATTGGGAGCGTCCCTGCAATATTCAAGTATTTGCGGAAGGAAAATCCGAATACAGCGAGGATGTCGGCGTACGGATAGCGGGCAACTGGTCGCGTGCGTATCCGCAAAAAAGCCTGACACTCTATGCACGAAACGAGTACGGTGCGTCGAAGATGAAATATGATTTCTTTGCAGGTGCTGCAAAAGATATCAACGGCAAACCCATCCAAGAGTTCAAAAAGGTTACGTTGCGAAATGGCGGCGACGGCTACGACGCTGTGCGATTCCGTGATGACTTAAATGCGTATCTGGCGGATGGGCTGGCAATTTCGGTACAGGCGAAAAATGACTATATTGTGTTCATCAACGGAGAATTTTGGGGCTATTACTCCATGCAGGAGAAATTGGAGGACAACTATCTTGCGTCGCATTTTCATGTCAGCGCATCGGATGTTACAACGGTGAAAAACGGCGCTTTCGAGGGCGATGAGGATATTTTTAACGATTATACTGCGTTTTTCGAATGGGCAATTCAGGCGGATATGACCGATGCGCAGAATTATCAGAAATTCTGCGAAAAAATGGATGTGCAAAGCCTGATTGATTTTCTCATTACAGAAAGCTACATCTGTAACTGGGATAGCCTGATTAACGTAAATAACATCATGCTTTGGCGCACAAACAGTGTATCTGCGAGCAATCCGTATGCAGATGGTAAGTGGCGTTTTTTGCTCTACGATACAGAATATTCCGCAGGTTTCAACGGGATGTCTGCATCTTACAACTATCTGGCAAATATGGACAGTACCGAAAAAATCGGCTGCTATGGCGCATTATTCTACCATTTGCTGCCAAATGACCGATTTGCGGCACGTTTCTTGCAATCATATGAAAATGCAGTCAAATTGCAGTTTTCAGAAGATAGGGCAACGGCACAAATCAATCATTATATGTCGCTGCTTTCACGGGCATATGCTGATACGGAAAAGCGATTCGGCTATGATTCGCATTTTGAAGCGGGCGCTTCAGATGTTTTGCGTTTTTTCATGCAGCGTCCGACATATGCGCTGACACAATGCGAAAATGTCGTGTCTTCTTATCATTCGGTGATGCGCGGCGATGTGGACGGTAACCGCAGATGTCAGATTGCGGATGCAGTGCTGCTTTCGAGAATTTTAACCGAGCAGGATGTGAAAATCAATGCATTTGCTTGCCGTAACGCTGATGTCAATTGCGATGGGATTCTCAATATGATGGATATGTATCGGCTGATGAAATCGTTGTGAGATACGATTTGTGAATCTTTTGATATAAAAAAAACAGGCGGTATCTGCGTGAATTTGCAGATGCCGTCGTTTTGATGCTGCATTTTATAGGCTGCTGCCGATTTTTCGCATTTCGGCCATTGCTGTTTCGTTGTGGGCAAGCTCGTTTTTACCCGATGCACTGTATGTCTGATAGAACAAAATATCCCAGTTTAGATACTTCGTCATGCAGTCAAACGGCTGCTTGATGAATGTATACTGCGGGTCAGAGGTGGAAGCACCGCCGATAATCAGGATGCCGACTTTTTTGCCTTTGAGCAGTGTGGCTTTCGAATAGCATTTATCCAGCACGCTTTTGAGCGATGCGGTGATGCCATAAATCAAATGTCCACCCATCAATTCTGTCAGCAGAGAATTTGGAAAACCCATCTCTTGTCAGATACATAATGATGCCATTATCCTCGACGACGACTTCCGCAGGCAGTACTCCTTTGACAGATGATGCAACCTGATTCAGGTAAGCTTCATATGCTGTTTTATAAGCCGCTGTTGCTTCGTTGCTATTCTTAGCGGCAGCAATATCCTGTTCGACTTTTCCACTGAGGAATTCTCCGTTGACAATATATTTTCCTAAAATGGTTTCGTCATAGTATGCGATACGCTCTTCATACCATGATTGTGCCCATTTTTCACCAGATGGAGTTCCTGTTTTATAAAGCGCCTCTCCATATTTTAACGAATCGCCTTCTTTCAGTAATTGAGCCAGTATTTCCGAAAGATTCCGTTCGTTACACATATCTGTATAGTATTCCGCAAGCATTTTTCCATTATATCTGAAAGTATAATCGACTGACGGTCTTGCCAGAATTGCAAAAATGTTGTCATCATCTCCGGCTTCCAGTGCCTCATATAGTCTGTAGCCGACTGAGTCAAATTGATGCCATACCGTAAATCCCTCATAAAACTCGTTTACGGAATTCATATCCTCTGCCCAGATTACCTGATGACCGGAATCATCGTGTATTGCGGTTGTAGTTTTCGGCACAGAATCCGAAACACTCGAAGAATTATCTGACCTGCCGTCATCAGTCACATTCTCACCGTTCTCAGTTGTGTGAGGAATAGCAACTTCTTCACTCGCTGTCTGCTGATCTTCTGCAGGTGCCGACGATACTGATTCATCGTATTTATCAGTAGTGCTCTTGGTGTTTTCGGAGTCTTTGTCAGTAGATGTCTCATCGGGAAGAATATATGTTTCCCCAATTGTACCTGCACAACTGACGATAACATCACCCGGAAAAACCTCAAAGCCGGTCATTTTGCTTGTCAAAGCCGTCAACGGTCAGTTCCTTGCGGTCATTCCACCATCCGACAACAGGCGCGAAATGCTCGACTTTCATCGGCTTTGTTTTGCTGAAATGCTTATACCCCTCCGGCATATCAAGGCGGTAGAACCAAGTTTCTTCAGTAGGGTGGGTATTGTCAAAGAATAGAATGTTGGTAGTGATACTTGTATAGGGCGAAAAAACACTGTCCGGCATACGAATGACGGTATGCAAGTTAAATTCGTTCAGCAGTTTCTTTTTGAGATTTTTCCTTGGCATTATCGGTACCGAACAGGAAACCGTCAGGCAGAATAACTGCCGCACGACCGTTCTTTTTGAGGCGATACATAATGACCGCCATAAAGAGGTCTGCCGTTTCGCTGGATGCAAGGTCGGACGGAAAATGATTTTTTACGTCGGCTTTTTCGCTGCCGCCATAAGGAGAATTCATCAGGATGACATCGAACTGATCGTCTTTGGTATAGTCGAGAACGTCTTTCAGAAGTGAGTTATCGTGGAATACTTTCGGTACGTCCAGTCCGTGCAGCAGCATATTGGTAATGCAGAGCATATACGGGAATTGCTTCTTCTCAATGCCATAGATAGAGCTGCCGTATGCCGTCTGGTCATCGGTGGTCTGAATCTTCTTTTCCAGTTCTTTCAGCCATGAGGTAATGAATCCGCCCGTTGACATGGTGCCCGAAGCCTTCTTTGACTGCAACACGCGCGTTGTCAAAGATCATCTTCTGCGGCACGCCGCCGTAATATTCAAGTCCTTTGACAATACCTTCCAGAAAACTCTCTTCGTTTTGCCGGTAGAATGCCGTCACAAAACAGTCTCCGCTGCTGCATTCACGCATACACCAAAGCTGGATCGGTTGTTTGACACCGCCAAGAACGACGGTTACTTCGCCCCAGTCGATCTGGATCGCTTCCGCAGGCTCATAGGCAAGCGGAACGAACACATCCCGCGGAATGTTGCGCATCCCGGCAACTGTCCGCCGAACGGAAGCCTCACAGCCTTCAAAGCTGCATTCATTGACAAGCCGTTCATAGATGCGGTGCGCGGTATGCCGCTGTTTTCTGGGCGCATTCCTGTCGGCTTCGATACATTCAGAGATAAACTCTTTGACATCTGCTGTGATGATGTCATTCCTGCGGCCGCTGCCTGGTTTGCGGTCCCACGGCACCGCCTGTCCTTTCCAGTATTTCTTAACCGTGTTCCGTGATATGCCAAGCATTTTCGCCACTGTTCGCTGGCTGTAATCCGTCTGCGCCTGATAATACCGGATCTTTTCGTAGATATCCATTGTAATTGCCACTCCTGTTCCCTCCTGTACCATGAGCTGTTACTTCTCATTATACAGGATTTTCTTTGGTGGCTCAATTTTTTATTATCATTCTCGCGGAAAGTGGCTCAGTTTTATTTTATCATATATACCCGGTTGTTGTCCGGCGGTACATTTCCGTCTTGTACCGTTATAGTATACCCAAACGACATACAGAAAAAGTGTGTCATATACATTATGAAAATAAGAATGACATATGTCATTCTGGAACTACCACCCTAATACAATGGTTATTCCTCTATGTGTACTTCGGTATCAAATCCATTCTTTCTCATATCGTCCTCAATCAGCTGTACAATCAGTTCGGTCACACTCATGCCACGAGATTTTGCATATGCTCGATAGATTGCTTTTTTTCCTTTGGGGAAGTTCAAGTTAAGATTTTCTCTCTTTTCAGCCATGTATTTCATGGTTGCTTTTTTTGCAGTTTCGTTATACACGGATATCCCTCCTATTTTTTATACCATATATAGATTATAACACGATTTTAGTTTTTTTTCCATTGTGATGTCTGACAAATAAAAGCACATATACAAGCGTATATATTGTGAAATTCTACGATAATAGAGTTTTTACTAATATAGCATTGACATATAGGCGTGTATATGATATAATAATACCATGGGGTTGAGATTCACTCAGCCGAACGAAGGGAGAATTGTTTATGAAGATTCAGATGAGTTGCGAAGAAGTCAGAAGCCTGTGTATTAGGAATGATTGGTTTACTGCCGGAAGCAATCGTCAGTATGAGAAAATGTTTGGCAGAGTTGCCGAACACGCCGATATTGATGAGGTTGCAACTCTTATTTGGATTTGCTCAGTTGACGTGGAGAAAGCTGAGATTGCAAATCAGTTAATGAGAAGAGCAAATTTGGAACAGAATGAAGCGACTGTATCAAAGGAGCGCATTGAAGTTGTACGAGCAATGGAAACCATTGCACGAACTGTGAACAACGAGAATATCTTTATGGAATGGCTTACCTACGGAGTTGCTGATGGAGATATTCGGGAAGGCACAGAGGATGACGAACTGGAATACTATACTCGTGATGAAGAATATTCAGAACTGATGGGTACTTTTTTGAATGTGATGAAATCCGCTTCAAAAAGTGGTGGTCTATACTCTGATGGTGTAACGAGCAACTAAGTTGCCTAATCAGAGCCGAAGCGGATGGTCTTCGGCAGATGACTCTAAAGAGAAACGCAAGACATTTGACAGAATCAATTGAGTTGTGTTATACCTGATTCCGCAAAAAATGATACTGAAACAGCAGAATTTATAATTGATGCGGATTATGATGAATTCCTTATATGCGAGAATGAAGGAGGAATACTTTCTGCAACAGCAGATATAGACAAAGATGGAGTTTACGAAACGATTATTGCTGAATCTGAAAATGCTATAGAAGATCATTTGTTAGGTGATGTATCCGGTGACGGAGAAATCTCCGCAGACGATGCACAAATTGTTTTGCAGGAATATGTAAATAGTCTTTCTGGAAATCTGTCAACATTTTCGAATGAACTGTTCACAGTAGCCGATGTCAACAAAGACGGCGAAATCTCCGTAGATGATGCGCAGTATATTCTTCTGTATTATGGAAATACGCTTACAAATACTCCTGTCACCTGGGAAGAATTGATTCAGAATTAATATCAGCAGAGGAGAACTTCGGCTCTCCTCTTTGCATTGACACACATTGAATAATATGCTATAATTTTGTTATGTCATTGATTTGACATGTAATTATTTATGGGGAGGAAATATTATATGAAGCACAAAAAACTTCTTGGCACACTGCTGGCAATGGGCATGGCAGTGAATTCAGCGTTTCAGCCTCTGGCATCTTTGGCGGGAACAATGTCATTCAGGCTGCCGGGCATTCTTTCGCATGCGGCGGATATTGTGGCTTCTGGTGAATGCGGTGAAGATGGAGACAATCTCACATGGACGCTGGACAGCGAGGGGACACTGGCCATCAGCGGCGAGGGTGACATGGCGGATTGGAGTTATTATTCTATTGATGATAAAGTGCCATGGTTTACATATTGTCAAACAATCACAAGAGTCATTCTGAAAGACGGAGTGACCAGCATTGGCGATTATGCGTTTTATGAGTGCACCAGCTTAACCGAAATTATCATTTCTGACAGCGTGACCAGCATTTGTGATGCGTGATACCACAAGAACATTGCTTAAGGTACAGGCAGAAGATTGTCCTGATGAAACACTGAAAGCATTACAGAGCAAGCTTACACAGCAATACGATGATTTTTATGCTAAATATGGTCTTATCCACAGCAAGAAAAACAAGTCTGTTCTGCGTGATGACTGCTCCTACAATCTTCTTTTGACACTTGAAAAGGAATATGACAAGGATAAGCTTGTTACGAAAAGTGATATTTTCACAAAGCGTACTATCAAGCCGTCAAAGGCAGCTGAACACGTTGATACTGCACTTGAAGCATTAACCATTTCAATGGCTGAAACTGCAAGGGTTGACCTTGACTATATGAGTAAGCTTACTGATATGTCACCTGAAAAGCTTATCTCTGACTTAAAGGGAGAAATCTTCCTTGTACCCGGTACTGAGAATACATATCAGAGTGCGAGTGAATATCTTTCGGGTGATATTCGTCAGAAGCTTGATAAGGCACAGGCATTTGCAGAAACAGACAGCCGTTTCGCTGAAAATGTTACTGCACTTGAAAAAGCTATGCCTGAACCTTTAAAGGCCGGTGATATTGAGGTTAAAATCGGAGCAACATGGATTGATCCGAAACTGTATGAGCAGTTCCTTTATGAAACACTTGGCACTCCCCGTGAGAACAGAACCGATGTACAGGCACGTTTCTTCTGGCAGAAGCCTAAGCATGTCAAGGTTGAGTATTCTGAACATACAGGTCAGTTCCATATTGAAAACAAACGTGCAGACCAGTCTGTAAATTCAACCCGTGAATTCGGTACTCGCAAAATGAACGCTTATGAAATCATGGAAAGCCTTCTGAACCTAAAGGATCCGAAGATTTACAAGACAGTTGAAGTCCCTGATGGTATGGGTGATACAAAGGAAAAGCGTGTAATTGATATTGAAGCAACAAAAATTGCACAGCAGAAAGCCACTAAGCTGAAAAATGCCTTTAAGGACTGGATTTTCAAAACACCTGAACGTGCTGTACCACTTGTAGAGCAGTATAACAGACAGTTCAATTCAGTACGTCCCCGTGAATATGACGGTTCTGCTTTGCGTTTCCCCGGCATGAACAATTCCATCACACTTCGAGAGCATCAGAAAAACGCTATTGCACACGCACTTTTCGGCGGTAATACGTTGTTTGCACACGTTGTTGGTGCGGGCAAAACTTTTGAAATGATAGCCTCCGTAATGGAAAGTAAGCGTCTGGGATTATGCACTAAACCTCTTATGGCTGTTCCGAATCATCTGACTGAGCAGATTGGTGAAGATTTTCAGAAGCTTTATCCATCTGCAAATATCCTTATTGCAACAAAAAATGATTTCAAAAAAGAAAACCGACAGCAGTTATTTGCAAAAATAGCTACAGGCGATTTCGATGCAGTTATTATCGGACATTCTCAGCTTGGTATGATTCCACTTTCAAAGGAAAGACAGGAAGCTATTCTGACTGACCAGATTAACGATATTATTGCAGGAATTGAAGAACTTAAAAAGTCAGAGGGTTCAAAATTTCAGGTTAAGCAGATGGAGCGTACTAAAAAATCTCTTGAAGCAAAGCTTGAAAAACTGGGTAAATCCCATGACGATATTCTCACATTTGAGGAAATGGGTGTAGACAAACTTGTAGTTGACGAACTGCATGAGTTTAAAAATGTTCCTACAGTTACAAAGCTTACCAATGTTGCAGGTATCAGCAGTTCAGCATCACAGAAGGCTCTTGACCTCTTTATGAAGGTGCGTTATCTTGATGAAAAAACAGGCGGAAAAGGCTTTATCGGAGCAACAGGAACGCCCATTGCTGCACCTTTCGAGTTAAAATAATTCAAGAAATATCGGCATTTCT
>JAKSPJ010000010.1 GCA_024404915.1 Oscillospiraceae bacterium
CTGAAAATGGTTATACTCCTGACGAGCCGATTACAATTACTCTTGAAGAAGGTCCGTATATGATTAAGGGTTCAAACGGAACTCCTGACAGATATATGTCATTCATATACTTTGATGGCGCAGATACAGAACGCTACATGGATGTATTTAAGTCATCAGGCGGAACTTGGTATGGTTATGAGAGCCAGTACAAGCATCTTCTTGCAAGTGTAAAGGAACCTATTGTTGAGTTACCTGATTTACCTGTTGAAGATGTGCCTGAAAGCGAAAGATACTATACAGAGAAGCACGATACTGTTGACAAGCACGTTGAGTTTGAAATCAACACAGAATCCATTTCAGCTGATGAGCTTGAAGCTATGGGCTATACCATTTCTGAGGACAGAAAAACAGCTTCAAGAGATACAACTCTTGCAAAAATCACTTATACATTCGACAAGATACCTGCAACTTTAGATGAGCTCAAAAAGTTCAGCCTGAAATCAAATGTCGAAGGCGATTTCGATTATGGTATGTTTGCACCAATGGCTGCAACAATTCTTGCAATTCATACATACGGAACTGATAAGGAAGAAGCATTCAAGATGCTTGAATACATCTATGGTCCTAATCAGACATTCAGCAACTTTGACAAACAGTTCGTTCAGACTCAGTTCATGACCAAAGAAAATGAAGTGCTCCAGAATTGCTATTTTGGCGGTGCTTCGCCTGAAAATGGTTATACTCCTGACGAGCCGATTACAATTACTCTTGAAGAAGGTCCGTATATGATTAAGGGTTCAAACGGAACTCCTGACAGATATATGTCATTCATATACTTTGATGGCGCAGACACAGAACGCTACATGGATGTATTTAAGTCATCAGGCGGCACCTGGTATGGTTATGAGAGCCAGTACAAGCATCTTCTTGCTGGCGTTAAAGAGCCAACAGGTACAGCTCCTGAAACAACAACTACTACCACAACTACTGAGACAACAACTACTACCACAACAACCGTTACAACAACAGAAACCAGTGAAACCGGGACAACAACCACCACAAAAGTTACTACTACAACACCAACCACGGCTGAGGATAGTCTTGGCGACATTGACGGTAACGGCGATATCAGTGCAGATGACGCACAGATGGTTCTGCAGGAATATGTCAACATTCTGGCAAACAAGCCTAGAATGTTTACCACAGAACAATTTGCTGCCGCTGATATTAACGGCGACGGCGTGATTGGCTCTGACGATGCACAGTATATCCTGCAGTATTATGTGTTAAAGCTTGCAAATATTAAAGTCACATGGAGAGACTTAGTCAAATAAAGTCAAAGAGCGATGCATTGCGCATCGCTCTTTTGTTGTATTCCACTGATAGCAAATTTGTATCATGGGCAGTATGTACATGTGTACCACTTCATCAGAAGCTGCAACTATTATAGTAGACGGAGTGATGATATTATCCGCATTCAGTACTTTTACAATCTGCGGTTTGCTGTATCCCTGGGCTCTCATTTCAAAAATTCTGCGAACATTCGGAGCTGTGTTTTCATCAATCACAGGTCTGCGCAGTTCATCTTCTCCTGCAAGATATCCGTATGCTGCAATCGAAGCTTAATATTTCCCCCTGCTTTGCTTTTGACTGCATAACTGCACGAATCTTTTGGGATGTGCTTGCTGCATGCCATTCATTAAACAGATTTTCAGTGGGCATCATGTCCATTGCAGTAAATACAGGTCTTTTTGCTATTATTTTCCTCCTTTCCTTTTAGATATGATCATATCCGACGACACAAACCTGGAAATGTGAGCACCACGTTATCTCCTCATACCACTTGCGATATAACGACCGAGCTTTCGATTCACATTTGCTAGTATCTGTTCAATCTGCAAATCGCTGTAACCAATTTGTTCAGCAATGGCAAGCACTGATTTTCTATCCCATAGATACAAATACAAAATATCTCTTTCCGACTGTGCCAGCCTGTTCAGGCTTTCCTCAATTGCATTTCTGTCAAAAGGATAACTGATACCGGAATAGTCATAAACACGCCTTAGATACTCTGTTGACTGGAAGGAAGCAGATTCCAGTGCATCAAACACCTTATGATAGACTACCTGATTGGGATAGTATTTGTACTCTGCAAATATGTCGATGCCTCTGCGGTAAAAATGCTCCAGAATCGCTGCAGCACAGCCTGCACTCCGGCTCTGGCCGTATTCACACTGACAGATGATATCTTTTCCGTCCCGATATGCTTTGTTGATGAAATCCGCAAGTTCTTTGACTTCGGGAAAGTAACTGTCATAGGTGTATCCCTTTTCGGGCAGATAATCAAGGTCGAGATCGTCCACTTCGCAGTAAAATACGGTATCGCATACGCCGCTGTAATCAACACAAGTACAGTCGCTGTCAATGTGTTTCAGTTCAGGATCGTAAAAGCTGATGACAGCGGTGTTGACAAGAAAAGAACCCTCTGAAATGATATTTACAATTGCTTCTCTTGAATATACGGATACTTTCATCAAAATTCCTCCAATCATCCTACAAAAGTCCAGAATATTTTTCAGTGATAACTTGATCGTATAAACCGAGTGACCTATTCCATAGCATTCATATACTTGTATATAAGTCCTCCTATCTTATCGGACATTTCCCTTTCTGATATCATTATATCATGTACAATGAGATAAAAACACCCTATATCTGCAATAAGGATTAGGGATATGAGCAATAAAGAAAGACCTGTAGTTTTCACAGAGCTGACAGGTCTTTCTTTTCTATATAAGTTTATTTCTCTAAGCTGCTAATAAACTCATCTACAGTCTTAGTACACTTTTGATATGCAGGCGATTCCAAAACCGCAATGATCTGCTTAATTGTTTGTTTAGCTGTTTCCTCTGATGAAAAATCAGGAGTTACAGGCACTTTTAATTCTGAACCGTCTGGTGCCAGGAACGCTCCTTCTTTTGCATCAGGTTTAAAAACATACCCTTGTGACTCAAAGCTTTCTCTTGCCTTATGATATAGTTTTTCATGTCCTTTTTTGGTTTCCAGATGAATAAGAATATTAAGACTATCAGCTTTTGTCATGGGTACTCCATGTTTCCAGCTTAACTCAAAATGGAAACTGATATTACGCCATGATTCGTTTGAGATAATACTCCAAAATTCCTTTTTGCACTTTCCAAAAACCTGATCATTAGAGAAATAGTATTTTCCTTTTGATAATTCTTTAAGCTGATTTGCTACCCACATATCCTCATAATATCTTGTAGTTTCTTCAGATAAAAATGTAGTATTCATGATAATTACCTCCTAATGTAGTATTAAAAAACAATCTGCTCATTGCTTGCTAAGCACATCAGCAGTCTTGCATATTCGTGCAGTTCCAACCGAAATGATTATAGAAACTTTCTGTTCTATACGAGCACCTCCTGACAAAAATCGACATTCATATTGCACCTTGATTGCCTATTCGCCGTCATGCTTCCCTTTGTGATTCTATTATACCATAAGTGATGTACCAAAAAGAGGCGGTGTCCACTGTGATTTCTATCATTTTGAACAGTTTATTTTAATGCTCTCCATTTGATAAAAGCAGAGCATCCACCATTTGCCTGTCGGGTCTGCTGAAAACAGCCTGACTTTTGGTTCATGCATTTGCCTGTATTCATAGGGCTGCTGACTTCAAGTCTTGTCCCAAAATGGTCGGAGATCCTCCGTTCCCCTGACCAACAGGAACAGGTTGCACAATATTTTGAATCACAAGTATACTGATACATATAATTACCTCCTGACTATAAACAGATAAATGTTTATCTGTTGTTCGCTTTTGCAGGTTTGTGTTACGCATCCTCCCATGCCATTTCCTGGATTTTCCATACAAGTTCTTCTCCGATTTCTTCGATTTTTTGACAGCGCTCGGGAATTTCTATGGTAAACTGTTTTCCGGTTTCCATGCAATTAACGATGATTTGAATAGCGTCTCCCCGCAGCTCATGCTCATATTTTATACTGATTTTTCTGTTGTGAAGTTCAAGGAAACGTTCTTTAAACCTATAATGGAAATTTTTCCAACTTTCAATCCAACAGAAAGGATATCGTTCGATTGGAAGACCGTCCTCTGTTGTACGATATCCCATCAAGGCATTTTTGATCAGTTCATGTTCCTGTTCGCAATCGAATACATCGATTTTGATAATATTCGGTTCACACTCCATTTCCATAATGAGTCTGACGATTTTTTTCAATTCCTCTTCTTTCTGATGAATAACGGTTGAGTAATATCCGCAGATATTATAACCGATATCATAATCGTAAGCTTCATAGTAAGCATAATCGTCATCATAATCGTCATAATAATAGTTATAACGATCGTTATCATAATCGTGCGATATCAGAGCAACAGCAATATACTCATTCTCATCCCACTTGTCATCTGGATAAAAAAACACAGTAATTTCCCTGTGGCGCAGGCCTATGAAGCATTTTTTTGCGCTGACATGGCTTTTACCGGTTCTGCATGGCTCGTAAATCCAGCGATAATGCTCTACAAGCACTTCAGGGAGAGCTCGATATTCGACGTATTCGATGATATCATCATCAGCACGATACCATACCTTATCCCAATCAGGAACATCAGGATAATGTATCGCTTCCCATTCGGTAACAGCGTAGCATCTACTGTTTGCCTGCATAATCTTCATTTTTTTCCTGCAGCTACCCGTAGCCATCGGACTGCTGACCTCGACAATTGTTTCAAAATTATCCGGTGAGCAGGAATCGCAAAGCTCTCTTTCACCTGACCAGAAGGAACAGGTTGCACAATGCTTTGAATAATAAGAAAACTGATACATAATTATACCTCCTTGCAAACATCTTATCTCTATGAATGAATTATAGCATAATTAACGTACCAAAAATGCCCTATATTAAGTATCATACTTTTTCAAAGCATTTCTCAGGGTTTCAGCAATCCTTTCACGAAGATTTTGCGGTGAAATCACCTCTACCGCATCTGCAAACTGTATCGCCCAGTGAAACATAGATTCTTCACTTGCATAAATGTACACCTTTATCAAATCGTCTGGTAGTTCTTCAGTGCGAAGCTTAGTGCCGAAGCTGTCTACAACATCATTTATCATGTATTTTCTACATTGAAATGAGATTTGAACAGGTTCTCCGCTCCAAAGATTCGGATGTGACTTGATATACTCTGAAAGTCTGACACCTGTTTCAAAGCCTTTCAACATACGGAGAGGATGTAATGGTGTATCAAGCTTCACACAGTCTTTTATACGGTCAATTCTGAAATGCGTCAGATCATCATATTGGGAAAGATTACCTATCAGATAAGAATGACCATTTTTGGAAATAATCTGATACGGATTTACAATATACAGCTTCTTATTGCCATTACTGTCGAGCCGGTAAAGCAGCTTGCCGTCAATACTGAAGTCGCAATAGTGAAACGAAATCTGACGTTCATTTGCTATGGCACTGCTGATATTTTCAAGTGTAAGAACTATTTGTTTATTTAAGACCTTGCCGTAAATGTCCATGTCAATTCTGGATATTCCTGAACGAAAATACTTACTTGAAAGTCCTTCAAGGCGTTGGATAAGACTAATACGGTCTTTTTGGGATAGTCCGTCCGTGAGCAGCACACTATCAATCAACAAACGTAGTTCTCCATTTTCAAACTCATGAACATAATACCAGTCAGTTAATATCGTTTCTTCAACATTTTTTCTGTTTCTGACAATAGCATCATTATCAAAGTCACTGCCACGATATTTGATAGGAAATCCGAATCCCATCAATTTTGAGAGATTTCGTCTTACCGTTTTACGGTCAACTTTCATTCCGTATTCTGATTCCATCAGATTCTGTATCTGCTGTTGTGATAGCCTATGGTCTTCGTCGGTGTGCTTTCTCAGGATATCCAAAATATCGAGAATTATCATTTTCTTAGGCTGCATATCGGTCATAACCATTTACCTCGCATTGTTGATATTATGTTTATTATACAACATTCATATAAAAAAAGCAAGCTATATAAATGAAAAATATATGCAAGATGTTTTACACTTACTTCAGAAAAAATAACATACCGGTAATTGGGATAAAAAATGCCGCCTATCGTTTAATAGACGACACAATCGGTTAAAAGTGTTTGGGAACTTTTACTATCGAATATGACTGCTTGTTTCTTCCAGTCTATCGAATATGACTGCTTGTTTCTTCCAGTCTACCATTTTAATGGGTAACAACGCAAGCCCGACGGGAAACGGAACGGCTAGCAATTTCAATCCACACCCTCCGTGTGGAGGGTGACACGCCCGGTTATTGATAATAATTTATCATTTGTACCATATGCATACTATAAAGTCAATAGCAAAAGCAAAATCAGTTGCTGTTCAGTGTTGACTCAACAACCACCAAGCAACGATAATACGCTGAAATTTTATCGTCTTCTAAAGATAAAGTACAAGACTTCTAGGCTGTATTTGCAACAAAGCCTGCACCTTATTAAAATACACATTGAAAATGAGTGAAAATCTCACTTAATCATTGTCGATACCGTAAATCAAAACAATGGTGCTATTGAATTCTACGAACAGGACAGTTGATTTGTGGCTGATGTGCTGATGACAGCATTAATAACAAACCTCTTACTACACTTGAATGTGTAATAAGAGGTTTCGTTTTATCAAAAGTATACCAGCTTATGAGATCGCCATGGTTAATGAAAATTCGCAGAATGAATGGGACAGAATGTATTTAAGTGAATTTTGATGGAGTATCATCTCTATAGAAGATTCAGGTGATTAGAGATTAAATCGTATTTCTTTTAAAATCAAAGGGTATGCACTAATAAACGGAGTATCTGCCTTTTCATTTTCATAAGCTACTGTGCATGTCTTAACTTAGTTGTTTGAAACCTTCTGTATAGACAGCAGTTTGAAGGTTCTCTGTTTTTTGTTATATACAAATATCATTAATGTCGAGATACTGACTTTTCCATTATAGTTTTTGATTTGCATATCTGGAGGTAAAGTGAAAAATCCAGTCTGCAAAAAATCCGTCTGCACTTGTTTTTTCAGACAGGAATCCGCCTTTTTCCTGAATTACCTGTACAACCTCCGGCTGTGCATCCTTCGGACAGCCGCACCAATCTGCTGACTTCAGCATAGCGATATCATTATCAAAATCACCGCTGGCACCAAATACCGTTCCCAGTGGCAATTGTTTCCGCAATGCTTCCAAAGCAGTGCCCTTATTCGTATTCTCAGGCAGGATTTCAAGAAAGCATGTATGAGATCTGGTAAAGCTGACACCGTGAAAATCAGCTCCTGCTATATACTCCTGCATTCTGGAAATATCCTCAGGAGCACCTGCAAACAATGCCTTCAGCATAGTATGGGGTTCCATATCGGAAAGATTGCGAAACACAATGGGAATATGGGTTATTTCCAGATGACGGCGTTCATACGCTCCGTCCTGAATCACATACACGCCGGAAAGATCCAGCACCTCTGCCCCCACAGAAGGAAAAGCAGACATCAGCTCCCGAATGTAATCCCCCACCCCAACGGGCAGATTCTTTTTGAAAGTACATTCGCCCGCAGCAGTGTCAAAAGTGATCGGACCGTTATACAGCACAACAGGAAAATCCGGCTTTATGAGTGCTATAATCTCCTCTGATGCCTGATAGCCACGCCCGGTGGCAAAGCTGAGTTTTCCTCCCTTTGCACGAAAATCCGCTATGGCTGCAGCATCTTGCGGAGAAATCGTTTTTTCAGGAGTCAGCAATGTTCCGTCCAGGTCTGTCAGAAGTGCAAGATTGGCATATGGTTTATTCATATTACCCCTCCTATATAAAATCGCTTCCGTCAGCACACAGGATCGCCAAGCGCTCGGCATGAAGCATGCCTGCATGAAGACCTGTACCATTTTCTTCCAGATACTTTACAAAAGCATCCATCAGCAGACCAGGATTGACATTCACAGATGTACCGGCAGGCATTCGCAGCTTCAGCCAGATACCATTTGACACTGTCTGTGTATCCAGAATCTGCGCCTGGGGTTTCAGGTCAATCTGAGACATGCCTCGCTTTGTCTTTTTCTCCACCTGAATTTCCGGCTGGGCAATGAAGGCGTCCCAAGCAGCACGCATTTTCTCTGAAGAGATCGTTTCATCTGCGCAATCCAGCTGTACCGCATATTCTGCAAACGCAATTTCTGTATGCTTGAGAACAGGCGCAGCGACCTTTTTCAGCTGTAAATCAGGGGGAAGGACACGGTTTAACCGTTCCATTGCCTCTTCCATGGACATATCGCCATCAATTCTGAAATCCATGCACTCACAGCCGCTTTCATATCCAAGTGACAGCGCAAGAGGAAACATCAGATATGCATGGGGATTGAATCCCTCTGTAAACCAAATCGGTACGCCCGCTCGGCGAAATGCACGCTGCATGCAGCGCATTAAATCCAGATGAGAAATATACTTTGCTCGTCTGCGTTTTTCAAATGTGGCTCGAACCGGAACCATGGCTGTACCCTCCTTATTTTACCATTGACTTGGAATATAATCTACAAATGTTGTGCCCTGATAGGTTAATATGCCGGTATCACCTTCAGCAAGCTGATTGTATACCTCACTTTTTACGGACAGTTCCATCATTTCTGTGTTTTCTCCTTCAAAGGAAACATAATAAAAACGTGTCGGCGCATATGTGTGGGTTCTGTCATACGCAGCATTGGGATCTAAACGCTCAATAATACGCTTATAAATGACTTTTGCACGGATGGTTTTTCCGTTCAGTGTTTTTGGGGCCTGGGCATCAATATTCTTTTTGATTGCTGCAATAATCAGAACTACAGCAGCCGCAATAACCAAAAACATAACTGCAAAAATCACATATGTGGCAACTGAAGATATTCTGTCTGCTACTCCAATATCCATTTTTCTCTCCTGTATTCAAGTATGATGTGTTTCACTCTTCTTCAGACAAAACAGGGATGTCCTGTTTCCTTGGTCACGCCGCAGGCCGAGCATTTCAGACGGCAGTGCTGTGTTGTTTCAGCACGCTTCGCCTTTTCATTTTCCCGAATCAGGAAAGACTTATCAACAAAATAATCAATGTGATCCCAGGGGAAAATCTCATCGTATGTTCTTTCTCTGTTGGCGTAAAATTCCACCGTCAGGCCATTGGCTTCCATTGCCTGCATCCACAAATCAAAGCGGAAATACTCTGACCATGCATCAAAGACACAGCCGCTCTTCCATGCATCATAAATCACCTTGCACAATCTGCGGTCTCCCTTTGCAAGGACGGCCTCCAGAATGCTGGTGTCAGGAAAATGCCAGCTGGCACGAATCCGCTTATGGCCACGTACCGCTTCTTCCAGAACACTTTGTTTATGCGCAATCATTTCACGGGTATCCTGGGGATGAAACTCAAAAGGTGTAAAGGGCTTCGGCACAAAGGTTGCTACAGAACAGGAAATCTGTACCGGTTTTCCCTTCGGACGCTGCTCCATTTCATAGAACATATCTACCACACGCTGGGCAAGCTCGATAATACCCCGAATGTCATCATCCGTTTCTGTGGGCAGTCCCATCATAAAATACAGCTTAACAGAGGTTTGTCCGCCCTGAAACGCAATTTTACAGGTTCGCATCAATTCTTCCTCTGTGACATTTTTATTAATGACATCACGGAGACGCTGTGTGCCTGCCTCCGGCGCAAATGTCAGGCCGCTGCTTCTCACACGGCGAAGACGATTCATCAGACCGGTGCTGAAATTATCTACACGGAGAGACGGCAGGCTCAGATTAATATGCTCATTCTCAGTAAAGGTCAGCAGGCCATCCATCATTTCTTCTATTTTGGAATGGTCTGAAGTGGAAAGCGAACACAAGGACAACTCATCATATCCGGTATTGTCAATGAGTTTTTTCGACTGTTTGCAAATGGTTTCCGGCATCTTTTCACGGAAGGGGCGGTACAAAAAACCTGCCTGGCAGAATCTGCATCCACGGAGACAGCCACGCAATACTTCTGTTACAGCACGGTCATGGACGATTTCTGCGAAGGGAACAACAAATTCTTCCGGAGATGGGCATGCGTCAAAATTATCAATGATACGCTTCTTTACCACTGCAGGCGCACCGCATTTCGGCGTTACGGATTGAATTGTGCCGTCCGCATTGTATTGGATATCATAAAGAGATGGCACATAGACACCCTGAATCTGTGCGGCTGCCTGAAGAAATGCGCTGCGTGTTGCACCTGCATCACGCATTTTAACATACAAATCCATGACTTCAAGGTCTACTTCTTCACCCTCGCCAATGAAAAATAAATCAATAAAATCTGCGATGGGTTCCGGATTACATGCACAAGAACCGCCTGCACAGACAATGGGAGAAATGTTCTCACCACGGTCTTTCTGCCAGACAGGCACTCCAGCCAGATCCAGCATATTCAGAATGTTTGTATAGCACAATTCATAGCCAAGGGTAAAGCCTATAAAATCAAAATCCCTGATTGGCTCAAGACTCTCCAGCGCATACAGCGGCAGCTGGTTTTCACGCATCAAAGTTTCAAAATCCTCATCCGGAGCAAAAACACGCTCGCACCAGTATTCCGGACGCTGATTGATGACAGAATAAAGGACCTTCATGCCCAGATTGCTCATTCCCACATCATAGCGATCCGGGAAACAAAAAGCAAATCTTGCCTTTACATCTTCAGGATTCTTCATGATACTGCCCATTTCACCGCCGATATAACGTGCAGGTTTCTGCACATTCAGTAAAAGTGGTTCGATTTTCTCAAAGAGATTCATTCTTTCAACCGCCTTTCAGTAAAAGTCTTAATCCAATCGTGCGTTTTAATCAGGAAATATGTACGGCAATACCGCACAGCTTGGTGCGGTATTGCCTCGTTATTATATTCGTTTCAGGCTGCTCATTTGCCGCAGATTGCCTTACGCACAAATGCACCAGCGGGAATCGCTTCTTCACATGCCATAGAGCAATCCATTACTGCATGATTCGCTGCTCCTATGGAAACACCCTCACCATCCTGCAAATCGTTCACCTGCAGAACAAGAGGCTTTCGCTTCGGCATCAGGATCTCAACGGTATCCCCGGCAAAAAAACGGTTCCGCTGACTGATGTACAGTCTGCCCTTTTCCTGCCTCTGTACAATGCCCACGACTTCGTAATCCCGGATATATCCATTCTCTTCCTGCCAGATTAAATCCTTTCTCTGGCCAAATGCAAAGCCGCAGGTATAAGGTCTGTGGCTGACATTGTTCAGCTCATCTTTGACCCAATCCGGCACTGGCTGGGAATCTTCACAGAAAATGCTGTCAATCGCCATACGATAAGCATTGGAAACACCAGCCACATAGTAAGCGGCTTTGGCTCTGCCTTCAATCTTGAAAGAGTCCACGCCTGCATCTGCAAGTTCTTTCAGATATGGCATCAGGCACAAATCCTTGGCATTCAGGATATAACTGCCATCTTCATCCTCGCAAATCGGAAAATACTCCCCCGGCCGCTTTTCTTCCATCAAGGCATACTTCCAGCGGCAGGACTGGGCACAGGCACCACGATTGGCATCTCT
The DNA here is from genome assembly GCA_024404915.1 of Oscillospiraceae bacterium. GTDB lineage: Bacteria > Bacillota > Clostridia > Oscillospirales > Ruminococcaceae > Firm-04. The sequence continues at coordinate 11,640 of JAKSPJ010000010.1, forward strand.
GCCTGTCAGATATTCCGAAAGAAGGCATCTGCCGGAAACGCTCATGCACATTGCGCCATGAACAAACACTTCAATCTCCAGTTCCTTCGGAGTTTTTGCACGTATTTCTGCAATTTCTGCAATGGAAAGCTCTCTGGCAAGCACAACTCTCTTTACGCCCATATCCCACAGGGCATTGGCTGTTTCATAGTTCACAACACCAGTCTGAGTGGATGCATGCACAGCCAGATTCGGTGCAAGCTTTGCTGTCCTGGTAATGATACCAAGATCCGCTGCAATGATGGCATCAATGCCGCATGATTCTATCGTCTCCAAAAAGGAAGGAAAGGCATTCGTCTCCGCATTTCTTGGAAGTACATTTGCTGTCAAATATACTTTGACACCTTTATCATGCGCCATTGCTACAGCACGGCGCAGCTCATCCGGATTGAAGTTTTTGGATGCTGCACGCATGCCGTATTCCTTCGCTCCCACATAAACCGCATCCGCACCGTACTGCAGTGCCGCTTCAAAGCATTCCATATCGCCTGCAGGACACAACAACTCCGGCTTAACCATTCGGGTTTTCTCCGTTTGCTGCTGCGTTGGCTGCCTCATATTCTCTCTGAACACGAGCAAGGTTCTCTTCGTGCTGCTGGAGTGTATCGGCGTAGTAAATCTGCTTGGTGTCGATATTTGCATTGAAGAAATAGTGTGTGCTCTGGGTCGGATACAGGACCGCTTCAATTGCATCCTTTCCAGGATTGTTGATGGCTCCTGGCGGCAGACCAGCACCTTCATAGGTGTTGTAAGCAGTCAGCATCGGCTCATTGTTAACCTCCAGATTCGGTGCAATGACATCACGGGAATATTTCTTTGTCGGGTCAGATTCCAGCTTCGGGAACAAAGCCGGGCTGTGAAGACGATTCCAGAAGATACCCGCTACCATTTTCATGGAATCCAGTGTCGGAGCCTCGCCCTGTACGATAGATGCCAGAGTTACAACCTGGTCAAGGGTCATGCCAAGTTCATCCATCTTGCGGTAATCGCCATCGGAAATCTTGGAATCGAAGTTTGCATAAATCTTCTGAGCAACAATGTTCGGATCTTCATTGATGTAGAACTCGTAGGTATCCGGGAAGCAGTAGCCCTCCATCTGCTGGAATTTCAGCGGATTCTTATCGGAAAGATGATTCTCAAACTCATAGCCGAAGCCGCCGCTGTTGAAATAGAAGAGGAACTTTTCTGCATTACAGATTTCATTCTCCTGCAAAGTACGGGCACAGTCAAGCAAGTTGCTGCCTTCACGGAAGTACACACGGGCAGGCTCACGTTCATCTTCGTAATTCTTGCAAAGCTCCTCAATCATGGATTCATAGGACATGGATGCACTGATAACGTGTTCACCTGCAATATACTTACTGTCCTTTCCATTCATTCGGGAAACCAGACGGAACATCTGGGGCAGTGAAATCATATCTTCATCCACAAGCTGCTGTGCAATGGATGTCACTGTTGCACCTTCCGGGATATTGATAATCTTATCCTGTACATCCTTGTCGATGCCGTACATCTCTTTTGCCACTGCCAGAATCGTGACGGACAATACAGAGGAAGAGGCAAGAATCAATGCCAGCAGAACCAACGTACAGGAGAGTTTTCTGGTCTTCTTGCGCTTGCGGCGCTTTCTCTTCTGCTTAATGGGTCTGCCCCACTCGTCAAACTGGGACTCTTCTTCCGCAAGGTCAGCCAGCTCCTGTTCGATAGTGCGCTTCTTCGGTTTCTTCTTCTTCTTTTTCGTTTTTTTTCTGGCAGGTTTCGGCTTTGCCTCAGAAAGGGGCTTCGGTACTTCTTCAGCCTTGGATTCTGCGGAAGCTGTCTCAGAAGCACCTTCTGTCTCTGCAATCATCGCATCCAGATCATTCATGGCTGCTTCCATTGCATTTTCTGAGGCTGCCACTGCATCTGCGGTGCTGTTCTCAGCAGCAGTATCCTGTATCTCTTTCTTTTCGTTATCTGACATAAAAATCCTCCGTAACTTGTTCCGTAACGCAGAAAAGAAGCGTTTTATCATATGCATCATGCGGCAGATGCTCCTGCCTGCATTCTGCATAACAAATACCAATAGTATGGAGCTGACAGCTAGAAAGGAAACGGTCATAATAGCCGCCTCCGGCCCCTAAGCGATATCCCTCTGAATCATACGCCAGCATGGGTACAATCATCAGCGTATCCTGATTTGCTGTCATCAGACGTTCCTCGGATATCGGTGGGACAGGAATGTGGTATGCACCGTCCTGCAATTCCGCCAGGGCATCCAGCCGATAGAACTGCATTTCATGTTTTTTTGTATCACAAACCGGTAAACCCAATTGTTTTCCGTCTTTCAGAATCCGCTCCAGAAGCGGATATGTATTGATTTCATGCGGCATGGAAACATATGCGAACACCTGCCGGCATTTCTGATACAAAGGATGACTGCATACACCCTGCATAATTTTCTCATCCGCAGCGAAGCGCTGTTCCACTGTCATATTTCTGCGCAGCTTCAGCATTTCTTTGCGCAGTGTCTGTTTTTGCTCCTGTATCTGAAAGCTCATGAATGATAAACCATCGATGCAGCCAGCTGTTCCTTCTTTTCACTGCCGCAGAGTGCCTCCACCAGAAGCAGCGAGAAATCCATGGCAGCACCCGGGCCTTTGCCGGTAATGATTTTTCCATCACGAACTGCTGACTGATCTGCACTGATGCAGCCTGTCATGCGGGTTTCAAAACCAGGATAGCATACAGCCTTCTTTCCCTTTAACAGTCCCATATCTCCCAGAACAGAAGGTGCTGCACAGATTGCTGTCACAAAGCGGTCATGGGAAAAAGCATACATTACGGCAGATTTCACAGCTTCACTCTCACCCAGATGAAGTGTACCCGGCATACCGCCAGGGAGAACCACCATTTCCAGGGAATCATTCAGCTGAACCTCATTCTCCGTCATATCTGCTGTAATTGAAATGCCGTGGGAACCTGTAATCACCTTACTGCCCACACCAACAGTAATAACCTGCTTTCCTGCTCTCCGCAGACAATCCACAGGTGTCAGGGCTTCGATTTCTTCACAGCCTTCTGCAAGAAACACATAAATCATATTATTCCTCCGTTTTCGGATATATTCATTACATATCATGTTATTATACCATGAATTCCCGATAAAGTCAAGGCGGCAATAGGGATTCCTGACAAGTATAACATTTGACAGTATGTCAGATTAAGACTTATGGGAACGTGCCTTATTTTCAAGGCGCTCTGAAAAAGGACGCACCACCAGATACAGAAACATGCTGGAAACGAAGTAATCTGCAAGAAAAATGAGAATACGCAGAATCAGCATATGCACAAAATGGTAGGATACCCACAGTATACCGACAAAGACTGCAAGAAAGATTATCAATTGAATCATTGAAAATGCCTTGCCGATTCCGTCCTTTTCAGGTACATTTAAAAATTTCATATTCTCTGCTCCTGTTATGGAATAATCACATTGGATTTCAGCCAATCAGACCATGCCGGATAATGCTTTGCGTAGGGATGTGTTCCGTCACTTGTGTAATCCCCATTGAGATTGCCGTTTCCATCATCAAACAGATGATTTGCATCCAGATAGTAAGCATCCACTTCATTGGCGAGATTCTTCAGTTCTGCATTAAAATTGTTAATGACAGTATTATTAACAACCTTGTCATTCATGGAACGATTTGCAGACACATGCAGATTAGACATAATATAAATGACAGCATCCTGCTGTGCATTGCGAATGCGTTCAATCAGTGTACGATAATTATTGATCGTATAGGAAAAATCATTTCCCACTTCGTTGATTCCCAGCATAATGTAAACCTTGCCGTATTTTTTTGCAGTCAGAGTCTGCTGGAAATTCTGTCCCTTTGTACCGGGTACTTCACTGGTACTCTTATCAATTTTATAGGTGGAAAGGCCCACTGTTGCATAGTAGGTTGCACCATCAATGGGAGCAAAGCTCGCAAGACCTACCATTCTGGAATCTCCCAGGAACAGTGCATCATCAAAGTAACCTTCAGGGGCATTTGTGGGAACACCATGCTCTACCGGCGCCGCCGCAGATGTTTCTGTGGTTTCTCCTGTGCTGTCAGCGTTTTCCGTTGTGGTCATGACAGTCAGAGCTGTGGTTGTGGAGCCTGTGCTCTCAGAAGCGGTTGTTCCTGTTTCTGATGTCACAGTAGTTTCTGTGGCACTGGTCTCCATAGTAGTAGAGATGATAGTGGCGGTGGTTTCCGTGGTAACGGTGGTACTTGTCATATCAGTGAAACCGGAATCCTGCACCGGATTTTCTGCTGTCTGCTCCTGAGGCAAAGCGTTGTTCCAGATAAAGAATTTACCTGTCAGCAGAAACAGCACAACAAAAATAATTGCCAGAATATTATTTCTCATTTGTTCTTCTCTCATGTCTTTGTCCCCTTTTCAGAATCGGAAATACAAGAACGGATCATTCATTCCACGATAAATGCAGTAGCATGCAAAGCCAAACATGGCCAGCAGCTCCGGTGCCCAGAAATACACGCTGAATATTTTTCGCTTGCTCTTGGGCAGACGGCGGTACAACAGCTCACGAAGCAGCGGAATCAGTACAGCTGCCATAAAAAGCCATTTCTGTGTGAGAATTGCGTAAAGCAGAATAGCAATGCACTCAAATCCAATGAATATTGCTCCTGCATTTCTTGCCGTTCTGTGACGCATATAGTTGTAAATATTCTGCGGCAATGCGGTACAGAACAGAAGACCGATTAACAGCCATTTTCCATACTGTCCCCAGTAATTGGCGTAATCTCCTGCAAACAGTGCAGGTTCTCCGTATCCAAACAATTTGGAAAGATAAACGCCAATCTGTTTCATATCGGATACGGCAAATAACAGCCATGACATGGGAATCCAGAATAACATATAGAGATGGCCAAGCCATTTTTTCTCTGTCAGTGTTTTGCCAATCCACGCTTTTTCAATGGAAAGAAGCAGGAATAACAGCATACCCCAGAGAATAAAGTTCCAGTCGGCGCCATGCCAGAAGCCGGTCAGTGTCCATACCACAAACATGTTGAAGTACATTCTGCCCTTGCCCTTGCGGTTTCCGCCCAGAGGGAAATACACATATTCCTTGAACCATGTGCCAAGTGTCATATGCCATCTGCGCCAGAATTCAGTCATGGATGTGGAAAGATACGGATGACGGAAGTTCTGTGGGAAATGGAAACCAAGCATTTTTCCCATGCCAATTGCCATCTGGGAATATCCGGAGAAATCAAAGTACAGCTGCATACTATAGGCAAAAATGCCCATCCACGCGGCCTTTCCGGATATGGAATCATAGCCCACATTCTGTAAATCTGTCCATAAGCTGCCAAGGCGATTGGCAAGCAAAACCTTTTTTCCGAGACCAATCAGAAAAATCTGCAGACCATCTATAAACTCATCTTTTGTCACTCTGCGGTCATGAAGTTCCTTCTGCACATCGGAAAAGCGCACAATCGGACCTGCAATCAACTGCGGAAACAGCAATATATAGGTGCCCAAATCCACAAAGCTGTATTCCACCTTAACCGTGCCGCGATAAACATCAATCAGATAGGAGGCTATCTGGAATGTGAAAAAGCTGATGCCTAATGGCAGAATCAGATTCGTCAGCGGAAGATGGACTGAAGGAATCAGGTTCAGATTCCGGATAAAGAAATCTGCATATTTAAACAGGAACAGATTTCCGAAATCCCATATCAGACCGCCTGTCAGCCATGCTTTTTTATAGCGGTCATTCCTGCCAATGGCCATTCCGCAGATCCAGTTGACAAAAACAGAAAGCAGAATCAGCCAAAGATAGCCAGGTGTTTCCATTGCGCCATACGCATAGAACACAATACTGAAAAAGAATAGCACCAGGTTTTTGGCATGTTTACTGGCCAACATATAAACAATAATGCAAAACGGCAAAAACCATAACAGAAAGTCAAAACTGCTGAAAACCATATTGTTCTCCTTCTTTTTATTCCGGCAGGCTCAAGAGATTTTTAGAATTATGTTCCTGAAAAAGCCAGCCGCATATACCTTATTATTATATCACAAACCATACATAAAGTCAAGAAATATACAAAGAGAGAATATGAAGATTTTGCGGTCCGGAGGTTCAATATTTCAATAAGAAAGGCTGCGTAACCTTCGGTTACACAGCCTTTTCTGCAAAAATTGAATTGCACGTTATCGGGAATATCTTTGGTACTTCCCTTTTCAGTGCGTAAAAATACGCTTATCGCTGTACAGCCTCAAACTCCTTGCCAAGGTTCTTGAGAATCTTTGCTGTAAACTGGTCAATCTCTGCATCAGTAAATGCATGGTCATCAGAACGGAACCACAGGGAGAATGCAAGAGACTGCTTGCCCTGTTCAATCTGCTTGCCCTTGTACACATCAAACAGCTGCACCTTCTGGAGGGATTTGCAGGATTTCTTCATGGATGCTTCCAGGTTTGCACAAATCACATCCTCTGCAACCAGAATGGCAATATCACGCTGTACAACAGGGAATTTCGGAAGCACTGCAAACTGAATCGGCTGATTCAGATATGGACGAAGCTTTGTCAGGTCCAGTTCCGCAAGGAAGGCTGCATGCTCCGGAATCTGCTCATCTGTCAGGTCATGGGCCATCATGCCTGCCCATCCGATTTCTTCACCATTCAGCAGAACGACAGCACACATGCCGGGATGGAGGAACGGATATTTTGCAGCATTTTCCGGTCTGGCAAATGTGAATTCGAGACGGAATGCCTGTGCAACAGACTCAATTACTGCCTTGCCATCAAAGAAGTTCAGCTTTCCGCCGTCAAACAAACCAATGGAAAGTGCTTCACGCTCTTCCGGTTCCTGGGAAGGATGTGCATCCTCAGAATGATAGGTCTTAGCGATTTCAAACAATCTGCCTTCATCATTGCCTCGGCGAACATTGCGAATCATTGCATTGACCATGGATGGCGCAAGAATGGTTCTCATAACAGACAAATCTTCTGAAATCGGATTCAGAATGCGTACTGCCTGACGCTCCGGTGCATCCTGCGGAAGACGAATCAAGTCAAAATCCTTGGGAGAATAGAAGGAATAATGTACAGCCTCATACAATCCCTGCGCTGCCAGTGTACGCTTCAGCTTCAGAATGCTGTTCTGCTGTGCATTTCTTCCGCCATTTGTTACAGATGCTGCTGCAAGGAATGTGGGAACGATGTGCTCATATCCATACATGCGAATCAGTTCTTCTGCGATATCAGGCGCATTTTCAATATCCTCCCGGTATGGAGGAATCATAACATGAAGCGCATCCCCTTCAATGGATGGTGCAAAATCAAGATTCTGAAGAATGCGGAGAATCTCATCGTCGGGAATGGTAATGCCAAGCAGCGCATTGATGGAGGCAATGGAAACCGTCAATGCACGGGCAGCAGTGGGATCACCTGTCACCGCTTCTGAAAAACCGCTGTCTGTGACAGAACCGCATTCCAGCTCATCAATCAGATGGAGTGCACGTTTCAGACCAAGCTGAGTTGCGAACTCATCCACGCCCTTTTCAAATCTCTGGGAGCTGTCAGAATGCTGTCCCAGTGCACGGGATGTCTTACGGACATTGTCACGCATGAATTTTGCAGACTCAAACACAACATCTGTTGTGTCATCTTTAATTTCAGAATTCAGGCCTCCCATGATACCGGCCAGTGCTACCGTTTTTTTTGCATCGCAGATCACAAGATTATTGGGATTCAGCTTGAATTCCTTCTCATCCAGTGTCACAATCAGTTCATCCTGCTCCGCACGGCGCACCAGAATCTGATTGCCTTCCAGATTACGCAGATCAAATGCATGCATCGGCTGACCGATTTCTTTCAGCACATAGTTTGTAATATCCACGATGTTCGAAATGGAACGAATGCCCACCAGAGCCAGTCTGCGGCGCATCCATGCGGGAGACTGTGCAATTTTAACATTGCGGACATAGTGTGCCTGATAACGAGGACAAAGATCAGCTGCTTCTACAGAGACCTTGAAATCATCCAGAACGGAACCGTCTGATTTCCAATCGGTTGCAGGCATTTTCAGGGGTTTGCCAAGTGTTGCTGCAACTTCTCTTGCAATGCCGAGAACGCTCATGCAGTCCGGGCGGTTTGCCGTAATGGAAATATCAAACAGCCAGTCATCCAGACCGGTGACTTCCTTGATGTCCTTTCCAAGTTCTGCATCCTCCGGCAGAACCAGAAGACCACAGTATTCTGCACCCGGATAAAGGTCATCATTCAGGCCGATTTCCACGCCGGAACAAAGCATTCCATGGGACTCAAATCCACGAAGCTTGCCTTTTTTTATTTTCATCAGGCCCTCAATGGTAACATGATCTTTAGCAGTGGCATAAACCTGTGCACCCACCAATGCAGCGGGATATTTGCCGCCTGCCTGAACATTATCAGCACCGCAGCAAATCTGGAACTGGCCATAGGAACCGCAGTCTACCTGGCAAACGTGGAGATGTGTATCAGGAATTGGCTCCAGAGACAGCACCTGACCGACCACAACGCCGGAAATATCGCCGCCGACCTGTGTCAGCGTTTCGACCTCGAATCCACAGTCAAACAGCTTTTTTTCCAGCTCCTGCGGTGTAATATCAATATCAACATATTCCTTCAACCAACTAAGCGGAATAATCATTTCACGAATTTCCTTTCTTACATCTGATTATATTTCGCAGAAACACAACCGATATTTATTCATTGAACTGGGAGAGAATACGAACATCAGATTCAAACAGCATCTTGATATTCGGCACACCGTATTTCAGCATTGCAATACGCTCAATACCCATACCGAAAGCAAAGCCTGTGTATTCATCGGAATCGATGCCGCAGTTTTCCAGGACCTTCTTATTCACCATGCCGGCTCCCAGTACTTCAATCCAGCCTGTATCCTTGCAGAGACGGCATCCGCAGCCGCCGCACTCAAAGCAGCTGACATCAACCTCAACAGAAGGCTCTGTGAATGGGAAATAAGAGGGACGCAAACGTGTTTTTACGCCCTCGCCAAACACGTTTCTGGCAAATACATCCAGCATGCCCTGCAAATCACAAAGGGTAATGCCCTTATCTACCACAAGACCTTCCATCTGGGAGAACATGGGAGAATGGGTTGCGTCGTCATCGGAACGGAACACCTTACCGGGGGAAAGAATCTTAATGGGGGGCTTGGCATTTTCCATAACACGAATCTGACCGGCAGATGTCTGCGTGCGAAGCAGAAGCTCCGGCGATACATAGAATGTATCCTGCATATCACGGGCCGGATGATCTTTCGGAGTATTCAGCGCTGTGAAGTTATAGTAGTCATTCTCGATTTCCGGGCCCTCAAAAATAGTGAAGCCCATTCCTGCAAAAATGTCAATCAGCTCATTGGCAATAAGGGTATTCGGGTGCAGTGCGCCCTTTCTGAATGCGGACGCAGGCATTGTAACATCAATAGTCTCTGATGCATTCTTGGCTGCCAGCTCTGCTGCCTTCAGGCGTGAATCCTGGGATGTGAAGAAATCCAGTGCCCAGGTCTTCAATTCATTGACCACCTTACCAAATGCCGGACGCTTTTCCGGCGGCAAATCACGCATATTTTTCATCAAAGCCGAAATCTTGCCGGATTTGTTATCCAGATACTGCTTTCGAATTTGATACATCTCTTTGGAATCAGTAACGGAGGCTGCTGCAGCTTCAATTTTCTGCCGCATTTCACGAATCAGTTCTTCCATTTACGATACCTTCCTCTCATATTATTTTGGAAAAATCCATACTATAGTATACATGAAAATAAGAAAAAAGTCAAGTCTGCCGGGAAAGATTCTTTCCGCAGCACAACTTTCTTTTTTCAAGGTTCTCCCTTCCACGTCATCATATTCTTCTGTAATATTCCTATCTGTAATATTTACTGTTTATTTTTAGGGAATAATCTCTATACGGATTGTAAACATCCATTTGAAATATACCACATAACATAGATTTCAGGCAAAAAAAATGATAATAAGTATAGTGATAGTGACAATTGATTATTGATTACTATTTGTAATAATGATATAATACAAATGGGGTTCTGTGTAAAGAATCTAACATGAAAATACGGAGGAAAAGATATGAAAAAAAGAGGTTTATCGGCTGCGATTGCAGTCATTGCAGCTTTTTCCATGGTGGAAAGTGCAATGCCTGTAATGGGCGCAGAAAGTGCAAATTCAATTAAGATTGCTGTGGATGTCTCTGCAGGACACCAGGAAATCAGCCCCTATATCTACGGTATCAATGACAGCGGTCATCTGGATCAGGTGAATGTCAATGCGGTACGACAGGGCGGAAACCGTTACAGTGCATACAACTGGGAGAATAACTACTCCAACGCCGGCTCTGACTGGAAGCACAATTCTGATACATATCTTGTAAACGGATATTCCAAAGAACGTGCAGCAGAACCGGCCGCCTGTGCTCTCACACTTTCTGACGAATGTGTGAAGCACAATATCCCCTATAAAATTGCAACCATTCAGATGGCAGGCTATGTTTCTGCGGATGCAGATGGTCCTGTTACTGAAAAAGAAAGCGCACCTTCCGCAAGATGGAAGGAGGTAAAGGCTGCAAAGAATGCACCTTTCGCTGCAACACCGGATCTGACTGACGACTATGTGTACATGGATGAATACGTCAACTATCTGGTATCCAAACTGGGAGATGCTTCCACTGCATCTGGCATCAATGCATATAACCTGGACAATGAGCCGTCCCTGTGGTCATCTACCCACGAGCTGATGCACCCGAATAAAACCACCTATAAGGAAATGACAGACAAGTCTATCGAGTTTGCTTCTGCCATCAAGGCGGTTGATCCAAAAGCTGAGGTTTTTGGTCTGGCACTGTTCGGCTTCGGTGCATATCTGCAGCTGAATCAGGCTCCGGATGCTGACAGCAGCTATAACTGGTTCCTGTCCTACTATCTGGATCAGATGGCAAAGGCTGAAAAGGAAAACGGAAAAAGACTGATTGATGTCATCGATGTCCACTACTATTCTGAGGCAACCGGTGACAAGCGTGTAACTGATAACACAGCCTCCTCTGCTGCTGATATCAAGGCAAGACTGCAGGCACCCCGTACACTGTATGAAGAGGGCTTCAAGGAGAAGAGCTGGATTGCAGACAGTTTCAGCAGTTATCTGCCGATCCTGCCCAATATCCAGAAATCCATTGACACTTATTACCCCGGCACAAAGCTTGCTATTACAGAGTATAACTTCGGCGGCGGCGATCACATCTCCGGTGCAATTGCACAGGCAGACACACTGGGCATCTTCGCAAAGAACAACGTCTACGTTGCAACACTCTGGCCGCTGTCTTCCAACATTGATTATCAGCTGGCTGCTATTGATCTGTACACCAATTATGACGGCGAGGGTTCTTCCTTCGGCAATACGCTGGTCGAGGCTGCCTCCTCTGACACAGAAGTCTCCAACGTTTATGCTTCCATCAATGACAATGATGAGTCAAAGGTCACAATGGTACTGACCAATAAGGATACTGACAACGCAAAAACTGCTACCATTCAGATTGCAGGCAATGCTTCCTATAAGTCTGCAGCAGTTTATGGCCTGACAGAGGAAAGCAGCAGCATTCAGCTGATGGGCGTGGAAGAGAACATCAAAGACAATACCTTTACAGTCACCCTTCCTGCAATGTCCGTTGTTCAGATTGAAGTTTCTGCGGATGATTTCGTTCTCATGGGCGATGTCAATAACGACAAGGCATTTGAAATGTCCGATCTGGTTCTGATGCAGAAGTACCTGCTGGGTATTGAAGCTCTGAAGAATCCGGCTGCCGGAGATATGGACAGCAACAAGCGCATCAACGCAACAGATCTTTCCATGATGAAGGAAAAAATGCTGAGAACTTATGTTCCTGCAGAATTTGAACTGGAGTATAAAGAAATCAACACCGCAACATGGAAAACCAGCGATACTGCGGCTGGAAAGACAATTACCTGTACCATTGGCGCAAAGCCGGGATACAGCACATCCTGGGGTTATGGCTACTGGGATAATGACGCTGCAGAGTGGATTCAGGGCGATGATACCTCCATCGGTAACTTCACTGTGAATGCAAAGGGTGAAGCAACCTTCTCCTTTGATGCTCCGGAGAATGCAACAAGCCTGCAGGTACAGTGCTACTACTATGCAACCTACGATGCAGCACTGGGCGAAAATGTGGAAGAAGATCTGGCAAACGTGGAGATGAAATCCATGACATTCCACTATTAATGGAATCTCTGACAGCCATCGGTTTCAAACCGGTGGCTGTCATTTATTATACATACCGCATATTTTAAGCAAAAAAGGCCGTGGATGTTCCACGGCCTTTTTAATTTATTTGCTTTCTACACTGTGAACAATACAGAATCCTGATTATACAACAGGATATTCCTTTCATCTGGTGCTTCTTGGCGTGCGGTGTTTCTTTTCTTCATAGAGTGCCGCATCCGCACGGTTCAGCACTTTGGAGATTTCTTCTCCCTTCTCTGCTTTGGACATGCCTGCGCTCATACGCAGTTCATAGGGCAAATGGCTGCTGGATGCCAGCACCGCATCTTTGAGGTTCTGACGGAATTTCTCAGCCTTCTCATCGTTTTTTTCATGAAACACTATGACAAACTCATCGCCGCCGATTCTTGCAGGAAAGGCACCGCTGCTTCTGCAGACATTCCGCAGAACATCTGCCACATGACAGAGCGCATGGTCTCCTTCCAGATGTCCATAGGTATCGTTAATGCTTTTGAAGTAATCAATATCTGCATAAATCACATATACGAACCGCTTTTTGCGATGGGCAACCACTTCTTCCAGATGAAGCAACAGATCATATCGGTTACTGAGCTGCGTCAGGGAATCTCTCGTAATCTGAAGCTGCTGATAATCAAAAATGATTGCAACCATTGCGATGGTCATACAGACACATACAATTCTGACCCGAAAAAATATGGTTTCCAATGTTGCGCCCAGAATAGGCAGCATCATAATTCCCACCAGAATAAAGGCATTTTTTCGCAGGCGGGAATTGACTGCCTTCCACCTGAAATGCATGATGACCACAATGTCCGCAGCCAGATAAACCAAGGGAAGCAAAAACTGCACAATATAGAGCGGACCACGTTCATATTCATTTAATATATTGATGGAAAAAACCCACCCCGTCCATATGGAACAGACATTTATGAAAGTGGATATCCATAATGGCAGAAGCAGCAGTGTTTTAATCCTCTGCGGTATTTCTTTTCCGTTCAATAACAAATAGACATACCGCAGGCATAGGTAAGCACACATCACTGTACTTAGAAAGTACAGGATATTCGCCAGGTAATTAAGCACATGGGATATATTCTGATTACCATCCACCATTACCCATATCATATCAAAAAAGAACATCGCACTCTGTCCCACCAGCAGCGATATCAGGTAGGACTGCTCAATGGATTTGTCAATCCGGTGAAGCTTCTGCGCAAGCAGCATCTGAATTGCAATACAAAACAAGTTTAACTCTGCATATAACAGGATATCAGGTGTCATTCACGCACCTCCCGATTACAGTTTCTATACCATAGATGAATTCATAAGCCGTGTCAATACCGCATTGGATACCAGCCAGCCGTTTTCTGTCATTCGCAGTCTGTCTTTTTCCAATTGCAGAAAATGGGGAATCAGGGGCTTTGCCTGCCGCAGTACATATTCACGGCTTTGCGGAATCTCGGAAAGCAGAATCCCCTCTGCCATTCTCAGCCCCAGCATAATTCGCTCTGTTTCTGTTTCTGCTTTCTCTTCTGTGATAATTTCTTCCTGCAGGGAACGCTTACAAAACGCTTCCAGATTTTTCGGAACCGAATACCGTTTTCTGCTGTGACAGGAGTGCGCCCCGGGGCCAATGCCGTAATAGGGCTCCAGCCTCCAGTATTTGCAGTTGTGACGGCTTTCCAGACCCGATTTTGCAAAATTGGAAATCTCATAGTGACCATATCCATGATCCTGCAAAAATGCATGCATCTGCAGATAGCAGTCAGCAGTTTCATCCTCATCCGCCAGCGGTGGATGGCTGTGAAAATAAGGCGTATTTTCTTCTATTTTCAGCATATAGGATGAAATATGTCCAACGGGGAGCTGAACTGCCTGTTCCAGATCAGACTGAAAAACGCCCGGATTCTGCTTTGCCAGTCCAAACATCAGATCAATGCTGATATTCTCAAAGCCTTTTTCATGGGCTGTATGTACCGCTTTGATCCCCTGCTCCGGGGTGTGCTTTCTGCCCAGCTGCAAAAGCACATCCTGCTGAAAGGACTGGATTCCCACTGAAAGACGATTGATCCCTGCTGTACGCCACCCCTTCAGACGGTCTTCACGCATGGTCAAAGGGTTTGCTTCCAGGGTAATCTCTGTGTCCTCTGCCAGATGACAGTGTTTCTGTATCGCATCGAGAAAGGATTCCAGTACCGGCAGCGGCAGGAGTGACGGCGTTCCGCCGCCAAAATATACACTATTCACAGGCAGCTGCTCCGGAAGTGCAGCTATGTTGCGGCAGACGGCCAAGGCATATGCCTTCATCCGCTCATTGGAATAGCGTTGGGAATAAAAATCGCAATAGGGACACTTTACCGCACAAAACGGAACATGAATATAAATGCCGGCGCTCATTGCCGTTTGATGGCAGGAACCAGCTTGCCAATGAACATATCAAAGAGCAGGCCCAGCACATAGGCTGCAGCCAGAGGCACCACGCCAAACCAGAACACTTCAGAAAGTGTCTCATGGGTAAAGTAGGTATAGAAAATCATCACAGCTGCGATGCACATGCAAATGGAACGGAATACCAATGAGGGAATCCCGTTGACACAGCGCACACCGCATTTCATACAGGGTTTGCCAACATTGCTCATTCCTCCGCAGAATGCTTTCTGAATGGGCGAAAAGGTTTTCTCTCCGCAGTGCGGACACGCAAATTTCATATTGAATCCTCCTGACAGGGCATCATTCGTCAAATTTAAGAACCGCCATAAAGGCATCTGAAGGCACTTCCACTGTACCCAGCTGACGCATACGCTTTTTGCCTTCTTTCTGCTTTTCCAGCAGCTTCTTCTTACGGGAAATATCACCGCCGTAGCACTTGGCAAGCACATCCTTACGCATTGCCTTAACTGTTTCTCTGGCAATAATCTTTCCGCCGATAGCTGCCTGAATTGGTACTTCAAACAGCTGACGCGGTATATTTTCCTTCAGCTTTTCCGCAATCTTTCTTGCTCTGGGATATGCCTTATCGTTATGCACAATGAAGGAAAGTGCATCCACTACATCGCCGTTCAGCATAAAGTCCAGCTTGACAAGCTTGGAAGACTCGTAGCCATTCAGCTCATAATCCAGAGAAGCATAGCCCCTTGTTCGGGATTTCAATGCATCAAAAAAGTCATAGATGATTTCATTCAACGGCAATGTGTAATGCAGCTCCACACGCACATCGTCCAGATACTGCATATCCTTAAATACGCCTCTGCGCTCCTGGCAAAGCTCCATGATTCCGCCCACATATTCCTTGGGTGCTAGGATACTTGCCTTAACAATCGGTTCCTCCGCATCTGCAATATTGGCGGGATTCGGATAGTTGGAAGGGTTGTCAATCATCAGCACTTCGCCATTTGTCAGGGTAACACGATAAATAACAGAAGGCGCTGTCGTAATCAGATCCAGGTCGTATTCACGCTCCAGACGCTCCTGAATGATTTCCATATGCAGCAGGCCAAGAAATCCGCAGCGGAAACCAAAGCCCAGTGCAATGGATGTCTCCGGCTCGAAAGTCAGAGCGGCATCATTCAGCTGAAGCTTTTCCAGTGCCTCACGCAAATCATTGTAATGCGCACCGTCTGCGGGATAAATACCGGAATATACCATGGGGCTCACTTTACGGTATCCCGGCAGTGCCTCTGCACAGGAACGCTCTGCAAGCGTGACAGTATCACCCACACGGGTTTCTCCGATGCTCTTGATAGATGCGGTCAGGTAACCAACCTCACCGGCTTTCAGATAACCACGGTTAATGTGATCAGTTGCGCTCATAACACCGGCTTCCACAATCTGGAATTCTGCGCCGGTTGCCATCAGCTTAATGCGGTCACCCGTTTTGACTGTTCCCTCTTTTACTCTGACATAAATGATAACGCCCTTGTAGGAATCATAATAGCTGTCAAATATCAGTGCCTGAAGGGGGGCGTTTTCATCCCCCTTCGGGGCAGGAATATCTGAAACAATACGCTCCAGAACTTCTTCGATGTTGGTACCCATTTTGGCAGAGACTCTCGGTGCATCCAGACAGGGAATGCCGATGATATCTTCTACCTCCTGGGCAACCCGTTCCGGCTCTGCAGAAGGCAAATCAATCTTATTGATTACAGGCAGAAGTTCCAGATCCGCTTCCACGGCCAGATAGGTATTGGCAAGGGTCTGGGCTTCGATGCCCTGTGATGCATCAATAATCAGAATGGCACCCTCACAGGCGGCAAGGGATCGGCTGACTTCATAGTTAAAGTCTACGTGTCCGGGAGTATCAATCAGATTGAAGCGATACGTTTCTCCATCCTTTGCCTTGTAGTCCAAAGCAACGGCTCTAGCCTTGATGGTAATGCCTCTTTCACGTTCAATGTCCATATTATCCAGCAGCTGTTCTTCCATATCCCGCACTGCAACTGCACAGGTTTTCTCCAGAATGCGGTCTGCAAGTGTGGATTTACCATGGTCAATATGCGCTATAATACTAAAATTACGAATATTCTGATCTGCCACGAATCGTTCCTCCATCATATTATATATACTTTTATTATATCACATCCTTATGAAAATTGCAAGATGATTTTTTCTGCATATTGCACAAAAATAGAAAATAAAATTTGGGAGAACGCACATGAAAATTTTATGAAAATGATTGAAAAATCTGATAAATAATGTTATAATATATATATGCGCAGTCTATGGCGCAATAAATTTTATAACCGCATATGCGAAAGGAGTATTACTATGGGACTGATTACAGCTGCAGTACAGGCAATCGGCGGCACAATGAAAGACCAGTGGGTTGAATATTTTTACTGTGAATCCATGCCTAGTGATGTATTGATGGTGAAGGGGCACAAAAAGACCAAGGGCAACAACAAGGGCGATGACAACGTAATTACCGACGGCAGCACAATCGTGGTTGCTGACGGCCAGTGCATGATCATTGTTGTGCAGGGCAGAATCATGGAAATCTGTGCAGAACCTGGTACATATGAATATCGTTTCGGTGATTCCCCCAGTATCCTGTCTTCCGGTTTCGGAAAAGGCCTGGTAGGCACCGCAAAGGAAATGTGGGACCGCTTCAAGCACGGCGGAGATATCCCAAAGGATCAGCGCATCTACTACTTCAACACCAAGGAAATCATGAACAACCTGTTCGGAACACAGAACCCGATTCCCTTCCGTGTTGTTGATGCAAATATCGGTCTGGATATTGACATCAGCGTTCGCTGCAATGGTTCATATTCCTACCAGATTACAGACCCTGTTCTGTTCTATACCAATATCTGCGGAAATGTAACCGATTCCTTCACCCGTCAGGAATTCGATACCCAGATGAGAGCAGAATTCCTCAATATTCTTCAGCCTGCATTTGCAAAGATTTCTGAGCAGGGCATCCGCTACAGCGCACTGCCGGGACGCACTACAGAGCTTTGCAAGGCAATTAATGAGGACCTGAAGGACGAATGGCTGGGTACACGCGGCATCACCATCAAGAAGATTGCTTTCAACTCCATCACCGCTTCCAAGGAAGATGAGCAGATGATTAAGGACATGCAGCGTGCCGCTGTCAACCGCAATCCCGGCATGGCTGCTGCTACTATGGTTACAGCAACTGCACAGGCAATGCAGGATGCTGCAAAGAATACCAATGGTGCAGTAAATGCATTTATGGGCTTCAACGCAGCACAGCAGGCCGGCGGCATCAATGCTTCACAGCTCTTCCAGATGCAGCAGCCGGCAGCAGCTCCCCAGGCAGCTCCTGCTGCAGACAGCTGGACCTGTTCCTGCGGCACTGCAAACACAGGTAAGTTCTGCATGAGCTGCGGCTCCGGAAAGCCGGCTCCTGCTCAGGGCTGGACCTGCTCCTGCGGTACTGTAAACCAGGGCAAATTCTGCATGGAATGCGGCAAGACAAAGCCGGCTGGTGCTCCGCTTTACAAGTGCGATAAGTGCGGCTGGACTCCGGCTGATCCTACCAATCCGCCTAAATTCTGTCCGGAGTGCGGCGATGTGTTCGATGAGAACGATGCACAGTAATTCCCGGCTGAAACAATAATCTGAAAAAGGCTGAGTGTTTTCACACTCAGCCTTTTGTATTTCATATCTGCGTACAGCAGCAGCAGTTGTCTCTGTACTGGTTTTCTTTCACATCACAAAAAGATGCTGTCAGAATACAGATTCCCGGATCATTGCATTATCTTGAAAGCCTACGATTCCAGAATTTTCCGCATCATGGAATAATCCGTATCTATGTGTTTTTTCTGCGCAATATCAATTAATCGCAATGATGCCGCTTTATAAAGCAACTGTTCTTTTTCATCTGAAACAGCGCTCAGATGTCTGCTGACAGTGGAAAGGTCATTTCGCTCAACGGGACCTGTCAGCGCATCTTTTGTGCCCACTGCAAAAACCCGCTCCACGTTGCTGACTGCCAGGGGACGCAGGGCAGCCATTGCCTCCTCCTGACTGAATCCGCACTGCGTCATCAGCTGCAAACTCATATCCAGTACCGCACAAACCAGATTACTGGCAATGGCACAGGCGGCATGATATCTGCTTTTCGCATCTTCCGAAATCCTGCGTGTTTTATTCCCCAGCTGCTCCAGAAGAGTCTGCATATACAGCACGCATTTTTCGTCCCCTTCCAGGCAGAAAAATGCCTCTCCGATAGTCAGATAGCTTTCTGTCTTGCTGCTGACAGGATACAGCGGATGCACCGATGCTGCATATAGCCCTTTGCATTTCCAATCCGGAAACGCCTCACCTGCGGTCATGGAACCGCTGCAGTGACATAGATATTTCCCCTGCAAATCATAGTTGGCAATTTGCTCATATACGTCGGAAATCATTCCGTCCGGCACAGTGATAAAAATGATATCACTGTCACGCACCAATACTTCCATATCAGAATAATACACGGAGTTTGTAAAGGCTGCGGCTTCCATTGCAGACTGAGGAGTGCGGCTGGCAAAGCCTGAAATGGAAATGCCATGCACTGAGAAGTATTTTGCAAGGGTAACTCCGACTTTTCCCGCACCAATAAAACCGATTCTCATATCGTATCAGCTTTTGCGGTTCTTCCGATACAGAATCGAAAGACCTTTAATCAACAGACTGCCATCGTGGATGATACTGCGCCTGCAGAGAGGCACAACCAGGGCGGAAAGCCCGCCGGTAGCAACAACGGTGCATGCTTCTTTGATTTCCTTTTCCATGCGTTCAATGATACCATCCAGCGCACAGGCATTAGAATACAGAATCCCGCTTCTCAGACAGTCAACTGTATTGGTTCCGATGATTTTTGCAGGTACTTCATAATTCACCTTAGGCAGTTTTGCGGTTCTGGCAGTGAGCGCCTCTGCTGAAATTTTCATGCCCGGCAT
The DNA here is from genome assembly GCA_024404915.1 of Oscillospiraceae bacterium. GTDB lineage: Bacteria > Bacillota > Clostridia > Oscillospirales > Ruminococcaceae > Firm-04. The sequence continues at coordinate 31,429 of JAKSPJ010000010.1, forward strand.
AATGACGCCGCCACGATAATTTTTCTGGCTGTCCACTACAGAAACAGTTGTGGCAGTACCCATATCAATGATAATCAGTGGGACGGGATACTGATGGGCGGCGGCGACGGCATCAACAACCTGGTCACTGCCAAGCTGTGAAGGATTATCAATCAGAATATTCAGACCTGTTTTCACCCCCGGCCCGATGCACATGACATCCACATGGAAATACTTTCGAAGTGCTTCCATGACGGTTTCTGTGACGGATGGAACAACGGATGACATGACAGCATCTGTGACAGATGCAGCAGAGATGCTGTTCATCTCCAGGATGTTTTTGAAGTGAGAGGCATATTCGGATGCTGTGGCGTTATGGTCTGTCTGAATACGCTCAAAGAGAATGACATGATCGTTTTCATCTACGATTCCGAAAGCAACATTTGTGTTGCCGATATCAACAGCTAAAAGCATAGGGTTCCTCCTATAGAATCATATGTACGTCTAAAAAATGCGATAATGATATACCGTTTCTGATGGGGCTATTTCTCCTTTTGTGCTGCAAGCTCCAGAATCCGGTTCAGAATGAGATTTGCTGCATCAAACTTGCTCATTATGGCAAGCTCCTGTGTCTGTTCCGGGTCAATCAGTGTTATTATATTGGTATCGCCGCCAAACCCTGCGCCCTCCTGCCGTATGGAATTGGCACAAATCATATCACACTTCTTTTTCAGCAGCTTCTTGCGGGAATTCTCAATGACATTCTCCGTCTCCATGGAAAAGCCGCAGAGGATTTGTCCTTTCCTTTTGTTGGCTCCAAGGTATGCCAGAATATCCTTTGTGCGCTTCAGAGGAATGCTCATATCCCCATCCGATTTCTTGATTTTTTGCTCTGCCGCCGCAATGGGTGTATAATCTGCCACTGCCGCAGCTTTTATGATAATATCCTGTGCCTGCTGTCTCTCAGTCACAGCACAAAACATTTCCTCCGCTGATTCCACCGGCACAACCTCCACAAACATCGGCGGTGCGACATCTGTATGGGCAGAGACCACCGTCACATCTGCGCCCCGCAGCATGGCAGCCTTTGCCAGAGCAAATCCCATTTTTCCGCTGGAATGATTGGTGATAAAACGGACGGGATCAATCTTCTCTCTCGTTGCACCTGCTGTAACCAGAACATGCTTTCCCTGCATATCCTTTTCAAATGCAATCTCACGGAGAATGTATTCCAGAAGGGTATTTTCATCCGGCAGTTTTCCGTCACCGATATCACGGTTTGCCAGCATGCCACGAACCGGCGCAATAATCTCATAGCCGTATCGTTTCAGTTTCTCCATATTTTCCTGCACTATGGGATTGTGAAGCATATTGTGATTCATGGCAGGTGCAATGATTTTTTTGCAGGTACAGGCCATAACTGTGGTTGTCAGCATATCGTCTGCAATGCCGTTTGCAATTTTCCCGATGACATTTGCAGAGGCAGGGGCCACCATAACCACATCTGCTTTTTTGGCAATGGACACATGTTCCACACTGTATTCAAAATTTCTGTCAAAAGTATCCATCAGACATTTATGCTGCGTCAGCGTTTCAAAGGTCAGCGGATGAATAAAATTCTGTGCATTTTTCGTCATTGCTACATGCACTTCTGCACCAAGTTTGGTCAGCATTCTTGCAAGATTCGGAATCTTATAGGCAGCAATGGAACTGGATACACATAACAAAACCGTTTTTCCTGTCAACATGCAATCATCTCCTCTACTATCCGGACAATATGAATTTCAAATATCGTATTATCTGCAATAAAGTTTGCCGCATTCCATAACAATCGTCAATAGAAAGAGCATACTTTGGGTGTATCAGGTATTCAATGCAATTCTCTCCGGAAATAATACAACCAGCCTTGCAAAGGCAGGGCTGGTTCATTTATTCCGGGCAATGGAATTGCGTGATATTGGTTCTCCGTGAATCAGAACATATCCGCTAAACGGCCATGCTTTTCATAGCGCATGGTCTTGAGGGGCTGATTCTTTTCATTCACAAAAACCACACGGGGCGGATTTTCAGCAAGTTCTTCCGGTGTCATATCCGCATAACTCATGATAATCACGGTATCCCCCTTCTGGCCGCAGCGTGCCGCTGCTCCATTCAGACAAATCACACCGCTTCCCCGCTCACCTGCAATAACATAGGTTTCAATACGGCTTCCGCTGTTCACATTCACAATATGCACATGCTCATATTCATATATGCCGGATTGCTCCATCAGTTCCTCATCAATTGTGATACTTCCCACATAATCCAGTTCTGCCTGGGTGATGACCGCGCGATGTATTTTACTCTTCAAAACAGATATTGTCATTCGGGCTCACCTCAGACATTCTCAATGAAAAAGTTATCAATCAACCTTGTTTTGCCGATATATACCGCAATGGCACAGAGTGCCGGCTTTTCAATCCGCTGAATCTGCTGCATTGTGCCCAGATCCACAATTTTGACATAGTCGATTTTTGCAAGAGGTTCGGCAGAAATCATCTGCGTCATTTCAGCAATAATTTTCTCCGCATCTCTTTCTCCCTCATTCACCATCTTTTCGCCCATGAAAATGGAACGGGATAATACCAGTGCTGCTTCCTGTTCCGATGCACTCAGATAGGTGTTTCTGGAGCTTTTGGCAAGCCCGTTTTCTTCACGGATAATCGGACAGCCAATGATTTCGATATCCATATTCAGGTCATCCACCATATGTCTGATGACAGCAAGCTGCTGTGCATCTTTTTTTCCGAAATAAGCACGATCCGGCTTCACAATATTAAACAGCTTTGCTACAACAGTACAAACGCCTCTGAAATGCACCGGGCGGCTTAATCCACAGAGTTCCTCTGTAAGAACAGTCATATCCACAAAGGAGGAGAATCCCTCATGATACATTTCTGATGGTTCCGGGTTGAAAATCAGATCACCGCCGGCGGCCTCCACTACTTTCTGGTCACGCTCAATATCACGGGGATAACTAGCCAGATCTTCATTTGCACCGAACTGCATCGGGTTCAGAAATACTGATACAACAGTTTTGTCATTGTTGGCAGAGGATGCTTCAATCAGGCTTGCATGCCCTTCATGCAGATAGCCCATTGTGGGCACAAATCCCACGGTGAGCCCCTGTTTTCTCCATTCTGCAGTGATTTCACGCACTTCTGCAATTGTCTTTACCAGTTTCATTTCTTATCCCTCCACTTTGAATTGTGCTCTGAGACGGCTCACAATGTCAGCATCCACTTTGAATGTGTGCTCTTTCTGCGGGAATTTCCCATTCTTTGTTTCCTCAATGTATGCCTGGAATCCTGCCTGCATCACAGAACCCACATCTGCAAAACGCTTTGCGAATTTGGGTGTAAAGTCGGAGAAAATGCCAAGCATGTCCTGATAAACAAGAACCTGACCGTCACATTCTGCACCTGCACCGATGCCGATAGTCGGAATGGAAAGCAGTCTGGTAATAATTGCTGCGATTTCCGCAGGGACGCATTCCAGCACAACCATACATGCTCCTGCCTCCTGCACATCAAGGGCATCCTGAATAATCTGTTCTGCACGGCCGTACTCTTTTCCCTGTACCTTGAAACCGCCGAACACGTTGACAGACTGCGGCGTCATGCCAATATGGGCAACGACAGGGATGGATGCATTTGTAATGGCACGAATCTGCTCACATACCGCTGCACCGCCCTCCAGCTTGACGGCCTGTGCATTGGTTTCCTTGATGAGACGGCCGGCATTCTGTACCGCTTCCGTCACGCTGACCTGATATGACATGAAAGGCATATCGGCAATGACAAAGGCGTTCTTGGCGCCTCTTGTGACAGCCTTCGTGTGGTGAATCATGTCCTCCATGGTTACCGGGAGCGTATTTTCGTATCCAAGCATCACCATGCCGAGGGAATCACCCACAAGGATGGTATTGATTCCGCAGGCATCCATTAGTTTTGCAGTGGAATAGTCGTATGCAGTAAGCATCGTGATTTTATCACCGGATTGCTTCTGCGCCAAAAGGGTTGAAACTGTGTTTTTCATGGTAAAACCTCCAAATATAAAGTTACTGTTCACAGGGAATCAGTACTCATACATAGTATAGCACAATTTCGGAAAGATTGCAAGAGGAAAAAGCAACGCCGCACAAAGCATATCCTCTGCCTGGTGCGGTATTGGCATATTTTTCAGAAAAAGCTTACCACTTGCAGAACCTCATGGAAATACAGCAAAATGAGTTTCCAGTATCTCCAGATCCGGTTCTCCGTTAAAGGCCTCCGTAAATCGTTTTTTGAACGCTTCAAAGCGGTCCATGCGGATATCAAACAGCAGCGTGACATTTTCAGCAAACTCACTGCCGGCATCTATCACGCCGAAATCAGAAATCAGATATGTAACAGTACCGTAATCGGCATAGGGAATAATGTACCTGACTCTGTATGCTTCACAATAATGCAGCATTTCGGCGTTCTTCAGTGCTTCAGATGCCGCCGAAGAATAGGCTCGTGTCAGTCCGCTTGCGCCCAGAAGCACGCCGCCGAAATATCTGGTTACGACACAGCAAACATCTTCAATTTCCGCTTTCTGCAGAACACTCAGAACAGGAATACCGCCTGTTCCCTGCGGCTCCCCGTCATCGCTGTAGCGGGAACTGCCGTCACGAAGCCGATATGCCCAGACGTTATGCCGTGCTTTATGATGTTTTGCCTTCACCGCATCAATCGCCTGCATACAGGCTTCCACAGTTTCAACCGGGAAAATCCGGGCAATAAATTCAGAACGCTTTTCTGTAATGGAACTTTCGCAGGATTCTGCAGGGGTTGTATATTCTATCATATTGTATCTCCGTTTGTTTATTTGATCATGCCGATCATTGCTTTGTAATCTGAATCCGCAGGGCTGATGGTTCGCTGAGCCAGACCATAGACAGCCGTTGCACGGGCTTCCAGCTCAGCACAGGCTCTGCATTGTTCGTTCAATTCAGATAATTTGGAAAGAGAAGTGGCAAAGGGCAGTGTCGTGCCTGCCTTTTTTGCCGCTGTCAGAATGTCTCTGCCACGCTCGCTTAATGCCAGAATTCTGCCGTAGGGCGGCGGATTCTGTGTATCCTCCGGATGTATGCCAATCAGCATATCCAACAGAATCCGGCGAATTCGGGACATGGGATATCGCTTGCTCTTAATGGAGAGAAGCATGGATTCCAGAGAGGTTTCATTCCGTGCAGACAGAATCTTGTTTTCCAGTCCCTGCCCAACTTCCGGCAGCTGTACAATTTCCTCCGCTGTGGCCGTGCGCAGCTTATACAGCAGAATGCGCTCCAGATTCTCAAAACGTGCCACCATGCCGGTTGCTGCACAGGCACTGATGGAATCAGAAGATTCCTCCGGTACCAGATCATCAAAATCCTCATTCTGGCTCTCCATCAGCTGACGAATCAGGGAAGCACTGGCGGTATTTCCCGCCGTCGCCATAGAATCATGCTGCGCTTCACGCTTCACCGTAAACGGATTGATTTTCAGCTTGACCGCTATCATCGCCTTCAGATACTCAATGGCCAGTACATTATTCGGGCGGCTGAACAACAGACCGATTTCATCGCCATAAGTTTGGCGAATCAGAATCTGCAGTGCTTTTGGATAGGAATTGCCCAATTTCATCAGGTCTTCCAGTTCCGGCATTTTGGCACAGGCATAGCTTGCCTTCACTGCAGCCGTCAGCAGGGAGATGTCACCGCACTCACTGCCAAAAGACAATTCATCCACACAGCCAAGCGCCTTCAGAATATACATGGCACCTTTGGCATAGGTCTCTGCTGCGCTCAGACAGTATGCCACCGGCAATTCAATCACCAGGTCTGCGCCGCACCGCACTGCCGCCTTTGCACGCTCAAATTTATTCAGCACCGCCACATCTCCACGCTGGACAAAATTGCCGCTCATAACAGCCACGATATGGGTTGCGCCATTTTTTCTTGTCTGCTCAATATGGTAAAGGTGACCATTGTGAAAGGGATTATACTCACAAACAATACCACTGATTTTCATAATTATGCTGCCTCCATGATGAAAAATTGTGAACATTTTTTCCGCATATGACGGAATCCGAAAATAAAATACGAATTTTTTTTGTTTACCTCTTGAAAGTTGACTAAATATCGTGTATAATAAGGGATGCGATGGATGTCATCTCTGACACCGCACCACAAATATTTTTTTGAAAGGATGATTGTTTATGTTAATTCTGGTTGTAAACGCCGGAAGCTCCTCGCTGAAGTATCAGCTGCTCAATATGGAGGATGAATCTGTTCTTGCAAAGGGTAACTGTGACCGTATCGGTATTGACGGCCACGTTTCTCACAAAACTGCTGACGGCCGCAAGGTCGATATGGATTGCAGCTTCCCCACTCACACTGAGGCTTTTGAGAAGCTGGTTGAGATTCTGACCACCGGTGAGGCTTCCGTAATCAAGAGCATGGATGAGATCTCTGCTGTGGGTCACCGTATCGTTCAGGGTGCTGAAGTCTTTGACCGTCCCTGCCTGGTTACACCGGAAATTATCGACAAGATTGATGAGCTGCGTGATCTGGCACCGGTTCACAACCATGCACACGCACTGGCACTCCGTGCATGCTCCGCAGTCATTCCGGCAACCACTCCCCAGGTTGTTGTATTCGATACTGCATTCCACCAGACAATGCCGCCGAAGGCTTTCATGTTTGCTCTCCCCTATGAGGATTATGAGCAGTATCATGTCCGTAAGTACGGCTTCCACGGCACTTCCCACCGCTTCGTTTCCAGCGCATTGGCAGAGGCAATGGGCAAGGATCTCAAGGATCTGAAGATTGTCTCCTGTCACCTGGGCAATGGTTCTTCCATTACAGCTGTTCAGGGCGGCAAGTGCGTGGATACTTCCATGGGCTTCACTCCGCTGGATGGTCTGCTGATGGGTACCCGCTGCGGCGCTGTTGACCCGTCTGCTGTCACCTTCGTTGCTGAAAAGCACGGCTTTACTCCGGATGAGATGAGCCAGTACATGAACAAGAAGTCCGGTTTCCTCGGCGTTTCCGGCGTGTCCTCCGACAACCGTGAAATCACCGCTGCTGCTGCACAGGGCAACAAGCGTGCAGAGCTGGCTACCGATATGCTGTCCTATGAGATTCAGCGTTATATCGGCTCCTACACCGCTGCAATGAACGGCGTTGACGCTGTCCTCTTTACAGGCGGTATCGGTGAAAACTCCTGGGAAGTTCGTGAGCGTGTCTGCGAAAACATGACCTACTTCGGTATCGAAATCGACAAAGAACTGAACAAGAACACCAAGGGTGAGCTGAAGAAGATTTCTGTGGAAGGCTCCAAGACAGAAGTCTGGGTTGTTCCCACCAACGAAGAACTCCTCATCGCAAGAGATACATTGGAACTGATTTCCAAATAATCATATATATATTATAGCATGCAGCATGCCGAAACGCAAGAGCTTTCGGCTTGCTGTTTTGCACAAAAAAAGACATGTATTTTTTACATGTAAACTGTGTAGGAATGATTGGAGGCACTCGGAATGTCACGGTTCTTTGATAAGTTCATCAACAGTCTGCGTTCTCTTTTTTCACTAAAAGAAGAAGAATTCAGACTGCCTCTTGATGAAAGCAACAAGCTGATTCATCCCATGGGCTCTGTAAAAAAAATCGCCCATACCTTCCGCACCCGCAGCACACAGGACGGCCGTATTTCTACTCCGCCGCCCCTTTCTGAAGTTTATCCGCTGGACGATGAATCCGATGCATTGCTGGCGATTGCCAAGGCGGTGCGGGACAAAGCTTATGCCAATTATTCAGGTTTTCAGGTAGGTGCTGCTCTGGTGGCAGCCTCCGGACAGATGTATCTGGGTGTCAATATCGAAAATGCTGCATACCCTGCCGGCATCTGCGCTGAGCGTTCCGCTTTCTGTGCTGCCATTTCTGCCGGGGAACGGGAGTTCACTGCCATTGCAATTATGGGCAGTGATGAAAATGAGCCATGCTATCCCTGCGGAATATGCAGACAGTTCATGTCGGAATTCTGCCCACCGGAATTTCCGGTGATTCTGGCAGACGGCGTTCATTCTCTGGGCGGACTGATGCCCTGCGCATTTTCATTGGAAGATAAAACATAACGCACGCTGACAGAATGCCTTCGGGCAGCCTGTTGATAATAAGAGGTTTATATATGCACAAATGGTTCTCTGTTCTGCTCTCTTTGCTTCTCACTGCTGCTGTGCTTTGCAGCTGCGGAGAGGATGAAAATGTTGTAAAGGGCGCAGGACATTCTTTTTCCTATACCCTTGTGGGCAATCCCGATACCCTGGACCCGCAGCTCTCTGAAAGCGCCTCGGCTGACACTGTTTTATGCAATCTCTTTGAAGGACTGCTGACATTGGATGCTTCCGGTACCATTCAGTACGGCGTTGCAGAATCCTATGAAATTTCAGATGACCAGCTGCATTATAAGTTTCATCTTCGGGATGACAGTTACTGGTATCAGGCAAATGATAAAATGGGCGCCTTCGGTCAGGATGCCTGCCGCAATGTAACCGCTGCGGATTTTGTTTTTGCCTTTCACAGACTGTTTGACAGTGCATATCACTCTCCAAAAGCAGAATCCTTTGCCTGTATTGCCAATGGCAGAAAAATCATAAACAATGAACTGGCCGTATCTCAGCTGGGTGTTGCCGCAACAGATACCTATGATCTGGAATTCACACTGGACTATGCAGATGCGGGCTTTCTCACTGCCCTGACCACAACTGCTGCCTATCCCTGCAATGAAGAATTCTTCCAATCCACCAAGGGACGTTATGGTCTGGACGAGCAGTCTATTATCGGAAACGGCAGCTTTTCCATCAAGCTTTGGCTGTATGACGAATACGGACAATACAATGTGATTCAGATGCTCCGAAATCAGCTGAATCATCGTGTCCGGCGCATTTTCCCCACTGATATCAATTTTTACATTGAAAAAACTGATGCAGATGCAGCCCGCATTTTCACCATGGGCAACGCCGACTGCTATGTCAGCACACAAAGTGCGCTGGCAAGCCGCTCAGAGTATCATGCAGAAAAAGCATTCAGCATGACGCTCGGTTTTATCGCAAACCCCGATTCTCATTTTGCAAATTCCAATATTCTTTCTGTTCTTTCCTATACGTTGGACAGAAACTGGATTCCCGGTGACAGTGAAGGCATTCAGGCCGCAGGCGGTATTCTGCCTCCGGCAGTGACACTGCTGAATAAAAGCTGCCGTGAGCTGATTTCTGATGCAGGATATCACTCCTATCAGCCGGCCGAGGCAGACCGTTTATATCAGAAGGCACTTCGGAAACTCAATATTTCAGAGCTGGAAGAGGGCCGTGTGCTGGTCTGCGCCGGAATGATGGACTATGAGATTCTGCGAAATCTGCTGGATCAATGGGGCTATGAACTGGATCTGCATTTTCAGATAGATGAAGTCACTGAAAGCGAATACGAAGCAAAACTGGATGCAGGAGATTATGATCTGGCTCTGTATCCCCTGACAGGAAACACACACCAGGCTTCCTCCATTCTGGAGGAATTTCTGACAGATTCCCATCTGCACTGTTCCCAGGAGAAAAAGCTGCGGGATATCCTGAGCCGTGCTGCCTCTGCGCCGAATCTTGCTGATTGCGTAGAGCTTTATCGCCAGGCGGAAACGGTTATTCTGGAGGATCATTGCTTTATCCCACTGTTCTATAAGCAGCGGTATCTGATTTGCAAGAAGGGCGTTGAGGATGTCAGTTTCAATCCATTCAGCGGTCAGGTGCAATTTTCAGAGGCAAAATATTTGGATTCCTAAGGCAATACCGCACAAAGATTGTGCAGGAGATGCGCCTTTAGATTTTTCGTCAGAATTCACGAAAAAACCGCAGGCATACTGTGGTATGTCAAGGGATTTTCAGGGATTATGACGGAAAATATGCAAGCAGATTCTGTGCAAAGCCCTCAGGCATTCTTTGTGCGGCAGTGCCCTTACATCAATGATATGCCCAGGGCTTTTCTGCGGCATTATGCGGAGGTATTATGAAAGCAGTCACATGGAATGTCAACGGCCTGAGAGCCTGCGAAAAAAAAGGATTTGCAGATTTCTTTGCAAATGCCGATGCAGATTTCTTCTGCATTCAGGAAACAAAAATGCAAACAGATCAGCTCGCACAGCTGAAATGGTCTGCTGAAGCCGCCGGCTATCATGCATTCTGGAATAGTGCAGAAAAAAAGGGGTATTCCGGCACCGCTGTTTTTGCAAAGGAAGAACCCATCAACGCTGTGAAAGAAATGACCACGGGCGGTATTTCCAATGAGGGCAGAGTGCTGACTCTGGAATACCCGGATTTTTTCCTGGTAAATGCCTATGTGCCCAATGTCCGCCGTGACCTGGTGCGCATTCCTCTGCGCATGGAATGGGAGGACGCACTGCGTGCTCACCTGCTGGAGCTGGATACAAAAAAGCCTGTGCTATACTGCGGTGATCTGAATGTGGCACATCAGCCCATTGACCTGAAAAATGCCAGAGCCAATGAGGGAAATGCCGGTTATACAACAGAAGAACGCGAAAAATTCACAGAGCTGCTTGAGGCAGGATTTGTGGATGGGTTCCGTTATCTTTACCCCGACAAAACAGATGCTTATACATGGTGGTCCTATATGGGAAGAGCTCGTGAAAAAAATATCGGTTGGCGCATTGACTACTGGGTACTCTCACGGCGCATTGCAGACCGCATTGCAGACGTGGTAATTCACAGTGAGATTCCCGGCAGTGACCACTGTCCTCTGGAACTGATTCTGAAATAAAATTATCCAAATCTGCATAAATATAAAAAAACTACTTGACGAAACTTTCTCTATGCAGTATAATAAAGATAATTCGGCACGCATTGCAGATACAGAAAGAAAAGAACGTGCCCTCCTGCACTTCCCTGAAGCATTGCAGGAATGATATCGAAACGGAGACAAAAATGGAACGAAATGTTGGAACGAAACGCAGCAATGCACGGGAATTGAGGAGAGTTGTCCTTGATTGGCTCGTGGTTCGTTTTGTGGCGATTATTCTTCTGGTGGCTTGTGTGATTTCATTTGTATCCACACAGGCAATGCTGAATGAACAGCGGCAGGAACTCTCTGAACTGGAGGAAGCTATTGAACTCGCTAAGGATGAGCGAATCGAATTGGAAAAATTTGTGGATACAGATGATCTGGAAGGTTACATGGAAAAGGCTGCAATCGAAGATCTGAATTATGCGTATCCAAATGAACGCCGTTTTTATGATATTTCACGAAACTGATATATACGGCAGAAAGGGTTTTTATGCAGCTGGAGAATGGACTGATTTATGATGGAGTTGTCAAGCGTGTCACAGAATACGGCGCATTTGTAGAGATCAGCGATGACCAACAGCAGCAAAGTGTCACCGGTATGGTTCATATATCAGAGGTTGCAAATACGTTTGTGCGTGATATCCATGAATTTCTGAAGGAAAATGATACCGTTCGGGTGAAAATGATTGGAACCAATCCCCAGGGAAAGATTTCACTTTCCATTAAGGCTGCTTTGGCTGAAGAAGATACCCAGCAGCCGATTAAGCCGAAGCGTCAGCAGCGTGATGCAAAGCCCTATGTATACGAGCCGAAAAAAGTGGTTTCGCAGTCAGAAATGAGTTTTGAGGATAAGCTGCTTCACTTCAAACAGGAAAGCGAAGAGAAAATCTTTGATTTAAAACGTGGCAGTGAACGACGTGGAGGCTCTCGCAGCAGACGTGCAAAGTAAGTTTTGTATGATATGAAAACAAGCCATCACTTAGAGTGATGGCTTGTCTGTTGTTCATCGGAGATCATGCTGAAAATGTTGCCGAGTGGGTGATTCACTCTGTTACGGGTATTCAAAAATAAAATAAGATGCCGTCTCCAACGCTGTGAGACGGCATCTTTCATATACTGTACTCTAAGCTGTATGCTTTATATTTGTCAATGAACTTTTCCTTACTCAATGTTATTAAAGTTTGCAACCATAGTTTTGTAAAGTTTGGGTAAAGTTCAGACAATCCAATGCTGTAAAATTTTATTACGAAATAAATTGCTGCATTAATAATAATTCAAATATTGAATATAACGCATTGGAATTCCTCTTGTAAATGAGCGTACTGCCCAGAAAAAGAAAAAGAGAAATAATCTGGAATAATGGCATAAAAATACAGCAGGGAGCCTGTGTCTCTCTGCTGTAAAAATGGTTTTCGATTACTTGGAAAACTGTGATTTATCATCGAGATCAATCAGAATTTACACTATTATTTCTGATTGATAATACTGTTCTTGAAACCTAATCAGTTCCATTATTTCTTCTTTGCGAAACGAAACACCTTCAGGACAAACTACCCACTTTTCTTCTACATCGTTATATCGGTGAACAATTGCAATAATCTGACCGGTAAAACTTTCTACCGGCTTATCAACACCTAAAATGTATGCATCCTGTTCCTCGCCGTCAGGGGCAAATATACCCTCAATATATCCGTAGTTGATCGGATAATACATATCTTTGTATTCCGGATGGTAACTTCCAAGCGGTCTGTCAACTGTAACGGTAACAATATCACCAATCATTTTTAACCTCCTATAAATTCATGTTTGTCTGGCAAAGCATTTGGGCACTCAGTTCATCAGGATGTCTGCCGAGCATCCCATTATATTTTGAAATATCGTTATGCAAACAATAAGCTTCGTTTCATCATACAAAGGTCGAATACATTGATTTTATTATCTTCGCACAAATCTGCAGCTTTCCAGTTCTTCAATTCAGTATCCGGAACTGCTAACAGCCACTTCTGAAGAAGCACAACGTCAGCGATACTAAATACTCCGTCTGCGTTTACATCACCTTTGATTGTCTGAGGAGACCATTCAGAAATTGCATTTACAATCGGTGTCCATGAAGGCTGAGTTTCTCCTTGTTTCAGCGGAATGCATGCTACTGAAATTGCTGCATCTTTGATATTTGTCAAATGAACAGCAAGCTTTCTGTATTCACTGTTGTCTGTTTGATTAGGTACGACAAGAGTGGACGGGAGAGGCTCCGCATTCATTACGGTAAATTTACCGCCATCACTGATGATTCCTACCCACATTTTCTCTGAACCTACTGTAACAACAGCACTTCTTCCGTCATTTGCAACATCAATTTGTCCTTTAGTGTGAGCAAACCAGTATATGTCACCATTATCTTTAAGAGAGATTTCATCCTGAATGATAACACATTCCTTGTCCTTTATCATTTTCAGACCACGAATAACACTTTCTGCACCACTTGACGCATATGCATCGGTAAGATTCGTAACAGCAAAGGCTTCATTTCCACTGTTGAATTCAGATATAAGACACTCTGCACCTTCTGCCTGATCCAGTTCTTTTGACGGATTAATTACAAGCGTATTATGACCTTCTGCTCTTATTCTGTAAGAATACAGACGGTTCGGAAGTTCATAGTTCTCGTTTCCAAGATCGGTAAAAAATCTTTCGCCGTTTGATTCAAGATAAAATGTACCTAAATCATAATGGCCGTGATACTTATATTCATTTTTACCCACATGAAGTGCCGCTACAATTCCGCTTTCATCCCATGTGTTTCTGAAACTTGCATTGGATGCTCCTACATCGCCCCAGTCAGTAGCGCTGTCTATGGAGGAATCAGATTTTTTATCTTCATCAATCCACAGAAGGTCAAGATAGTTAAAGCTGTCATTCTCTATTTTCTTTAAGCGAATGGCTGATATATCGGGAGAATCCAGATATTCACCAAGCCAGAGAAGAACTGTCCATCCTGTATCTCTGCTGTCTCTGTCGTCACCAAAGCTGAATGATTTCGGAGTATTGGAGCTCATGTAGCGTATAAAATCTACAGATTTGCGGAGACCTTCAAAATCAGCAAGACCATAATCTGTTCCCGCTGCACTTATCAGAGCAGAAGAGTGAAGACCAAGATAGTATGTAGCATAATCCCAGTATCCGAGACCTTCGCTATATGTTCCGTCTTTGTCACTGTAGGCACGGCGGACAAATGAATATGCTTCTTTGTAGGCATATGTCAGTATTTCAGAAGCAAGTTCTCTTGAGTCTGATTCGTCACCTACGGCAAGTGCCGCTAAGTCCAAACCGCCGCAGCATACAAGCTTCCAGTTATCACCAGGATAATCCTGATACCAGCGATAAGTACGTGTTCTTGGCTTATCCTCAAAATCTTCCATAATCTGATTGAAGCCTTTTTCAATCAGATTTTTTCTGATAAATGCCCTTTGTTCATCATTCATCCAGTTATAAAGCCAGTCATAACCGAGTGCAAATCCTGTACTCATTTCAGCAACATCAAGAAAATGTCTCGGATTCCAGTCCTGAAAATTACATGCTGCCACAAGTTCATCATAGGCTCTTTGAGCATATTTTTCATCTTCGAAAATATTGTATGCCAATGCAAGCGCAGCAACTCGACGCTGTATTCTTTTGGATGTTTCAAGCAGACGGATTCCGTCGGGGATTTCATATTGTGCAACGGATGTATTCATAATTCTGTCAGCTTCGTTACGGAGTTTGCCAAGAAGAATTGCGGTAACTGAATCATCGCCGATATGTGATTTCAGCTTTGCAAATTTATCATCAGACATGATGATACGGGGATGTGCATACATTCCGTTCTTTTCAATCATGTCACTTAAAATTTGTTCGCCGTCAGTAAATTCACCATAATTTTTTGACTGTGAACTTCCTGAGCTGATGTCTTCCGCAAATACAGTTGTCGGCATTATACCAATAACCATGACAAGTACAAGCAGAATACTGAATAGCCGCTTTTTCATAACCATACCCTCCATGAACTAAATGAATGAAAACGATTCCTGTATATATATATATCATATCATAATTGATGACATATTTCAAGTAATTCTGCAATATAATGTGAAAAGGAAATGATTCGATTGCAGTAGATAAAAATGCATTATTTTATCATGGAAAGTGTGTCGCTGCCTTAATTGTGAAATAGCAATATAATCGAAATTCAATCAAAGATAGTTAAAAAAGAACATGTATCCTGT
This sequence comes from Oscillospiraceae bacterium, assembly GCA_024404915.1. GTDB lineage: Bacteria > Bacillota > Clostridia > Oscillospirales > Ruminococcaceae > Firm-04. Next base: position 46,564 of record JAKSPJ010000010.1, read on the forward strand.
CATAAGAAAAACCAATACATAAAAATCATGAAACACTTGTATTATATGGTTCTTTATGATATAATAGGAATAACAACAGTTCTTTAGCCAAATTGTAATGCGGAACAGTTATGGAGGATCAGCATGTCAGTTCGTTTAAATGATGATAAAGAGATGGTTGCGGCCATAAAAGAAGGACTTCAAAGAACAGGTGGATATTGTCCGTGTCGTTTGCAGAAGACAGAAGATACAAAGTGTATCTGTAAGGAATTCAGAGAGCAGATGAATGACCCGGAGTTTGAAGGCTTTTGCCACTGTATGCTTTATTACAAATCAAAAGATGAGTAAAGGAGGTACTCAAATGAATGAAATCAGACTGACCAAAGAGAACTTTGAAGAACAAGTATTGCATCATGACGGAATTGTGCTGGTTGATTTCTGGGCAAGCTGGTGCGGTCCATGCAGAATGCTTGCACCAGTCCTCACGGAAATCGCAGATGCAAATCAGAATATCGTTGTTGGAAAGGTGAACGTGGATGAAGAACCTGAATTGGCACAGGCATTTCGCATTCAAAGTATTCCCACACTGATTCTCTTCAAAAACGGAAAGCCCTGGAAACAGGCTGTCGGATTTATGCGAAAAGAAAAAATAGAAGAGATGTGGAAATGAAAGGAAATACATATGAACACTTCGGAAAGCATTCGTTACATCGGTGTCAATGACCATGAGATTGATTTATTTGAAGGGCAGTATGTTGTTCCAAATGGAATGGCCTATAATTCCTATGTAATTCTTGATGACAAAATTGCAGTTATGGATTCCGTAGATTGCCATTTTTCAAAGCAATGGCTTGATAATCTGTCTGCTGTTCTCAATGGTAGAACACCGGATTATTTCATTGTACAGCATATGGAACCGGATCACTCCTCCAGCATCACAGCATTCATGGATACATTTCCCGATACTATAATTGTGTCCAATTCCAGGTCATTTGGCATGATGCAAAATTTCTTTGGCACAGAGTACGCTGACAGAAGAATGGCTGTTGATGAAGGTGACACATTGCATTTAGGCCAACACACACTGCATTTTATTACTGCGCCTATGGTTCATTGGCCGGAAGTTATTTTTACATATGAAAGCCATGAGAAAGTGCTGTTTTCCGCTGATGCATTTGGTAAATTTGGCGCACTCGATACAGATGAGGACTGGGCATGCGAAGCAAGAAGATACTATGTGGGTATTGTTGGCAAATATGGCGCACTTGTTCAGTCAGTACTGAAAAAACTATCGGCTTTTGATATTCAGACCATTTGTCCGCTGCATGGCCCTGTTTTATCAGAAAATCTCGGTTACTATCTGAATCTGTATCATATCTGGTCATCCTATGGGGTTGAGAGCGAAGGTGTCATGATTGCGTATACATCCGTTTATGGCAACACAAAAAAAGCCGTGGAAATTCTCGCAGAAGAGCTGAAAAAGAATGGCTGTCCCAAAGTTGTAATCAATGATCTTGCTCGTTCAGATATGGCCGAGTGTGTGGAAGATGCTTTCAGATACGGAAAAATTGTGCTTGCAACTACCACATACAATGGCGATATTTTCCCCTTCATGCGGGAGTTTATTCTTCATCTTACAGAACGCAGTTACCAAAACAGAGTCATTGGTCTGATTGAGAACGGTTCCTGGGCACCTCAGGCGGTAAAGGTAATGAAAGGAATGCTGGAAAAATGCAAAAATATCACCTTCGCTGATCAGGATGTCCGCATTATGTCCGGAGTAAACGAAGAAAACATTACTCAAATCAAGGCACTTGCAAAAGAAATCTGTTGACAGGATATCCTGTCTGCAGCACTCTACTATAAATTCCTATAGAAAACAAAAGCACTTTCTCTTAATGTAGATGAAAGTGCTTTTTTATATTGTATTTTCACAAAGTTTGCAATGTCCTCTAATAAGGAAATTGCGGCGAAATAATTGCTGTTATTTTTCAGCTCACTTTTCCTGCTTCAGTATTTCATCAAAGATATTTTACTGTTTCTGCTATATCTTTTCTCGAAAAATGATTCGGCAGAGGGCCTGCGTCGCTTTCTGCATATCCCAAATCAAGCAGCATGAGAATTTCTTCATGTTCAGGAAGTCCCAGCTTCATTTTCAGATCATCCGGGTTGAAGAAGTTGAGCCAGCAGCTGTCAACACCTGCATTGCATGCTGCAAGCATAAGATGTGTAGCAACAATTGCAGCATCTTCCATTCCCGAATTCATTTTTTCACCCGGATAGGTAAAAACGGTATTTTTATCATATGCGACAACAAGCACAACCGGAGCACCATATCTGCATGGTGTAACAGAATCTATGATATCCAGCTTTTCCTGTGTCTGAACAACATAAATCTTCTGTTCCTGAAGATTCTTTGCAGTCGGTGCCACTCTGCCTGCCTGCAGAATCTCGTCAAGAATACTCTTTTCAATCGGGGTATCGCTGTATTTTTTGCATGAGAATCTTTCTGTAATCACCTTTGTAAAATCCATATTTTTTCTCCTTACGTTTCTATAGTATTGGTTTTCATTTCAACCGGGCTATGGAATAACCCCGGACATTCTCAAACATGGTTCCGGGATTTTAACCATGCTGTATTTCTGTTTTTACTCTTTCAGTCAATCACACAAATATGAGTATTAAAAACACTTGCTGAGATGCTCTTGCGTACATTGCGGTAATTTTTCACAGCGATAGCATATTTCATTGCTGCAGCAATCTTTTTCAAAATACGATGCAACATTTTCGAGGGTTGTATCAGCAATATTCTGCAGTGCTTCATTCGTTAAAAAGGCCTGATGTGAAGTCACAATGACATTCGGCATTGATATCAGTCTTGCAAGGGTATCATCCTCAACAATATGGCCGGAAAAATCATGAAAGAATACATCGCTTTCTTCTTCATATACATCAAGACACGCCGCACCTATTTTTCTTTCCTTAATCCCCTCAAGAAGCGCATGGGATTCAATCAATGCACCTCTTGATGTATTGATTATCACAACGCCTTTTTTCATTTGATTTATCGTATCTTTTTTTACCATATATCTGTTTTCATCTGTCAAAGGACAATGGAAAGATATAATATCACTTTTTTCCCAGAGTTCTTCAAGACTTACATACGTAATACCGCTATCCTTTGCAGGGTATTTATCATACGCAATCACATTCATCCGAAATCCACGGCAGATATCAATAAAAATACGTCCGATCTTACCTGTTCCAACAACTCCGATTGTCTTTCCGTGAAGATCGAAACCTGTAAGACCATTTAAACTGAAGTTAAAATCCTTCGTGCGATTATAAGCCTTATGAATACGTCTGATAGATGTTAACAGAAGTGCCATTGCATGTTCTGCCACAGCATATGGAGAATACGCCGGTACACGAACAACATGGATTTTCTTGTATGCATACTGAATATCCACATTATTATAACCTGCACATCTCAGAGCAATCAGTCTTACGCCTCCGCTCACTAAACCGTCAATTACCTTTGCATTTACAGTATCATTTACAAATACACATACGGCATCATAGCCTTCAGCCAGTCTTACAGTATCCTCTGTCAATCGTGTCTCAAAGAAACTGGTTTCAATAGTATCACCGGTATTCGCCTTATTAAAAGACTCAATATCATAATCCTTAGCATCAAAAAATGCAATTCTGATTTTCTTCATTATTATCCCTCCAGTTACATGTCTGTGAAATTGCTTCAGCTTTCAGAATTACTATCAATATCCATCGGGCTAATCCCTCCGTCATGATAGATCCATTGTCGTATAAGTACCAACATATCTGACGATTGTACAGGCAGTCCCCTCCTCAATTCTGTCATAGTTTTTTGGAGGAATCTGAATCCAATCACTTATCATTCGTTCCGGATATTCGGTTTTCACGATGATATAACAATCCTTATGCCGTCCCGTTTTGTTGCGATTCACGTTATACTCAAAGGTTTTTGCGAAAACGGTTGCAGATAGAAAAGTCACTTCTGTTTTCAGCATCTGAATCAGGACAGCTGAACATATGAGTGTCATGAAACCGCACAGAATCGCACCCAGGAAGGATTTCGCTGCGATAGAAAGAATCACAATGGCAGCCAGTGCGATAGTCACCGCCAACATGATAACCAATCTTTTTTTCTTCGTCTCTTTTGCCACTGCCATTTCCCTATCGTTGGCCGCTGGCTGAAATGGAAGCTTTTCCTTCCCGACAGGACGATAATCCGGGTATTTTGCATAAAGTTCCCCTTCAAGCTTCATCATATCAATATTCATAAAAACTCCTTATCCTTTCGTACCTGACATATAAAACTCAATTATTTTGCATAGTTCATATAAAGAACAACACTGCTTGTCGCAAGCATGACCGCACCCGCAACTCTGCACAATACTTTTTCAGAAGCTTTATTGGCAATCACTGATGCAATTCTTGCCCATATCAGCGTAAACAAGACACATAACGCAAGGCATAGCATATCCGGTTTTCCTGATATTGTAAAGTGGCTGATTCCACCAATCAAAGCTGTAAAGCTCATAATAAAAACAGATGTACCGACTGCCATGTGAATTTCATAGCCTAAGAAGGAGGTAAGCACAAATAACAGCATCATTCCTCCGCCGGCACCAACAAAGCCACAGATAAAGCCTACAAACAAGCCTCCGATAATTGCTTTTGCCAGCTTACTTTTTCCGCTTTCCTCTTTTGGCTCCGCCGTTTTTCTGCCCGGCTTCAATATAAACTTAATTCCAAGCACAAGTAATCCTATCTGTGACATAAAACCCATAGATTGTTCCGGGAGAAAGCTGGCAATATAACTGCCGACTATGGTCATGATAAGTACTGTTAACAGCAAGGGCATCGCATTTTTGACATCCAGATTTCCATGCTTTTTATAGGTCCATGCACTTGCAGCACTTGCAAGCACATCACTTGCAAGACCAATGCCAATCGCCTCATAGGGCGATACACTGCAGAATGTCAGAAGCAGCGGACTGATAATTCCAGCTGCACTCATTCCTGCAAAGCCTGTTCCAAGTCCTGCACCCATGCCTGCAAGAAAGCAAATGAGTATTTTAAACAACAGATTCTCCATTAGAACTGACCCTTTTCTGAAATCTGTGCCGCATTCCGATTTCTGTATTCATCATAAGTTACAATATAAAAAATGAGCTTCGGAATACAAAGCGGTTTTACTCGGAAATCCTTTCTGCGCATACAATCACTCCTTCAAACATGCGGAACCACCTATTGAGGAAAGGATATTTAGAATATTATAACACATTTTCATTGAAATTTCAATAGGGCCAGTTCTTTCAGCGCACAAAATGCGAGCTGGGAATTTGTAAACCATGCACAAATTGAATTATGCCATAAAAACCAATCAATTTTTTGCAAAAATGCGTTATATGAAAAACAAATTTGCCGGCAGGGACAAAACCGGCTTCATAAATTACAATTGTGATTGATATTGACAAACGCATTGTCATATATTATAATAGCTATATGATAATACGCAGATGCCGTTTTCTGAATTCTAAATAGTATTCTTTGGCATCGCAGGAAAAGAGTGATGAAAAACTTGATGAAAGCGTTTCAATACGCCTTTCCAAAAACAATCCCTGTTATGGCAGGGTATATCTTTTTGGGAATCGCATACGGACTTCTGATGCAGGATGCAGGATTCGGCATTGTCTGGACAGCGGTTTGTTCTTTGTTTGTTTATTCGGGAACAGCACAGTTTCTGGGAGTATCACTATTGTCAGTTGGGGCACCATTGCTGCAGACGGCACTCCTGACTTTTATTCTGAGTTTCCGGCATTTTTTCTATGGCTTTTCCATGATTTCCAGATACCCCGAAAAAGGGTGGATGAAGGGATATCTGATTCATTCCCTGAGCGATGAAACCTACGCTTTGATTGTTGGAAGCAATCCGCCGGATTATGTGGATCAGAAAAATTACTATTTTGCTGTTTCATTTTTAGATCAGATGTATTGGGTGATTGGATCCGTCGCTGGTGCATCTGTTGGTTCACTGATTACCATTGACCTGACGGGAATTGACTTTGCTATGACTGCTCTGTTTGCAGTATTGGTTGTTGAACAATGGAAGAGCAGGAAATGCCATACACCTGCGTTAATTGGTGCTGGCGTTTCCATATTGATGCTGCTGATTCTGGGACCTGAACAGTTTTTGATTCCTACGCTATTGATTGTGACGCTCCTTCTGATTGCATTCAGAAAGCATATCAGCTTACAGGAAGATGGAGGTGCGGACAACCATGCATAGTATTCTGATCATTGCTGTAATGGCACTTGTCAACCTTTCACTCAGAGCTTTGCCCTTTCTGTTATTCAGAAAGGAAAATAAAACACCTAAAATCATCTTGTATCTTGGAAAGGCTTTGCCCCCTGCAATGATGAGTTTTTTAATTGTATATTGTGTCCGCTCTGTGGATTTTTCCTCCGGGAATCATGGCCTTCCTGAACTAATCAGCATTGCAGCTGCGATGCTGATTCATTCATGGAAAAGAAATACACTGCTGAGTATCAGCATATCGACTGTTTTGTATATGGTACTGATACAGACAAATCTTTTTTAACAGAAGGAATGTATATGATATCAAAAGAAAACCAGATGATGCTTCAGATCCTTGGACATGCGCTGCATGAAACTGAATCAGAACCAATTGTCCCCTCCTGCTGGCCTGCGATTTATAAAGAAATGAAAGCACAAACCGTTTTTGCGATACCTGCAGATTATATCAATCTGAACCAGCTGGAAGATGCTGAAGAAAAAGAGTACCGCATGATGGTTGGCAGGAATATTCAGTACTATCATACGGTAATGGCAGAACAGCAGAAACTGCTTGATACACTGGAAAAAGCAGGAATCCCCACTGTGATTCTGAAGGGTTCATCTGCTGCAATGAATTATCCTGAACCTGCATACAGATGTATGGGGGATATCGACCTTATCGTAAAGCCGGATGATTTTGAAAAGGCATATCATACAATGTGCGATGCAGGATATGACACAAAGGAAACACTTGAAAAGTATTACAGACATATTGGATTTCATTCATCGAAGGGAATTCACATTGAACTGCACAGCTTCTTTTCTACAAGCCGTAACGCAGAACAGAATCAGATACTGGATCAGTATATCTATAACGGAATCGGACGGGGCAGCAAAGGCACTTTAACCGGATATAGAACCTCGTCATTACCAGAGCTGGAGAATGGTCTTGTACTGCTTGCCCATATCAACCAGCATATCGGCGGCGGATTAGGTCTGCGGCAGGTTATTGATTGGATGTGCTTTGCAGAAAAGCATCTGACAGATGAATTCTGGAACAGTACTTTTTCTGAAGCAGCTGAAAGTATCGGTATGAAAAAACTTGCGGCAGCCGTAACCGCAACGTGCAGAAAATATCTGTCTATGAACGCTGATATCACCTGGTGCAATGACACAGAGGATTCCCTTTGCGACGAGTTAATGGAATACATCCTGGCACATGGAAATTTCGGGAGGAAGAATGCAACCAATGCTACAACAATCTCCGTTCTAAGATGGTTTCGCAACCCGATCCATGGGTTCCGGCACCTGCAGGAAATAGGATGCCGAACATGGAAGATTCTGGACAAATGCAAATGGCTGACTCCATTTGCATGGTTCTATCAGATGATTCGATTGATTCATCATGGAATAAAACGTGGAGTTACGCTGTCATCGGCAAAGGAAAGCAAAAAACAGGAACTTACTGAAACAGAATTTCTGCGCAAAATTGGCATAACAAGATTATAGGGCTTTCATTGCAGGGCGCCTTCTGCTTCCATTTCAGCAAATCTTCCAAGGTCTGGTTCATATTTGCCGGCTGGAGTTCATATAATCAACCACGCTATTACATTTTTCTCAATTGTCTCAGCGTGTCAGGCATGTTTTTATGTTAATCCCGATGGCAGCTGATGATTCCCCGAATAAAAACGAAAATAAATTAGCAAACATTCACAAATATACAGACTGCTTCTCTGCTATGCTTGACAAAGTCCCCTCTCTTATGCTATACTAAACATGTATGTGCGTAGCATCAGATAGTGCTTCACACCGTCCGATGCGTAGAATAATACATGATTCATAAGAGAGGAAAGTGATATAATGAAGCATATATCTCAACGCTTTTTTGCATTTGCATGCAGCACCGCAGTTTTTCTGCCTGCGCTTCCTATTACAGCTGCTTCTGCAGAAGGAACAGACTCCTATGCATTTCCTGACAGCTATGTTTCTGCCCTGTATGACGATTATGATCCCATCGGACAGGATTATCTGACTGTTTCTGTTCCTGAAAAACAGTCCATGAAAATTGAAATCGTACAGCATTCCCCGGAACGTGAAAACCTGAAACTGTTTTCTATTGAAACAGAAAGCACAGATGCGGAAGCAATGTATCATTTCCGCCTTGAACCCGGCAGCTACACTATTTGTCTTTCCAATTCAAAAGTCAGAGACGGAGGCCTCGATGCAAGCTGGATTTCAGATTTCGTCATAGATAATGCAGATTATGCAGCAGAAGAGGATATGTTCTTCTGGACAGAATATAAACTGCTGACGAAAACAGATACTCTGGACGATGCAGAAAAATGGCATGCTCCTGAAATCGTATCTGATGCAACGAAAAATCAGGATTCCACATACAGATATCGTGAGACTGAAATTGTATTCAGCCAGTATGACCGACTTCTGGGCGATTATGATGGTGATCAGGCAGTCACCTCTCTTGATGCACAGAAAACTCTGGAATATTATGCAGCCGGACTTTCAGAAACCTCACTTGATACTCCGCCGACAAATGCACAGCTTGCCGCAGTTGATATTGACGGCGACAACAGCATTTCCCCTTCAGATGCACAGGAAATTCTCAGCATGTATCTGGAACTGATGAACGCACAATCTTAATTTGGAAATGAGGAATGGATATGGCTATTATTGAATTTATAAAAGCAATCATACTGGGCATCGTGGAAGGCGTCACAGAGTGGCTTCCTGTGAGCAGTACCGGCCACCTGATTCTTGTAAATGAGTTTTTGCAGCTCAAAGTCAGCAGCGATGCTGAAGTCAATGCCGGCTTCATTGAAATGTTTGACGTTGTGATCCAGTTGGGTGCCATTATGGCGGTTGTGGTCATTTTCTGGAATAAGCTGTGGCCCTTTGGAAAAAAGAACAATAGTGCACCTCTGAGTAAAAACGGCTTTGGCGCTTATGTCAAGACAGATATCTTTCAGATGTGGTTTAAGGTTCTTGTAGCCTGTTTGCCCGCTGCTGTCATTGGTGTACTGCTGGATGATTGGATCGATGCACATTTTTACAATCCCTGGGTAGTTGCCATTGCTTTGATCACCTTTGGTATTGCTTTTATTGTGGTAGAAAACCGCAACAAAAATGCAAAGGCAAAAACAACAAAGATGAGTCAGCTGACCTATCAGACAGCATTGATTATCGGCGTGTTCCAATTAATCGCCGCACTGTTCCCGGGAACTTCCCGTTCCGGTGCAACCATTGTTGGTGCATTGCTGATTGGTGTTTCCAGAACCGTAGCCGCTGAATTCACATTCTACCTTGCTGTGCCCGTAATGTTTGGTGCAAGTCTCCTGAAGCTTGTCAAATATGACGGCGGATTTGACGGCAGTCAGATTGCCGTTCTGGCACTCGGAATGATTGTCGCATTTGTAGTCTCAATGTTCATCATCAAATTCCTGATGGACTATATCAAAAAGCACGATTTCAAGGTGTTTGGCTGGTACAGAATCATTCTTGGTGTATTGGTACTGCTGTATTTTGGTATTCATACGATTGCGTAAACAAAGGATTTCTTCATTTCTATGTGAAGATGAATATTTCACATGCAAAGACAAATCAATCAAATACTGAGCTTAAAAAAGGCATCACATACAGAACGTGATGCCTTTTTTTATGGTTAAATACTATTTTGGTAGTTGTTCAGGCTTTTTTCAAAATGCTTAAACTTAATATCCCATTTTTACAAGCAATCATATCTGTAATTGTCTCATGAGAATATTGATTTCTATTTATGAATATGGTATAATTGAAGAGAACAGAAGAAATCAGACAGGACTTCCTGCTAATCATTCTTTGTTTCCCCAACACCATATTACATAATAAGAGGAATATATGAAATATAATAATATACAAACCGCTGTTTTTCTTTCAAGACCAAACCGTTTCATAGCCAAAGTTGATATCAATGGTGAGATTGAAACAGTACATGTAAAAAACACCGGAAGATGCAGAGAATTATTATTGCCCGACAGTAAAGTCATTCTGGAAAAATCTGAAAAAAAAGACAGGAAAACAAAATATGATCTGATTGCCGTATATAAGAATCATTTAGGGCTTGTCAACATAGACAGCCAGGCACCAAATAGAATTGTGAAGGAATGGCTTGAGAGAAAACCAGATCTTTTCAAGGATATGACATTTATAAAGCCGGAATACACCTATGGAAAATCCAGAGTCGATTTCTATCTCGAATGCGGCTCACGCAAAGTTTTAATTGAAGTCAAAGGCTGCACGCTCGAAATAAACGGCATAGGATACTTCCCTGATGCACCAACCGAACGAGGTGTCAAGCACCTGAATGAGCTTTCAGACGCCGTAAAGCAGGGATATGAGTGCTATATTGCTTTTGCAATCACCATGCCAAAGGTCAAACAGGTGCTTCCTAACATAGAGACACATAAGGCATTTGGCGAAGCTCTGCAGAACGCAATCAATTCCGGGGTAAAAGTATTATTTTTTCCGTGCGAAGTTCGGGAAGACAGCCTTGAGATCACAGATTACATCATAAATATGTAATTCTCAATATCAAAGGAGGTACCAAATGAAAAAGGGCGTATCGTTATTTCTGTCAGCGGCCATGCTGCTGTCTGTTTCTCCTGCATCAGTATCTCAGACAACAGCAGCTGCTGATACAGATGTGTTCTATGAAGATTTTTCAGGTGAGACACTGGATTCTGACAAATGGCTTGTTGCCTATAAAAACTGGGGCGGAAAAGTCACTGAAAATGGTGTGAAAGTGGATTATAACGGCGGCGTCATCCCACAGAATATTTCAGTCAATAACGGAAAACTGATCCTGAAAGGAAATGGGAATCTGTATGATGGCGATTTGAAGGGCATTAACAAAGACGGCTCTCTGCGCAGCGATGGAAAAAGAACAGGCGCTGCCATTGCGACAAAAGAATACTTTGCATCCGGAAGCTATGAAATCATGGCAAAGGCCGCACCAGAACTGGGCGCATGTTCTGCAATATGGACTTTTGAATATGAAGAAGACTGGGATACCGGTGAAATCACCAATCATGAAATCGATATTGAAATGCCCGGCAGGCCCAAATCAGAAAAGAAGAACCAAAGCTTTCAATATGCCCTTTGCAACACCTGGATTGGTGAAAACGAGGGTGAATATAAGACGGGTTATACAGATATCGGTGTAAATCAGGCTGATGGGGCTTTTCATAAATATCGTTTTGACTGGCATACTGGCGATCAAAATGAAAAAGCAAGGGTGGAATTCTATTTTGATGATGTATTGACATATACCTCAACAGAATACATTCCCACAAAAGAAGGCAGATTATGGCTCGGCTTATGGTTCCCGAATGCATGGGCAGGCACTCCCGATTTCGATGAAACAGATTTTGAAATTGATTATATCAGAATCACTCCATTCCATGAAAGCGGAGATGCAAAACAAAATGAAACATATCCCGAAGATGGATGGGGCAATATATCTGATATTACCATTCCTGCGCCTGTTATACAAGGAGATATAAACATTGACGGACAATTCAATATTTCGGATGTTATTTTACTGCAAAAATGGCTGCTGGCTTTTCCTGATACATCACTTGGTAACTGGAAAGCAGGAGATTTCAATGATGATTATGTATTGAATACTCTGGATTTTAATATGATGAAGCATGCATTATTCTCATCGGTTCACACGGCAAATACAATTCGTGTTACAAATACAGAAGAATTAAAAACAGCTCTGGAAAATGCAAAAGCAGGAGATGAAATTGTATTGGCGGAAGGTGAATATATCTATAGTGGTTCGACTGCAAAGGGATATATGTTTAAATGCACAGCAGAAGGAACAGAAAACAATCCGATTATTCTCCGTTCAGAAAATACTGAGAATCCTGCAATTCTATCGGGTACATCAACAGCTGTCAACTCTGTGCTTGTGGTAACCGGCGATTACTGGGAAATACGGAATCTGAAAGTGACAAATGGTCAAAAAGGAATCATGGTAAATGATTCAAATCACACAAAAGTAATTGACTGTGAGGTATATAATATCGGTTCAGAAGGAATTCATTTCAGGGATAACAGCTGCTACGATCTCGCTGAGAATTGCTATGTCCATGATACAGGTGTCGTCTCCCCCGGTTTCGGGGAGGCAATCTATATCGGCAGTGCACATTCAACAACCGGCTACGGATTTGATTGTCATTATAATACTGTCCGTGGATGCCGACTCGGGCCAAATGTTGCTGCGGAACATGTTGATGTCAAGGAATATACTATCGGCACTATCATTGAAGACTGCATTTTCGACGGAACAGGAATGAGCGGCGAAAACAGTGCAAAAAGCTTTGTGAACATAAAAGGAAATGATTGTATATTAAGAAATAACACAGGCTACAGAAACGGAAATGATAAGATTCAAAGAGCATTTGAACAGAATAATGTTGTGGATGGCTGGGGACAGAATGCCCTTGTTTATGGGAACAAAGTGTATATGGATACGGCGACGAATGCTTTGGGCAAAAAAATGTATTTCCTGAATGCCTGGAATTGTTCATGTACTGTCTGGAATAATTATATGGCATATAATGATGCACTGTTCTCTGTAGACAGTGAAAAAGATCACTGGAATTACTATAATTGCAATATGATAACCTATGGAGATGCCTCATAAAAAGCCCTGGAGATTTCATCTATGGATTTTAAGCGGAGATTAGTATACACAGTATAAAGCATATAAAGAAAAGCAGTCTTTCAGGGCTGCTTTTCTTATGCAGGATCAGTGGTGAAAAACTACAGGGTTTCAGAAATGTCACAACAGGACATTCTGTTACGAGAAAAAACATGCACCACTCAAAGCGAGTGATGCATGTTCTCATATGATAATCTGTGAATCCCCTGCTGCTCAGGAATGGTTCTATTTTGCAGCAGAATAAATACAGACTGCTCTTTCTCTTAGTATCCATTACAGTGTCTTTGTTGAATAAGAGTGGGGTAATCCCGATATCCAATATCCATATCGCAGTCGCCTTTGACACCGGCACATGTACCATAGCCATACTGCCAAATGCCGTAATTACCGGTATAGGATGGTTTGGAGACATTGTAATTTGCCACCCACACATCGTATCTGTTTCTGGTGGATTCACTAATGGTATTTTTCAGATAGAAGGAAGAACAGTAAATCTGGGCAAAATATCCTTTTTTCTCCATCTCGGAACAAAAGGCTTCAATAATCGCTGAAACCTTTTCCATTCCCTGGTCCAGTGCCCTTGGTTCTTCAATATCAAAAGCAATCGGATACTCAAATTTTCTGTCTCCGAGAACCTGTGCACAAACATTTGCCTCAATGCGTGCATCCTCAGGAGTAGTGGCATAGGAATACCAATATGCTCCTACAGGAATGCCGACTGACTTTGCGCCGTTGTAGTATGTCTTGAAATACTTATCTTCCTGCTTGAGGTATTTTCCAAAACCTGCACGCACAATAATAAACTGTGTATCTGATTCATTTTTGATAGCGTTAAAATCCACATCTCCCTGCCAGGCAGAAATGTCGATGCCCCGAATGGAACTCTTGGTAACAGTAGTTGTTTCACTGGTAAGCTCTGTAGTCACTGTCACAGTAGTGGTTTCAGGGAATTGTGCCGGCGCAGATGTGGTTAACGTTGTTTCTGAAACAGTTGCGGCGGTATCCGTGAGCAAAGGATCCCCTGTTGTGGTAACGGTTGTAACAGCTGTTGCAGGAGCAGTTGTTGTGGTGGTGGTAATGGGTGGTTCATCTTCGGAGTGCAAAACCGTAATACTGCCTCGGGCTGTCAGCATCGGAAGCACATTTTTATTCTGATACAACTGTGTATCTTCAAAATGAATGGTATACACGGTATCCGGAACTGCATCCTGCGGAATACGGAATCTCACATATAATATTTCACCGTTTTCTTCTGTATACTCTTTGGTCTGGGATAATACCACAGTTTTTCCAGTGTCACGGAATGGTGAGAAAAACATATTCTGCCGGACCATCAGCATCTCTTCATCAATGTCATCGTAATCCGGCTGTAACACCTGCAGACCCTTATCATAATTCAAAACAATGCGTGCACTGTCGAAGCCGGGATTCTGGTCAATTGAGACACATAAAACCACTTCTTCACCGGGGCAGCCCTCCGCAGAACTAATAGAAAGGTTCAAGGGAGTTGACAACTGGTTACGAATCGTAATCAGCCTGTCAAATACATCTACAATCCCGTCTTCATTGATATCGGTGATAATTGCAGAAGCAGGAACTGCAAGCATGACGATACACAGCAGCGCTGCAACCCAGGCAGTTATCATTTTTTTGACAAAATAATGCATCTGAACACTCACTCCTCATTTATAATAAATTTTCAGCTTATTCTGGGAAAAACTGAATTGCTCTATTTCTGGACACCGGCAAAGGAACTGCCCTTGTCCTGCAGGATTTTTGAAACAACTTGCGCAAATACTTTTTTTCAGAAACCATCAAAATAGTAATTAAATAGTAATTAATCCAAGAATACTTATTTTATATACTACATTTTATCATAATATGACTGGAAATGCAAGATTTTGACTGCAATTTTCCAATCATTTTGCATTTAGCACTATTTGTTATCTATAATCCGCTGAAAGTATGTGCATATCTCCAAATATCTGTTTTTTCTATTTTCCCCCTTGACATTTCATCGGTAATGTAGTATAATATATAAGCAATCAGTTAAGCGATTCAAAACAACAGATGCTGTTTTAGCTCAGTTGGTAGAGCACATCCTTGGTAAGGATGAGGTCGCTGGTTCAAATCCAGTAAACAGCTTGAAACACCTTGAAGATTATTCAGGGTGTTTTTTTATATCCTTGCATGATTCCATAGAGATGCGGATTCCATTCCATGCAGAGAATAAACAGAAATGCCGGATTATTTAATCCGGCATTTCTGTTTATTCTCTGGTTTCAGATCTTGGTTTCCTTTTCGGAGGAGCTTGCGTTCCCTCCGCTGCAGGTGGTCTGCGCCGTTTTTGATGAGCTGGCTGTGTTCTTTCAGCTGCTCCGCTGCGGCCTTCCACTGGAGGTCTGCGGCGCTTCTGCCCTTCCCTGGCAGGCACCTGTTTTCTTTGCGGCTCTGAGATATCATATGGGCCACGCACCGCCTTACACCGTGGATCCTCAGGAATTGCGGGTTTGCTGTGCTTCTCTCGAAAAGCATCCACTTTCTTCGCTATCCATGGGGTCAGTACTGTAATCAGCGCAACCACGCCAAAAATCAAAAAAAACTTTCCCATAAAGCGCAGAAGTACAGGCGTAATATTCACCATTTCCTCATTTTCCGCCGCAAACGCCAATAATATGAATAACTGATTCATACTGCTTCACCGCCATCCTTTTTTACAAACACCACAAAGGGCGGACAACCTGTACGGTTCGGAAATGTGCACTGCAATACCGTATAATAGCGGCTGTCAAGCTCTTCCAGATACTTCAGAATGGCATCCCGTTCCGTGAAGCCATTGTTTCTGCCATAGTATACGCAAAGCACCATAGACCCATCCTGTTTCAGCAGCCTGAGCCCTGCATCCAGTGCAGCAATACTGCTTTCCGCTCTGGTAAAAATCTCGTGATTTCCTTTTGGAAGCCATCCGAAGTTAAATACGATGCAGGAAACCGTATTATCCTCTGCATATTTCGCCATATTTGCATGGCTTTCCAGATACAGCTCAGCAGATAGCTGGTGTTCTTTCAGCAGGGCATTCGCTGAATCAATTGCTTCCTGCTGAATATCAAAGCCGATAACCCTGCCTTCCTGCCCAGTCAGTTCACACAGAAGCTTTGTATCAAATCCTCTGCCGCAGGTTGCATCAATACAAATATCGCCAGGCCGGACATTTTCCCGAAGATACTTATGGGCAATTTCCAATACGCTTAATTGTCTCTTCATACGTAAAACACTTCCATGTCATCCAGACGCAGACATGCAAGCCTTCCACCGCCTTCATGGAATACTGCACCGCAGTCAATATTAATATAGGTCTCTGTAAACAGAACCTCTGCCAATCCTTTGGAATGTGGGTAGATCAGCGTAGGAGTATGTCCGAAAATGAGCATTTTATCCTCGTAAAAGCGGTCTGTCAGCTGTGGGCGTGCATTTACCAGCGCATCAATCGGATAATCAGAAATCCGCAGAGTGGGATCAAAGCCGTCAATGCCGCTGTGTGTCAATATGAATTCTCTGCCATCCGGCATTTTAATTTCTTCATAAATCAGAAATTCCTGCAAATACGCAAGCATTTCCTCACGCTGTTCCGGCGGTAAATCCAGATATTGCTGTGCTGTAACACCACCGCCGTTATGCATCCATGCTGAAAATAATTCAAATCCTTCTTCTGTGTAGTAATCTTCTACGTCATCCGCAGTTGCTTCGTCAGGCAGACCGCACATACAGCGAAGCATAATCGCTTCATGATTTCCCAGCAAAGGATAGACATTCACCCGATTCATGCAATCTTTCAGAAGTGGTATCGGGGCTTCGCCACGGTCTATGAGATCTCCCAGGATATACAGGTCATCTTCATCCGAAAAATGGATCTGCTCCAGCATCTGCAGAAAAGCACCATAGCATCCGTGAATATCACTCATAACATATATCATGCGGTCACCTCCTCACATTTCTTTCTGTGTCATTCAGTTCAGATTGCCTGTGCGATACATTAACACAGACAATGCTGTCAACGGTGCAGTCTCACATCGTAGAATACGTTTGCCAAGCCATACTGCCTGAACACCCTTAGACTGCAGATATGCAATTTCCTGTGGATCAAATCCTCCTTCACTGCCGATGCAAAGACCATAGCTTTTAGCATCTGCAGGCACTTCGGAGAAAGAGATTCCGCCTTCTGATTCATATAATACAACAGGTACATCAAAATCAGCCATGCGCTCTGCCGCCATCTCCAATGTATGCAGAGGTGCAACGACAGGAATTATATCACGACCTGATTGCTGCGCCGCAGATTGGGCAATTCGCTGCAGGCGGGGAAGCTTTTTCTGAAAATCACCAGCTGACATTCTGGATATGCATCTGCGTGTCAGTACCGGTACAATTTCAGTTACGCCAAGCTCAACGGATTTCTGGATAATCTGTTCCAGTTTATCCGCTTTCGGCAGCGCCTGAAATAGCGTTACAGAAATAGTAGGCTCCTGACAACAGGAAGCAGAAGATAGAATATTCAAATATATAACATCAGATGTGATTTCGGAAATTTCGCATTCATAGTTGATACCGCAGGAGCAAATGGTCAGCTGCTCTTTCGGACGCATTCGAAGTGAAAAGCCGATATGGCGTGCATTCTCTCCTGTCAGCATGGGCTGTTCTGTTGAAAAGGCATCATCAAAAAACTTTGGCATGTTCAATACTCCTTCTATGTTTATTCTTTATTATAGCATATCTTTCGCATAAATGCAAGTCCTTTCCAATAAGACGAACAGATCAGGCACAATGTGTCGATATGTGATTCTTTTACCGAAAATCCAAATCAATATCTGATATCATAATACTTCATGCCGTTTCATCATCAGTCAATATACTGACGGATATCCTCCAGAGACTCTGCACAGGCAAACAGATACTGCATTATTTCCTCATCCGGCTTTGTCTGATCCGGTACCATTATGACCTTGCAGCCTGCACGATAAGCAGACAAAATACCATTTGGAGCATCCTCCACGGCGATACACTCCTCCGGCTGCAGCCCCAGCTGTTCGCAGGCGTACCGGTATATATCAGGAGAAGGCTTCCCCTCCTTCACCATTACAGCGCTGATCAGCTTATCGAAATACTGCCGAAGGCCAACTTCATCCAGATATTGCTCTGTTCGTGTCAGGTCGGTTGCAGTTGCAACAGCTGTCAGAATGCCTCGGCTTCGCAGATATTCCAGAATCTCTTCCGCACCCTTTTTTTTCTCAATGCCAACCTCTTTTAAGTATTCCGCCATCAGTTCCTTGCGTCTGTCACGCACGGCATAATAATCAAAATCGTCACCGTACCATTCACGAAAGCGCTGCGGTGCAAAAGGTCTTCCCAGACTGCGGATAGACAATACCTGATCATCGGTCATATGATAGCCAAACTCTGCCAAAGCTTTGGGCCAGAAAACCCGATAGTATTTCTCTGTATCAATAATGGTTCCGTCCATATCAAAAATAACCGCTTTTATCATATCGGCTAACCTCCTCCCCCATTCGGATACGCTTACTCTATAAATTCTCTGTCAAAGGTAATCACAGTATAATAATCAATGCCATCCTGATTCTCTTTCAGTGCAGCATCGATTCTCTTTTTGATTTCATCAGGCTCCAACTCTATTTCATAAGGAATAACGGTATCAAAAATCAGGTTGACAGCCTTATCTCCTGAGGTAATACGAAAATCATGAATACTCATACGGCTGTCTATTGCACTTACAATGGCTGTTACACGCTCTCGCAGTGCATTGGCCAGTGGGTTGTCAACATCAATGGGATCAAGGTGAATTGTCATAAGAATATTCATCTCCTGGAAGATATCACGTTCTGCCGCATCAATAATCTCATGTATCTGAATGATATCCTCTGTGCTTTTTACCTCAGCATGACAGCTGGCAATCATTCTTCCGGGGCCATAATCGTGGAGAATCAAATCATGGACACCAATAATCCGCTCATTGCGCAGCAATATCTCCTCCATCTGACGCACCTGCTCTATATCTGCAGGTTTTCCCAAAAGGGCATTCATGGTTTCTTTTGTAATGTCAATGCCGGCTTTCATGATAAACATTGCCACAAAGATACCCATACAGGCATCAACCGGCAAATCTGTGAACAATGATGAAGTCAGACCAATCAGTGCCGCCGCAGTTGCAAGCATATCATTGCGGCTATCCTGGGCAGTAGCCAGCATCACAGAAGAGTCAATCCGCTTTCCAAGTTTATGATTAAACAGAAACATCCAGAATTTCATGCAAATGGATATCACCAGTGAAATCAGCGCACCCACGGAAAACTGCACCTTTTCATCAGAAAACAGTTTTATTCCGGAGCTTTTCATCAACTCAAAGCCAACCAGCAGAATCATAACAGAAATGATCATAGATGTTAAATATTCTGCACGGCCATGACCGAATGGATGCTCCTTGTCAGCAGGCTTGGCTGATGCCTTATAACCAATCAGGGTAATAATGCAGCTTGCACTGTCTGAAAGATTATTGAAAGCATCTGATATAATGGAAATAGAAGCTGTTATGGTGCCAATAAAATATTTCAGAATAAATAAAAGGACATTGCAGACAATGCCCACAATACTGCTGAGCGTACCATAACGCTCACGGACCCGGATATCATCCGTTTGCTGATAATTCTTTACAAATAATTTCACCAGTAAATCTGTCATATTTGTTCTCTTTTCTTTTTATTATCGTTTCAAAGAGGCTGCCGTGCACTCTGTCACTTGCTTTTTTCCTGAAAATGTGCTATAATATGTGCTGATAATGATTTTAAGGAAGTGTTTGTTCCATGCAGTCAAAAATGAAATCAGATTTTAAGATGGGTGTGCTCTTTATCATTGGTTCAGCATTCTGCTTTGCCCTTATGAATCTGTTCATACGTCTCAGCGGCGATGTTCCCACACTTCAGAAATGCTTTTTCCGAAATTTTTTTGCTTTAATCATTGCAATCACATCATTGGTTCGCACTCATACGCCGCTCAGGATTGGAAAAGGAAACCTCAAGTATCTGCTGGCACGCTCTATTGCAGGCGGACTTGGAATGGTGGGCAACTTCTATGCAGTTGACCATATGCCGATTTCAGATGCTTCGATGTTAAATAAACTATCGCCTTTCTTCGCAATCATCTTCTCCTGCTTCATGCTGAAAGAGTCTGCAAACCTTCTGGAATGGGGCTCCGTGGCACTCGCTTTTATCGGGGCAATGTTTGTGGTCAAGCCCTCCTTTGGTGCAGAAGTGATCCCTGCGATTGCAGGTGCATTTGGCGGGCTGGGAGCAGGTCTTGCCTATACGAATGTACGCATGCTTGGCAAGCGTGGGGAAAACAGCATGATTATTGTAGCGTTTTTTTCCGGCTTTACCAGTCTGATGCTTCTGATTCCCATGTGTTTTCAGTTTCAGCCTATGTCTGCAGAACAATGGTTTTTTCTGACATTAACTGGCGCAGCGGCTGCCGGAGGACAGATTTTCATTACGAAGGCATATTCCAAGGCCGCCGCCAAAGATATTTCTGTCTTCGATTTTTCCATTGTACTGTTTTCTGCTGTGCTGGGCTTTCTGTTTCTGCATCAGCTTCCGGATATTTTCAGCATTATCGGCTATGTTATTATCATCGGTACTGCAGTGGTCAAATGGTATCTGGTCATGCGTAAAAAAAACAACGATGCAGATACAGCTAAACAAAACAATTCATAATCCGCAGAGCTGCCCTTTTCAAGGGGCAGCTTTTTTTGGAAAAAAACCCTTATTTCAATAGTGCAGCAGGGACAATCGCAGCCATCTCCTGATACGCTGCAGTACTGGGATGCAGGTGGTCTCCGCTGTCGTATCCATCACGGAATCGGACAGGCTGTGCCTCGTCACGAAGTGCAGCATCAAAGTCAATACAGCCCTCTGCTTCCTGATTTGTGCGAATCCATTCATTCAGTTCCTGCCGCAGTTCTTCCCTGAAATCAGCATATGTACGCCAGCCGTATATCGGAAGCAGTGTACCCAGATAAACCTTCATACCTTGTGTATGCGCATATCTGATATAGCTGCGCAAACCCTCGGTCAATTCTTCGACCGTGGGCAAATCACTCCAGGGACGGAAAGGATTCTGTTCTACACCGACAGGATGAATGATGTCATTGATCCCATGCTGTATAATCACTGTATCTGCGCCCAATGCCTGACACTCTCTTGGAAATCTGATGCTACCCTTCAGACCATAGGACTGATAAGTAATATCTTCATACTGCCGCAAAATCCGGGTACCACAAGCAGCACGCTTCACGATACAGGTTTTTCCACCGGAAATATCAAATGCACGCTGCGCTAAGTATTCCGGCCATCCCTGAGCGGAAATAGAATCTCCATAACAGATTATGGAACGGACACTCTCCGCAGTATCTGCTATCACATCTGTTAACCAATAAAAGGTTTTAATTGGCCTTGAGGTATTCAGATCCAATACACCTCTCCGTGTCTGATTGCCCAAGGCAAAAAAGCCGTTGGAAAGAGGACCAGTGATTACAATACCGCTTCTCATCTGGGTATAATCCTTCAGGTAAATAGTGACCGCCAGATACTCTCCCGCCGAAATCGGCATGACTGCGCAGTCCGATTCAGCCGTTTCTCCCGGCGGTATAATCACAGCAGAGTCGCCATCATGAAATGTCAAAGGGACAATGCCCGATTCTGTAATATTACCTTTTTCATTACATGGTGCAATACTGACATCAGACAGCGTGATTGGCTCTGTGCCGCAAAAATTGTCAAATCGGATACGGAATGCCTTGCAGTCTGTAAACACCTTTATAGGATAGCGAAGCGTAATATCTTTGGCATACCCCTCCGGTTTTGTATCTGCAATAGATGTTGCATTGCCCCATATAGTTCTCCAATTACCACGATACTCAGTCATAAAAACCTCCTGCTGATTCCTGCTTACCATTAAATAAGCTTATCATCTGAAATACTACAAATTGCTTTATCTTTTATTATACCATATCTCGCTGTCTGTTGCAATATCTTTTCTGATTTTTATAGGTAAATATCTGTTACAAAACAGTATGAATTCAAGAATGCCAGGTGCATATCAGAATTATAAGAGAATCCATTGACTTTATGAATATAAAAATGGTATAATAGAAATATGTCTCAGAAAATGAAAACTGATATATCAGAAAAGAGGAAATCAAATGACAATTGTTACATTAAAAAAGGGAGAAGGCAGAACCATTAAAGCAGGCGGGGCCTGGATTTTTCATAATGAAATAGACAGAATCACTGGTTCTTTTACCAATGGTGCGGTGGTCAGCATAGAAGATTTTGACGGTTATCCCCTGGGAAAAGGTTTTATTAATCAGAATTCTAAAATCAGGATCCGGATGCTCACAAGAAATCCGAATACGGAAATCACAGAATCATTTTTCAGAGAAAGAATCAAAGCTGCCTGGGAGTATCGCAAAAATGTGATGGAGGGCGGAAATAAGGAACACACCGATGGTATAGGCAATACACAAAGACCTGATTTGAATTGCTGCAGAGTTATTTTTGGTGAAGCTGATTTTTTGCCCGGACTGACTGTGGATAAATACAATGATGTCCTTGTGGTGGAATGCCTGGCACTGGGCATGGAACAATTCAAAGATCAGATTCTGCTTATTATCAAGGAAATTATGGCTGAGGACGGCATTGATATCCGACTGATTTATGAGCGAAGTGATGCCAGAGAACGGGATAAGGAGGGATTACCGAAGGTTAAAGGTGTCCTCTGGAGTTCCTGCGAACAATGGATGAAAAGAAAAGGCATCAACGACTATGGCCATGAGAAGGATTGTCCTTTGGAAAATATCATAATTACGGAAAACGGTGTTCAATATTCCGTTGATGTTGTTTGTGGACAGAAAACAGGATTTTTCCTTGATCAGAAATATAATAGAAATGCAATTCAAAAGCTTTGTAAGGGAAAAAAAGTCCTGGACTGCTTTACACATATGGGCACGTTTGCTTTGAATGCAGGCCTTGCCGGGGCAGAGAAAGTACTGGGCATTGACATCTCTGAATTTGCTGTAAACCAGGCAAACAGGAACGCAGAGATCAACGGATTAAGCGATACTGTAAAATTCAAAACTGCAAACGTCCTTGATGAGCTGCCTAAACTTGCTGAGGCAGGAGAACAGTATGATGTGGTTATTCTCGACCCTCCTGCTTTTACAAAATCCAGGGAAGCAACAAAGAATGCCGTGAAGGGTTATCGGGAAATCAATATGAAAGGACTGAAACTTGTTCGTGACGGCGGTTATCTTGCCACATGCTCTTGCTCGCATTTTATGACGCAGGAACTTTTTACACAGATGATGCACCAGGCAGCTAAAAGTGTTCATAAAAGACTGCGTCAGGTCGAATTCCGAACCCAGGCTCCAGACCATCCTATTCTTTGGAATAGTGCTCCGGGCACAGAGGAATCCTACTATCTCAAATTCTATATTTTTCAGGTATGTGATGAAAAGTAAAGGGACAGCTGTTTTATAATTATATGCGTTAAACCGAAAACATTTCGGAGGGTATTGAAATGAAAACAATCAATGTCGCTGCTGCAATTATTTGCAGGGATAATAAGATTCTTGCAACGGCCAGAGGCTATGGAGAATTTAAGGGAATGTGGGAGTTTCCAGGCGGAAAAATTGAAGAGGGAGAACAACCGAAAACAGCGTTAAAACGAGAAATTCACGAAGAACTGAATGCGGAAATACATGTACATAGACATTTGACTACGGTTGAATATGATTATCCTGCATTTCATCTGACCATGCAATGTTATCTTTGCGCTTTTTCTTCTGTGTCTTTCGAGTTAAAAGAGCATCTGGAGGCAAGATGGCTTTCTAAAACTGAATTGCGTACCGTTAACTGGCTTCCAGCTGATATCCAGCTTCTTGAGGCACTTGAAAATACAGATTTCTAATTCTTTATCAATCTATATAAAAAGCGGTCAGAACCGAAGTTCTGACCGCTCTTTATATTTAACAATGAATTATACTTTTCTTGCAACGTAGCTTGTGTGGAGAATCTCGTGAGCCTTGTGGCTGCCCGGCTCACCAAGGAACTCTTTGTAAAGAGTCTGGATTGCAGGGTTATCCTGAGACTTACGGAGATCCATAGCAGCATCTGCGCTGTACAGAGCCTTTGCACGAAGCTCACGGAGATCAACGAAGTTACGGACAGATGCCGGCTGAATCGGCTGACCGCCGCCGTTTACACAGCCGCCCGGGCAAGCCATCACTTCGATGAAGGTGTAATCAGCTTCACCAGCCTGAACCTTTTCCATCAGCTTACGAGCATTTGCCAGACCGCTGACAACTGCAACCTTAACAGTCAGATCACCAACTGTGTAGGTAGCTTCCTTCATGCCTTCAACACCACGGACATCGGTAAATTCAACCTTGTCTGCTGCCAGCTTCTCGCCGCTGATCTTCTCAACTGCGAAACGAAGAGCTGCTTCCATAACACCGCCGGTTGCACCGAAGATGAGACCGCCACCGGTATAAATGCCCAGCGGATCATCAAACTTCTCTTCCGGAAGTACATTGAAGTCAATACCTGCACGATCAATCATTCTGCCCAGCTCACGAGTGGTGAGAGCGATGTCAACATCCGGATAACCAGAAGCAGACTGATCATCTCTGCCGCACTCGAACTTCTTTGCAGTACAAGGCATAATGGAAACGGAAACGATATCCTTCGGATCCCAGCCCATCTTCTCTGCATAGTAGGTCTTGATGATTGCGCCCTGCATCTGCTGCGGGCTCTTGCATGTAGAAAGGTTCGGAATCATATCCGGGAAGTAGTGCTCACAGAACTTAACCCAGCCAGGAGAGCAGGAGGTAATCATCGGGAGTACGCCGCCCTTTGTTACACGCTCAAGAAGCTCATTGCCCTCTTCCATAATGGTGAGGTCAGCACCATAGTTGGTATCTGTAACAACATCGAAGCCCAGTCTGCGAAGAGCTGCAACCATCTTGCCTTCCACATTTGTGCCAATCGGATTGCCGAAGCACTCGCCGAGACCTGCACGAACAGAAGGTGCAGTCTGAACAACAACATGCTTTGTCGGATCAGCGATTGCTGCAAATACATCATCGGTGAAGTCCTTTTCAGTCAGAGCGCCTGTCGGACATACTGCGATACACTGACCACAGGATACACAAGCTGTCTCGCCCAGACCCTTGTTGAACTGAGAACCGATATTGGTGATGAAACCACGCTCATTTGCGCCGATAACACCGATACCCTGAGTTACTGCACATGCTGCTACACAGCGACGGCAAAGGATACACTTGTTATTATCACGAATCATGTGAACTGCGCTGTCATCAATTGCAGATTCGCTCTTGGAACCTGCATAGAAATCTGCATCGGTGATGCCCAGATCATTTGCCAGTTTCTGGAGCTCACAGTTCTTGCTGCGGACGCAGGACAGACACTTCATATCGTGGTTGGAAAGAATCAGCTGAACTGTCTTTCTGCGGGAATCCAGTACCTTCGGAGAAGCAGTCTGAACTTCCATACCCTCAGTTACAGGGTATACACAAGCTGCAACCATTCTTGCCGGTCCAAGATTCGGTCCACGCATTTCTGCTGCTTCAACCATACAAATACGGCATGCGCCAATTGCATTGATTTCCTTCAGGTAGCAAAGCGTCGGAATGGTGACGCCTGCTGCACGTGCGGCTTCCAGAATTGTAGATCCCTTCGGAACCTGAACTGCAAAGCCATTGATTTTTACATTGATCATATCACTCATGCTGCTCACGCCTCCTTACTGCTTGCTAATTGCCTTGAACTTACACTTCTCAACGCAAGCACCGCACTTCACGCACTTTGCAGTATCAATTGCAAAGGATGCCAGTTTGTGACCGGGAGCAGTGTAATCTGTTCTCTCGATTGCAGATGCAGGACACTGTTTTGCACACATGCCGCATCCGATACATTTTTCCTTGTCGATAGTAAACTGCAGCAGGGACTTACATACGCCTGCAGGACACTTCTTATCAACAATGTGAGCAATATACTCATCACGGAAGAAACGCAATGTAGAAAGGACCGGATTCGGTGCTGTCTGGCCGAGGCCGCAGAGAGAATTGGTCTTAATGTAATTGCAGAGTTCTTCCAGCTTATCCAGATCGGAGAGCTCGCCGTTACCGTTGGTAATCTTGTCGAGAATCTCGTACATACGCTTTGTACCGATTCGGCACGGTGTACACTTACCGCAGGACTCATCCATTGTGAACTGAAGGAAGAACTTAGCGATATCAACCATACAGTTGTCTTCATCCAGAACGATGAGACCGCCGGAACCGATCATACAGCCAATCTTTGTGAGGCTGTCATAGTCAACGCTGACATCATAGTGCTGTGCCGGAATACAGCCACCGGAAGGACCACCTGCCTGTGCAGCCTTGAACTTCTTGCCATTCGGGATACCGCCGCCGATTTCCTCGATGATTTCACGAAGTGTAGTACCCATCGGGATTTCAACCAGACCGGTATTCTTAATCTTACCGCCCAGTGCAAATACCTTTGTACCCTTAGCAGTTTCAGTACCCATGGAAGCATACCACTTTGCGCCCTTCAGAATAATCTGCGGAACGTTTGCGTATGTTTCTACGTTGTTCAGAATGGTAGGCTTCTGATACAGACCTTTTTCTGCCGGGAAAGGCGGACGAGGACGAGGCTCACCTCTGTTACCCTCGATAGAGGTCATCAGAGCAGTTTCCTCACCGCAGACGAATGCACCTGCACCCAGACGCAGATCAATATCAAAGTTAAAGCCTGTGCCGAAGATATCCTTGCCCAGCATGCCGGCTTCTCTAGCCTGCTTGATAGCGATACGCAGTCTCTCAACAGCGATCGGATACTCTGCACGAACATAAATATAACCCTGCTGTGCGCCGATTGCGTAACCAGCAATGGTCATTGCCTCCAGAACAACATGGGGGTCGCCTTCCAGAACGGAACGGTCCATAAATGCACCAGGGTCGCCCTCGTCAGCATTACAGCAGACATACTTGATATCTGCATCCGGAACGATGTTGCGGGCAAGCTTCCACTTCATACCTGTGGGGAAGCCGCCGCCGCCTCTGCCTCGGAGACCGGAATCCAGAACTTCCTGAATAACTTCTTCAGGAGTCATGCTGGTCAGAACTTTGCCAAGTGCCTCGTAACCATCGTTAGCGATGTACTCGTTAATATCTTCCGGATTAATCAGACCACAGTTTCTCAGAGCAACACGGTTCTGCTTTGCATAGAAAGTGGTCTCGTTCAGGGACTTGATCTTGTCAGAATCCTCAGAAACTGTCTCATCGTAGAGGAATTCCTTAACCGGATTTCCGCCAATCAGGTGCTCGTCTACGATACGTTCCATCATTTCCATCTTAATATGGGTGTAGAAGGAACCCTCAGGATAAACGATCATAATCGGGCCACGTTCGCACAGACCGAAACATCCGGTACGAACAACATAAACCTTTTCGGAAAGGCCCTTGTTCTTCAGCTGTTCTTCAAGTGCATCAGCAATCTTCATGGAGCCGGATGATGTACAACCGGTACCGCCGCAAATCAGGACATGCTTTTCGTACTTTGCGCCATCTGCCTCTTGTCCAAGACGGAGTGCAATTTCCTTACGCATCTTTTCCTTGATTTCAGCGAGGTCCTGTAATGTTTTCATAGTAAACCTCCTAATGTGATCTGCTCGAATCAATCGGCATATTTTGCAAGAATTTCCTGGATTTCTTCCGGCTTACCAGCCAGTCGGCCATAAACGTCATCGTTAATGGTTACAACCGGTGCAAGACCGCAGGCGCCAACACAGCGGCAGTCATCCAGAGAGAACTTACCATCCTGTGTGATTTCGCCGCCCTTAATGCCCAGTGCTTCTTCCAGCTTTTCCATTACGACACCGGAACCCTTAACATAGCAAGCGGTACCCAGACAAACAGAAATACGGTATTTGCCCTTCGGTGACATGGTGAACTGTGCATAAAAAGTTGCTACACCGAAAACTTTTTCCAGCGGGATGTTCAGCTCTGTTGCGATTATCTGCTGAACCTCAATCGGGAGATAACCATAAATCTCCTGTGCCTTCTGCATGATTGGCATCAGACATCCCGGATCTTCACGCAGCGCATCAATGACAGCACGAAGTTCCTGTTCCTGTGTCGGTGTCCCAGTAAAGGGAATGGTTGCAATACTCTTTGCCATATAAATCGTTTCCTCCTTATAGTATTGAGAATCGATCAATTGAATGGTAGTATCATTCTACCACCCAATAATCAGAATGCACAAATAATGCATCCGATTGGCAGGCAATCATACCTTGCCACAATGTATTATATACTATTTTTCAATTTTTTTCAAGATGTAAATTGCACAACTTTTGTAATTCTTTTTGTGCGTTTGTATATGATTTACTGTGTGTATTTATATTTTCGCTGTATTTGCGTTGTATTTCAATAATAATTCTCAGAATGTCACTTTCCTTTTTCTTCCAAATCTTCATAAAAAAACAAACAAATAACTCCTTGCCGTTTTTTCTTTCAGCAAGGAGCTATTTTAAAATATGGAATTTTCAACAGATTTGACACATTG
The DNA here is from genome assembly GCA_024404915.1 of Oscillospiraceae bacterium. GTDB lineage: Bacteria > Bacillota > Clostridia > Oscillospirales > Ruminococcaceae > Firm-04. The sequence goes on from JAKSPJ010000010.1 coordinate 75,323, forward strand.
GAAACCCGCTTGATTCATATTGAAAACAGATCAGAGCGGAAGCTTTTTCCCCTGCTTTTTCCACTCACTGAATTCAGCAGTTGCAGTCAGCAGAACATCGGATGAGGAGTTCAATGCAGTTTCGCAGGAATCCTGAATCACACTAATGATAAATCCGATACCGACAATCTGTGCAGAAACATCTTCAGAGATACCAAAGAGAGAACAGGCCAGCGGAATCAGAAGCAGAGAACCGCCGGCAACACCGGATGTTCCGCAGGCAGATACTGTTGCGATAATGCTCAGCAAAATAGATGCCGGCAATGTGGCAGAGATGCCTACAGTATGGCATGCGGCCAGAGTCATAACTGTGATTGTAATTGCTGCACCATCCATATTGATGGTAGAACCCAGTGGAATCGACACAGAATAATTGTCCTCATCCAAGCCAAGCTTCTTGCAGAGCTCCATATTTACGGGAATATTCGCAGCAGAGCTTCTTGTGAAAAACGCAGTCAGACCACTTTCTCTTGCGCATTTCATAATCAGAGGATACGGATTCTGACGGATAGACAAACCAACCAGGATGCCGTTTGTCACAAATTCCTGGAACAGCATACAGCCAACAATCAGAAGAATCAATCTTCCATAGTCCATGAAAATCTCAATGCCACTGGAGGAAATGGCTTCAAAAACAAGGCCCAGAATACCAAATGGCGCAAAACTGATTACAACACGCACCGCATCAGATGCAGCATCTGCAATATCTGACAAGAATTTTTTGGTAGAGGGTGCCGACTTTTTCAGCAGCACACCAAAAATGACTGCCCAGAACAGAATACCGATGTAATTTGCGTTAGCGATGGATGCAATGGGGTTTGCCACAACATTGGAAAGCAGATTGGAAAAGACCTCAGCCACGCCCTGGGGCGCTGCTTCAATATCTTCACTTACGCCGCTTAATGTCAGTGTCACAGGGAATAAGGTACTGCCCAGAACAGCAACAACAGCACCCAGAATCGTACTGACCATATAGAGCATAATTACAGTACCCATATTACTTTTATGTCCCTGCTTGGCGTTTGCCAAAGAGCTGATTACAATCACAAATACCAGAAGAGGCGCAATTGCTTTCAAGGCACCCACAAACATGGAGCCAATCAGCGCAATCCCGCTTGCCTGTGGAATGACAAGTGCAAGAAAAATACCGATTATCATGCCGCAGAGTATTCGCAATACAAGATTAACACTATTCCATTTTTCATACAAATTTTTCATACATCAAAAAATCCTTTCAGCTGTATCATTTAAAACTGAAAATGCATGGGCATGCCATGGGACATTTCCGGATAGACTTCTCCCTGGATCAAAGGCATAAAGTAATCAATTGCCTCGTCGCAAATCTGATTTCCGGCAGGGGTAATCCATTTTTTCGGGAACAATCTGACTTTATTGGCAGCCTCTTCAGCAGGGATATTGTCATATACAATATCGTAGAATTCTCCCCGGCGCATGGAAACCATTTTTCCGCTCTCCCCTGCAACAGCCAATAATACAGCCTGCTTGCCGCAGCGTTCCGCTTCGCATAAATCTGTGAAAGAACACACATGTGCAGAACAACGCTGCATAATATTCAATTCCACGGAACGCACTTTGCATCCAATGTGGTTCTGCACCTGCTTTTCCAGATATTTGCCGATGCCGGAAAGATATGCATGGCCAAATTCGTCATTTTCGCCGGAACGGAACAAGTCTGCATCAGGCGGCCTGACACCCTCAGAAACCGCACAAATGACACGATGATTAATTTTCAGTGCATCTCTCACATCAGACAAAAACTGAGCGACTGTAAAATCAGATTCCGGAAGGTAAATAAAATTCGGGGAAATTTCACCGTTTGTGCGAAGAAGACAGGAAGAAGCTGTGAGCCAGCCTGCATCTCTGCCCATTATTTCCACAATTGTAACAGACTGCACCTGATAAACAGAACAGTCACGCACAATTTCCTGCAATGTCATATTCAGATACTTTACAGCGGAACCGAATCCCGGTGTATGGTCGGTCCCCTCCAGGTCATTATCAATTGTTTTCGGTACACCAATCACCTGAATATGACTTCCCTGCTCCTTGAGCCATTTGCTCAGTTTCGCTACAGTATCCATAGAGTCATTGCCGCCGATGTACAGAAATGCATCAATCTGATATCTGTCAAGAGCAGCACGGATTTTATGGTAAAGCGAGTCATCCTCTTCAGCATCGGGCAAACGAAAACGACAAGACCCCAATGCAGAGGAGGGAGTTTTCTTCAGCAGGGCCAGGTCATGAGGATTGGACAGGGCTTCCTGCAGATTAATCATTTTTTCATTGAATAAACCCTGAATGCCATGGCGCACACCATAGACCACATTGCTGCGAAGCCGCTCATCATTCGGATATTTTCTGCTTAATTCCATGACTGCTTCATAGACGCCTGCAAGAGAGGCATTGATTGCTGCGGTGGGACCGCCGGACTGTGCTACTGCAAAACGCATAATATAACCCCTTTGTTCGTAAATTTCCCCCAATAAATCATTTGCAGGTCACATTGCACAGGGCATCTGCCCGGATACAATGCGCCTTTTCTATATATCAAACGAACGCTCTTTAAGTATACAGGATTTTGTCTGTTTTGTCAATTATCCACCATCGTTTTCAGCATTTTTAATAGCAAACATTTTGTCACAGAACAACTTGATATAACAAATGGCAGTGCAGATTACGGATTACCATTTCTCTGCACCGCCTGATTATAAACTGATTACATTACCTTTGAAAGGAATTCCTTCAATCTTGGATGCTTCGGGGACTGGAATACTTCCTTCGGGGATGCATCCTCTGCAACTTTGCCCTGGTCAAGGAAAATTACCCTGCTTGCCACTTCACGGGCGAAACCAATTTCATGCGTCACACAAATCATTGTGATTCCGGTTTCTGCAAGATTCTTCATAACATCCAGCACCTCGCCCACCATTTCAGGGTCCAATGCAGAAGTAGGTTCATCAAACAGAATGACCTCCGGTTCCATGGCAAGTGCACGGCAAATTGCCACACGCTGTTTCTGACCGCCCGAAAGCTGATTCGGATAATCCTTCGCCTTGGACTCCAGTCCGACACGCTTCAGCAGCTTCATGGCTTTTTCTTCGGCCTCCGCCTTATTGACTTTTTTCAGTTTCATCGGACCGATTGTGAGGTTTTCCAAGATACTCAGATGCGGAAACAGGTTGAAATGCTGGAACACCATCATCATTTTCTGACGCTGCTTATTCAGATCCGTCTTTGGAGAGGTAATCTCTGTGTCATCCAGAAAGATTTTGCCATCAGTAGGAACTTCCAGAAGATTCAGACAACGCAGAAGAGTGGATTTACCGCATCCGGACGGGCCGAGAATGACCACCACTTCGCCTTTGTTGATATCAAGGTCAACACCGTTCAACACGGTCAGATCGCCGAAAGATTTCTTTAAATTCTCAATATGAATCATGGTATTATTTGACATCGTTCTTCAATCTCCTTTCCAGTTTGCCCACAAGCATGCTCAGGAACATGACCATTGCAAGATAAATCAGTGCAATGCCAATCAGCGGCATAAACGCATCATAGGTTCTGCTTCGGATCAGGTCGCCGCCTCTGGTCAGATCAATTATACCAATATAACCGGAAATGGATGTTTCTTTCAACAGCACAATAAACTCGTTGCCCAAAGCCGGAAGTATATTGCGAATTGCCTGGGGAAGAATAAAATTCCACATGGTCTGGACATAATTGAATCCCATACTTCTTCCTGCCTCAAACTGTCCGATGTCGATAGAGGAAATGCCGGAACGTACAATCTCGGCCATGTATGCGGAGGAATTCAAACCGAACGCAACCGTGGCAACAAATACGGGATTGATATTCACGCTTGCGAAAATAACATAATAGATGATCAGGAGCTGAATCATTGCAGGGGTACCACGAATAACCGTAATGTACATCTTGCAAATCCAGTTCAGAATACGGAATTTTCGGGTAGTATCACATGTAAAGCGAATGATTGCCAACAGGAAGCCAAGAACAATACCAATCAGAACAGCAAAGAAGCTTATCTGAATTGTATGCAGCAAACCGTCTGTAATAAATTTCCAACGGTTATCCTTGATAAAGTTATTTTCAAACTTCTCCTTCAGCTGAAGCAGATTGCCGGAATCGCCGCCATTTCGCACAATAATAACCTGTGTTGCAGTCGTATAGGGATCTGAGAAGTTTACATTCTTCAGACGATCCTCTGTAATGGTCATGCCCGCCACACCGATATCAGCTTTTCCGGACTGCACAGCGGTAATGATGGAATCAAATTCGATATCCTGAATTTCAAGCTCCATGCCCAGGTAATCGCACAATGCAGTGGCCATATCCACATCAATGCCGACGATTTCTCCATTCTCACGGTATTCATAAGGCTCAAACTGGGCATTGGTTGCCATAACCAGCTTGCCATTGGAATGGTTTACACCCTCCGGGGAAACGTATGGATGATTGCCGGATTCATCGCCGATATAATTCAGGATAATCTCATTCAGCGTTCCCTTTTCTTTTAAATCTGCCAGTGCAAGATTGATTTTATCCTTCAGCTCTGTGTTCTCTTTTGCGATACAGATTGCATAATCCTCTACCACAAACTCTTCATCCAGAATAGAAAGATTCTGATTCATGCTTACATACTTCTTGGCAGGTTCATTGTCAATAATCACGCAGTCAACTTTTCCCTGCTTCAATGCCATGATCGCATCAGAGCCCTTATTGAACTGCTTAATTACAGAGCCTTCTTCCTCATAGTCACTTGCGTAAATATCTCCTGTTGTACCCAGCTGTGTACCAATGATTGCACCGGGCAGATCATCAATGGTTTTCACTTTAGATTCGCCGATTTCATTTCCGCATCCACATAATGCCGCAGCAGCAATGGTGAAAATCAGGAACAGCGAACCTATTTTCTTTGAGAGCTTCATGGTTCATCCTCCAATTTCATTTTTGATTTGCATCGGTTTGAAAACCGTGTGCAATATCTTATTTTATTATACCAAATATTCAGACATAAGTCTATGGACAATATAGATTTTGTATATTTACACAAAGACTATCCGGCACATTCGTGCATTATCACAACAATGATAAGACATTCAGGAATATAAAACGGGCTGCGTAATACATGACCACGCAGCCCGTTCAATTGTTAAATTAAAATGAATATTAATTCTCTACAGTGACAACAGCACTCTTGCCTACCTGTTTGCTGTTTTTCTTTGCATTGCTGATACCCTTATCCAGGAGCTTGAATACCTTATTGACATCCTTCTTCTCATCACTGTTATAGTGGTAGATACAAGCTGATACTGTATTCTGAACCATAACGCTCATAACTGAAGTGTTTCTGGACATGGTATCCATAATCTTGTAAACGGTTTCCTCTGCCTTTCGTGTGGAAAGATCCTTGAAGATAAAGCAGAATTCATCAAACTGAGTACAGTAAATTTCAGCAATTGCGCTGTATTTCTCCTGCAATGTCTTAGCAATCGTGGAAATGTATTCGTCGCCGAACTGTCTGCCGTACTGTTCATTGATTGCTGAGAAACTGTTGAAGTTAAACATTGCAATCGTGATATCTTCTTTCGGGAGACGCTCCTGCAGCTCATTCTCCAGCGCATAGCGGTTCTTCAGACCTGTGAGAATATTCACATATGCAATATCAATTGCCTTCTGACGTGCAGCGGATGCCTTATTCTTACGGTCGAGAAGCAGCAAAGCGACATTTCTTTCCTTCTTCTTCACACCCTGAATTGCAATCAAACCAATCACAAGGGTCAGAATCAGGAACAGAATGACAAACAGGAACTGCTGGGCGCATCTGACAAAGAAATCATATGTCGCCTTATCCTGTGTTTCGAAGATTTCCTGTGTATGAACAGTTGCAGCCTCTTTCGCAGCTCTGACTGTATCATTGTAGATGCCTTCCACAGCGGAACCATCACGATCAGATTCCTCAAACGCTTCAAGGCTGTCATCCAATGCAGACTGATATGTCTTTACATAGGTCATGACGCTGTCAAAATCAGCCTGAAGATTTGAATCAATATGAGACAAATCGATTCCCCGGAAGCGTTCAGCCGACTCAGAGATGTGCTTGAAAGACTGACGGATATCATCAATATTGGCATTCACCATGGCATCGTCACTATTATGAATCACAACTTCCAGCACCCTGTCGTTAACAGCCAGAACCTCGTGGTCAATCTGTGCAATACAGCTAAGGGCATCCTCGGCATGCCACAAGCCATAACCGATTCTGTTAAATGCGGAAAAAACTGCGACGATATTAAGAATTGTCAGCAAAACCAGCACAATCGACATCTGTCGGTAAACCTTAGGGTTATATCCCTCCAGCTGCTCATTGTTAACATTCTTTTCATCCTTATTCTGTTTCATAAAATCCTCCGTTCTGTCTGTTTGTATTTTATTCAGCAATAAAAAGCCTTTCATTCACTTTCTACTGCATCATAAGCGATTCAGTTGCATCAATGATTCATCACGATTCAGGACTTCTGTTTCCGCAGATTTAGTTATAGAACCTATACTCATTTTAATCTTTTTGGCAGAAAATGTCAAGATATATTTATGCCAAATAATAGAATAGCGTTTTGTGCAAAATGAACCATATTCGCTGCAATACATTAAAAGTTTATTAAAATCGACCAAAGCAAGACGCATTCAACGCATTTAACAGACAAAGAACCTCCAGATTTATGGAGGCTCTTTCCTATTGCCAAGAAAACCATCGGCTAAACCGGTGGATAAAAAGCTTTAGCTATGCAGAAGATAGCGGAGTATATCCGGAATCAGCTGCAGGAGGACATCGCCAACGACCAGTTGACGCTGTTTGAAAGCGTTGATTTGATTACCGGAGAGAAGAACAAGAAATACCCCTTAAGGGGTAGCTGAGAATGGAATGCAGTTGGCAGACCTTTCTCAGTCCCTTAAGGGGCAGTGTCAGTAACAAGAACTTATAGGGCTATTGCAAACCACCAGTTCAATGGGTAGTTTTGATTCAAACCGATTGACAAGATTATGCTTTCAGAGAACGGCTTACTTCGTCGTACTCATCAAGAACAGCCTGTTCCGGCTTTGCAGTCAGCAAAGATACAACGACAATTGTAATAACTGCACAAAGGAATGCAGGCAGAAGCTCGTAGATATCCCATGCACCGCCCATCGGACGAACCAGGAATTTCCATACGAATACCATGATACCGCCTACAATCAGGCCTGCGATGGAACCCCATTTTGTGGAACGCTTCCAGAACAAAGCTGCCAGCATTACCGGACCGAAGGTTGCACCAAAGCCTGCCCATGCAAAGGATACAACACGGAATACAGAACTATCCGGATTCCATGCAAGAATAACGCCTGCAACCGCAATCACAATCAAAACGACACGGGCTACCACCATGGATGCTTTCTGGCTCAGATTCATTTTGAACATGCCTTTGATGATATTCTCGGACATGGAGGAAGATGCTGCCAGAAGCTGAGAGTCAGATGTGGACATGGTACATGCCAGAATACCGGCAAAAATCAGACCTGCAACCATCGCTGCAAGGAAGCTGTGCTTGGAAAGCACCTTTGCGATTTCCATGATAATGGTCTCAGAACTGTTCGATCCTGCTCCGTACAAAGTACTGATTGTACCATTGGCAGAAAGCTGGTTGCCAATAAAGCCGATGAAAATTGCAACACCCATTGCAATCACAACCCAGATGCTTGCAATACGGCGGGAAAGCTTGATTTTGTTTTCATCTTCAATTGCCATAAAGCGAAGCAGAATATGCGGCATGCCAAAATAGCCAAGGCCCCATGCCAGAGTGGAGACAATCGGAAGGAAGCCATAGCCAGTCTGTGAAAATGTGCCATCTTCATTCAAAGAACGTGTCACAGTCATATGCAGGTAATCAGGCAATGCCTTTGCATTCTCAACAACTGCATCCAGGCCGCCTGCTGTAGAAATACCAAAGCAAACGATAATCACAAGAGCAGTTGTCATGACAATGCTCTGAATCAGGTCTGTAAAGCTGGCTGCAAGAAAGCCGCCCAGACTGGTGTATGCGATGATAATTACGGCACTGATAATCATTGCAGAATGATACTCCCATCCAAAAAGTGTGCCAAACAGTTTGCCACAGGCAGAAAAGCCGGATGCGGTATAGGGAACAAAGAAAATCAGAATGATAATTGCTGCCACGCCGGACAGAATCTTTCGTGAATCGTGATAACGGTCAGAGAAGAAATCCGGAAGTGTGATGGAATTGGTCTTGCTGGAGTATATACGCAGACGCTTTGCAACCAGAAGCCAGTTGAGATATGTTCCGATTGCAAGACCGATTGCAGTCCAGCCTGCTTCTGCAAGGCCGCAGAGATATGCAAGTCCCGGCAGGCCCATCAGCAGCCAGCTGCTCATGTCAGATGCCTCCGCACTCATTGCAGATACGAAGGGACCGAGTTTTCTGCCGCCAAGATAGAAATCGCTGACATCATTGTTTTTCTTCGAAAATACGGCACCGATGATAATCATGCCGCTTAAATAAACGACAATCGTTACCAGAATGCCAATAATATTACTTTCCATGAATAGAAAACCTCCATAGTAAATTAAAACATTATCATGCTAACAGATTAAAGCAAAATATAAATCAAAAACACACCGGCATCCACCGGCTAAAAAAAACAAATCATGACACGAAGCCGGTACACTTGCCGTCACGGCAAATGTACCGCATCTTCCCGTCAGTTTCAATCAGAACAAACCGGAAATCACTCCGTTTTCATTTACGTCAATATTCTCAGCAGCAGGCTTTTTCGGCAGACCGGGCATTGTCATAATATCACCTGTCAATGCTACAATAAATCCTGCACCGGCAGAGACCTTCACGTTGCGGATGGTCACCTTGAAGCCCTCTGGAGCTCCCAGGATATCCTTGTCATCGGTGAAGCTGTACTGTGTCTTTGCCATACAGACAGGCATCTTGTCAAAGCCAAGTGCGGTCAGCTGTGCGATCTGCTTCTGCGCTGCCGGCAGAATGTTGATGCCGTCGCCACGGTATACCCGCTTTACAACTGCCTCAATCTTCTCTTCGATTGTACCGTCCAGCTCATAGGAGAATGTGAAATCGCCCTTTTCTTCTTCACAGAGACGAACCACTTCTTTTGCCAGCTCTTCGCCGCCTTTTCCGCCTTCTGCCCAGACATTAGACAAAATCACGTTGACACCCAATGCCTTGCACTTCTCAATAATCAGAGCAACTTCTGCATCTGTATCTGTTGGGAAGCGGTTGATGGCAACCACAGAAGGAAGCTTGAATACGTCTTTGATATTAGAAACATGGCGCAGCAGATTGGGCATACCCTTTTCCAGTGCTTCCAGGTTCTCACTGCCAAGCTCTGTTTTGGACAAGCCGCCGTTCATCTTCAATGCACGAATGGTAGCAACAATCACAACTGCAGAAGGTGTCAGACCTGCCATTCTGCACTTGATATCCAGGAATTTTTCAGCACCGAGATCTGCACCAAAACCTGCCTCTGTAATAGCATAATCACCAAGCTTCAAAGCTGTTTTCGTGGCAAGAACAGAATTACAGCCATGTGCAATATTTGCAAAAGGACCACCATGAATCAGAGCAGGTGTGCCCTCCAGTGTCTGTACCAGATTCGGCTTGATGGCATCCTTCAGCAGTGCAGTCATAGCACCAACTGCATTCAGGTCACCTGCTGTTACCGGTTTTTCATCATAGGTGTAAGCCACAACAATTCTGGAAAGACGTGCTTTCAGATCGGAAATGGAATCTGCTAGGCAGAACACTGCCATGATTTCAGATGCAACCGTGATATCGTAGCCATCCTCACGGGGAACACCGTTGATACGGCCGCCAAGGCCATCCGTCACATAGCGCAGCTGACGGTCATTCATATCTACGCAGCGCTTCCAGGTGATGCGGCGTGGGTCAATGTTCAGTGCATTCCCCTGATAGATATGATTATCCAGCATAGCAGCAAGCAAATTATTTGCTGCACCGATTGCATGAAAATCACCTGTGAAATGCAGGTTAATATCCTCCATAGGAACAACCTGTGCATAGCCGCCGCCTGCTGCTCCGCCCTTGATTCCAAAAACCGGTCCCAAAGACGGCTCACGCAAAGCCACGACCACATTCTTGCCAATCCGGCGCATACCGTCGGCAAGTCCGATGGTTGTTGTGGTTTTTCCTTCACCTGCTGCAGTCGGATTGATTGCTGTTACAAGAATCAGCTTTCCGTTTTCTTTCTGCACATTCAGATTATTCAGGTCGATCTTGGCCTTATAGCGTCCGTACAATTCCAGTGCTTCCTCCGGAATACCGGCAGTTTCAGCAATTTCAGTAATAGGACGCATCGGCACAGACTGTGCAATTTCAATATCTGTAAGCATAATGACTCCTCCAGTGATAATAATATGTACTGCTGTGCAATACTATCATAGTATAACATAAATCGACTGCATTTGTCAAACGAATTTTGATTTTTTGCAGAAATTTCTTCATGAAAACTGATTATGGTACAATGATGCGTAAAAACCGTCCTGTTCCAGCAAGGCTTTGTGACTTCCCTGCTCCACAATCTGCCCTTCTTTCATCACCAGAATCAGATCTGCTTCTCTGATGGTTGACAGGCGATGTGCAACAATAAAAGAGGTTCTGCCTTTCATCATCTGCAAAAAGGCGGACTGTATTTTCATCTCTGTTCGGGTATCAATGGATGAAGTCGCCTCATCCAGAATCAGCATGGGAGGCAAAGCCAGCATCAGACGTGCAATGCACAATAACTGCCGCTGTCCCTGCGAAACAGCACCGCTTTTCTCACTGATGACTGTATCATATCCCTGGGGCAGTCTCTTAATAAAAGAATGGGCATGGGCAGATTTCGCTGCTGCAATAACTTCCTCATCCGTAGCATCCGGTTTTCCCATACGGATATTTTCCTTGACAGAACAGGACTTCAGCCAGGTTTCCTGCAAAATCATTCCGATATTGCTGCGAAGGCTTTCCCTGGTCACATTCCGTATATCTGTGCCATCCACACGGACAGCTCCGGACTGTACATCATAAAAGCGCATAATCAGATTAATCAGCGTTGTTTTTCCACAGCCGGTGGGACCCACTATGGCCACACGCTGTCCCGGCTTTACGTCTATGGAACAATGGCTGATCAGCGGACGCTCCGGAGAATAGGAAAAGGAAATATCATCAAAAGCAAGTGCTCCATCCGCTTTTTTCATTACCACCGCTTCCGGCTGCTCCGGGATTTCCTGCTCTGTATCTATCAGTGAATAGATACGCTCCGCACACGCCAGGGCATTCTGCAGTTCCGTTATCACACCGGATATTTCGTTGAAGGGTTTTGTATACTGATTTGCATAACTGAGAAAACAGGAAAGCTGCCCCACACTGATTGTGCCGCTCATAGCTGACATTGCACCATACATACCCACCACCGCATACACCAGTGCATTGATAAAGCGGGTACAGGGATTTGTCAGCGAAGAATAAAATGTTGCCTTGCACGCTGCATCCGATAATTCTGCATTCAGTTCGTCAAATTCAGTCATTACCTGCTGTTCGTGGCCAAAGGCCTGAACCACTTTCTGATGACTGATGGTTTCATTAATCATCGCAGTCTGGGCAGCACGGATTTGTGCTTGTCTGCGAAAAAGTGCATATGTCTTTTTCGCAATAAAGCCTGCCGCAAACATGGAAAGGGGTGTCATAATAATCACGACGATTGTGATACCCACATGAATACGAAACATGAAAAGCAACGTGCCTGCAATGGTCAGCACACCTGTAAACAGCTGTGTAAATCCCAGAAGCAGGCCATCTGCAAACTGGTCTGCATCAGAAATCATACGGCTGACAATATCGCCTGTGGTCTGCTTATCCAGATAGGACAGGGGCAGCTTCTGAATATGCACCATGGCACGGTTTCGGATATCTTCAATTACTTCATACGCAATGCGGTTGTTAGTGATATTCATAATCCACTGTGCCAGTGAAGTTATCAGCACAGAACCACCTATTATCATCAACAGTTTTGTGATACCATGAAAATTCACATTTCCGGCACCTTCTATAAAATCAATTGCTTTGCCAATCAGAATCGGAACCAGCAGCGTCAGAACCACTGTTACCCCTGAAAGCAGAATGGTCAGCACAATCCATTTCTGATAATGCCGCAAATCCGACATCACACGCTTCACAATTGCCCATTGATTATTTCGTTTTTTATCAGACATTCTTCTGCACCCCATGTTGAAATTGTGAGTCATAGATTTCTTTATAAACACTGCATGACTCCAGCAAGGCATCGTGTTTGCCGTATCCAACCATAACACCATCATCCAGAACAATGATTTTGTCTGCATTCTGAATAGAGGCCGTTCGCTGCGATACAATAAAGACAGTGGGATGATATGGCAGATGCTCCAGGGCTTTCCGCAATGCGGCATCTGTGGCAGCATCCAACGCAGAGGCACTGTCATCCAGAATCAGAAATTCCGGCTTTCGTACCAGAGCACGGGCAATGGTCAATCGCTGACGCTGACCGCCTGAGAGATTATGCCCGTTTTCCATCAGCATCTCATCCAGTCCGTCTGCCTTTGCCTTAATAATATCCAGTGCCTGTGACGTGCATAAAGCTTCTTCCAGCTCCGCATCAGCAGCGTTTTCTTTGCCCCAGCAAAGGTTCTCACGGATTGTGCCGTGGAATAACACCGCTTTCTGGGGAACGATACCAATATTCTGCCGCAGAACAGCAGTCGGATAATCCTGTATCTTCACCCCATCAATGGTAATGGTTCCGGAAGATGCATGATAAAAGTGCGGAATCAGATTGACCAGTGTGGTTTTTCCGGAACCTGTTCCGCCAATAATGCCAATCACTTCCCCCTGCTTTGCTTCAAAAGAAATGTCTGTCAATGATGGTGCTGATGCATTCTCATAGGTAAAGGAAACATGTTCAAACCGAATCGAACCTCTGTTTTCCTCTGATATCTGCGGCATCTCCCCTGTGTCCTCACAGGGATGACCTGATTCCAGAACCGCCTGAATACGATTTCCGCAGGCAACTGCTTTTGTCACAGTAATAATGAAATTTGCAAATTTAATCAGTTCCACAAGAATCTGTGACATGTAGTTATACAGTGCCACAACCGCACCCTGTGTCAGGATGCCTGCTTCCACACGGATGGCACCTGCATAAATCAATGCAATGACTGCAAAATTCACAAGAATATATGTGAGTGGGTTCATCAGTGCAGATATTTTACCAACCTGTTTCTGAACACCCACAAGCACCGCATTGTCACTGCAGAATTCCTCTGCTTCTGCTGCTTCCTTACGAAATGCACGAATAACACGGACGCCAATCAGATTTTCCCGTGTTTTCTCAGTTACGGTGTCCAGTTTTTCCTGTACACGGCGGTACATTGGAATGGTGAGAAGCATAATGCCAAACACAACAATTGACAGCAGCGGAATCGCCACAACAAAAACCAATGCTGCTTTAACATCAACAGTGAATGCCATTACCATTGCACCAAACACAATAAAGGGTGAGCGCAGCAGCAGACGAATGGTCAGATTCACGCCATTCTGCATCTGGTTGATATCGCTGGTCATGCGTGTAATCAAAGAAGATGTACCCATAGTATCCAGATCGGAATAGGTCAGCTTCTGGATATGGTTCATCAATACATGACGCAGTCTGGCAGAAAAACCGGTTGCAGCTTTGGCCGCAAAATATTGGGCAAATAATGTACATGTCAGTCCAATGGCTGCAAGGAGTGCCATCAGAAGGCACATTTTAATAATATAGGGTCTGTCCTGGCTGACAATTCCCGTATCAATCATAGCCTTGACCACCAGTGGAACAAATAATTCAAAAGTGGCCTCCAGCATTTTAAAGAGCGGGCCCAGCACACACTCTTTTTTATAGTCAGACAGATATCGCAGCAGTTTATTCATGTTCCAGCCTTTCCTGCTCAGACAACAGTGATGTAATGAGAATGCACAGCGTGTTCCCTGCAATCCAGAATATAATGACTGTCATCCACTTTTTTCATGCCGATTTCTTCATAGAAATTCTGAACCATAGCATTTTTTGCCGTCGGAATATACTCAGCAGATAAATAGCGGAAGCCTGCATCCAGTGTCATCTGCACAACAGCGTCAAACAGACAGCCTTCCACACCTCTGCGCAGTACCCGGCAGCTCATCAGCCAGGTATCAATAAACAGTGTATCTTCACTTTGCTTTTTGCAGATCACCACACTGATTAAACCATGTTCACCGTATTTGTCTGCCAATGTCATATATCTGGTATAATAATCCGGATTCTCTGCCATAGCTGCAACATCTGATTCCGAATAGCGGATGGTACGAAGATTAAACTGGTTGGAACGCTGTGTCAGCTGCGCAATGCGTGGGAAATGGAAAGAATCAAAGGGCTGAATTCTTCCCTCCATGTGCAGTGCATTCAGATAGTCGTCATAACTGGTAAAGCTGCTCATGGCACTTTTCCGGCTTGCTTCCGCCTGATACTGAGAAGTGCGTACAGTATCTTCCTGTGAATAGCTGACTGCTTCAAAAAGATGCAGAGATTCCAGATATGCCGGAACGGCTGAAGGATCCTCAGGCAGTTCCGGCACTGTTACCTCCGGAAGCATTTCCCGAACCAGGTTCCGTTCAAAAGGATTATCATCCAGGAACACAAGACTATCCATGCCAATATTCAGCGTTTGCTGAATCTGACTGATATTCTGTGCTTTATTTTCCCAGTTGGCGATAAATGCAGCAATGTCTGATAAGCGGAGAACCATTTCCGGATGCTTCTCAAAAGGTTCTTTTGCCGTATCTTCATTATTTTTGCTGCACACTGCAAGGAGAATGCCACGGTTTTTCAGCTCCAGCAGCCAACGCTGCAGGGCGGTAAAGGCAGGACCATCTCCAAGTTCACCCAGCTGAATACCGTCTATGCCGTCATCACCGATGACGCCGCCCCAAAGCGTATTATCCAGATCCAGTATCACACATTTCTTTGTTTTTCCGCCAAGCGCCGTAATCGTATCCAATACTCTGGATGCAACAGCAGGGAGTGCATTTGTACTGACCGCCATTTTTGCAAGATACCATGTACGATTTTCAAAAAATGCACTGCGGCTCATCATTGCCTGTAATGCGCTCAGTGCCAGAGGATATACATTCGGATAGGCATCCGCAGCAGATTCGCTCATCAGCATATTCAGCCTGCGTGTCTGATATGCAAAAGAGACTTTGGTACGCAAAGCATAGCTGCCGAATACCGCATCCTCTTCCTCCGGAAAGTCGAACATCAGAATTTTTGCCTTGCTGTATTGCGACACCGACTGCCAGAGCATCTGAAAGCGCTGACATTCCTGTTCCGCAAATGCGGCCCGTACTTCCACCGGCTGATCATAGAAACGCTTTTTCAATTTTTCGGCGGATGCAAACAGCAGAATATAATCCGGCTGAAATTCATACACCTTGGAATCTGCATCCAGAAGCTGTGCTTCCATCTGGTCATAATCGCAGTCCATCACTGTCAGCGGATAGTCTCTGCGGATAGACTCTCCTCGGATTGCAGTAGCAAGCTGCTGTGTGGCACAGTCTCCGATAATAGCAATTTTCTTTTTGCCCTCTGCGGTTGATTTTGCCATTTTTCTTAAATCATTGTAACTGACCTTTTCCATTTTGATCTCCTTTTCTTTTGCATAAAACTGTCCATCAGCAGATACTGCATATTGTATTTGCCGGGGATAATCTCATAGTATTTTCGTATCATGGAGAGAACTCTCTTTAATTGTGTACTATAAAGAATGAGCAGCCGATTGCTCGAAACTGCTCATTCTGATATATAAGATTGACAATTACTGAACAGTTGTAACGGTCTCTGCAGACACGGTTTCTGTTGCCAGTGTGGGAGTGGTTCCGTTTTCAATCGGATACATTGCCTTATCTGTCATCAATTCAATCGTACCGCCTGCAATCGCTGCAGCATATTCATGCAGCTTTTCATCAAACAGCTTATTATCCACATCAGAGGTCATGAATCCCATTTCAATCAGACAGCTGGGCATTTCCGTATAAAGATTAACATAATAGTTATCTCCGCTCGTGCTGTTGCCGGAATTTCTGAAGCCCTGCTTTACACCTCTCTTCAGACTGATTCCTGCCTGATCCAGCCAGTCCAGAACATATTCCGCAAGCAGTTTATCCCAGGTATTGTCACCGCCGGAATTGTTGTTAACCCATATTTCAATGCCGTTTCCCGTCTGAGAGGAATTGCGATGGATAGAAAGGAAGAAATCTGCATTGGCACTATTGGCAATCCTGCATCGATCCTTCAAGTCAACAAATTCATCCTTGTCACGGGTCATGACCACACGGACATTATCATATTCCATAAAAGCATCTCTTACAGCCAGTCCCAATGTCAGGTTATCATCCTTCTCAAGTCTGGTTGCATCCTCATTGGTTGCGCCGCTGTCATTTCCGCCATGTCCCGGGTCAATTACAATCACGATTTCCTTCGGCATCGTCTCAATATATGTTGTCGTAGTCGTAACAGTTGTAGTGGAACCGAACAAAAGGTCTGTAAATGTATTGACGGTTGTCACAGCAGTCGTTTCACTGGAAGATATGATACTGAGTTCCTGACCTTCATCTTTTTTTCCGCATTGAACACAAATTAAAACTATCAATAGGAATAATGGTATAAATACGATTGCTACACGGTCCCAGCGGATTCTTCTTCGTTTAGCCATATATTTCTCCTAATAACTATGATTCTGCATAATCCTGTTCATTATATCATAATACCGCTTGTTTGTCAAGTGATTCATCCGCTTTTTCTCTTTTCAAGGCAATACCGCACAAAAAATGTACAAGCAGATTCTGTGCAAAGCCGCCAGGCGTTTTTTGTACGGTGTTGCTTCAAGAATACGCAGGTTCAGAAGTGCTCCTGAATGCCATTATGCGCAGAATTACTCAAAACAAATCAGACACTGGCGAATTGTATCCGGTTATTATTCATTTATGAGGAAAACTTCGTCCTGTATAGCCTCGGATGAAAACTGCGGCTGCAACCGGATAGCAAAATGAAGTATTATAAAGATTTATGAATTTATTTGTGATTGTATTGTCATCTTTATAATACTATGGTATAATTACAACACATATAAGCCTATTATAAAAACGGAGGTATTGTTATGAAAAGAACACTTGCTTTTTTAGCTGCAATGGCTATGTGTGTATCATCTGTACCGATGGCATATACGTCTGCGGCAAATGCCGTGCCTGTTACAGCGGAGAAATCCGCATTTAATGAATCAGAATACTTTGTTGTAGTCGGAACCTACCATAGCCGTGACGGCGAAAATTATACTCAGCTTCGCTATGAAAACGGTGGATCAGCTGGAAAGGTAGCATGGAAGAATGCTCCTGATGGCTTAACTTATGGTGATATTCTTGTTGCTGAGGGTAAATTCAAATTAGATAATGTTCGTGAATATTCAGACGAGCCTGTTTATGCAATGGCATCCGTTAATTATCTCAATGATGATGCTGTTCTTAGAAAAGTCGGACACTGTACTGAGCTTATGGAACGAAAGAAACTGACTGTAACAAGTACAATGTATGACGGTTCAGGTCATTTCAGCATATACCTTGAAGATGAAAACGGAAAGGAATATTATTACGGATTAAGCACGGTAGGTTCGTCACTCGGAGTTAATCTTGCATATGATGCAGAATATGGCGATAATGTTACATTTATGTTCTGCAATGGAAACATCAGCATTCCGCTTGAGGTTGCAAAGCCGTTAGTTCCGTCATGGGTTCCAAAGAGCTTTGTGGAAGCAATGGAGTTTTACAATGAATATGGTGTAACACATATCAGTAAAGGTAATAATATCTGTGACGTAGTGTGTCTTGTTTTCCCTGAGAGTGCTTCTTCCTCAAAAAATTACGAAATCAGGACAACTGAATCGGTGAATAAAATATATCACAAAACCTTTGAAAGTCCGATTGGTGATACAAAGTATGAGGTTGTGGCATATTATGATGACTGCAAATCTCCGACTTCGTTCAGCATTGATTTAAACTGCAATGATGAGATTCAGTGGAGTTATGTATTTGATTGCGACGG
>JAKSPJ010000011.1 GCA_024404915.1 Oscillospiraceae bacterium
TCAGCCATCAGGCTGAACCTTTTTTCTATGAGTATTGCGAATAGAAAAATTGTTCTGCAATCTCTGATTGTTCAGAACACAAAAATAGAAAGAATTGGAGAAATAGAAATGGAAGAAAAAACGATTTCATTCCGTCAGGGAAAGGGTTCTCTGACGCACAACAACAGGACGTTCATTGCTGAGAATGTTCACAAAGAAAGAATTGATGACAACATCACTTTTATATCTCAGCCGATTAAAGAAGCATATCAGCAGCTTTTTAGTGAAGCAACCCTCAGACACAACTCTCAGCAGAAACGAGGTGACAGAAAGTTTGATGACTACTATCAGCATCTTTTCAGGCATGATTACACCAACAATGTAATTCAGAGCAGTAATGGTGAAAAATCTTTTTATGAAGATATTATGCAGATTGGTACAATGAAAGACACAGGCTGCGGAACACCTGATGCTGAAACTGCAAAAGAATGCCTGATTGAGTATATGGAGAATTTCCAGAGCAGAAATCCGAATTTCTACGTTTTCAATGCTGTGCTTCATATGGATGAAGCTACTCCGCACCTGCACTTCGACTACATACCTGTCGGACACTATGAAGGCAAGAAACTCGACACACGAAACAGTATTTCAAAAGCATTGGAAGAAATGGGATTTGGGAAAGGCAAACAGGCTATCGCTCGTTGGCGTGAGTGTGAATGGGAAATCATGAAGCAAATCTGCATCAATCACGATATTCAGATTGCAAAGCCTGAAAAATCTCACAAGTATATGGAAGTCGAGGAATACAAGGCGTTTATGGACAGAATTGATAAGTCCGAGGAACTTGCTGTTCTGAATGCGGAGATTGAAGCCGAAATTCAGGAGAAAAAAGAACAGCGTAACCATATACTCAACTATCTGCCCGATTTTGAGAAAACAGAAAAACTTGAATCTGAGCTGAATGACCTTTGTGATGAGCTTGAAAGCCTTGTAAAAAATCCTATCTCTGCTGTAAAAAACAAGAAGCGTATCGGTGAAATTTGCAGTGATATTTCAAAACGTCTCAGTTCTGCACACAAGGCAAGAGATAAAAGTGAAGGGGCAGTTTATGAGGTTCGTGTCGAGAATAAAAAATTCTCCGAGGAAAACAAGAAGCTGAGAAATGTGAATCAAAGCCTTTCCTCTGAAAACAGCAACCTGAAAAAACAGATTTCAGCTCTTGAATGTCAGAGCGAGAGAAATTCAAGCCTTGTGGAAACCCTGAAAAAGCTATCTCCCGAAGCGTATCGACAGGTTGAAGCTGTTGCTGATGCAGAAGCAAGAAAAAGACAACAAGCTCAGATTTATCAGCAACAACCAAAGAAAAAGAAAAGTTACGAACTTGAATAAATGGAGGTTTATTATGATTATAAGAAGTAAAGAAAGAGCATTCAGCTCTGAAAAGAAGAAAAACGTACCTGTATGGGTACTTGACACAGACAACTGCATTGTGAAGCATTTTGATGCTGAAACACAGACGGAAACTGAAAAGCAGTACAGTTCCGATCATATTCGCTATCACCTGCACTTCTCTGCTGAGTATCACAAGGACAGGTTGAAAAAACTCGTTACCAACGGAGAGATTGAAACATATCTTGATGAGTTTGAGATAAAAGTTGCTGATGCCATCAATGCTCAGGTCGAAAAAAGCCTTGAATGCGATGAAGAGTATCAGACAGCTCTTGCTGTAGGAGATTTGCAGAAGGCGAATGGTCTGGCGAATATGGTTAGGCTGTGCGTGAGAGATGTGGTGTTTGAAAGCATGGTTTATGTGTAAAGTGATATATTTGAAGAAGCACTTGAAGTACAAGTGCTTCTTATATACAGAACATTTTAGATTATAATCTAAAAAGAAGATTGTAATCGTTGACAATTACATTTTAATGTGGTATAATAAAAATATGGAGGTTAAGAATATGAATACAGGTATTAATTATGAATTGTTTTATGAGATCCTTCTTCATTTAAGGGAAGACTATCATAGTTATGGTAGAATTGATGATTCTAATGCTAAACTCGATGAAATTGTTAAGTTAATAATGCTTTCATATCATTATGCTCTAAATAAGAAAAAGTTCTCATTGGAATTTGTAAAGAAAGAATCAATTACTCGGTACGGTGATAGCGAAAAAGTTGCGATGACATTAAGAGCTTTGTTTGATACTGCCATTAAAGAGCCCTTCTTTCAAAATACTGATGGGACAAGTATTTTTGGCGGAAATCCTTCATTAAATATTCAGCCATCAGAAGATATGTTTGCAACTAGACTAATTTCAGAAATTGAAAAAATAGATTTTATTAATTTAACAGAAACAAGCACTTTATCAGATTTCGATATAATAAATGAATGTTTTGGACATTTTGTGCGAGAAAACTTCCGAAACAATAAAGAAGATGCTCAGTATATGACACCAGCAGAAATAGCATCTCCTATTTTGGATATGATTTTTCACGATTTTATTACGGAAAACTATTTTGACTCAATTAAACTGAATGAATTTAAGATTATGGATCCCACTTGTGGTGTTGGTACGTTATTAATTGAATCATCTAAGCGGTTTGTTTCTTATATGATGTCTACCAGTAAAAAGAAGAAAGACAATGTCGTAAAAGCATTTTTAGCATCAGGTGTTATTGCTCAGGATAAAGTAGATCGAATGGTACGATTATCAAAAATCAATACTCTCCTTATGGGCGGTAATATCCAAAACATCAACGCAGGAAATAGTATTTATGATACAACCTTTATTGATAGTTACGCAGGAAAAGTTGATTTGATTTTTACCAATCCTCCGTTTGGTGCAGAATACCAAATTAGCGATTTAAACTTCGATGATTACTGCGGAATTGAACAATTATCAATTTCCAATACGAGTGTTCCTTCAGAACTACTTATGTTGATGAAGTGCTTGAAGCTTCTAAAAGAAAACGGAAAGCTTGCAATAGTTCTTCCTGATAGTTTTTTCTCAGCCAAAGGTATTAATGCACAGGTTAGAAACTATGTAATTGCAAATTACACTATAAATGCAGTTGTGGAAATGCCTGCGGTTACTTTTGCTCAGGCTGGAACTCGAACAAAAACATCTATACTATATTTAACAAACAAGGCACCAGGTTTCTGTGAAGAAATAGTAATGGGGATATGCAATGACATTGGATATAATGTTAAAGAACGTATGGGCGTACCTGTAAAGATAAAAACAAAGCAAAACGAAATGGAGCTTATTGCCAAAATTTATTGCAACGAAGCTCATAATTCTATAATGTCTGTTTCGCCTTCCGTTACTAATATTCTTGTAAATGAACTAATACAAGAAGTTCTAAACCCAAGTTTTTATAGTGCCGACAGATTACAGACCATCGAAATGCTTCAGCATATACAGGTCAGCGGATATGAGTTAAAAAAGCTATCAGAGGTAGCATCTTTCAATACTATCGGAAGAAAGAATATGAATGCCGATAAAGATGTTAAGCACATCAGTGTATTACATATCAATCCTGATAGTACTATAGATTTTCAGCAGGTATTAGAATATAATCCGATTTCAAAAGGAAGACAATGTTTTGAAGGAGATATACTGTTCTCGAAAATCAATCCTCGAATTCCAAGAATGACCGTTGTGCCGCAATTTGAAAAAGATTTAGTATGCTCTAATGAATTTGAAATACTTCAACCGATTGCTGATGTTGGAGCATATGCAATATGTTTCTTGCTTAAAACTTCATATGTTGCCAAACAAATTGAAAATCTTACTTCTGGAACATCATCATCTCACAGCCGTATAAAAAGAGAACAGCTAGCTGACATATTGATTCCATACCCAACAACAACTGAAGCCAAAGAACAAATCGATTCTATAGATAAGCAAATCGAGGCTGCTTTCAAATCAAAATATACTGCCGACGAAAAGCTAAGAACACAATTATCTAAACTGGAGAGAATTCATTAATATGATGGATATTGGCATTCTCCATCATCTAGGACTTCGGGAGAATATAAACGTATTTCATATTCTCTCCCGTTCCACTCAGCCATAAATAAAAGAGGGTAAACCAAATCTCCACAACGATTTGTAAATACGTCATCATTAACATTCACAGGCGGATGCAACTGAAAATTATTACTTCTAATCTGTCCGTTAGCATATTGAGAATACCATTCCTCAGCCACTTTTCTGAATAATCTGTCATATTGTGGACGAACAGCCCAAATTCTTGTGCGTTCCATGTTGTTATCAGGGTTTATATCCCAAAGGACAAAGAATAAATATGGCATTTGATCAAGATATGCCATTGTTCCAGAAAGACTACTTTGTGTTCCAGCTTTTATAACTCCATTAAAACGGACTTTATCAATCGAGAACCAGGCATTTGCAGACTTTACATCTGAACCATCAGCCAAGTCAGGACCTTTTTGTCTAGCTAGACCAGGAATTCCTGTAAGTACGCTGATTAATATTTGTGACCACGCTCTTGAATCTTCCGGAGTCGGTTGATCTGTCATTTCAGCAAATTGCTGACCTTCAAAGAAATGAAGATGATGAGTGTTTAAAACATCAATCGCTGTTTTTAACGGATTCCTAAACATAAGTACACCTCGCAACGTATTTATTAGAACTTTGAAATAATAATTTTGCCGTTAACTTCATCAGCGCGAAAAATTAGTTCAGAGCCTTCACAATTTTCGAGAGGTATCTCTAATTTGGTGAAACCATTTTTTCTACCATTACCATGTCTTGCAAAGTTTTCCTCAGTTCGTATATGTGGAGGAAACAACTGAAAGTTAACGCTTTCTTCTTTTTCAGAAGCAAATTTAGGATAGCCAAGCACCTTCATCCACTCTATGTATCTTTCTCTTAAAATTGTATGTTTGGTAACATCAACTTTCCATATCCTTGTTCTAAAATTGCCTTCTGTATTAAGATCCATAGATAGCAGATATACAGCTGGATATTCAAGAAATCGTTCCATTATTTGACGTGTAACGGCAGTAAAATTCCATCTAGGAGCAGTTGCTCCCTTTTTATCAAGAGAATCAAGAAAGTTTGCACTTTTAACTTCTGAACCGTCACATAAATCGTCGCCTTTCCCCCTCATCCCTTGACCAGCAATCTGCGTTTGCAGTGAAACAAGATGTTGTGCGATATATCCTGTATCAATCTGTGAAGATTGTGCCGTAATTACACTCCAATGATTAAGTTTTTCTCTCTGCTCAACAACTTGTTCCTCCAATAATTGTGTTGCCAATTCTTTTCTTTCTTCAATTGTAAGAACATCAAGGATTTTTGATGCGATTTTAACTCGTTCGTCAATGTTAAAGTTTCTAATATGTATATGTTCTGTGATTTTTTGCATTGTTGTGCGTATGTTTTCTCCAGAATTATGACCATTTGTATGTTCAGTATCAATATACGAAAATAATTCTTCGATATGTTTCATAAGTTATTCATCCTCTATAAATAGTTTATAAATTTCAACATCAAGAGCGTTAGCCACTTTTTGAATATTATCAAGAGATATACTTCTACGAAAACATTCAATATCACTAATATATGTTCGATGCAGTCCACACTTTTCTGCAAATTTTTCTTGTGAGAGTCCAAGTTGCATTCGATATTTTCGGACATTAGTTCCGAAAACTTTAATGATATCCAAATTATCACCCCTAATATAATAATTATCAACTATATTATACATTTTTTACTACAATAAGTCTACAGACAATAAGTTTCAGCATGAGTAGATTACTCAAGTAATAAGCATTTTTCATAGAACAAAGTTTATATTTTGTTTCAAAGAATTTTTAAGAGGTAAATTATATGAACCATAGTAAGCTATCAGATCACGTTTTGAAAAAAGGAAAGTTCATTACTCCTTTTCATACTCTTCCTAACTTGGAAGAGTACGCTGATGATAAGTCTTGGACATACGGACGTATGCCGGAATATTTATGGATCGGTCTTTTATTCAAATTCTTAGGTAGAGATATAGGTTTGAAACGACTTCATTATATTATGGATTTACTTCATAAGATTGCTCCAACATTAAGAACAGCAAGAATGTCTGAAATATTAAAGTTAAGCCGTAATGATCAACAACAATTATATGATTGTATAGTGGGCATTGGGGCAAAAAAAGCACTTTCACCTTTAACTGTTGTATTGACAGTCAGTTACGCTCCCGTATTTGCAGAAACATTCTATTGTTCAGATGAAAGTATTGAAGATAGATGTAATATTATAACCGATACCATGAAAGATCTTATGGATCATCAGTCACATGAATCCACAGATGTTAGATTTATTGCATTGTACTTTACTCTTCTTTCTGGTAACATTCATATGCAGCCAGACCATGTTGAAATCCTTAACACCTATCCCAACTCTTCACATGATGATGAAGTAATGCATATGGCAAGACCATTTGTAAGGTCAATGGAGCAAACTATATTAACATTTGAAACTACTAATAAGGATTATCTAAAAGATTTCTGGAGGTGTATTAGTGAAATGACAGATTGTACACTATTTTCGATTGCTTTTCCGAAGGAAGAACGTGATTTTACTGAATATATGGAGAAGTTACACAAGGTATACCTTTACCTTTCAGACTTATTTACATCAACAGAGCCATTAGATGACAAAATGAATGTTTTGCTTGGAATTGCAACATATTCTTACAAACGACTTAAAGAAGTATATGAGCATAATCTTTTTAACACTATTGCTGGCAGAAGTTGTGTCCGAGTATTAATAGAAGATTATATTATGATGAAGTATCTGGTTGCTAATGAGAGCAACCATGATAATATATGGCGAGATTTTCAATTTTATGGCATTGGTCAGTATAAACTTATTTTGACAAAACATAGAGAAGCCGAGGAAAATAACAATCGTCATTTTGATGTAGGCTATATAGAAGCTTTAGTAAATGAGTTCAAGGAAGAAGAATTCATTGATATGGATACAAACTATTTTGATAAGCAAGGTATCAGAGAAAAAGCGATAAGTGTTAATGAACGAGATTTATACGGACTATACTATGACTATGATTCGGCATTTGAACATGGCTTATGGGGAGCAATTCGTGAAACCTCCCTAATAAAATGTATGAATCCTGCTCATCAATATCATTGCGTCCCTGATATTGATGACTCTATCGTGTTGAAGTCGGTAATGCCAGATTGTATTATGGCAATGAATAAAACGTTGACATATCTGAATGAGATTTACGGTATACCTGAAGCAATGTTAAATGAGGTGATTCATTTTGAACTCAAACCTATTGATGGATAAAATCATTCTTATTCAAAAAGAATACAAAGAACTACTTATTTCATTGTTGCCTAAGCTCAAATCGGGATTTGCGGCAGAAGCTCTTGATGAGATAAACATATTTTGGTTAAGAAATATGAATATTGTTCGATTGTATCTCGAAGCCATGGCTCCTTATAGCAATAGCTATGTTTTTACTGCTGCCACATTTTTAGATTATGAAGATAATGAGCATCTCCCGTTTTTATTGATTGGTGAAAATCATATACTTGATGATCCATTAAGTAGATACTCAGAATTGTGCGGTAAATTGCCTGAAGGAAGAGATGCAGATTATCTTTACAATCAGGTAAAAACAACAGCGGAAGATAACATTAAGATTCTGGATAATCTGCAATCAAATTTGTTTATTATTCCATTACGTCTTTTAGCTCAATCAAAAGCTGATGATATTGTATTTCAAGAAAGCGAACGGTTATTTCTTGGGCTGTTCAACGGAATAGATAGCATCGATGATTACTTTATTAAATGCGACAGTATTGATAATATTATAAAATATGCTCGTGATGATACGGAAAAGATAGTTATGTTCTCGGAAACTGATAATAAAGAGTTACCATTTAAAGAAAGATTTCATAATTCGATGGCTGATGCCGAGTTTATGATTGATCCTGCTAAATCCGATGCATACAACTTTTTCAGTATGGTTTTCGGAAATATACTTCAAGCGATTAGTATACTGGCGTGTTGTATGGAATATGGCTGCATACCATATATTAGGTATCCGGTTTCGTTCCATTATTTGAATATTATTTCGAATAGCGTTTTGGAAGGATCCGAGGTAAACATACTTCAGTTTAAAATGAGCGTTGCATTTATATTGCATAAACTTTGTGATAAAAGTCAACTTTCCTCCATAGGCACAAGTGAATTTCTCATAAAAAAACAATCATACGGCTTTAATGATAAACTATTCAAGAATTTTGATCTTCAAAAGATTGCAAATGAAAATGAGATTGATATTTCGATAGCACAGGAAATCAATAAAGAATTGGAAGGCTTTTATAATTACATTTTAAATGAGTGATAAAGTCTCTTGACAATCACTTCAATCTGCGCTATACTCAATATATTTCCCGGCAACACTCTGACAACAAAAAATCAGATACTCAAAATTCAACATACAATACAAGCAATAGAGATAACGTGAGCTAAATCGTCTAACGGAATTCCGTTAGAGCAGCAGATTTAGGAGCGAGTGGGAATAATAAACAAGGCTTCAAAAATGGCGAATTTACGTCATTTCCAAAGCCTGAAAATCTCAGTGATAACAATTTGATAACAGGGAGCTAAGCGGAATTATTCTGCAGTTCAGGTGGCTTACAGGTTACGCCACTCTTTCGCAGGTTCATGCTTTCCGCAGTCATCGGTCGTTTGCGGCCGGTTAAGCTTCCATTCTGTATATCCGGCCTTGCTGATTTTACCGTCAGCAAGGCCTTTTTTTCGTTTCTGCCCCTGGTCATCAGGGAAATCATGTGTTCTTGATGCTCCTGGGTGCATCTTCTTTTTGCTCCAAAAAGCCGGAAACTATTACCTTTTACTAAAAAAATATCAGATTCGCCATGTCAAGGTTAGCCGAATCTAACCTTGACAAAACAAGACAGATGATGGTATAATATATGCAGTTAGTGAATGCTAACCAAGGAAAGGAAAGCGGTATGAAAAGAAAAACATATTTGTCAGAATTGCATGCGATGCTGATGGAACGATTTCCGGAGCGTGTGACAATTGAGCAGGCTGCTGCTATGGCAGGTGTTTCCAAGACAAAGCTGAAAGCAGACTTTCAGAGAGAATATGGAAAACCTTTTTATTCCTATTTTCGTGAAGAAAGAATGAAACTTGCTGCAAAGATGCTGACTGAAACAGACCACAGAATCATTGATATTGCGAGTGATGTCGGTTATGAGAATTGCAGTAAATTTGCAAAGGCCTTCCGGAATGTAATGGGTTGTTCTCCGTCTGCATACAGACAGGGCAGGAACAAGCCTGTTTTATTTACGGAACGGTTAGCTGCAACTAATAGTGTTAGCGGAACCATACTAAAGAACAGGGGGATTGTATGAGCGTAGTCGTGGTCGGCGGAAATGACCGCATGGCAGCAAGATATAAGGATATCTGCAAAGAATACAAGTGTAAGGCAAAGGTGTTTACGCAGATGCCTTCAGATTTTGAGAACAAACTTGGAACACCGGATTTGCTGGTGGTGTTCACAAATACTTGTTCTCACAAAATGGTGAATGCTGTAAACCAGAAATCCAGAAAGCAGGATATTCCTGTTGCAAGAATTCACAACGCCAGTGTAAATGCATTGAAAACGATACTGGAACAATATTGTACATGAGGAGATGATTCCAATGATGCCTTTATCCTTTGCGGATGCAGGTGCGGAAAACACCATAAAGAAAATCGGCGGAAGTGCCGAAACAAAAAAACATCTTGAAAACCTTGGTTTTGTGGTAGGCGGAACGATAACTGTAATCACTGAAACCGGAGGCAATGTCATTGTCAATGTGAAAGATGCAAGAATCGCCGTTTCCAAAGAGATGGCTTCAAAAATTATGGTTTAAGGAGAATGTGTATGGGAACATTAAAAGATACCCCCATCGGTCAGACTGTGAAAGTCAGAAAACTCACAGGTGAGGGTGCAGTAAAGAGAAGAATTATGGATATGGGTATTACCAAGGGCGTAGAAGTATATGTCCGTAAGGTTGCACCCCTTGGAGATCCGATTGAAATTACGGTGCGTGGCTACGAGCTTTCTCTTCGCAAAGAAGATGCCGGCATGATTGAAGTGGAATAAGAGGTAAAACAGAATGAGTATTACAATTGCACTTGCAGGTAACCCGAACTGCGGTAAAACCACGCTTTTCAATGCGCTGACAGGTTCAAATCAATTTGTGGGAAACTGGCCCGGTGTTACTGTGGAAAAGAAGGAAGGCAAACTGAAAAAGAACAAAGATGTCATTCTCACAGACTTGCCCGGCATCTACTCTCTTTCTCCCTATACACTGGAGGAAGTGGTCGCACGTAATTATCTGATTCAGGAACGGCCTGATGCCATTCTGAATATCATTGACGGTACAAACCTTGAGCGAAATCTCTACCTCACAACACAGCTTGCAGAGCTGGGAATCCCTGTGGTTGTCGCTGTGAATATGATGGACATTGTTGCTAAAAACGGTGACAAAATTAATACCAATCAGCTTTCAAAGGAACTTGGATGTGACGTCTGTGAAATCTCTGCATTAAGGGAAAATGGTATCAGTGAAGCCGCTGAACTTGCAATAAATGCTGCAAAGAAGAAGGAAAAAATGATTCCCCGTCATACATTCAGCGGATGTGTGGAACACGCAATTGCACATATTGAAGAATATGTGCTGCATGATACGCCTGAAGAACAGCAGAGATGGTATGCCATCAAGATTTTTGAACGTGATGAAAAAGCAATTGAACAGCTGAAACTGACAGAGGCGCAATTAAAGCATCTGGAAAATGATATTACAGCGGCGGAAGAAGAGATGGATGATGATTCTGAAAGCATCATTACCAATGAACGCTATCTGTATATTTCGTCCATTATCAAAGATTGCTGCAAAAAGAAGAACAAGGGCGGACTGACATCATCTGATAAGATTGATAAAATTGTTACGAACCGCTGGCTGGGACTTCCGATTTTTGCAGTTATCATGTTCCTTGTGTATTATCTCTCAATGGTCACTGTAGGTGCATCTGCAACGGACTGGGCCAATGACGGGCTTTTCGGTGACGGCTGGCATTTGTTCGGAATCGGTTCATCTGCCTATGAGGAAGCCGCTGAGGAATATGGTAATGCTGCGTTGATTGTTGATGGGTATGCGGCATATATCGAGGAGAATGGTACTGCGCCGTCAGATGTGTTTGCATACGAAGTGGAAGACGAGGAAACTCTTGCGGTTGAAACAGTGGAAGCAACTCTTGACGATTACAATGAAGCTGTTTTCGTAATGGAAAAATATGGCGAAGAACCGGATCCTGCGGATTATGGTGTTTTTGTTCCGTCGGTTCCAGCGGTCATTGAAGGGGGACTGGATGCAGTCCAATGTGCTGACTGGTTAAAGGGTCTGATTCTGGATGGTATCGTTGCAGGTGTGGGTGCTGTTCTCGGATTTGTACCGCAGATGCTGGTACTATTTTTCCTGCTTGCATTCCTGGAGGCCTGCGGATATATGGCAAGAATTGCGTTTGTGCTTGACAGAATTTTCAGAAAGTTCGGTCTTTCCGGTAAATCTTTCATCCCTATGCTGATTGGCACAGGCTGCGGAATCCCGGGTGTTATGGCATCACGAACCATTGAGAATGAACGTGACCGACGCATGACAATCATGACAACCACATTTATTCCCTGTGGCGCAAAGGTTCCGTTTATTGCAATGATTGCAGGTGCAGTCTTTGGCGGTTCTGCATGGGTTTCCACATCAGCATATTTTGTCGGGATGGCAGCAATCATCATTTCAGGCATCATGCTGAAAAAGACAAAGATGTTCTCAGGGGAACCCGCCCCTTTCGTTATGGAATTGCCTGCATATCACCTCCCGACACTGAAAAATGTGCTTCGTTCCACATGGGAACGGGGATGGTCATTCATTAAAAAAGCTGGCACAATCATTCTGCTTTCTACCATTGCAGTTTGGTTCACATCTTTCTTCGGATTTGCAGAGGATGGATTCCGGATGCTGGAAGAAGATGAACTGGATATGTCTCTGCTTGCTTCGATCGGCAGCGCAGCTGCATGGATTTTCAAGCCCCTGGGCTTCGGCACATGGCAGGCAACCGTTGCATCGATTACAGGTCTTGTGGCAAAGGAAAACATTGTAGGCACAATGGGCATTCTCTATGGCGCAGAAGGCAATGTATATGATACCCTTGCTACAGTATTCACAGGTATTACAGGCTATGCATTTCTCGTGTTCAATTTGCTTTGTGCGCCCTGCTTTGCTGCAATCGGTGCAATCAGACGTGAAATGAATAATGCAAAATGGACAGCATTTGCAATCTCTTATCAGTGCGGCTTTGCATATTGTATCGCACTGATGATTCATCAGTTTGGCAATCTCTTTACAGGAAACGGAAATCCTGTGGGTGTCATTTTTGCAGCTGTGATTCTTGCATTCATGATTTATATGCTTGTAAGACCGTACAAGGAAGCAACCAAGCTTACCAAAACGGTCAAAGTGAAATAAACGGAGGTATCATTTATGGGTACTGCAATTGTCTTCATTGTGTTGCTGCTGATTGTCTGCGCAATTATTAAGAAGATGGCAAAAGATAAGGCGAAAGGAAAATCCTCCTGCGGCTGCAGCTGCGGCAGCTGCAGCGGATGCAATGACAGCTGCGGAAAGCAGTGAAGAATAAAATATCGCTGAAATGAGCGAAATGCCTATTGACAAATCCTGTTCATCTGCGTTATAATAACATAGGAAACCGGTATTACAGAAAAAGAGCAATGGCAGGGAGGATTGTTATGGCAAAGATTCGGGAATCCGGTGAGGATTATCTTGAGACGATTCTTGTTCTTCACAATAAAAGCGGTTATGTCCGTTCCATTGATGTCGCAAACGAAACAGGCTTTTCCAAGCCCAGTATCAGCAGGGCAATGGGAATTCTGAAAGAAGAGGGCCTCATTACCATTGATAAGGGCGGTCAGCTGATATTTACGGATGAAGGCAGAAGACGTGCAGAATCTGTGTACGAGCGGCATATTGTCATCACAGATTTTCTGGAACAGGTGCTGGGCGTCAGCCACGACAATGCAGAACGGGATGCCTGTAAAATTGAACACGATTTAAGCGATGAGACTTACGAAAAGCTGAAAAGCTTCGCCAAGAATCATAAATAATACTACCGGGCAGATACACATAGAGCTGCATGTGTATCTGCCTTTTTCAGCATGCATTCAGAAAACAGAACATAATGAAATGTGTATTCAATATCAGTGCTTACTGCCGGAACAAACGTTCTGAAGCAATCATCGGCAAATGAGAGGTGATGTATATGAAAATTCTGATTATCGAAGATGAAAAGCTGCTGGCAGATTCCTTGCAGCGGATGCTGAATGCAAAGGGATTTGAGACTGATGCAGTGTATGACGGGGAAAGCGGCGAAGGCTATGCCCTGATGAATATTTATGACCTTATTATTCTGGATGTGATGCTGCCTGTAAAAAATGGTTATCAGGTGGCAAAGCGAATACGGGAAAAGCATTGTGCAGCACCGATTCTTATGCTGACCGCCAAATCGGACATTGAGGATAAGGTGGAGGGGCTGAATGCCGGTGCTGATTATTACCTTACAAAACCCTTTGATTCCAGAGAATTGCTGGCGTGTGTCAATGCCCTTCTGCGCCGTCAGGGTACGCAGGTGAATGAACTGTCCTATGGCAATACGAAGCTGGATATGGATTCTGCAGTATTGGTATGCGGTGCTGAGAGTGTCCGTTTGTCAGCAAAGGAATTTGATATCATGCGTATTTTCATGATATCGGGAAAGAATAATGTTTCAAAGGAAACGCTGCTGGTAAAGGTCTGGGGATATGATTCCAATGCGGTGGAAAACCATGTGGAAGTGTATGTTGCCTTTCTCCGTAAGAAACTGGCCAGTATCGGTTCTGACATCAGAATTGAGGCGATACGGAAGCTGGGCTATCATCTGGAGTGTGATGAAGTATGCTGAAGAAAATGCGGTTTCGTCTTGTAGTGACAATTATGACCATTGTGACTGTGATTCTGGCTGCTGCCATCGGCAGCATTATGCATTTCACAAGCATCAGCATTGCACAGGAAAGCATACAGATGATGCGGCGTGAAAGCTTCAGGGAACCCTTGATGCCGAATCATCATATGCCGCCTGTGCCGCCGAAAAATGAGAATGATAATCTGCGGATTCCCTCTATTCGCATGAGAAAAGATCCGAACGGCGAAATTCAGGTTGACGGCGGCGGGTTCTTTGATGTGAGTGATAAAGAACTAATCAGCAAAATTGCGGATTCGGCATATGCCAGTGATGAAACGGTGGGTGTGATTCCTGAATACAACCTGCGCTTTCTGAAAACAGAGGACAGCCTGATTTTAACGGATATTTCCGGGGAAAAAATGATGCTGAGGGGCCTTGTGAAAAATGCCCTTGTGATCGGGTTTATCGGCTGGCTGCTGTTTTTTGTCATCAGCATTTTCCTGGCAAGATGGCTGACAAAGCCTACGGAACAGGCATGGAATGAGCAAAAGCAGTTTATTGCAGATGCCTCCCACGAGCTGAAAACACCCCTGACCGTTATTATGACAAATGCGGAAATGTTGGCGGACAGTGAATACTCTGACTGTGAAAAAGCAGAATTCTCCAATCATATTCTTTCTATGGCAAAGAGAATGAGAGGACTGGTGGAGAGTTTGCTTCAGCTTTCGGGAATGGATAACGGCACTGCCAGAACACAATATGAGGAAATGGATTTCAGCAAATTGGTGTCAGACAGCATATTGCCTTTTGAACCGCTGTTCTTCGAGAAGGGTATGATGCTGCAATCCGATATCGCAGGAGAGATTCATATATTCGGGGATAAAAACAGAATCCGGCAGGTGATTGACATTCTGCTTGATAATGCACTGAAATATTCCGATGCAGATGCACCGGTACAGCTGAAGCTCTCGGCATCCGGTACAGAATGTACACTGACTGTCTCCGGAAAGGGAACGCCAATGTCTGAGCCGGAGTGTAAAGCTATTTTCAGGCGGTTTTATCGTGCAGACCAATCCCGCAATGACGGAAACAGTTATGGCCTGGGATTATCCATTGCGGAAGGTATCGTGAAGGCACATAACGGAAAAATCTGGGCGACAGGCGAAACAGACAGCAACGTGTTTCATGTACAGTTTGATTTGAAAAAGCAAAAATAAGGGCGCTGTTTCCGAAATATTATATCTCATAAAAAAAGACAGGTGTTCCGGGCGGAACACCTGTCTTTGCTGTAAGGGAATTATTTGTTGTAGGCTGCAAATGCGTTTTCCACGGTTTCCTTCTCACAGGGCTTTGTGAAAGCAGAGATGACAGGAACCAGTACAATGGAAAGAATCATGAGAATTGCGCCTGCATTGATCGGAGATGCAAGATTCAGCGGGAGACTTGCTGCCCACTTTACAAAATCGATGCAGTTTTCCTTGAAGAATGTGAAGATGCACATATGTGCCACGGTGGAAATAACACCGAATCCGAAGCTGACCCAGACAGCAGCCTTTGTAGTCTTTTTGCTGAACAGACCCCAGAGGAACGGTCCTAAGAAGGAGCCGGAAAGTGCGCCCCAGGAGTAACTCATCAGGGTTGTGATTGCTGCATTCTTATTCATTGCAATGATAACAGAAATCAGCAGGAAGAAGAGAATCAGGACACGCATTGTGGTGAATTCCTTCTTGTCATCCATTTTGCCCTTGGATGCAGGACGCAGCAGGTCGTGGGCAAGGGTTGTGGAGGATGTGAGTACCAGTGCGGAAAGTGTGGAGAGGGAAGCACTCAGTACCAAAACCACCACAAGACCAATCAGCAGCGGCGGCAGAGCAGTCTGCAGCATATTGGGAACCATTGCATCGAATTCCAGCTTGCCGTTGGAAAGAGTCTGAATTACGTTGCTGCCCAGGCCCTGGCCGTCCTCTGTGGTGTTGAACAGACGGGTGAAACCGCCCAGCAGATAGCATCCGCCGGAAACAATCAGGCAGAAGAATGTGGAAATTACCAGGCCACGCTTGATGTCCTTTTCATCACGGATTGCATAGAACTTATGTGTCATCTGCGGAAGTCCCCAGGTACCCAGAGAGGTGAGGATGACAACGCCGAAGAGGTTAATGGGATCGGGTCCGAAGAGGGAAGCCAGCTTGCCATCCGGGACAGCAGTGACCTGCTTCAGCATTTCGATGGAACCGCCGAGACCATTATTATAATTGAGAATGCAGAGAACCACAGCGGAGATGCCGAAGAGCATAATCATACCCTGAATGAAATCGTTGACTGCAGTTGCAGAATAGCCGCCCAGAACCACGTAGATTGCGCTCAGAATGGCCATTGCAATCATCACATACTGATATGCATTGGGAGAATTGAGATTGAAAGCCATAGCGAACAATCTGGAAAGACCGTTATAAACGGATGCGGTATAGGGAATCATAAACAGGAAAACAATGACGGCTGCCACTGTTTTCAGAGAAGTGCTGCCGTAACGCTTCATGAAAAAGTCCGGCATGGTTTTTGCATCCAGATGCTTTGTCATGAGACGGGTGCGTTTGCCCAGCACCGCCCAGGCGAGGGTTGCGCCGATCAGGGCATTGCCTACGCCGATCCAGGCAGCTGAAACGCCGTAGCTCCAGCCGAACTGGCCAGCATAGCCGATGAATACCACGGCAGAGAAATATGCTGTGCCGAAGGCAAAAGCCGTCATCCAAGGGCCGATTTTGTTTCCACCAAAAACGAAGTCGTTCACACTTTTGGTTTTTCGGGATGTAATGATACCGATGCTGACCATGACGACAGCATAGATGACCACTACTACCATAGTAATGATTTGCGAAGT
Organism: Oscillospiraceae bacterium; assembly: GCA_024404915.1. GTDB lineage: Bacteria > Bacillota > Clostridia > Oscillospirales > Ruminococcaceae > Firm-04. The sequence continues at coordinate 16,939 of JAKSPJ010000011.1, forward strand.
AGTCATAGAAACCTCCTGTAAAAATAAATTATGACCGTTTTTCAGCTGCCATTCAACGCTTTTGGGAATGTAAAGCTTTAACGCATCAAAGAAATTATAACATATTAATATTAATCTGTCAAGATGAATAAGAAAAATAAACAACAATACATAAAAAGAGACTAAAATGAAAAGCGAATTGTACTGGAAGTACAATATACACATGGAAAAGAATGATAAAATTTGAAAACACAGGAAAAATCGTCCAGCTTACATATTAAAAGAGGAGAAACAGTGTTATGCACATCGCACAAAAAACAATAAACAATTTTTGTTATTCATCCAAAATTAAAAAAAGGTCTTTACAATCAGGCAAAGTTGTATTATAATGATAACTGTGAGAACACTGTGTAAAAAATATGTGAAACATAGTGGAAATCTTACAAAAAGTTTTACAGTGTGTATATTTGGCTGAAAGCGTGTTCCTAGGGCAGTGTAAACGCACGGGTGCGGTGCCCGGGAAAAGCAAGCAGGCAGGATGTACGCCAGAACAGAATATATTCACAGTATGTACTGGCTGTGATTATATAAAAAAAAACGGGAGGGTTTTTATCATGAAAAGATCAAAGAAGATCGTTGCGAGCCTTTGTTCACTCGCAATGGCACTTCCGACCGTGGCTAATGTTGTCACAATGACAGCATCCGCAGGCCAGGTGTTGGGAGAGACCTCATTTACAAACAAGGCTTTGCCTTGGCATACTTGTGAATCCAGCCCTGCAAAGCAGGACTTCGAGTTCGCAGGTAAGGAGTTCCACATTACTGTTAAGGAACCGGTTGGTGCTGAGAAGTCCAAGTGGGACCTGCAGTTCAGACATCGTAACCTGAACTTCAAGAAGGGCCACGTTTATGAGGTCAGCTGTGATATCAAGGCAAGCAGAGCAGGTATGGAAGTCTGCTCCAAGATTGGTAACACAAAGGGTGACGAAGAGTACTTCGACCTGAAGCCGGAAGGCTTCGTAATGGGCCCGCACATGGGCGGCGGCGGCATGGGCTGGGGTTCTCCTGTCAGCCTGACAACCAGCTACCAGACCTTCACAGGCACATTTACTCCTACTCAGGATCTGGAATCCGTTGAGTGGGCATTCCACTATGCAAACGACAGCAACGGCTACGGCGGCAACGCAAAGGCTGGCGATGAAATCTTCTTCGACAACATGTCCATCATTTGTAAGACATGCGGCGATGGCGAATGGAGCGCTGAAAAGTGCGACGCTAACCCTGCAAACTCCTACGGTGCTGTTAACCGTGATTACAGTGCTGCTGAGAACCCGGAGATGAAGGTCAACGGCAAGCTTGTTAACTTCATCTCTGTTAACCAGATTGGTTACTATCCGGAACTGTCCAAGGTCGCTACACTGGGCGACAACAAGGGCGATCTGCTCTACGGTGCTTCCACAATCGATCTTTCCGGCACCTACACATGGGAACTGGTAAACGCTGCAAGCGGTACCGTTGTTACTTCCGGTCAGACAACTGCTGCTAAGAAGGATGCTGATTCTGCTGATACCGTCTGCAAGATTGATTTCTCCGATTACACCACACCGGGCAGATACTATCTGCGCATTAAGGGCCAGGATTGGAGATCCTTCGAGTTCAATATCGGCGACAACATCTACACAGATACGTCCCACAACATGCTGACAAATGCTCTGAACTACTTCTATCAGAACCGTTCTGGTGTTGATATCGAAGCAAAATACATCACCTCCGGTGATAAGACGACACTTGCTCACGAGGGCGGCCATAAGACAGATACAGCTGATATCCAGAAGATCTGGAAGAACGAGTATCTTGATAAGTCTGAGGCAACAAGCACATATGCTTCCTCCAAGCTGACAGCTAACGGCGGTTGGTATGATGCTGGTGACCACGGTAAGTACGTTGTTAACGGCGGTATCTCTGTCTGGACTCTCCAGAATATGTACGAGAGAGCTACATTCAGCGAGGAGACTATGGCTAAGTTTGCTGATGGTTCCGGCACATGTGTCATTCCGGAATCCAACAACAAGGTTCCGGATGTTCTGGATGAAGCTGCTGTTGAGCTCGACTGGATTGCACAGATGAAGGTTGAAGCATCCGAGCCCACATGGGGTAAGGTTGCAGAAGGTCTGTACTACCACAAGCTCCATGACCATAAGTGGACCGGTCTTGCAACCAGACCTTACGACTATGAAAAAGAGTGGGGCACCACACGTATTGTAAAGCCGCCAACGTTCGCAGCTACACTGAACTATGCAGCTTGCGCAGCTCAGGCAGCAAGACTTTGGGAGCCGTATAATTCCGAAAAGGCTGCTACTTACCTCAGCACTGCTAAGGAAGCTTATCAGGCAGTTCAGAAGTGGTGGTATGAAGCAAAGGCTAACGAGGAGACAAATGAGAATTCCCTGTATGCTCCGATGAACCAGGCAAAGGGCGGCGGTCCTTACGGTGATAACGAAGTTCGTGATGACATCTACTGGGCAGCTTGCGAAATCTTTATTTCTGCTTCTAAGATGGCCGACAACGATGCTGCTACATACCAGAAGGAAGTTGCAAAGTACTCCAACGCTTACAAGGTTACTACCAGAATCACTGGTGGTGAAAACCAGGGTGGTGAAGGTTCCTACACCACATTCAACTGGGGTAATACTGCTTCTGCTGGTTCCATGTCTCTGGCTCTCCACAAGGATCTGCTGAGCGATTCCGAGAAGTCTACTCTGGAATCTTCTATCCTCGAGGCAGCTAATGATTACCTCAAGACAGAGGATGAGCAGGGTTACGGTATCCCGTACAAGTATGATGGCCCTGGCTACACCGATGAGAACAACCTGGATAAGTCCATTGTTATCAATGGTTATGAGTGGGGTTCCAACTCCATGGTTATCAACAACCTGATGGTTATGGCTTATGCTTATGACCAGTCCGGCGATAAGAAGTACCTGAGCGGCGTTACAACCGGTATGGACTACCTGCTTGGTAACAACCCGCTGTCCTTCTCCTTCGTAACAGGTTACGGTTCTTACCACGAGAAGAACCCGCACCACAGATATTGGTCTTACGAGCTGGATAAGACTCTGCCTATGGCACCGGACGGCGTTCTCTCCGGCGGTCCGAATGCAGGTCTCCAGGATCCGTATGTCCGTGCACTGGGCTTCACACCTGGTGAATCAACCAACCCGTCTCAGAGATGCTTCGTTGACTCCATCGAAGCTTGGTCCACCAACGAGGTTACCATTAACTGGAACGCTCCTCTGGCTTGGATTGTTGAGTTCCTCCAGGATAAGGATGTAAAGTACGATTTCAGCGCTGAAGGTACTCCTACTCCCGATGATCCGAATGAGGCTGACTGGGGTAACACAGACTGCTCCAAAGGCGACACACCCTATGACCGTGTGGACGTTGCCGATGCTGTTCTGCTTGCTCGCTTCCTTGCTGAAGATTCTACAGCGACGGTTTCTGCACAGGGCAAACTGAATGCAGACGTTGTTGGTGACGGTGCTCTGAACTCTGATGACGTTGCAAAGATTCTGAAGTTCGTTGCACGTAGCATTGATTATGATGCAATGGGCACAAAGTCCAAGTAATTCCTAACTAAATTAAATGAGGACACATTAATTTGTGTCCTCATTTTTTATGAAATAGTGTATAAATAAGGACATTTCAGAAACTGAAATGTCCTTTTGCTTTATTCGAGATTTGCAAATACCAGAGGAATCTGGTTGATAATGTCGCTTGGCAGCATGGAACGCTTGGAGAATTCTGCCGCTGCGCAATCTCCTGCCAGGCCATGAACATATACGCCTATTTGAGCCGCCGCATTCGGTTCGATGTGCTGTGCGGTCAGGCTTGCTATAATGCCTGCCAGCACATCTCCGCTGCCGCCTTTGCTCATGCCGGAGTTGCCATTGGTATTGATAGAAGCTCGCTCCGATGATGCAACAATGGTACCTGCGCCTTTGAGAACAAGAATGGTTTTGGGATATCTGATTACAAATCGTTTTGCCGCTGATACTCTGTCCATCTGGATTTCCTCCGTGGAACAGTGCAGCAGCCGAGACATTTCCCCGGGGTGAGGCGTGAGGATTATCGTTGATTTTGCTCGATTCAGCACATCCAATCTGTTGCAGATGACATTCAGTGCATCTGCATCCAGTACCATGGGGCATTCAATCTGTGGAATCAAAGCGGTAATCATTTCCCGCAATGCATCCGACTGCCCCAGACCGCATCCCATAAGAACGCAGGTGGCAGTTTTGGCGGCTTCCAGAATTGCAGGGACAGCCTGCTGTGTGAGCATGCCGTTGTAATCTCCGTTCAATGGGAGAATCATTGCCTCCGGATTATGTGATATTAATAGCCGGCACACATCAGGCTCTGAGGCAAGGGTGTACAGGCCAACGCCGCAGCGAAGTGCTGCCTGGGAGGCAAGAATCGCTGCTCCGGGCATATTTCTGGAACCTGCAATGGTCAGCAATTTGCCAAACATGCCCTTATGTGCATTCAGAGGACGGGGCGGCAGCATTTCCTTTACACTATCGCTGGAGATGTGCTTTACGGGGTATGTGAGCTCCCCGAATGCGGCTTCCGGTATACCGATTTTTGCAAGGAAAATGGCTCCGCATTTTTCAGAAAGGGGCGGCAGGAACAGTCCCATTTTTGCTGCTCCGAATGTAATGGTTGCTGTGCACCGCAGCACGGAATCTGAAGCACTGCCAGTCAGACCGTTTCCGCCGCTGGGAATATCCACTGCAACACAGATTTTGTTTGGATCTGCATTGATAACATCGAACAGCTGTTTAATCTGACTGCTTAATTCTCCCCGAAAACCAATGCCGAAAATTCCGTCAACAATCATTTTATGATCAGCAGCCAGCTGCAGGATTTTCTCTGGATCGGATTCCACGGTGACTTGTTTCATTTTTTTGAATTGTGAATAAGCGGTACGGGTTTTGGGCATACCGTTCACAAGGCAAATGGTGATTTTCAGCTTTCTTGAAAGCAGTGCTGCAGCGGCATAGCAATCTCCGCCGTTGTTGCCGTTGCCGCATAAAAACATCACCTCTGTGATTTTTTCCTGTAATGCAATGCGGGCAATATGTTCTGCCAGGCCTTTTCCTGCAGATTCCATCATTTGCAGGTAGGATATACCTGCCTGATTGGTTTGTTCTTCAAGCTTCATCATTTCCAGGGGTGTAACCAAGCGCATGACTGTTCCTCCTGTTACTGTGCGTTATCAGATTCCCAGCGGAAATTAAGATTTCTGGGAAGATGTTTTGCCAGATAGATAAGAATATCGTCGTTGGGAGTCCAGACCAGTCTCGTCTGACCATACCCGGTATCGTCAAAGTCTGCATAGAATGCAGAAGCATCCTGTGCGGTGCAGGCGAGAATCATAGTGGTAGATGCGCTTGTGTTTTCTGCGTCCGCCAGTTTTCCGAAGGCGGTAAACTGATTCAGTGTGACCTCAATCATCTGTTTGCGCTTATTTTCAGCAATGATTTTCGTGACGGTGAGCTGGTCTCCTGATATAATGTACTCGTATTCAATGCGATTGGAGTTCCAGAAAAACCAGGTTGCAAACCCCAGAATTGTGCTGATCAGAAGGAGAAAATATTTTCCGACAGCCATTGCCAGTATGACGCTGAGCAGTGTGATCAGGCCGCCTCCCAATAGAATGGCTGTCTTTTTTCCAGCATTGTCCGTTTTGGGGACAATCAGTTCTCTGTAATCAGATCCGAGCATAATTGAATCCTTTCTTTTGTGTATTCAGTTTTGTTCTTTTTCGTGGTATTCCTGTTTCCGTACATACATAATCTGGTCCGCACGTTCAAACAATTCGTGACTTGTTTCTTTGCCGGTATACTCTGCGCTGCCATAACTGAAGGTCACATGATAGGGCAGAAAATCGAAATCTATTTTGCTGAATTCCTCCAGTGTCTGCTGCATAATCTGTTCTGCCAGGGTTTTGTTGCAGCGGAAAATGACAGAGAATTCCTCACCGCCGTAGCGGAATACCTCGCCGCATCTGCCGCAGATTTTCTGCATCAGGTCTGCCATCGCAATCAGAATCACATCACCGTTTGCGTGGCCGTAGGTATCATTGACCTTTTTGAAGCTGTTGATATCGGCAATGGTCACGGTCAGGGAACGGCTGTACTTCTGGGCGTTTTCCATTTCTTCATCCAGCATCGGATAAAAGCAGGCATGATTCAGCAGGCCTGTCATTGCATCACGGTTCAGCCGAGCACGGATTTCGGTAATATCATCAAAGGTGATGAGTTTTCCACGACTGTTTCCGCCGTTGCTCCACTCGGTAATTCTGCGCTGGTAGCTGGCAGTGCCCACGAGGATGGAAGCATATTTTTCTTCACAGAGCTGGCTGAAATCAATGGGGCCGGAGCGGAGCACAGGTGTGCTTAAAGCAGGGATAATCTGAATGGCACGCTGATTTGCATAAATCAGGTGGTTGTCCTTATCCAGAAATACCAGACCTGTTTCCATGTTCTGCAGCAGTTCTTCCTTATTCAGCAAGCCAAAACGGAAGATACAGATGGAAATAAGCAGGGCACCAACCATAACACCAACGGAGGCTACATCATATCCGCCGGTCCAGCCGGAAAGGTACATCAAAAGGGAAAGGAACGGAATCATGCATGCCATCAGAAGCCGTGTGTTATTGTCCTTGTCCTTGCCGTGAAGATTGATGCGCTGATACAGGCAGAAGCTGATAAATATCATGGCGACAACTATATTATATGCCATGAAAAGATAATAAAACGGGCCGGGAATGATATTGAGCAAACCATTTTCCCGTAATTCGATTGCTCGGTAGTACAGATTGTGCTGCTCTGATGTGAATACCATGCCAAGCGTCAGAATTGGAATAGGGTACAGGAAAAACAGCCATATTTTTGGTACCTTTGCGTGATAAAGCCTCAGGACCAGAACCAATAAAACCGGGTTTACAAAGGTTCTGCCGATATAGCCGAATTTTAGTGCCATGATTTTGGCATCAGTGGAAAGTGCATTCAGTTCCATATAATAGGATGCCATCATGATAAATGAGCAGAACAGACCAAGAATAGCAAATTCCCGGAATCTGTGTTCTTTGGAATCGTTCAGCAGAATGATTGCCGCTGCTATTGTAACAGCGATTCCGCCAAGCAATGTATAGGAAATGACGGTGCCGAGCATTTATGCACCTCCTTTTGTGAAGCGATTTTCAAATGAAGAATGATACTCTTTGTATTGTGAAGGAACAGCAGCTGTTCGAGTTCCAAAAACTTGCGGACAACGTGGATTTCTCTGCTGCCGTCCGAAAAAGGCAAAAGCATTTTATGCTGTGCAGTAGTACTTTTAATTATACCATATTTATATATAAAAGTCAACGAATATTTTTGTTGGAATTATGATTATTTTATGAAAACAGATCTGTATTTTCTTGAGTGAATATGAGACAATTGGTAATCAAAACAGAAGAAAAACATATTGATGAAAAACAGAAGATGTGCTATACTAGTGATATAAATTCGCATACAGCGATGTGGGAGGGTTAATATGAATCAGAAGAACAGAATAAGAACAGCACTGATGATGAGTGCGTTGATGTTGGCTGGCTGCGGTACCGTGATGTCATCCGTAGAATGCGGAAATACTGCGGTGACTGTTTCTGCGGCAGAAGCAGACTATGACTGGGGTGGTTTCCTGAAGAAATCCAATGACTGGTTTGGTACTTCCGAGGCAATCAAGATTGCGGACGAGTGTATTCAGTATCAGGTCAGCGGTGAGGGCGGCTGGCAGAAGGGTATGCTGACACAGCACACAGGAGACTGGGCGCATTCGACGATTGATAATGATGCCACAACTTCGCAGATTCGTTTTCTGATGCGTACTTACGCACAGACTAAGCAGCAAAAGTATTTTGACTGCGCAATGCGGGGCGTAGACTGTCTTTTTAAAATGCAGTATCAGAACGGCGGCTGGATGCAGTGCCTGAATACGCCCAATACATATCATGCACATATTACACTGAATGACGGTGCATACGTACATGTGCTGAATATTATGGATGAGATGAGCCGCAAGGCAGGAGATTTTACTGCCGTCAGCACAGAGTACCAGAATAAGGCAGCAGCCTCATTGCAGAAGGGCATACAGTGCCTGCTGGATATGCAGATTAAAGTGAATGGCAGACTTACTGCCTGGTGCCAGCAGCACGACGAGCATAATCTTGCCCCGGCAGGTGCAAGAGCCTATGAACTGCCGTCTATCTGTACCAGTGAAAGTGCAACGATTCTGACATTCCTTTATAAATATGCCCAGGATCACCCGGAGCGCACAGACATTGTGACATCTGTAAATGCGGCCATTACCTGGTTCAAGAAGGTGCAGCTGAATGGCATCAAGTTTGTGACACAGGGCGATGACAAGGTAGTGGTACAGGACGCCAATGCAAGTCCGCTGTGGGCAAGATTCTATACTTTGGATACGGAAGTTCCCATGTTCTCAGACAGAGACGGCGGCGTATACTATGATGTAGCGCAAATCAGCAAGGAACGCCGTACGGGCTATGCATGGTACGGCAACTGGGGCAAGAATGTTGTGGGATTGGCCCTGCTGGACGGCACCCCTGTTGCTGAGCCGGAGTATTCCGGGCAGTATATTTCCAGATTGGTGCTGCATGACACTGCAAGAAGCAGCAGCTGGAGCATTCAGCAGAATCTGAACGTGGGAAGCAAGGTCTTTGGCGACAGGGAATTCACAGTGGTGACAATTCCGACGGAACTTGTGGGCGCAGAATATGTACAGCCTGCCTGCGATTCCAAGTCCTATTCCAAAGATCTGGCGGAGCTGACTGCTGCATCGGATTGTACTGTATACGCCATTGTGGATATGCGCCTGATAGAAGAGCAGGGCATCAGCCCGGATTGGCTGGATGGCTGGAAACAGAGCAGTGAAATCCTGAACATTTCCAATACGGTTGCATTCTATATTTTCAGCAAGGAACTGCAGGCAGGGGAAACTGTGACACTGGGAAGCAATAAGACAGCACAGAATGTGGTGAATTATTTTACTGCGGTACAGCCGAGAGCAGAGATTGTAACCACCACGACCAAAGAAGTAACCACAACTGCCGCAGAAACCACCACAACTACAAACACCGAAGCGACAACCACCGCTACAACTACAAACACCGAAGCAACCACCACTGCGGCTGCTGGAACAGAAACGACCTCACAGGTGCAGAATGTGCTGCTGGGCGATGTGAACTGCAACGATAACGTGGATGTGTCAGATGCTGTTCTGCTGGCACGTTATCTGGGAGAAGATACTGATGCAGCAGTATCTGCACAGGGAAAACTGAATGCAGATTGCGACGGCAACAGTGGTCTTACAGCAGACGATGTGATTATGATACTGAAATATGTGGCAAAAATCATTGATGAATTTTGATTTCTGTTATGCAAAATGATAAAAATGCAGACGACGCCTTGACATAAAAGGGGAAATAGTGTAAAATAAGAAAAGATTACAAGCGGAACAAACTGTTCTCACCGCCAGCAAATGCAAAGCGGTAATCTGATTCATGAACTTTTTACACAGTGTGTATGAATGATACATGGCAGAGAGTACAGCGGTCCGTATGTACTCTCTGCTTTTTGTTTTTTAGATTTATGAATGGAGGTGCTTTGCAATTAGCAAGCAGGAACTGCAAATTAATGAAGAAATACGCGACCGTGAAGTGCTGGTGATTGATGCGAACGGCGAGAAAAAAGGCGTTATGTCCGCAAAGGATGCGCAAAAGCTCGCATATGATCAGAATTACGATCTGGTGAAAATCGCTCCCCAGGCGACACCCCCTGTATGTCGTATTATGGACTATGGCAAGTATTGCTTCGAACAGCAGAAGCGTGAAAAAGAAGCACGCAAGAATCAGCGTGTGGTGGAAATCAAGGAAATCAGAATGTTTTCTGCTATTGATACCCATGACTTTGAAACAAAGGTTTCTCAGGGAAAGAAATTCCTGCAGAACGGCGACAAGGTTAAGGTTTCTGTAAGATTCCGTAAGCGTGCAATTGCGCACCCGCATCTTGGTGAAGAGCTTCTGGAACGCTACCGTGATGAAATCGGCGATGTGGCTGTTGTTGACAAGCCGCCGAAGATGGAGGGCCGTGCAATCGTAATGTTCATGGCACCGAAGCAGAATAAACCGGAAAAGACGGATAAGACACAGAAGAAGCAGAAGCAGGCAAAGCAGGTTGAACAAAAAGACGAAGCAGAATCTTAATTTCGCATATGATGAAAGGTGTCCGCATGCGTGACACAATCATATACAACAATAAATTCAAGGAGGACGAATCCATGGCAGCCGTTAAGGTTAAGAAGGTTAAAGTTAAGACCCACTCCGGTGCAAAGAAGCGTTTTCAGGTCACCGGCAGCGGAAAGGTAAAATTCCAGCACGCTTACAAGCGTCACCGTCTTGTTTCCAAGGATAAGAAGGTGAAGCGTATCGCAAGAAATGCAGGCGTTGCAAGTACTGCGAATGCACCGACCATTCGTGAGATGGTTCCTTATAAGTAATTCAATCGGACGCAATCACATACTATTGGAATTTTGAGCGCCGCAAAGTGCGGCAGATTATGAAATACGGAGGAGAAAGAACATGGCACGTATTAAAGGCGCTATGATGACTCGTAAGAGAAGAAATAAGGTCCTGAAGCTTGCAAAGGGCTACTGGGGCAGCAAATCCAAGCACTTTAAGATGGCTAAGCAGGCCGTCATGAAGTCTGGTCAGTATGCTTACATCGGCAGAAAGCAGAATAAGCGTTTCTTCCGCAGACTGTGGATTACACGTATCTCTGCAGCATGCAAGCTCAATGGCATGAACTATTCTACATTCATGAATGGCTGCAACAAGGCAGGCATCACACTGAACCGTAAGATGCTTTCCGAGATTGCGATTCACGATCCGGCTGGCTTTACTGCAATTGTTGAAAAGGCAAAGGCAGCTCTGTAATGCAAGATATGAAACACGCTCTCTCGGTTACGGCAGGGCGTGTTTTATCTTTCCATGCAATATCACGGGCTTCAGACTTCTGAGGCTTTCGTATGTTGCCTTTACGCATGCAAGGCAGCGGCAGCTGATCATCCGGTGCAGGAGACAGCATCGTATGATTCTGCCAGTGCTTTTCATATAAAAAGTGAGGTGGTACGGCTTGCAGAATCGTCAGGAAATGATTCAGGTTGATGCAAAAAATAAAACAGTGCGGCTGTTCGCTAATCTGAATCGCAGCCGTGCAATGCGGGAAAAGAATCACGCATTTGCCCTGGAGGGATATCGTCTGGTCCTGGATGCACTGCAGTCCGGCGTGAAACTGCAGTGCCTCTTGCTGACAGAAAAAGCCAATCAGCAATACGGCGACGTACTCCGTGCTGCTGCAAAGCAGATTCGTATACTGCTGATTTCTGAGGCGGTGGCAAGGGAGATTTCGGATACGGATACAACCCAGGGTGTTTTTTCCATTGCAGATATGCTGCCTGTCAGGGAGCATATGCCGCAGAAAAAGGAACGCTGTATGATGCTGCATTGTTTGCAGGATCCCTCAAATCTGGGTGCTGTGCTTCGGACGGCGGAAGCATTGGGAACGGATGGTCTGTATCTGTTTCAGTGCTGTGATTTGTATAATCCCAAAACGGTTCGCAGCAGTATGGGTGCATTGTTCCGTGTGCCTGTGTACCGTGTTACGGATGACAAGGCATTCCTGACAGAATGCCGTAATAATGAGATTGCAACCTGTGCCGCTGTGGTGGACAGGGATGCGAAACTGCTGGGGACATATTCCTTTGCTGAGGGTGCAGTGGTGCTGATAGGCAATGAGGGCAACGGCCTTCCTGCAGAAATCAGCAGTCAATGTGCTGTGAAGCTGACCATTCCCATGTCTCCGGCTTCCAATTCGCTGAATGCGGCTATGGCCGCCGGCCTTTTCCTCTGGGAAATGGCCAAATCATAAGAGGATATATGTATGGCGGAACAGAATGAACAGCTGCGCTATTGGATCTGGCTTTCCCTGGTGTTCGGGGCAGGCAGCACGAAGCTTTCCATTTATCTGAAACAGCTTGCATCGCCTCAGGCGGTGTATGAAGCTGTTCAGACCGGAATGATTCGGAACCTGTCTCCTGCTGTGCAGAAGAACATGCTGCAGCATACGCTGGGCGAGGCTGACAGTCTTGCCTATTACTGCCGCACACATCAGATTGAGCTGATTCCCTATGACAGTGAACTGTATCCCCCGATGCTGCGGCATATCGGTACACCGCCGATTTTGCTGACGGCTTGGGGCAACACTGAACTTCTGTCAAATCCTCTGAGCTTTTCTGTGGTGGGAACGAGAAATCCATCCCCCTACAGTGAAAAGGTGACAAACGCAATTGTATCGGCACTGGCACAGCGTGATTTTACCATAGTCAGCGGTTGTGCGAAGGGCATTGATGCTATTGCACATGCTGCGGCTCTGGATGCAGGCGGTACCACAATTGCTGTACTGGGCTGCGGTGTAAATGTGAATTATCCCCGTGAAAATCAGATTTTGCGTGAGCGGATGATTTCCAGCGGAAAGGGATTGCTGCTTTCGGAGTATCTGCCGGGAACACAGCCTGTGCCTGCTAATTTTCCGAAGCGCAATCGTATTTTAAGCGGCCTTGGCTATGCCACCGCTGTGATGGAAGCTGCCATGCGCAGCGGTTCCCTGATTACGGCGGATTGTGCGGCAGAGCAGGGAAAATATCTGTTCTGTGTGCCCCCTGCCGATTTATTTGATGCCAGATATGCCGGAACGATTCCGCTGCTGCGGGATGGTGCCATTCCGCTGATGAGCCATGAGGATGTTCTCATGGTGTACTATGACCGATACCCCCAGTATTACCAGGGTACGGATGGTTTGAAGGATTCAGAGCGGCTGGTATTTACGGAGGAATCCATTGGCAGCGCCGGAAACAGCGAAAAACGCCTGGAGCCTGTGAAAACCGAAAAAGAATCGGCCATCCGGTCTCAAAAGGAAATGGATGTGCCTGTGGAGGAGAACCTGCCAGAGGATGAGACTGAAAAGCAGATTGTGACATATCTGCGGGAACATGGTTCGGTGTATGTGGATGACATTGCTGCGGCATTGGATATGGATTTATCTGAGCTGCTCAGTACCCTGACAATGCTGGAGCTGGATGGATTTGTTGAGTCCTTATTTGGAAAACAATATAGAGCATTATGAGAAAATGACAGAATATCGTATAGAAGGGATATAGAGAATTATGTCGGACTTGGTTATCGTTGAGTCGCCTGCAAAGGCGAAAACAATTAAAAAATATCTTGGCAGCGGCTTTGAAGTCGTTGCTTCTATGGGACATGTGCGTGATTTGCCAAAATCCAAGCTGAGCGTGGATATCGAAAATGATTTTGAACCCACCTACATCGAAATGAAGGGCAAGGAAGATGTCATCCGGGATTTGAAATCACTGGCTGCCAAAAGCAATCGTGTCTGGCTGGCAACTGACCCGGACCGTGAGGGCGAAGCCATTTCATGGCATCTGGCCCAGATTCTGAATCTGGACATTGAACAGAATAACCGTGTGGAGTTTAATGAGATTACCAAGACCGGTGTGCAGACAGGTATGGAGCATCCCCACAAGATTGATCTGGATCTTGTGAATGCACAGCAGGCACGCCGTATTCTTGATCGAATTGTGGGCTATCAGCTGAGTCCGTTTTTGTGGAGAAAAATTCGCCGTGGTCTTTCTGCGGGCAGAGTACAGTCTGTGGCTGTGCGTCTTGTGGTGGACCGTGAAAATGAAATCCGTGCGTTTGTGCCCCGTGAGTATTGGTCTGTAGATGCAAAATTCAGCACCAAATCCTCCCGGAAGACTTTCAGCGCCCATCTTGTTGAGGTCAATGGACAGAAGGCAGAACTGGAAAATGAAGCAGTGACAAATGAGGTTCTTCAGGCTCTGGAGGGCGCAGTATTTACAGTGAAATCTGTGAAAAAGCGTGTTACAAGCAGACAGCCTGCACCGCCTTTTATCACTTCTACACTGCAGCAGGAGGCTTCCCGCCGTATGGGATTCCAGGCACGCCGTACCATGAAGGCAGCACAGGAATTGTATGAAGGTGTGGAGATCCCGAAGCTGGGTGCAGTGGGTCTCATCACTTATATGCGTACAGACAGCCTGCGTATTTCGGATGAAGCAAAGGCAGCAGCTGCGGATTATATCCGTGAGGCATACGGCAAACAGTATCTGCCGGCATCTCCCCGTAATTTCAAGACCAAGAAAGGGGCACAGGATGCCCATGAGGCTATTCGCCCCACCATGCCCGGCCTGACACCGGAACAGGTGAAGAATAGTCTGACGGCCGACCAGTATAAACTGTATAAACTGATCTGGGAGCGCTTTATTGCAAGTCAGATGGCAAATTGTCAGCTGGATACGGTATCCACAGATATTACCGCAAATGATTGTCTGTTCCGTGCATCGGGCTACAGCGTGAAATTTGACGGCTATACCGCCTTGTATGTGGAAGCAAAAGACAGCAAGGGCGATGAAGAAGAAAATAAGGAATTGCCTCCGCTGAATGAAGGCGATGAGCTGAAGCTGAAGGCACTGGATGGAAATCAGCATTTCACACAGCCGCCCTTCCGTTTCACGGAAGCAACACTGATTAAGGCACTGGAGGAAAACGGCATTGGCCGTCCGAGTACCTATGCTACTACTGTCAGCACCATTCTTTCCCGTATGTATGTGGAGCGTGACGGCAAACAGCTTCGTCCCACGTCTCTGGGAGAGGTTACCACGGAGCTGATGAAAGAACAGTTCAAACAGATTGTGGATGTGAAATTCACTGCTGAAATGGAAAGTGACCTGGACGGTGTGGAACAGGGTATCACCAACTGGGTGGAATCTCTCCGCAAATTCTATCTGGGGTTTGATGAAACTCTCAAGAATGCAGAAAAGGCAATGGACGGAAAGAGACTCCGTGTGCCGGATGAGGAAACAGATGAAGTCTGTGAGCTTTGCAATAAGCCCATGGTAATCAAAATCGGCAGATTCGGAAAGTTCCTGGCTTGCTCCGGTTTCCCGGATTGCCGAAATACCAAGAAAATCGTGACACCTACCAAGGGTTTCTGTCCGCTGTGCGGAAAAAAGATTATTCTGAAAAAATCCAAGAAGGGCCGCAGCTTCTATGGCTGTGAGGGTTATCCTGAGTGCAACTTCATGACCTGGAGTACACCTGTGGAGGACCGCTGCCCTAAGTGTCAGAATACGCTGTTCAAGAAGGGCGGAAGAGCCGGAAAACTGGTGTGTGAGAAGCCGGATTGCGGTTATGAGAGACCGCTGTGAGTATGGTTAAGATTATAGGCGCAGGAATGGCCGGCTGTGAAGCTGCATGGGCAGTTGCCAATGCCGGCATTCCGGTGGTATTGTATGAAATGAAGCCACAGAAGTTTTCTCCGGCACATCATTCCCCTGATTTTGCAGAGCTTGTCTGCTCCAATTCCCTGAAGGCCGCACGGATTGACTCCGCTGCCGGCTTGCTGAAGGAGGAAATGCGGAGACTTGGCTCACTGCTTGTTCCCTGCGCTGAGGAGTGTGCAGTGGAGGCAGGCGGCGCACTGGCAGTGGATCGTGAGCAGTTTTCCAGGTGTGTTACGGATAAAATCCGCTCTCATCCCAATATTACTGTGGTAAACGAAGAGGTGACTGAGATTCCGGAGGGCAATGTCATTATTGCAACGGGTCCTCTGACATCTGCGGCAATGCACGCACCCATTGCGGAGCTGACAGGCGCATCCCTGTATTTCTATGATGCAGCAGCTCCCATTGTAACAGGGGAAAGTATTTCCATGGAACGTGCATTCTATGCCTCACGTTATGGCAAGGGCAGCGCCGATTATCTGAACTGCCCCATGACAAAGGAAGAATACCTTGCCTTTTATCAGGCATTGATACAGGCGGAATCTGCACCGCTGCATGATTTTGAGCTGGAAGAACGTGAGACGCTTCGTGTTTACGAGGGCTGTATGCCGGTGGAAGTGCTGGCAAAGCGTGGAGAGGATGCCATTCGCTACGGCATGATGAAGCCGGTGGGGCTGACGGATCCTCACAGCAATACCCGTCCCTATGCGGTGGTACAGCTTCGGAAGGAAAACCGTGAGGGAACACTCTGGAATCTGGTGGGATTTCAGACCAATCTGAAATGGGGCGAACAGAAGCGTGTATTCTCTATGATTCCAGGCCTGGAACATGCGGAATTTGTACGCTATGGCGTAATGCACCGCAATAGTTTTCTGGATTCTCCGAAACTGCTGGATGCTTCCTACGCTCTGCGGAAAGAACCACGCATTCGCTTTGCAGGCCAGATGACCGGTGTCGAGGGATATATGGAGTCTGCCGGAAGCGGTATTCTGGCAGGTCTCAACACAGTGCGTGCAGTCAATGGAAAAGACCCGCTGATTCTGCCGAGAGAAACCATGCTGGGGGCATTGACTGCATATATCACGGATCCGTATCAGGAGAATCTCCAGCCCATGGGTGCAAATATGGGCATTCTGCCCATGCTGAATCAGACATTCCGGGGCAAGGACGGCAAGCAGAAAAAGTATCAGGCATATGCAGACAGGGCACTTTCCGCACTGGATTCCTGCATAAAGGCGGAGTGAGCATTCCGCTGATGATTTTGAAATACAGAGGTTTTCAATATGCGAATTATACTGGATGCAATGGGCGGTGACAATGCACCGCTGGCACCCCTGCAGGGTGCGGCAAGAGCCGTCAGGGAATTTGGAATAGAGATTGTTCTGTGCGGCGATGAGCAGAAAATCCGTGCTGCGGCAGAACAGAACCGCATTCCCATGGACGGTATTCAGATTTTGCATACCACAGAAGTGATTTCTATGGAAGATCAGCCCACGGATATTATGAAAGTTAAGAAAGAAAGTTCTATGGCTAAGGGACTGCAGGCACTGACTGCCGGTGATGGAGATGCTTTTGTTTCCGCAGGCAATTCCGGTGCGCTTCTGGTGGGTGCAACAATGATTACACGCCGTATCAAAGGCATCAAGCGTGCCGCAATGGCACCGATTCTGCCCACTGCCACAGGTCACGCCATTCTGATGGATGGCGGTGCAAATCTGGAGTGCAAGCCGGAAATGCTGGAGCAGTTCGGCATTATGGGCAGTATCTACATGGAGAAGGTGCTGGGAATCCGTAAACCGAAGGTCGCACTGATTAATAATGGTGCGGAGGAATGCAAGGGCAGAGATCTGGAGCAGGCTGCATATCGGCTGCTTTCTGACTGCGGTGTGCATTTCATCGGAAATATTGAAGCAAGAGAAATTCCCTCCGGCGAGGCAGAAGTTTTGGTAACCGATGGCTTTACCGGAAATATTGTATTGAAATTGTACGAAGGTACTGCAAAATTCTTTGCAGGTAAAATCAAGGGACTGTTCACAGGCATCGGCAGGATTGCAGCACTGTTTGTGCTGAAGAAACTCAGTGCATTCAAGGAGTCCTTTGACTATAAAAAGGTTGGCGGTGCGGTATTGCTCGGCATTGCGAAGCCGGTGATTAAGGCACATGGCAGTTCAGATGACGAGGCATTTTTCCATGCCATTCGTCAGGCGAAGCAGTGTGTAGAGGGAAGGGTGGTTGAAACCATTTCTGAAGCACTGGAAAATCGCAAAAAGAATCAGGAACAAACATCGTAAGGAGGTGCTTCTAATGCAGGTGAAACCCCAGTCTGAATTGGAAAAAGTGATTGGTTATCACTTTAAGAATCAGGAATTATTGACAGAGGCACTTTGTCATTCATCCTATGCGAATGAGAAGAGAGGAACACTGCACTGCAACGAGCGTCTGGAATTTCTTGGCGACAGCGTCCTTTCTATCGTCGTTTCCAATTATTTATTCCGCAATACGGAATTGCCGGAGGGCCAGCTGACGAAAATCAGAGCCTCCCTGGTATGCGAAAAATCATTGTTTGAATGGGCAAAAAAAATTCATCTGGGTGACTATCTGCTGCTGGGTCACGGCGAGGATAATTCCGGCGGAAGAACACGTCCTTCCGTGCTGTCAGATGCTTTTGAAGCGGTGATTGCAGCGGTCTTTCTGGATGGCGGCATGGAAGTGGCAGAGCCCTATATCCTGCGTTTCCTGCCGGAGCAGTTTGACCGGCCTTCAGAGGCATTCCATGACTATAAAACGGTTCTGCAGGAAGTGATACAGCAGAATCCGGAGGAGCATGTGGAATATGTGCTGATTGGTGAAGAAGGACCGGATCACGCAAAACTGTTCCATATGGAAGTGCGGCTCAATTCCAATGTGATTGGCAGAGGCTCCGGAAAATCCAAAAAGAACGCAGAACAGAACGCAGCAAAGGAAGCACTTTTATTGATGGGCGAAAAAATCTGATGTTTATCATCGACCGCAAAGGAGTGCATGCAGATTCATGTATTTAAAATCTCTGGAGCTTCAGGGCTTCAAATCATTTCCTGACAAAATCACGC
The DNA here is from genome assembly GCA_024404915.1 of Oscillospiraceae bacterium. Classification (GTDB taxonomy): domain Bacteria; phylum Bacillota; class Clostridia; order Oscillospirales; family Ruminococcaceae; genus Firm-04. The sequence continues at coordinate 35,508 of JAKSPJ010000011.1, forward strand.
TGACATTTGACCAGGGTCTGACAGCAGTTGTAGGCCCCAACGGAAGCGGCAAAAGCAATATCGGCGATGCGGTGCGTTGGGTGCTTGGAGAACAATCCACAAAGGAATTGCGTGGAAAAAGTATGACGGATGTCATTTTCTCCGGTACAAAGGCAAGAAAGCAAATGGGATTTGCAGCAGTTACATTGACGATTGATAATGCGGACCATGCGCTTTCAGGTGCAGAGGAAGAGGTATCAATCACGAGAAAACTTTATCGCAGTGGTGAGAGCGAATATCTGATTAACGGAAAAAATGTACGTCTGAAAGATGTGAATGAGCTGTTTATGGATACCGGTCTTGGCCGTGACGGCTATGCCATTATCGGACAGGGACGCATCGCAGAAATCGTGGGCGCAAAGTCCAATGAGCGGCGTGATATTTTTGAAGAAGCGGCTGGTGTGTCAAAATTCCGTTACCGCAAACAGGAAGCAGAGCGGAAACTGAGCGATGCCCAGGATAATCTGGTGCGTCTTACAGATATTACCTCGGAATTGGAAGGCAGACTTGGACCGCTGAAAACACAGGCAGAAAAAGCAGAAAAATATCTGGTGCTGGCTGCAGAGCGGAAAACACTGGAGGTTTCCTTCTGGGTGTATCGTCTGCAGAAACAGACAACACAGCTGCAGTCATTGTCAGACCAGTATCTGCAGCTGACATCAGAATATGAAAATCTTCAGGCGGATTTGCAGCGTGAAGAGGAAAAATTGAATCTTGCATATCAGGATATGCAGCAGGCCACCATTGATATTGAAACCCTGCAAAATAAAATTGTGGCATCGGAGCAGGAAAATGCCGATATGACCGCAAAAATTGCCGTCTGTGAGAATGAAATTCAGCACAGACAGGACAGCATGGATGCACTGGAAAGACAGAAGCAGGAGCTGATTGCATCCGGCGAGGGCTGGGAGCAGAAACTGGCAGAGCAGGATTCCTATATCTCTACATTGGGCGGCAGACAGGCTGTTCTGATGCAGGAGCTGCAGGACAAGGAAGCCGCAATGAAGGCTTTGACGGAACAGAGCAATCAGCAGTCCGAAAGCGTCAGCCGTCAGGACCAGGAACTGCGAAAAATGTATCTGAGCCAGAGCGAAATGCGTGTGCATATTCAGACCGCATCAAGGGATTTGCAGGAGATTACAGATTCCATTCAGCAGGCAGAGAATGACAGTTCCTCTGTGACGGAGCGTTTGAAGGAACATGCGAAAAAAGAGCAGACCTGCCTGAAACAGGCTGAATCCATTGAAAAGAAAATGCTGGAGCAGCGAAATCGCCTGGAAGGCTGCCAGCAGTTGGCGGCAATCCGTGAGCAGAAATATCAGCAGGCGCTGGATGATGTCAGCCAGCTGAAAAATGAGTTCAATCAGGTGCAGCAGAAGCAGAAAATTCTCCGGGACCTGGAACAGAATATGGAGGGCTATGCCGGCAGTGTACGTCAGATTCTGAAAGTAGCAGGCAGCGGCAGACTGGGCGGCGTCCATGGCACAGTTTCCCAAAGAATTACCGTGGACCCTCAGTATGGTACAGCCATTGAGACGGCGCTGGGCGGTGCACTGCAAAACCTGATTGTGGAGAATGAAGACACCGCAAAACGCTGCATCCGCTATCTGAAAGAGGTGCGTGGCGGCCGTGCAACCTTTTTGCCGCTGACCACCATTCGAGGCGGAAAACTGCGTGAACGGCTGGATGGCATTGACGGATTTGTGGCGATTGCTTCCGATCTGGTTGGCTTTGATGAGATATACCGCAATGTGATGGAAAATCTGCTGGGACGTATTGTCATTGCAGATGACATTGATGCTGCATCCCGTATTGCACGGCAGTTCCAGTATCGTTTTCGCATTGTGACACTGGATGGACAAGTGGTTCACTCCGGCGGTTCCTATTCCGGAGGTTCTGCGTCCAGATCAGCCGGTGTGATTACCAGAACCCATGAACTGGAGGAAGCAGCCGCAAAGCTGAAGGCATTGACGGAGGCCATTGAAGCAAAAAATGCCGATGTCATTAAGCGAAAGGCTGACTGGTCAAAAATTCTGACGGATATTGAGGGCGCAAATGAGTTGATTTCTACCTATCAGAATGAGCAGAATCAGCTGCAGCAGGAACTGGCGGCACTGCGTGCCCATGCTGCATCAGATCGTGCATGGCAGGAGAATGAAGCAGAACAGCGTGCCAGAATGGATGGCAAACGACAGCAGCTTTTTGCCGGATTACAGGAAGAAAAACAGCGGCTATCAGTGCTGGAACAGCAGATTCATGCTGCAGAGGCTGCCTATCAGACGGATACAGCGGAAAAAGAAAAGCTGACAAGCCGTCTGGATGCCATGGCGGTGGAGATTTCTGCAAACAGAATCCGGCAGGCAGAGCTTGCAAAGGATATTGAAAATGAAAAGCATCACCGCATTGTGATGGCACAGTCTGTGGAACAGGCTGCGGATCGTCTGGCAGAGATTGATGAACAGCGCAGACAGGATAAGGCTGTGATTTCTGAAAAGCAGAAGGAAATTGCACAGCTGAAAGAAGCCCAGACCGACCGACGGAGCACAGTTGACGAAATGCAGCGCAAAATACAGCAGCTGCGCCGTGACCACGAGCAGAAAGAAAAGTTTACAATTGATATTCAGTCCGGCATGAAAGAGCTGCGTGATGCCCGTGAAAAGCAATCTGCGGAGCGCACAAGAATTGAAGAACGCTGTACCAATGTCCAGAAGGAAATTGATGATCTGGTGTTCCGTTTGCAGGATTCCTATGAGCTGACACGTTCCGAGGCTGAGGAACAGGCAGAAACGATTGAAAATGTGAAGGAAGCAGAAATGCAGCTCAGCACACTCAAAAATAAAATCCGGGGACTGGGTTCTGTGAATGTTGCGGCTGTGGATGAATACAAAGAGGTATCGGAACGATACCAGTTTATGACAGAACAGATTCAGGACATTGAAACCGCAAAACAGGAACTGGAGCAGCTGATTGCACAGCTGACCGCAGATATGTGCGTCATATTCCAGAAGAGCTTTACAAAGATTAATACCTATTTTGGCGAAATATTTGTGGAGCTGTTTGGAGGCGGAAGTGCTTCTCTGGAATTGACAGATCCGGAAAATGTCCTGGAATCCGGCATTGAAATTAAGGTGGCACCACCCGGAAAGGTGATCAAGAATCTGATTTCTCTTTCTGGCGGAGAGCAGTCCTTTGTTGCGATTTGTATTTATTTTGCAATTCTGAAGCTGCGTCCTGCACCTTTCTGTATCCTGGATGAGATTGATGCGGCGCTGGATGAAGTGAATGTTGCAAAGTATGCGCAGTATCTGAAGAATTTCTTTGGACAGGTACAGTTTGTTGTGGTGACACACCGCCGCAGTGCAATGGATGAGGCCAATGTGCTGTATGGCGTCACCATGCAGGAAGATGGTATCTCCAGGCTTCTGCATCTGGACCAGAACGGCATTCCTGTAGGAGATCATGTCTGATTGGAAAATCGGGCAAAATGACTGAGAAATGGAAGGAAGGGAATTATGGGCGTCTTTTCAAAAATTCGGGATGGATTGAAAAAAACCAGAGACAGCGTCATTAAAGGTTTGCGCCGGCTGTTGGGTTCCTTTACGAAAATTGATGAGGACCTGTTTGAACAGTTGGAAGAAACCATGATTATGGGTGATATGGGTGCTGAAACAGCCATTGAAATCTGTGATCAGCTTCGCAGCCTTGTGAAGGAGCGTAATATTACAAATCCCAATGAGATTATGGGCTTGATTCAGGAAATCATTTCCGGCATGATGGGTGAAGATGAAGAATTGGACCTCTCCACAACGCCTTCTATTATTCTGGTCATTGGCGTGAATGGCGCAGGCAAAACCACCACAATCGGCAAGCTGTGCCATCAGTATAAACAGCAGGGCAAGCGTGTAATTGTCGCAGCGGCTGATACATTCCGTGCAGCGGCAATTGACCAATTGGCTGTCTGGACAGATCGTGCAGGGGTGGAATTGGTACGGCATGCAGAGGGCAGTGATCCTGCGGCAGTGGTATTCGATGCCATTACTGCGGCAAAAGCACGAAACTGTGATGTGTTGATCTGTGACACAGCAGGCCGTTTGCATAACAAGAAAAATCTGATGCAGGAGCTTGCAAAAATCAACCGTATTATTGATAGAGAGGCTGAGGGCTGTGCCAAGGAATGCCTGCTGGTACTGGATGCAACCACCGGACAGAATGCGGTCAATCAGGCAAGATTGTTCCAGGAAGTTGCACCGATTACCGGTATTGTTCTCACTAAGCTGGACGGCACTGCAAAGGGCGGCATTGTGATTTCCATTCGCAATGAGCTGGGTATCCCTGTGAAACTCATTGGCGTTGGTGAAAAGATTGATGATTTGCAGTCTTTCGAGGCAAAGAGTTTTGTGGATGCTCTCTTTGAACGTGATCCTGTTGAGATGGCGGAATCTGCAAAAGCAGATGAGACAGCGGAAGAACAGGAAACTGAGACTGAGGAAACAGTCATCGAGGAGCCTGCAGCTGAGACTGAGGAAACAGCCATCGAGGAGCCTGCAGCTGAGACTGAGGAAACAGTCATCGAGGAGCCTGTAGCTGAGACTGAGGAAACAGTCATCGAGGAGCCTGAAGCTGAGACTGAGGAAACAGCCATCGAGGAGCCTGCTGCTGAGACCGAGGAAACAGTCATCGAGGAGCCTGCAGCTGAGACTGAGGAAACAGCCATTGAGGAGCCTGCAGCTGAGACTGAGGAAACGGCTATTGAGGAGCCTGCTGCTGAAACTGAGGAAACAGCCATTGAGGAGCCTGCAGCTGAGACTGAGGAAACAGCCATTGAGGAGCCTGCTGCTGAGATTGAGGAGGCACCGAAGAAAAAAGGCTTCTTTGATTTCTTCCGCCGCAAGAAAAAATAAATACACATATCAGGCAATACGCCCCAGTATTCTGATGCGGTGCATTGCCATAAAACAGAAAAAGGAACGTCGGGTGGCGTTCCTTTTTTTAAAATGGAGGTTATGACTATGGAAACATTGATTCTGGCAACCAATAACAAGAATAAGCTTCGTGAGATTCGGGAAATGCTGGCTGGAACGGAAATACGTGTGGTTTCTCAGGGAGAAGCCGGCTATGATTTTGAGGTGGAGGAAAACGGCAAAACATATAGCGAAAATGCGGAAATCAAAGCAAGAGCCATCTGGAATGCAGCACAGGAAAAAGGGGAGAAGTGCATCATGGTTCTGGCAGATGACAGCGGCCTTTCAGTGGATGCGCTGAATGGTGAGCCGGGGGTGTATTCTCATCGCTGGGCAGGAGAAAACGCCACAGATGCAGATCGGAATGCAAAACTGCTTGAGGAGATGAAGGATGTGCCGGAGGATTATAGAGGTGCACATTTTGCCTGCGTGATGTGTCTTGTGGATACAGAGGGCGTTTCACATATTTTTGAAGGCAGAGTGGAGGGTACAATTCTCTATGCACCGGGCGGAGAAAACGGCTTTGGATATGATCCCGTATTTGGCGTGGGGGGAAGAAGCTTCGCAGAATTCTCCCCGGAAGAAAAAAACAGCGTATCCCATCGCCGCAATGCGCTTGTTAAGGTACTGCAATATTTCCACAGCAAATAACGGCTTGTATCTGCCATCGCTTTTCAATACTCCGGAACAGATAAAAGCACCGTCAGACGATTGTATGACGGTGCTTCTTTTTGTTACTGCAATGCCTTTTTCAGCATTTCGTAGTTGTAGGTAATGGCGCCGGTGCCGGTAAAGTTATTCAATCGTACAACCACATTCTGATAAACATTATCTTTCAGCATGTAGTAAAGGTTCTTTTCCTTTTCAACAAATGTCAAAGTCGTTTTGGAACCGTCTTCAAAGACGTATACGATTTTCATGGCAGGCTGCAATTCCGAATCCGGTTCGCTGTCAACGTCCACATCCGTGACACGGAGATTTGTGATGGAATAGTAGAATTCGTTGAAGGCACTCTGAACATTTTCATTATTCATTGCGCTGATATCCACTTCGCCAAGCTTATACTGCGCATTGTCGTAATCCAGAGAGATTTTTTCATGGAGGTCGTAGACATCTCCCAGGTCAATCTCAATCGACTGCAAATCAGTAATGCTGACATCCGCACAGTACGGTGTAGTGTAATCCATCAGCGAATATTCCAGGAAGGAAACGGTAGAGCGTGTAATGGCAAAAACCTCTTTGCTGGAAGTAAAATAGCCGTAAATACTGGTTTCGTTTTCGTAATTGCTGATTGCGGAACCAAACCAGATTTCTTCCTTCATGGAGTTGCTTCCGTCTTTTGCTCCAAGCCACAGTTTATAGGAAGGGTGATCCAGACCATACTTTGCCAGATCAGTGGGGTTGTCCTCCACAAAGTAATCCAGCTCAACACGCACAATGTCATCCATCAGGGAAGAAATCTTCGACATAGAAACGGTGAGCCCCTGGGGCTGTTTGATATACCAGTTGCTGTCTTCGTTGAGGGCAAGCTCAACGATAGTTTTGCCATCCTTTTCCACCTTGTATTCTGACATCATAGAACTGTAGGTATCAAAAAGGTAGGGGTTTTTCAGTGTGTTCTTTGCAACACAGAAAATGGAGCCGCTGGTCTGGTCAATGGTATAGACATCGTTTGAGCCATCTACCATAGCGTAGAAGGAATTATAAGTGGCTGTGTTGTTTCCAACATAGAGAATATATGGATGATCTTCCCCGGTGTCTGCATTATACAGCTTCAGTGTGACAGGCGTATCAAAGCCGTAAACAGAGGGGTCTTCGCAGTCAAATGCCACGGTTTTTTCCGATTGCAGTGTGCAGAAATAATTGTTGATTGCGGCCACTGCGTAGGTATTGATACTGAACTGGTCATCGCCGTCCAGAGTCCACATGCCGGAAGCTTCATCGACATAGAATTCAAAATGTCCTTCTTCGTTGTCCAGTGTCAGACGTTCTGTTGCCAGAGGGTCAATCTCAAACAGCGTTTTGGCCGCCCCCGCCTGAATGCGTTCTTCCTTCTTTTTGGTTTTTGAATCCACAATCAGGAAGATGGCGATTAAGGCAGCGAGTGCAAAAACGAGAGCTGCAATCCATCGGTATTGCTTCATGAATCTTTCCTCCTCAGCCAGACGATTACGCCAATCAGTGCAACAGCAATCGGGAATGCAACGAAGAGTACCATCAGTCCCTTTGCTTCGCTGCCGTTGCTGATGCGGATGGTATCGTAGGTTTTTTCCTTGTTCTGAATGTTCATATCTACATCAGAATTGTACATCCAGGTGATGGAAGTCAGGAACAGCTGCAGCGGATTGATAAAGTATGCTTCGGATGTGCCGGCATCGGTAATGATATCACCGGAACCAAATACGATCAGTTTGGAGTCGTTTCGCAGGGTATCCACGGAGAACATAGCCAGTGTTGCCTGTTCGCCCTCAATGGTAACGGGGTCTGCTGAAATGCCGCCGAAGGGCTTAGAAATCGCTGTGGTATCTGTCTGAATCAGATTTGCCTGTCTGCAGGTAGAGAAATTTCCGTTATAGATGCTGTAGAAGCTTCTGGATTTCGGCATATAGGTGGGCAGGGAATTTGCCTCGCTGATCAATGCAGCGGTCAGGTTCTCTTCTGCATCGTCATTGGCAGGTACCATTTCGCAAAGCATTGCGTAGGTATCTTCGTGGGAATGACGGTTGTCATTCGTTTCCGTGACTTCATCGTAATTCATGCCGATGCAATAGGAATTCATCAGTGTTTCCAGATTGTAGTATGCGATTTTTTCCTTGTTCGGAGAAAGGAGAATATTGATATTGCCGCCTGTTTTGGTGTAATCCAGAATCTTCTGGTATTCACCGTCTGTCAGGTCATGGAGCGGATTGGCAATGATCAGAATGCAGCAGTCCTCCGGTACAGCAGATGCTGTGGTGAGGTTCAATTCCTCAGCACCATAGTTATAGTTTTTCAGGTTTGCGCACATTGCGGACATCTCAGAAAGCGGAGTTTCACCGTGGCCAGTGAGGAAATATACTGTAGGAATTTCTCCGTCCATCACGGACTTGATATAACCGGTGAAATAGTTTTCTGCACGGAATTCTGCACCTTTGACAATGCTGTTGCCCTGGTCATCCGTGTCCATATCATAGGTATACATCATGGTTGCCGGCAGACGCTTTACCATATTGTCATGGACAAACAGGAAATCGTTTTCCTGGAGGTTCAGTACGCCTTCCGGGTTCAGGTCAGCAAGAATCTGGGGCTCGGTATCCGGGTCAAAGTCCACCAGCCTGAAGCAGGGATGCTCGTCGTATGCAAGCAATGTACGGTACAGTGCAAGCAGTTCGGGTTCATTTTCAATGACTTCCATTTTCTGAAGGAAGTACACTGTCACCTCTTCACCGGATGCATCCAGTTCATCCAGATAGTTCTGGGTGATGGGAGTCAGGGTATACATGCTGTTTGGCGTCATATCAAATGTGATATTCAGACGGTCAAAAATCAGGTTCAGCGGCACGGAAACTGCAAGAACCAGAATTGCAAGAGTCCACGCAAGCAGTGTGTATTTTTTATTCTTATCCAAAATGTTGTTTTTCATATCATTAACCTCCGATTAAGCACGACTCCAGCGGCGTTTTTCAATCACGATGATTGTCCAGCACAGTACAACCAGAGAGAAAGAAAGGAAAAATACAAAATCGGAGAGTGTGAAGAGTCCCTGGGAGAACTTGATGAAGCGGTCTTCTGTGGAAAACCAGAACATCACCTTTGAAACGAAGGGCATGGACTTGATGAGTGCGGTCTTGGAAAAATCATCAACAAAAATCAGTGTCAGCATTGAGACTTCGCCGAGGACTGCAGCCAGAATCGGAGAATCCGTCAGGGAAGACATCAGAATACCGAATGCGATGCAGACCAGACCCCACAGGAAGAATCCGAGATATCCGCAGATGAGGCTGGAAACGATGACAGAGCCATGCCATACAGCAATCAGCGGGAAAAACAGGGAAAGCAGCATCATAATCAGAAAGACGGTTGCTACTGCCAGGTACTTTGCAAAAACCACCTGGGGAACGGTGACAGGAGAAGAAAGCCACAGGGTTTCGGTGTGGGATTTTCTCTCATCTGCAAAGGTACGCATAGTCAGCAGAGGAATCATAAATATGAAATAGAAAAAGTTGTTGTAAAAGATGTTGGAGAAAGAAAATTTCAGTACACTGGATGTCATGGATGAAATGCTTGTGACAAAGCTGAGGGAGAACACCAACAGGAACAGTGCTGATACAACAAAGGCGAAGGGAGAAGTGAAATAGGACTGCACTTCTCTTTTATACATAGAAAACATGTGTCTTTATCCTCCTTTTATTCAGTGCGGCTGTTGCCGGGGGTGGTCAGGCTGACAAAGACTTCTTCCAGACTGGACTTTCTGGTTGTAATTTCCAGGACGACGCAGTCATTTGCAATCAGTGCTGAGATCAGCGGTTTACGGATGTCATCGGATGCCACATTGACAATGAACTTGTTCACGCCCATGGAATCGAATTCTACTTCCTCGATTTCGTTTACGCCCTCCACCTGGTTGATAATGCCGGTGACCTTTGTCATGTCGCCTTCAATCTTCATGCACAGCTGGATTTTTCCGGAAACGCTGTTTTCCAGGTTTGCAATGGTATCTGCGGCACGAATCTGACCTTTATTAATGATAACGACCCGTTCACAGACAGCCTGTACCTCAGCAAGGATATGCGTGGAGAAAATAATCGTATGGTCCTTGGCAAGCTCCTTGATCAGATTACGGACCTCCACCACCTGACGGGGGTCCAGACCAACTGTGGGTTCATCCAGAATCAGGAATTTCGGGGAACCAAGCAGTGCCTGAGCAAAGCCAACACGCTGACGGTAACCTTTGGAAAGATTACCGATAACACGCTTCTGTACATCCGTGATTTTCAGACGTTCCATGGCTGTTTCCACCTGCTTTTTCCGCTTGTCACGGGGGACAAGTTTCAGTCCTGCCACAAACATCAGGTAATCATACACACGCATTTCCGGATATACCGGCGGCAGTTCCGGGAGATAACCGATGAGTTTCTTTACCTCCAGCGGTTCCTTGGTGATATCGTGGCCATCCACAAGCACAGTACCCGATGTGGAAGGCAGACAGCCCGTAATCATGTTCATGGTGGTAGATTTTCCTGCGCCGTTCGGCCCAAGGAAACCAAGCACCTCGTGGTCACCCACGGTGAAGGAAATGTCCTGCACCGCCGCATGACTGCCATAAAATTTTGTAAGATTTTTAATTTCTACCATTATTCAGCAAAGCCCCTTTCATCAGAGAAATACTATCATATTATCGCAGATACAAATGAACAATCTGTGAACAAACTGTATCTGTACTGTGAATATGTAAGATTTCTCCAGTATAATTATTATACCAGAAAGATGTGTGTGAAATGTGTCAGAAATATGAAAAAGTATAAATTATAAGTTGTATTTAATTTTTCGGCAGAATCAACAAATTTGAATAATCCGGTTTGTTTATGTATCCGAAAAAGAGGCGAAGACCACCCAGTTTATCAGATTCCACTTGACAAATCAAGCGGAATTCACTATAATTGAATTGAAAACTGTATCTGTCAGTGGCCTGTGGCAGCCTGGTGTGGATTCTGTGAAAAGAAAAAACAGCAGCGGCTTGCAGAAAACACAGATGCGGCGATGTGCAGGGAAGGCAGCACGAGTCTGAGCTGTACAGTACCAAAATGATGTCTGCCAGTGCTTCACAGACATTCGTGTGAATAAAATGAAGCATAATTTACATTCTACGAGAGGGGTAAAAAGAATGCATTTTAAGAAGAACAGAGCAGTTCTGTCAGCAATTGTTGCAGCAGCAATGACTTCCACAGCATTGATGTCTGTTACAGCTTCTGCAGAGCGCACAAAGGAAAACAAGTATGGTACCGATACCTACGCAAAGCGTTTCCTTTCCATGTATGATGACGTTATCGTCAACGGTGTGGAGAATGGTTACCTTTCCGCAAACAACCCTGTCAGCGGCGGTTTCAACATTCCTTACCACGCAATCGAAGAGCTGATCTGTGAGGCTCCTGACTACGGTCACGAGACCACATCTGAGGCTATGTCCTACATTGTCTGGATTGCAGCAATGAACGACAAGATCACAAAGGAGAATGCCGGCAAGATCGATGGCGTAACCGCTACAAAGGATCTGGCAAAGGCATGGAAGACTCTGGAAACTCTGATTCCTTCTGCTGACCAGCAGGGAGGCTTCTTCAACAAGACCGAGCTGAGCTCTCAGGTTGCAATCGAGGATCCGCTGGATCTGACCACTTACCCGCACGAGGGCACAGAGTCCAATACCGGTAAGAACCCGCTTCACTCTGACCTCGTTTCCGCTTATAAGAGCGAGAACAGAGAGTATCTGCTTCACTGGCTGGCTGACGTTGATGACTGGTACGGCTTCGGCGGTACAGCTGAAGGCTCTAAGGGCAAGCTCACCTTCATTAACACATTCCAGCGTGGTGACCAGGAATCCTGCTTCGAGACCATTCCGCATCCGTGTATCGAGACAAAGCAGTATGGCGACCCGCAGCTCGGCATGAAGTTTGCATTCCAGTCAAGCTGCTCTGAGTCTTGGTCTTACACCAACGCTCCTGACGCAGAAGACCGTGCAATCCAGGCTGTTTACGCTGCAAACCGTTGGGGCGTAGGCGATAGCTCTGTTACCAGCAGCGCTGCTATGATGGGTGACTTCTGCCGTAACGATATGTACGACAAGTACTATAAGAAACTGGGCTGCCAGGATCTGAACTCTCCTTCCGCAGGCGATGCTGGTAAGCACTACCTGATGGCTTGGTACACCGCATGGGGCGGCGACGGATCTTCCCGCCACGACTGGGCATGGCAGATCGGTTGTTCTCATGCTCATCAGTTCTATCAGAACCCGCTGGTTGCTTACGCCCTGATCACTGATTCCGGTCTGAAGAGCGGTATGAAGGCAAAGGGTGCTGTTCAGGACTACACCACATCTCTCCAGCGTCAGATTGAGTTCTACATGTGGCTCCAGTCTGCACAGGGTCCCTTCGGCGGCGGTGCTACAAACTGCTACGGCGGTAACTACAGCAAGTATCCGAACGGCCTGACTACATTCTATGATATGGCTTACATTGAGCAGCCGGTTTACGCTGACCCGGGTTCCAACAACTGGACAGGTAACCAGTTCTGGGCAACACAGCGTCTGGCTGAACTCTACTACATCGTTAAGACTGAAGGCGACACCAGCGGCGTAAAGCCGGGCAATGAGTCCCTTGAAACCGGTCTGGAGAAGATTCTGGACAAGTGGGTTGACTTCTTTGTCTCTAACACTGAAATCACAGCTGACGGTGACTACTCCGTTCCGTCTTCCCTGAAGTGGTCCGGTGCTCCGGATAAGGATTGGGGTTCTTCCTCTACTTATTCTGACAACACCAAGCTGACCTGCGAAATCGTTGGTATGGGTAATGCTGATATGGGTTGTGCAAACTCCCTGGCAGATACTCTGATTTACTATGCAAAGGCTAAGGGCGTTGAGGCTAGCGGCACAGTTAAGGAAGGCACAACTCTTCCTGAGAAGGCTCTCTACACTGCACAGCAGCTGATGGACCGCTCCTGGAAGCTGGGCCGTGACGATCTCGGTATGTCCAGACTTGAGCACAATGGTTCCCTGTCCCGTATCTGGGATCAGCAGATCTACATTCCGTCTGGCAAGAGCGGCACATATCCGCACGGATACACCGTTAAGTCCGGTGAGACCACATTCTTCGATCTCCGTCCGATGTACGCAAATCTGCCGAACTATGATGCTCTCCACGATGCATACCTGAAGGATAAGGCAAACGGTGCTGCAATTGTTGAAACAACAACCGGTACTGACTGCTCCTCCTTCAAGGAAGTTGAGCAGGTTGACCTCCACTACCACAGATTCTGGCATGCTGGTGACGATCTGATGGCAATGGGCGCAATGTCCCTGTTGTATCCGGATGTCACACCTTCTAATGAGAGCTCTACACCCATCGATCCGCCCGCTGACGATGCAGACTGGGGTAACACAGACTGCTCCAAAGGCGACACACCCTACGACCGTGTGGACGTTGCCGATGCTGTTCTGCTTGCTCGCTTCCTTGCTGAAGATACTACAGCTACAGTATCTGCACAGGGCAAACTGAATGCAGACGTTGTTGCTGACGGTGCTCTGAACTCTGATGACGTTGCAAAGATTCTGAAGTTCGTTGCACGTAGCATCGAGTATTCTGAGATGGGCACAAAGTCCAAGTAATTCTCATTCAAACCTGAAATGAAAAGAAGGGTACTTTATGTACCCTTCTTTTTTGTGTCTACCACTTGATTTTTCCTGGAAATTATGTTATACTTAATAGATGAAGTATGGATTGAATAAATTCTGAGGAAAGAGAGGTTGGAACCATGCCAAAAAGTATGACAGGCTATGGCAGAGCGCAAAAATTGATTGACGGTCGTGATATTCTGGTTGAAATCCGTTCCGTGAATCATCGCTATTACGAATTTTCTGCTCGTCTCCCACGCACCTGCATGTTTCTGGAGGAAAAACTGAAAAGTTTTCTCAATGGAAAAATTTCCCGTGGAAAGGTGGAGGTCGCTGTCACCATTACCCGCCCGGAGGGACAGGAAGCACAGATTGTGGTAAACCGTTCTGTGGCAGAGGGATATGTCAATGCACTTCGTTCCCTGAATATGGAGCTTGGCAATGACGGACAGGGCTGGCTCCGGGATGATATTACTTTGAATTCCCTGCTTCGCCTGCCGGATTTGTTCTCTGTGACAAAGGAACAGCAGAATGAAGATGAGGTCTGGAAGGGCGTTTCTGAGGTTGCGGAAGAAGCCCTTGCATCTTTCCTTGATATGCGGCAGGTGGAGGGCGGCCGTCTTGCGGCGGATTTGTCCGGTAAGCTTGATACACTGAATTGTATGCTTGCTCAGGTGGAAGCACTGGAACCGGGCGTAGCAGAAAGCTATCGAAACCGACTGTACACAAAAATTACAGAGCTGCTGGAAAATACGAATATTGATGAACAGCGGATTCTGATGGAAACAGCCATTTTCGCAGAAAAAACCGCCATTGATGAGGAGACGGTGCGCCTTCACAGCCACATTGCCCAGTTCCGTGAATTGCTTCAGTCTGCAGAACCCATCGGCAGAAAGCTGGATTTTCTGGTGCAGGAAATGAATCGTGAAGTGAATACTACCGGCTCCAAAGCGCAGGACCTGGGCATTACAAAGCTGGTTGTGGATATGAAATCTGAGATTGAAAAAATCCGGGAACAGATTCAGAATATTGAGTGAGAGAAGGAGAATAAAATGCGTTTAATCAATATTGGTTTCGGCAATATGATTTCTTCTTCCCATCTGATTACCATTGTCAGTCCGGATTCCGCACCGATCAAAAGAATCCTGCAGGATGCCCGTGACCGGGGCAGACTGATTGATGCAACCTATGGCAGAAGAACCCGTGCAGTCATTGTGATGGATAGTGACCATGTGATTCTGTCCGCTATTCAGCCGGAAACCATTGCAGCAAGACTGGCTGGTTCCACAGCCGTAACAGAGGAGGAAACAGCAGATGAATGAAAAGGGCTTATTGATTGTCCTTTCCGGTCCTTCGGGATGCGGAAAGGGTACCATGATTAAGGAGATTCAGAAGCAGGGCGATTATGTTGTGTCTGTTTCTGCCACCACCCGTGCTCCCCGTGAGGGCGAAATCGACAAGGTGCATTATCATTTCATCTCCAGGGAGGCATTTCAGCAGATGATTGCTGAGGATGCACTTCTGGAATATGCATCCTACTGCGACAATTATTACGGCACACCCCGTCAGAAAGTGGATGAGCTGCGTGCCCAGGGCAAAAATGTGATTCTGGAAATTGAGGTGCAGGGCGCATTCCAGATTAAGGAACGCTGTGAAGATGCTATTCTCATTTTCACCATTCCGCCTTCTGTGGATGAATTGCGCAGAAGACTGCATAAACGCGGCACGGAAACGGAGGAAGTCATCGAAAAGAGAATTGCACGTTCTCTGGAGGAACTCCCACTTGCAAAAAAATATGATTATATTATTTTGAATGATGCGCTGGAAGACGCAGTGGATGACTTTCTTGCTGTCATCCGTGCTGAACACCTGCGTTCTGCGAATGTGAAGCTTGATTTTTAATGCGAAAGGATAAGTGAACGACTATGATGCTCAGACCTTCTATGTATCAGATTATTTCCAAAAATGAAAGTTATTATTCCCTCGTTGTCGGTGTTGCAAAGCGTGCAAGAGAAATTGCAGAGCAGCATGTCAAGGAGAAGGAAGAAGCAAAGGCAGCCGCAGAAAAGCGTGCAAAAATGAACGGCGATCAGAAAATCCGCCTGGATGACAAAACAGTAAAGATGGTTGTTCTTGAGGAAAACCCGGTGAAAACCGCTGTGGATGAATTTGCAGCAGGTAAGTATAAGCTGGTAGATCCGGAATTGAATAGTGAGCGTTGATGTTGGAATGCAGCGGATTTGATCTTTCAGGTCAGTCACCTGTCATTCGTGTTGCACTGGATGCAGCAGCCTTCGGCTATGATCAGCTGTACAGCTATGCGGTGGATCCTGTCTGGGATATGGAAGTGGTTCCGGGGATGCGTGTGGCCGTTCCTTTTGGAAAGGGAAATCGCCGCCGCATTGCCATGGTTCTGGAAAAGGATGCAGAACCAAAGGAATCCGATTTGCGCTATCCCCTGAAACCGGCCGCTGCTTTACTGGATAAAGAGCCTGTTCTCACAGATGAACTGCTAGCCATGGTAAACTGGCTTCACGAACATACCTTCTGTACCTGGTATGATGCGGTGCGTGCTGTTCTGCCGGGTGGGATGCAGCTTCGGCTGGAAGAACGCTATGTGCTGCTGAGCCCGCCTCTTGGTGTGTCTCTGACACAAAAAGAGCAGAATTTTCTGTCACTGCTTCAGAAAGCGAATTCTGCCCAGGAGCGGGATGCCATTCTGCGCTGTTCTGTGGATGATGAGAAGCAGAAAATTCTGGAATCATTATTAAAAAAAGGCTGTCTGCTCACGGTATCCGAGGGCAGACAGCTCATAAATGACTGTACTGCAAAAATGGTGCGGCTCAGCCCCGCTTTTCGTGAGGATGAAACCGCTTTTCGTCCAACAGCAAAGCAGATGCAGGCAGTCAATGTACTGCGGGAGCATGCTTCCCTGTCAGTAAAGGAATGCGCCTATTATGCAGGTGTAACAGAAGCTGTTGTGAAAAACCTGGTGAAGTCCGGTGCAGCAGAGTATTTTTCATCGGAAATGCTCCGTGTCCCACGGGATGCCAAGGCGACCGTTTCACCGAAGGATACCAGGTTATCTCCGCAGCAGCAGGCCGCCTATGATGCCGTCGCAAAAGAAATCTGCGATGCCCATGCGGCTGCCTTTCTGTTGTATGGTGTAACAGGCAGCGGAAAAACTGCTGTTTTTGAACAGCTGATTGCCCTGACACTGGAACGGGGAAGACAGGCTTTGCTCCTGATTCCTGAAATTTCCCTGACACCCCAGATTGTACAGTATTTTCAGTCACGGTTCGGAAATCGGGTTGCCTTGATTCATAGCGGATTATCTCTGGCGCAGCGGTTTGACACAGACAAACTGATTCGCCGGGGTGAGATTTCCATTGTGATTGGAACCCGCAGTGCGGTATTTGCACCTCTGCCCAATCCCGGTCTGATTATTCTGGATGAGGAAGGGGAGCATTCCTATAAATCTGAGCAGTCTCCCCGCTACCATGCGGCAGAGGTTGCAAGAATGCGTGCCAAATATCATGGTGCGGCACTTGTGCTGGCTTCTGCGACACCTTCTCTGGAAAGCATGTACCTTGCTGAAAAGGGTGTATATCGTCTTCTGCAGATGCCTGAGCGTTATAATCGTGCGCCGCTTCCTGCGGTGTCCATTATTGATATGAACGAAGAACGGATGAACGGAAACGGAAGTCCTTTTTCTATCGCACTTTCCAATGCATTGAATGAAAACCTGCAAAGGCATGAGCAGAGTATTCTGCTGCTGAACCGCCGTGGATATCAGACGATGCTGCAATGTACATCCTGCTATGAGCCCTTGTTTTGCCCGAATTGTTCTGTACCCCTGACATTTCATAAGCCCAATCAGAGCCTGATGTGTCATTACTGCGGACATGTGCAGACACCGGAGGCAAAATGCCCGAAATGCGGCAGCGAAAAAATGCGGAAGATGGGTTTCGGTACCCAGAAACTGGAGGAGGAGCTTCAGGCACTTCTTCCCGATGCAAGGATTCTCCGCATGGATGCGGATACCACCATGACACGTTCTGCCTATGAAAACGGCTTCCGTGCCTTTGCCAATCAGGAATATGATATCCTTTGCGGTACCCAGATGATCGGCAAGGGACTGGATTTTCCCAATGTGACGCTTGTGGGTGTTGTATCCATCGACAAGGCACTTTTTGCAGGTGATTTCCGCAGCTACGAGCGTACTTTTTCCCTTGTGACACAGGTGGTGGGAAGAGGGGGCAGAGGCCGGAATCCCGGCAGGGCCATTTTGCAGACCTTTATGCCGGAACACTATGTGCTGCACCTTGCAGCGGAACAGGATTATAACCGCTTTTACAATGAGGAATTATCTCTTCGCCGAGCCATGATGTATCCCCCGGTCTGCGATATCTGCGTGATAGGTTTTTCCGGTGTCTGGGAAGAGCAGGTGCGTGCATCATCAGAACGGTTTATTGCGATTTTGCAGGCAGCGGTACAGCAGCAGCAGTTTCGTCTGCCGCTTCGTGTACTTGGTCCTGTGGATGCAGGCTACGGCAGACTGAACGGCAAATTCCGCAGACGGATTCTGATTAAGTGCAAAAATACAGAAAAAATGCGTGCCTTGATTCGCAGTCTTCTGGAGAAAGCATATGCAGACAAGGCGTTTTCCGGCGTTTCTGTTTATGCAGATATGAATGGCGATTGCGGTGTATAAATCAGTTTTAAGGCATACTTGATTCATTATGACACAGATTCAGAGAGGAAAACAGAAATGGCTTTAAAATCAAACAAACAACCCAGATTTATTGAAGTATACGCACAAAAACATCCCGTAAGACTTAGAATACTGGTTGATATTATTACAGGTGTAAATTATCTTGCGATGAACGAGTCGGATGGTTATGGAGCTTCCGGCGGATTGACCGTGATGCGCAATCCGGATGGGTCCGTTGTTGTGACACCACCTGAGACATTTCTTCCGAAATAAATGCGATGACAACCTGACAGAGAGGAGATTGCAATGGCAATTCGTAATATTGTAAAAGAGGGCGACCCGGTATTGGCAAAGGTTTGCCGCCCTGTTGAAAAATTTGATGATAAGCTTGCACAGCTTCTGGATGATATGATTGACACCCTGAAACAATCAGGGGGTGTTGGACTGGCGGCACCACAGGTAGGCATTCTGCGCAGAGTGTTTATCATGATGCTGGATGAGGATGATACCGTCATCGAGGCAATCAACCCGGAGATTGTGAAAACCTCCGGTAAGGTGCGGGACACAGAGGGTTGTCTGTCTGTGCCTAATACCTGGGGCATTGTGACACGTCCGAAGCAGGTCGTGCTTCGTGCATATGACAGAAACGGCCAGCAATATGAAATGAAGCTGAAGGATCTGGGCGCACGCTGTGCATGCCATGAGAATGACCATCTGGATGGTCATTTGTTCCTGGAGCTTGTGGAAGAATTTGTGAAGCCGGAACAGGAGTAATATCATAAAATGAAAATTGTGTTTATGGGAACACCTGATTTTTCTGTTCCCACACTGGAACAGCTTCATGCAGACGGGCATGAGGTGCAGGCAGTGTTTACTCAGCCTGATAAGGCACGGGGCAGAGGCAGGAAAATGATGCCCACACCCGTGAAACAGAAGGCGATGGAGCTTGGACTTCCGGTGTATCAGCCCCTTTCTCTGCGCAAAGGGGAGGATGCGGAAGCCGCCCGGAATGTGCTGCAGGAATTACAGCCGGATCTGATTGTGGTAATCGCATACGGTCAGATTCTGCCGAAGGAAATTCTCACATTGCCGAAGCACGGCTGCATCAATCTTCATGCATCTCTGCTGCCAAGGTGGAGAGGTGCTGCACCGATTCAGCGTGCAGTGCTTTCAGGAGATACAGAATCCGGTGTGACTGCCATGCAGATGGCGGAGGGACTGGATACAGGTGATATGCTGTACACATTGAAAACACAGATGACGGAAGAGGAAACTGCGGATTCCCTGCATGACCGGCTGTCTGCCATGTCAGCCCGGGTGATTCATGAAACACTGGAACTTTTGCAGCAGGGGGGACTTCGTCCCGTGAAGCAGGATGATGCACAGGCATGTTATGCAGAGAAAATTACGAAAGAGATGTCTGCGCTGGATTTTTCTGCGGCTGCAGAAACTGTTGACCGTACAATCCGCGGCATCACAGGCTATGCGGTGCTGAAGGGCAAGCGTGTGAAAATCTATCGTTCCTGCATGGCAGAGGGCGTGACCTCGGATGCCCCGGCAGGAACTGTAAAAATACTGAGCAAAAAGACCTTTGGCGTTGTGTGCGGAGACGGGAAAGTAGTGCAGCTGCTGTATTTGCAGGCAGAGGGCGGCAAGCCCCTGGATGCACAGACATTTATGAATGGCTCACGACTCAGCGAAGCAGATTGTTTTGTATCTGCGGAAACAGCAGAGGAAGCGAAGTAAAATAAAAGGGACGGAGGCGTGACATGAATCAAAGCAGAGAATCACAGCAGATGAACGGTTTGTCAGTACGGCTGTTGTGTGTGCGCACATTAATTCGTGCAGAGGAAACCAATTCCTACGGCAATCTGGCACTGAATCATGCACTGAAGGACTCCGAACCGAAGGATGCGGCTTTATGTACTGCCGTTTTTCAGGGCGTTACAGAGCGGCGGATTACACTGGATACCTGCATTGCAAAGTATGCAAAGCGTGGTATTCAGCAGTTGGATTTGCAGGTGCGGTATGTACTGCGGTGCGGTATGTACGAATTGCTGTATCTTCATACACCGGAATCTGCGGTGGTAAATCTGTGGACAGAGATTACCAAGAAACTGCGGAAAACCAGTGCTTCCGGCATGGTTAATGCCATTTTGCGCAGCTTTATCCGTGACGGAAAAGAGATTCCTGTGCCGCAGAATGGGGCGGAAGCCTTATCTGTGCGGTATTCCGTGCCGATGGAATTGATTGTACAGCTTCAAAAGGACTATGACGAAGCAACCGTTGCTGCATTTCTGGAGAATGCCCTGGAGGTTCCGCCGATTTATGTGCGCAGAAATCCTCTGGCGGAACAGACATCTGCATTTTTGGAAGAAACTGATGCGGAGCCGGTGGAAGCCGTGACGGAAGCATATCGTCTGAAACGAGGCGCACACGGAGAAGCGAAAACACTGGGACAGCGGATGCATGTGCAGGATCTTGCTTCACAGCTTTGCTGTCTTGCCCTGGATGCACAGCCTGGCGAAACCGTCCTGGATGTTTGTGCAGCCCCCGGCGGAAAGACCTTTACCATTGCAGAGATGATGCAGAATCAAGGCAGTGTTTATGCCTATGATCTGCATGAAAATCGTGTGAACCTGATTAAAAAGGGTGCAGAAAGCCTGAAGCTGACATGTATCACAGCACAGGTGGGAGATGCACGCAGCACAGAAAAGCCGTTGGCGGACCGTGTGCTATGCGATGTGCCCTGTTCCGGATATGGCGTGATTCGCCGGAAACCGGAGATACGCTATAAAGCATTGCAGGAAACAGAGGGACTGCCGGAAATACAGTCTGCCATTCTGGAAGCGGCCGCAAAGGCAGTGAAACCGGGCGGCGTGCTGGTTTATTCGACCTGTACCATTCTGAAACGGGAAAATGAAGAAGTGGTACAGCGGTTTCTGGCTTCTCATCCTGAATTTGTTATTGAGAAACCATGGCAGAATCTGCCTGCACTTGCTGCATACGGCAGAGAGATGACCACACTATTTCCTCATATGCTGAATAGTGACGGATTCTTTCTTGCGAAGATGCGGCGGCAGATCTGATAGAAGGGAGCGGCAGGATGGAGCAGCAAAAAGTGGATATTCTGGGACTCTCACAGACAGAACTTGCGGCAGAGCTGAAAAAAATCGGTGCGCCTGCTTTTCGTGCAAAACAGATTTTTCGCCAGCTGCATGTGAAAAGAGTATTTGACTTTACGAAAATGACAGAATTATCTAAACAATTTCAAGCGGAACTGCAAGAACGGTTTTGTGTAAATCTGCCAAAGATTTGCCAAAAGCTTGATTCTTGTGTGGATGATACTGTAAAATATCTATATATGCTTTCTGATGGAAACTGTATTGAGACAGTTCGTATGGTTTATCATCATGGAATATCTGCCTGTATCTCGACACAGGTGGGCTGTAAGATGGGCTGCAAGTTCTGTGCTTCGGCACCGCTTGGCTTTGTCCGTAACCTCACAGCTTCGGAAATGCTTGGTCAGATTTACGGCGCAGATCAGGGATATGCGGAGGACCGGCGCATCAGCAGTATCGTGCTGATGGGGATTGGTGAACCGCTGGATAATTATGATAATGTGATGCAGTTTCTGCGCATGATATCCGATAAGGACGGCAGAAATCTGAGCCTGCGGCATGTGACCCTTTCCACCTGCGGACTGGTGCCGCTGATCAATCGTCTGGCAGAGGAAAAATTGCCCCTGACGCTTTCTGTTTCTTTGCATGCGGCAGATGATAAGGTGCGTGATGCACTGATGCCGGTAAACAGACGATATCCGCTGGCAGAGCTGATGAAGGCCTGCGGCAGCTACTATCGTACTACAGGGCGGAGAGTGACCTTTGAGTACGCCGTGATTGCAGGAGAAAATGATTCCGCTGCTGCGGCGGTACAGCTGGGTAAATTATTGCGTCCGGTTTTCCCCGGACAGCGGCCGCATGTGAATTTAATCCCCGTGAATACCGTGGCAGATACCGGCTTTCAGGCTGGGCAGGCGGCGGCATTCAAAAAGAAGCTGGAACAGGAGGGCATCAACGCAACGGTTCGCCGTACGCTGGGAGATGACATCAAAGCAGCCTGCGGACAGCTTCGTCGTGATTCCATTGAATTAACAGAAGGCGTGGTGAAAGGCAATGAAAGCATTTCTGGGATGTGATATCGGAAAATGCCGTACTGAAAACCAGGATACCATTCGGGCAATGCAGTTTCGGGATGGCGTCTTTGCCATTGTCTGCGATGGCATGGGCGGAATGCAGGATGGCGCTGTGGCAAGCAAAATTGCAGCAGCGGCAGCTGAAGAACGTTTCAGTGCAGAGTATTCTGAAACCATGACTCCGGAAGAAATCTGTGAACTTTTGCAGCAGAGTGCAGCAGAAGCCAATCAGAAGGTTTATCAGACTGCCTGCCGCAATCGGCTGTATTCCCGTATGGGAACCACACTGGTTGCTGCATATGTGCGGGATGATACCCTTTGCCTGGTGAATATCGGTGATTCCAGAGCCTACCTTTCGTCTGCGGACGGCAGTTTTTCACAGCTGACCACGGACCATACCGTTGTGCAGCTGTTGTATGAGCAGGGTGTGATTCGTGCAGAGGAGCGTGCTACTCATGCAAGAAGAAATGAGCTTATGCGTGCTGTGGGCGTTTCCAGCAGAGTGCTTTCTGATACAGGAATCATTCCGCTGTGTCCTGGAGACAGAGTGATGCTGTGTTCTGACGGACTTTACGGCATGATTCCGGAGAAAAGACTGGCAGAGCTGACACGGCAGTCAAAGCCGGAGCAGTACCCCGAAATCTGTGTGGATGAGGCCAATGCCAACGGCGGTGCTGACAATATTTCAGTGATACTCATAGCAAACGAATAATCCTTCAGTCTGACAATGATATGAGCTTTTCATATCAGGAATATACAATAATAGGGGCCGAACGGTTCCTTGAGAAATGAATACGCCGGAGACTACCGGCACGGAGGTTCGAGATGGATAAAAATCAAGACAAAAACATCGGCAAGAAACTCGACGGGCGCTATGAAATTACGGAGCGCATTGGGGAAGGCGGCATGGCGGATGTGTATCGTGCAACAGACGTTGTGGATAACAAGACCGTAGCCGTTAAGATTCTGAAAAAGGAATTTGCAGAGAACGAGGAGTTCCTGCGCAGATTCCGCAATGAATCTAAAGCGATTGCAGTGCTGAATCATCCGAATATCGTGAAGGTGTTCGATGTCGGCTTTTCAGAGCGCATTCAGTTCATCGTCATGGAGTATATTGACGGCTTCACACTGAATGAGTATATGGAGCAGGAAGGTCAGCTGAGCTGGAAGGATGCTGTCCACTTCATCACCCAGATTCTCCGTGCACTGCAGCACGCACACAGCAAGGGCATTGTACACCGTGACATCAAGCCCCAGAATATTATGATGCTCCGTGACGGCACCATCAAGGTCATGGACTTCGGCATTGCTAAATTCGCCCGTGAGGACGGCAAGACCGGCACTGACAAGGCGATCGGTACTGTCCACTACATCAGCCCGGAGCAGGCAAGAGGCGGCGACACAGACGCAAAGAGCGATATCTACTCTGTGGGCGTAATGCTCTATGAGATGCTGACAGGCAAGAAACCCTTTGATTCCGATAACCCTGTAAGCATTGCAGTGATGCATATGCAGCAGCAGGTACCGCTGCCGGATACCATCAATCCCGATATTCAGATTGGCCTGGAAGAGATTATTCTGAAGGCAATGGAGAAGAATCCGGAAGACCGTTATCAGAATGTCCGTGAGATGACAGAGGATCTGAAGCTGTTCAAGGAGAATCCGGAGGGCGTATTCGGTTATTATCCGGAGCTGTTCGGCGGAGAGCCTGTGGATGCACAGGAGCCGGATATGCAGGATGAGATGCTGAATGATGCTGATTTCTATGATGACGAACAGCAGTACTACGAAGATGAAGCCTATGAGGGCAGCGACAGATTCTATGATGAGGAAGAAGATGACGACGATTACGAGGAGGAGAGCAAATCCCTCTTTATTCCGGTACTGAGTGCTGTTATCATCGTTGTGATTCTGGTTGCAGGCGTGCTGTTTACCACAGCTATCTGGGATATGATTAAGGGTAATACCAGTGCAAACA
Source organism: Oscillospiraceae bacterium (assembly GCA_024404915.1). GTDB lineage: Bacteria > Bacillota > Clostridia > Oscillospirales > Ruminococcaceae > Firm-04. The sequence continues at coordinate 59,757 of JAKSPJ010000011.1, forward strand.
GAAATCTGGAAATGAGAATGCCGGGTCTGATTGGCATGGACTACGAAGAGGCAAAGCTGCAGTACGGCGACCAGATTCAGATTGTGGTAGAGAGCCGTGAGTATTCCGAGTATGACCATGATAAGATTTTTGACCAGGATATTCCGGAAGGTGACCCTGTTGCAAAGGGCGACACCGTAAACGTAAAAGTTTCTCTTGGCTCCAAGAAGGTTCAGCTCCCTGATGTTTCCGGCTGGGACTTTGAAACAGCAAAGAACCAGATTCAGTCCAATAATCTGTATGTGGATAAGCGTTCCAAGTACAGCGATGAAATTCCGGAGGGCAAGGTCATCTCCACTGACCCTGTCGGTCCGATTGAACTGGAGCCCGGTACCTATGTCCGAGTCACTGTATCCTTGGGTAAGAACAAGAACACTGTTCCGGTACCGAACTTCGTTGGCATGACATGGGATCTGGCAAGAACCACTGCAGAAGGCATGGGCCTTGTTCTGGCAAAGAATGAAGTGGATGACTCTACACCGGAGGGCACTGTTCTGAAGCAGAATGTCAAGGTTGGCGAAGAGGTTTCTGAGGATTCCGTTATTGAACTGGATGTTTCCACCGGAAAGCAGAAGGATCAGCCGGTTCGTATCTCCTTCACCATTCCTGCAAATGCATCCGGTATGTTCCATATCGTGATGTACGAGGGTGGTATTGCAAAGGATGTCGGTAGTACATTCAATCCGGAGTACGCAGCAGGCATCACTTCCCTGACTGTGGAAGGAACAGATATTTCTGACATGGTTGCAATCCTTGTCAATGATCAGACCGGTGCAGAAGCCACAATCGGTTCTTACCGTGTTGACTTCAAGACCGCTTCCTCTCAGATGATGAGCGGCGATATTACAGCAGCATTCCAGGCAGTTGGTGCTCTGGGCGGCGGTGCAGTACAGACAACTGCTCCCCAGCAGACAGAGGCTGTTCCGCAGACAACTGCTCCTCAGCAGACGGAAGCGAATCAGGATCCTTCTGCAGAGGGCGGCGAGAACGACGGCTGATGGAAGGTATTATTACAAAAGCAGTTGGAGGACTTTACACAGTAGAGTCCTCCACTGGCATATATGCATGTAAAGCGAGGGGTATTTTCCGCAAGCAGGGGATTTCCCCCTGTGCAGGTGACCTTGTTGTATTTGAAGATGAGGTCATCAATGATATCCTGCCCCGAAAGAATATGCTGATTCGTCCGCCTCTTGCTAATCTGGACCAGCTGGTTTTTGTGGTCTCTGCATGTGATCCTGCGCCGAATCTCCAATTGCTGGATAGATTTATGGCGGTTTGCGAGTACAAAAAAATTAAGCCTGTTCTGGTATTTACCAAAACAGATCTGGCGGATGTGACATCCTTTGCTGCACATTATAACCGCTCAGGCTATGCGGTTTATTTTGTGGATTATCAGAAGCAGGAGACCGTCCAGGCGGTTTATCAGGCATTGGAAGGGAAAGTCAGCGCATTTACCGGAAACTCCGGTGTTGGCAAATCCACGCTGCTGAATACCATTGACCCACGGCTGAATCTGGAAACCGCAGATATCAGCAGGAAACTGGGAAGAGGCAGACACACCACCCGCACCACATCCCTGTATACACTGGAGAACGGCGGCAGGGTGGCGGATACACCGGGCTTTTCCACCTTTGAGACGGAGGCCTATGCCTCCATTGAAGCAGATGAACTGGCGGACTGTTTTCCCGAAATCAGGGACTGCCAAAAAAACTGCCGATACTCCGACTGCAGGCATCTGCGGGAACCGGATTGCACCATACGGGAAGCGGTGCATGAGGGGATGATTTCTGCAAGCAGGTATGACAGCTATACGGTGATGCTGGAAGAAATCCTTTCACGAAAGAAATATGGATAACCGAGGGGAGAAGCAGATAAAATGCTTCTCTCCTTTTTCTGCTGTATATCAGAAATCAGCATACGGCAAGTTGTACAAAAAAACAAATGGAATATTGCCGCAATGCAAAACTTGTCCCAAATTTAAAATAACACTTGCATTTTCGTTCAAATTGCGGTAAAATAGAATATGAGTGAACAATGCGAAAGTATACCATTTTGCAGATGTTCAAAATTGTAGAATAAGGAAGGTAAAAAAAATGGCGCATGCTCGTAAACGTCTAACTGTCGGTACAATCATTTGCCGGGCATTGATTGTTCTTCTGACTACAATCGTTCTGCTTGTAGTCGGCTTGCTGATGATGATGCTGGTAATTGCAAAGGGACCTTCTCCCTCTGCGAAAAAGCTGTTTGTCTGCTCCGTGAAGGAGACCAGTGCAATCGGCTTCCTGGCTGACTGGTTCTATACAGAGGAAGAAATCACAGAGTATCTTGGTTCCTTCCGTGAGACTCAGACAGATGAAGTCACCAATCCGGAACTGGTTCAGATTTCTGCACAGTCAGTCAGCGATGGCGCTCAGCAGTCCGGTGAACGCAAACAGACTGAAATCATTGAGGTTTCCGGCAGTACCTTTAAGGGCAAGCTGATGAAAATTTCTGATCCGTCCCGTGTATATGTGGGCATTTCCGGTCAGTACGGCGCTGGATTTGAGGGCAAGCGTGTCGCAGACATGGTTGCAGAGTACGGCGCACTGGCAGGTATCAACGCAGGCGGCTTTGAGGATTTGAACGGCGTCGGCAACGGCGGTACACCCCTTGGCATGGTGGTATCTCAGGGCGAAGTGCGCTGGGGCAGCATGACAACAGAATATGAAATCATCGGATTCGATAACAACAACATTCTTCATGTTGGTAAAATGACCGGTCAGCAGGCTGTTGACGCAGGCATCCGTGATGCTGTCTGCTTCGGCCCTGTTCTGATTGTCAACGGCACGGCACAGAATGAAGCAGGATCTCTGGGCGGCGGCTTCAATCCCCGTTCCGCCATCGGCCAGACCGCAGACGGTACTGTTCTGATTCTTGTTATTGACGGCCGTCAGGCAACTTCTCTGGGCGCAACCTATGACGACCTGATTTCCATTATGCTGCAGCATGGTGCAGTCAATGCCGCAAACCTGGACGGCGGCAGCTCTTCCATGATGATTTATGAGAATGAACTGATTACAACATGTTCCTCCCTTTATGGACCGAGAAAAATGCCGAGCTGCTGGCTTGTAGCTCCGGAAAACTGAAAGGAGCGAATCACATGCCGAATGAAAATAAGAATAAAATGACAAAGGCAGAGGAAGATGCAGCACTGGATGCCATCCTTCGTGAAGTGAGCCAGAAGCCTGCAAGACGCCGCAGCGAGGAGAATGCTGCAGCGGAGCGGCCACGCAGTCAGGCACAGGATTCTGCACCCCGCAGACCTCGCCCCGCAGCTGTGCGTGCCCCCAGAACGGAGGGCCAGATCAGTGAGGCACAGAGAAGAAACAATGATCTCCGCTCCCCGGAGGAGAGAGCAGCTCGTTCTGCAGTCAATCGTGAGAACAGCATGCGCAGAAACCAGAATCCGGATCAGGGAAGAACGAAGCTGAATGGTGCAGCATCCAACAGAAGACCTGTTCCCAATGGCCAGGGCAGTGCTCCCACCAGAACAAGAATGCCTCAGGAGCCGGAAAGAAGACAGAATGTGAACCGCAGACCTGCAGAGAAGCCTCCCGTGCCGATTATGACTGAAGAAAAGCAGCCACGCAGAAGCGGAAAGGCAGCCGCAAGACGTAAAACCTCCGCATGGCGTGTGGGCATGGCGTTGTATATCATCATCTTCATTCTTGCCATTATGTTTGGCATGCATCGTCTGCATCTCTATCTGGGCGAATATGAATCATCTCTGCCGCAGTATACCATTGACGGCTATGTGACACATCTGAACACGGGCTTCTACAGTGATATGATTCGCCAGAAGGTGGAGGAGCTTCCTGTGAATGCGTATGAAACACAGGAGACCATTGCTGCGACACTTGCAATTGATGCTTCTTCAGACGGAAACTATACATGGTCTAAGAAAAACGATGAATTCACAGAGGAGCATCCTGTATACTTCATTCGCTACAAGAATGCGGCTATTGCAACAGTTGCGCTTACCAGAGTCGGCGGAACCGATAAATTTGATTTCCCCATCTGGAAGGCCGAGAATCCCGTGTCTCTGATTGAAGTAAACACTGTTCCGGAGTATGATCTGGAGCTGACTTTGCCGGAGGGTGCTTCCGCAATGATTAACGGCAAGGCAGTAGATGCAGGTGAATTCAAGCAGGCAGATTCCAATATCGTTCTGGATGATGCTGTACTTGGCAGCGTGGATCAGGTTGTTGGCCAGCGTACAAAAATTACAGGTCTGTATGTTTCTCCTGAAGTGAAGGCATATGATTCCAATGGCAATGAACTGCTTCCGGAATCCAGACCCGGTGAATCAGAAACACACCAGAAGTATGTGTTTGTTCCGAAGGATTCTGTTCCCGAGGATGATCTGAAGACACGTGCTGATGATCTGACAAAGGCATATATCAACTACATGATTAACAAGGATGAAGCGACCTGGAACAATCTGAATATTGTGGATCAGTATCTGATTAACGGCAGTAATGCATACAAGACACTGCACTCCATCGTACAGGATGTTTCCTGGAATAATCCTTACACAGAGCGTGTGGACAAGGTGCTGCAGATTGACCACTTCAAGATGTACTCCGCAGATGTCTGCACTTGTGAATCTCATTTTGAGCTTCAGCTGACAAAGAACGTTGTCAACGATTATGTGGGTACCGTCAGATGGACACTTGTAAAGGTGGGCAACACCTGGAGAGCATCCGACTTCGTCATCGTATCGGATGATGAGCCGCAGGCAGAAAATACTGCTGATGAAGCTTCTGATGAAGCTGCTGAATAAGAAAAACGTTCAGTTCCCTATGGGGAGCTGAACGTTTTTGTTTCATATAGAGCGAGGAAAGAAAACCGACAGGCTGTGCTGTGCCTTCTGATTAACCTCGGGAAGATTCGTATTTTTCCAGGAAACTTAAAAATTTGCTGGGTTCCAAAAACCAGGCTTTTCTCACGTTTGCAGGATTGAGAATGCGGTAGTGGGACTGCAGGCCGGGAGTTCTGTGCTGCTGCATTTTCCAGCCGTCAACCTCAAAAATATTATCATACCAGATGCTGCCGCCCAGAGTGGGGAAAGAAATATTCGGGGCAAACTGGTCACTGTAGATCTGCAAAAATGCGGAAAGCAAATCTCCTGTGGGGAACAGCTGCTTCATTTTCTGAACCAGAAGTGCATTGATTTCTTCCGGATTTTGGGGTGCGCCGCCATTCTCGGATAAGAGTTTCTGTGTGTCAGAATAGCCCTGCTCAATGCGTTCCTGAATGCGCATAGGTGCAAAATTCAGTGTTCCTGTCAGCAGATTTCCCATGGGACGCAGGGGCTTGATCAGAAGAAAATCTGCATCCGGATATTCCTGTGTCAGATTGCCGTTGCCGTAGCTGGAGCCGCCATAAATTGACAGCTTCGGACGCAGCGACACAATCAGAATATTGCGGTGTCCATTCTGATATGCAGGTGTCAGGCAGAGATCCCCTTCAGGTGTGACACCGCCATCCAGATATTGCTTGTTATGGTAATATTCGGGCGCAAATATCTTTGGAATCGCAGAGGAACTCAGCAGCAGCGTTTTGATTTCATCATTGGGCAGGCCATTCAATTCCACGAACTGCGGCTGGTTATTGGCGATATCGTGAATACTGACAATGACACGAATCTTGGAAAAACGAAGCTGACTCAAAGGCAGGGAATCAATCACCCGAATAAGGCCTTCACGGGAGAAAAATACACCGTCGGAGCCTTTTGACAGAAGGTCGGAGGGCTTGATTTCATCCCATATAGCCTTTGCTTTTTTCCAGTCGCCAAGTGCGAAAAGAACGGCATTCAGCGCACCCACAGAACAGCCGCAGACCATCTGGATATCCTCCAGGAGATGTGCTTCTTCCAGTGCTTTCCATGCGCCAATCTGAAAAGCCCCCTTTGCGCCTCCGCCGCTTAAAAGCAGTGCAGTTGGTTTTGTAGTCTGATTCATGATACTCTCCTTTCAAATACATGAGTTTAGATTATCAAAAAGCCGGAGACTTTGCTCCGGCTTTCTTTTGCTATTCTTTTTCGATTCATATTACCATGCTTCCGGGTTTTCGCCGTTCCAGCTGTCCTTGCAGTAGTTCACCATATCTGCACGAGTAACTGCACCGATGGAAGAGACAACACAACTTGGGCTGGCCTGTCCTCGCTCTGTTGCCTTCAGCGGATAACCGCCGATGTAGTCGGTTGTCATGGTTTCTGCACTCAGCACGCCACGAACGGAGTAGTCTTTCACAAATGCAACCCAGTTAACATTCGTGTAATCCGGGAACAGACGGCTCATACGAGCGTTGATTGTAGCAGCAGCATCTGTGCGGCAGTCTGTACCGGTGATGGAAGCAGGTGTGGGCGGTGTACTGCTGTCTGTGTGGCTGCTGTTTGTGAATTCTGTAATACGGCCATCCTGGCAGCGAATCAGAATTGTGCCCTGCTTTACAGCGCCAGTACCATAGAAGTCAGATGTGCCTGCCTCATTGCGGTCCAGAAATTCGTATTCCTGAATTACGGTCTGCAGGGAATTGAACAGAATCTTTGCATTTGCGTTCTCGGAATTAAGACGGCTGTTTCTCTGGTAGCCCATAATTGTAGGCACCATAACAGCGGAAAGAATACCGACGATGGCGATGACCACCATCATTTCCAGTAACGTAAAGCCGGAAACACGGCCTCTCTGATGATTTGTTTTCATTGATAATACCTCTCTACAATACAATGCGTGATCGGCGCATTATTTAATTGATTATGTACTATGCCGAAAAAACGCTGGAATCCGGACATTTCGGCAATATGTAACAATCGATTCTCTACCGTTTATAGTATACCATATTCCATTTGAATTGTCAATAGAAAAATGAACAATTTGTGAAGGTGGAAATGCACAAAAGAGATGCGGATTTGTTGTGCAAAATGAAATAAAGACACAATCTGAAAAACAGGTGCAAAAGGTTCATTTGGAATGATACTCTTGAAGATTTCATTTTTGTCAGAATATACAAAACTTATTGTGATTGCTATGCAAAAATAACGAAAGTGTTTGTTTTTGCTTTTTGTGCCGTTTTTTTTTATAAAGTGCTTGCTTTTTTTTCAAAAATGGTGTAAAATATAAGTATCAAAATTTAGGAGGTAAATCCAATGTCTGTTAAAGTTGCTATTAATGGTTTTGGCCGTATCGGCCGTCTGGCTTTCCGCCAGATGTTTGGTGCAGAGGGCTATGATGTTGTTGCTATCAACGACCTGACAAAGCCTTCCATGCTCGCACATCTTCTGAAGTACGATACCGCTCAGGGCGGTTACTGTGGCAAGATGGGCGAAGGCCTGCACACAGTTACAGCTGATGACGAGGCTGGCACAATCACTGTAGACGGCAAGACTCTGACCATCTACGCTAAGGCAAACGCTGCTGAGTTGCCTTGGGGTGAGATCGGTGTTGACGTTGTTCTGGAGTGCACAGGCTTCTACTGCTCCAAGGAGAAGTCCCAGGCTCACATCGATGCAGGTGCTAAGAAGGTTGTTATCTCTGCTCCGGCTGGTAACGATCTGCCCACAGTTGTATTCTCCGTTAACGAGAAGACACTGACAGCTGATGACAAGATCATCTCTGCTGCTTCCTGCACAACCAACTGCCTCGCTCCGATGGCAAAGGCTCTGAATGACTATGCTCCGATCCAGTCCGGTATCATGAGCACCATTCACGCTTACACCGGCGACCAGATGATCCTCGATGGTCCGCACCGTAAGGGCGATCTCCGTCGTGCACGTGCTGGTGCTGCTAACATCGTTCCGAATTCCACCGGTGCTGCAAAGGCAATCGGCCTGGTTATTCCGGAACTGAACGGCAAGCTCATCGGTTCCGCACAGCGTGTTCCGGTTCCGACAGGTTCCACCACAATTCTGACCGCTGTTGTTAAGGGCCAGAACATCACAAAGGACGGCATCAACGCTGCTATGAAGGCTGCTTCTTCTGCTTCCTTCGGCTACAACGAGGATCAGATTGTTTCTTCTGATGTTATCGGCATGACCTATGGTTCTCTGTTCGATGCAACTCAGACAATGGTTGCAGAGATCGGTGAGGGTCTGTACGAGGTTCAGGTTGTTTCTTGGTATGACAACGAGAACTCCTACACCAGCCAGATGGTTCGTACTATTAAGTACTTCGCAGAGCTTGGCTAATTTCCAACTGATTGGAACAAAAAACGCTGTGTACGAAAGTATGCAGCGTTTTTTTTTATGAATTATAGGGCTTATTCCTGATAAGGACTTGCAAAATACAGAATACTATGCTATAATAACTATGTATGAAATATGACTGGAGCGATGATTATGATAATGGATTTGCATACGCACACGCACCATTCCCCGGATGCGGAAGCACAGACAGTGGAAGAGCGTGCAATCGCTGCAGAGGCAATGGGTCTGCAGTATATGGCAATTACGGACCATGTGGAAATCAATCGTTTCTATCCTGCTGCGTATTATCATGCTGTGGAATCAGAAATGTTTTCCTACAATGGCTGCGGCGTTTTTGAGGGTTCTGTTTCGGAAACGGTGCTGGCACAGCAGGCGCATCCATCCCTGCGCATTCTGTGTGGTGCGGAGATTGGCCAGATTCCACAGGATATTGAAAAATCCCGTATGCTGTATCGGGATGAACGTGTTGATTTGATTATTGGTTCTGTTCATGAGTTGCCTCAGAGGGAGGATTTCTTTTTCCTGGATTACAGCAAAGAGAATATTCCGAAGCTTGTTGATGCGTATTTTGCGGAGGTTCTTCGTACTGCAGAAACAGACTGCTATGATATTCTGGCGCATCTGACCTACGGTTTGCGCTATCTGCCAAATCGTGCAGCGTATGACCTGACACCTCATCTGGAACTGATTGATGAGATTTTTCAAACCTTGATAAAGAAGGAAAAAGCATTGGAGCTCAATGGTTCCGGGCTGAAATATGCAGAGCCGTTTACGGATCCCGGATATGAAATGCTGTGCAGGTATCGGAAAATGGGAGGTAGAATGCTGACCATTTCCACAGATGCCCATGACACGAAATATCTCGGCAGCGGCGTGGCGAAGCTGGAAGAAATGGCGAAATCCGCCGGCTTCACCGAATTGGTATGGTTTGAGAAACATATTCCCCACGGAGTGAAATTATGAGCGGAAAAATCATTATGTCTGTTGCAGGCTGTCTGCTTGCGGCGGGTGCGGTGTACGCCGCATATCGTGTGCTTCAGATTCCCCGTCCTGGTGAGGAGCCGGAGCTTTCTGCCGCAGAAATTACTACTGCGGCAACAGCAGAAACCACAACCACAGCGCCGCAGGACCCCTATGGCTATGTCCACGGTACAGAGGGATATTATTCTTTGGCGGAAAACGGCGGTGCACCGGATATTAAGATACAGGAAGGCGGCACTTGCTGGGTTGTGGCAGCCTCTTCTGCAATGGAGTCAGAGCATCTTCGTTCCACAGGCAGTCCTATGAAAGTGGATCCCTTTATGCTGTTGGATTCTGTATACCGCAAATTCAAGAAGGAAGGCTATATGCTGAAGGGGGAGGCCTCTGCCGTAAATATTGGCGGCTGGGGCTGGATGCTTGTAAAATCCATGTCCAACGGCTATAATGGCTATATTCTCACTGAGGCAAATAATTATAATGATTGTGACAGGGCCACCATTCAGTCAGAACTCAAAATCAGAGGTGCACTCAACGTGGATGTGCCGGATGACAATAAAAAGAAAAAAATCTGCGGCGCATATCGCACAATGAATTTCCCGGATGCTGAGGAAGCGGATTATGACCATTCTGTTGTCATTATAGGCTGGGATGACCATTTCCCGAAGGACTATTTTTCTGTGCCTGCCACTCAGGATGGTGCATGGCTTTTGCAGGACAGCCGTTCTGAAAACTATGCCTATTACTGGATGTCCTATGATACACCCCTGAAGAACTGCCTGAGTTATTCGCTTTCGGGTATGCACGGAACGGTGTGCAGTTTTGATATGGGCAAGGAGAAGAAAATTCAGGTGGGTGATGAAACCGCCTTGGCCAATGTGTTCCATTATACGGGTACATTGACGGATATCGGCACATATACATCCGGCATGAATCAGCGTCTGACCGTAGAAATTCATGACGGACAGCTGGGCACACTGCTGTATGCCCAGGGGGCAGAGTACCGCTTCCCCGGTTATCACACCATTCATCTGGAAACGCCCCAGCAGGTGAGCGATTTTACTGTTGTAGTGCGGTATGCAGGATTGGCCGCGTTGGAGGGCCCGAAATGGTCTGATGCCCAGATGGATTATGTGGTATACGCAGATGAAGGGGTATCCTTCGTTGAAGTAGGCAGTCAGTGGTATGACCTGACAGATGAGAATATCCGTTCCATACTGGGGATTGACTATACCCCCAACAATGCATGTATCAAGGCAATTTTTAATGAAACGACTGGAGTAACCTCGTGAGTATTTTTGATTTATTTAAACAGATTGAATCCCAGAATACCACTGTCACCGGACCACCGGAGTGGATGATTGTGGGATTGGGCAATATCGGTGAGAAATACCGTAATACCCGACATAATGCAGGGTTTATCATGGTGGATGCCTTTGCAGAGAAGATTGGTGCCGGATTCGGAAAGCATCAGTTTCAATCCAATACCGCCATGGCAGAGTGTAATGGAAAACGCTGTCTTCTGCTGAAACCGGATACCTTTATGAATCTCAGCGGACAGGCAGTTACAGAAGCCATGCAGTTTTATCAGATTCCGCCGGAGCGTGTCATCGTCATTTATGATGACATCAATCTGGCTGTGGGAGATTTGCGAATCCGCAGGAAGGGCAGTGACGGCGGTCACAACGGCATCAAGAATATCATCTATCTTTCCGGGGCGGATACATTCCCCAGAATCCGTGTGGGCATCGGTCAGAAGCCGCACAAGGATTATGATCTTGCTGCGTGGGTGCTGTCAGCTTTTTCTCCTGAGGAACTGGATACTTTGCAGGAATCCGCAAAGGCGGTCTGCGGTGCCATTGAGCTGATGATGAATCACCAGACAGATCTTGCCATGAATCGTTATAACACTTCAAAGAAGAAAAAAGAATCAGTGACGCAGCCGTCACAGGAGGCAAAATGAAAAGCATCAATCGAGGAATATGTGCGCTGACAGCAGCTTTTCTGTGCTGCGGCAGTCTGGCTGCCTGCGGACAGAAGCAGGAGACGGAAACAGGTTTGTGGGAGAACATCGAACCTTTGACAGAGGATGAAATCAATACACCGAAAACGGATGATGGCGTTTATCTGAGCTATACCAGAAAGGAACCGGCTGAAAACCCCTATGCAGGGGATACCAAAGTGGTGAAGGAAAAGGAAGAAAAAGACGGCATCCTGTTTTGTGTCTACGAGAAACATGCGGAAATCATCGGGCATACGGATGATTTTGCAGAAACCGTTTATGAGCTGCCTGCGGAACTGGACGGTAAGCCTGTTACAGCAGTGGCAGATGTGACAGTGAATGAGGATAGTATTTTTGACATCGATAAAAACGGTGCATTTTACGGCTGTTATTCCCTGGAAAAAGTCGTCGTGCCGGAGGGGTATTATTCCATTGGACAATACGGTTTTTACGGCTGCAAGAATCTGAAAACTGTTGAGATGCCTGAAACCATTTCTGCAATCGGAAGCCGTGCATTTGCAATGTGTTCACAGCTGCGGAATATGACTGTTCCGGAGGGGGTTGCAGCTATTGGTGACAGTGCATTTTCTCTGACGCCATGGTATGATAATCTGCTTTATCACAATGACCTTGTGATTTTTAACTGCAATCTGTATGATGTGGGCAAAAGATGCACAGGTGAGGTGACGATTCCGGATTATGTAACATCTGTGGGGGATTATGCATTTTACAGCTGCCGTTCCGTGCAGTCTGTGATTGTGCCGGAATCCGTGGAGAGTATAGGTGCCTATGCGTTCTGCAACTGCCCGGGCCTGAAATATGTGGCGGTCAGCAATCAGGAATGCAAAATTGCGGAGGGTGAAACCACTTTCAGCAATAAGGCGGATGATGACAACAAGGATTATTACAACGGAATCATTTATGGTGTGCCCGGTTCTTCGTCAGAAGCATTTGCGAAGAAATACGGCTACCATTTTGAAGATATCAAGAAAATGGATACCCGGACAAAGGAACAGGAGACAGAACCTGTTGTGACTACAACAGAAGAAACAGCAAAAGTGGATGAAACCACAACTGCATCATGATGAAAATATGGGGGATGTATCATGGAAAAGAACCTGAAAAAGCCGAAGAAGCAATCGTTTAAGCTGGCATTTCTGATTTTGCTTGCTTGCTGTGTGATTCTGATTCTCGTGTCTGTTTTCTTCGTAATTCTGTATGTTCAGAATAATGCAATTCATCCGATGAATGAGGCCTACGTCAAGTTCCCGAGTCAGGAGGAATCTGCTCCCGATGAGGAAACATCTGTTTACATATCACAGGATGTGCGGCTGTATGCACCGGTTCTGAAGGAGGCAATTGAAAAATACGGTGAGCCTTATGCGGCTTCTGTATTGGAATCTCCCGGTGTGATTGGACAGGTTTATGCTTCACATCTGTATTATTTGCAGGGCGTATATGCGGAATGGATTGATGTGGACGGAGACGGCAAAATGGAATTGTTCTGCGGCGGCATCGGCGATGAGAAAGAACGTGGTACTGCCAGTCTTTATGCAATCACCGGTGATCAGATGGTAACACTGAAAACCGATATGCAGATTATGTATCTGCCGGAGGATAACAAGCAGACCGTCTTTATGAAACTCAAGGACAGCCAGGCTTACTATGTGGTGGATGAGGAGTATTATCCGAATGGTGACCAGGTTGTGCTTCGTGAGTTCTTTCAGAAAAACCGTGGTTCATTGAAGAGCGATGGAAAATATCTTGTGGGTGATGCGGATGCTGCGGAAAAGTATGACAGCTATATCCGCACAGTATCCCTTGTGAATATGCCCCTGAGCTTTGAAATGGAAAATGAAGAACTGGACATTGCACGCTGTGTGGCATTTCCTCCCACCGGTATCTCAAAGGAAGCCGCAGAGGAATATGCAGAGAGTGCCGTGAAAGTCATTCGTGAGATTCTGGGATAACAGCAGCGCCCTCCGGCTGTGTCATGCGCCGGAGGCGAAGCTTTTTATCCGGGAATGCAGTCTTTCTGTATTGCATTCCGAAAATGATTTTGAGCACACTTTATGACACCGTAATATAAGGAGCATTGATATGCGTTTTTTTACTGAGGCCGCAGCGCAGATTCCGGCTGTAAAAGAACTGCGCAAAGCTTTACAGAAAGGCCAAACACCGATTTCACTTTCCGGTGTTTCACAAATACACAGGGCGCAGATTCTGTTGACGATTTCACAGGATGCGCCCGTTTTGGTGCTTGTGTCCGATGAAGCCTCCGCAAGACAAATCTGCGAGGACATCAATTATATGGCAGGGGAGCGGACAGCGTATCCCTATCCTTCAAAGGAATTGAATTTCCTGGATGCGGCAGGCATTTCCAGAGAATATGAGCAGCTGCGGATTACCGCCTTATCTGCGCTGTGCAGCGGCAGCTGCAGGGTGCTGGTTTCCTCCGCTGAAGCCGCTATGCAGTATACTATGCCCAGGGAAACGCTGCTTCAGCGGCAGATTCAGGTGCATACAGAAGAAAGCTGTGACCAGTATGCTTTTCTGGAAAAACTGAATGCCCTTGGCTATGTCCGTACAGAGCAGGTGGATGCCCCTTGTCAGTACTCCGTCCGTGGTTCGATTGTAGATGTTTTTTCTCCGCAGAATCAGCTGCCTGTCCGTATTGAATTCTGGGGAGATGACATTGACAGCATGGCATGGTTTGAGCCGGAAACCCAGCGGCGAACAGACCAGATTGACAGCGTTGTGATTACACCTGCCCAGGAATCTCTGGCAGAAAAAGGAAAACTGGCAGAGAAAATCCGTAAATTGTCCGCCTCTGTCCGTGGAAAGCACAGTGCAGAAATCAAGGCGAAAATGTCAGCTGATGCAGAAAAACTGGACAGCGGTCTTTCCCTGCAGAATATAGATATGTATTTCTCTTTGCTGTATGATCAGCCCGCTTCCATATTTGATTATTTTGACGGTGCGGTGGCACTGTGCGAAACAGGCGGTCTGATGGATGCTTTGCAGTCACTGCAGTCCCGCTATACAGAGGATGTGAAGCTGATGCTGGAAAACGGCTCTCTTTGCCGTCAGCTGGCAGATTATTTTCTGGATGCGGCACAGGTGATGGCAACTGCAAAAGAGCGGAAGCTCGTCTGTATGAATACGTTTCTCAGCAGCACCTCCATTTTTCAGTTTCAGTGCATGCTTTCCGTGGAGGCGGTGCAGAATGCACCATGGGGCGGAAGTACCCGTGTGCTGACAGAGGATTTGCAGGAGCTTCTGAACCGCAGGTATGCGGTGGCGGTCTGCGGCGGTACTGAAAAGACGCTGCCCCTGCTTTTGCAGGATTTAAGGGACAGCGGCATTCGCTGTGTGATTGCATCCCCCGATACGGAACCTGAGCCGGGATTGGTGCTGCTGATGCGAAGCGGTCTCTCTGCGGGGTTTGAATATCCTGCGGTACGGTTTGCCTGCATTGCCCAGAGCAAGGCGCAAAGCACAGTTCTGAAAAAACGAAAATTCAAAAAAGGCCAGGAAATCCGTGCGCTGTCTGAAATCTCTGCAGGTGACCTGGTGGTGCATGCCGGGCACGGCATTGGCCGTTTCCAGGGAATCAAAAAGCTGGAAATGGAAGGTATTACCAAAGATTACATCACCATTGAATATGCAGGAGATGATGTGCTGTATGTGCCTGTCACCCAGCTGGATATGGTGTCCAGATATATCGGCGGCAAAGATGATGTAACCGTAAAACTGAACAAGCTTGGTTCCCAGGAGTGGCAAAAGACACGCAGCAACGTGAAAAAAGCCGTCAAGGATATGGCTGCGGAGCTGATTCGCCTGTATGCTTTGCGTGAAAAGGCAGAGGGCTTTGCCTTCGATCAGGATGATGATGTTCAGCGTGATTTTGAAGCACGTTTCCCCTATATGGAAACCAATGACCAGCTTCGCAGCATCGAGGAAATCAAGCACGACATGGAGCGGAGCCGCCCCATGGACAGACTGCTTTGCGGTGATGTGGGCTTTGGAAAAACAGAGGTGGCACTCCGTGCAGCGCTGAAATGTGTCATGTCCGGCAAGCAGTGTGTATTGCTTGCCCCCACCACGGTTCTGGCGCATCAGCACTATGAAACGGCACTCCGCCGCTTTGAGTTTACCCCCATCAATATCGAGCTGCTTTCCCGATTCCGCACAAAGAAGGAGCAGACAGCCATTCTGAAGAAAACCGCAGACGGCACCATTGATTTATTGATTGGCACCCATCGTCTGCTGTCAAAGGATGTGAAATTCGGCGCACTGGGCCTTGCCATTATTGATGAGGAACAGCGTTTCGGCGTAGCACATAAGGAAAAATTCAAGACTCTGTTTCACGGTGTGGATATGCTGACGCTTTCTGCCACACCGATTCCCCGTACCCTGAATATGGCATTGTCCGGCATTCGGGATATGAGCGTGATTGAGGAACCGCCTCAGGACAGATATCCGGTGCAGAGTTTTGTGCTGGAATATAACGCAGGACTGGTGGTACAGGCCATTCAGAGGGAACTGAAGCGAGGGGGCCAGGTGTATTATATTCATAATCATGTGGATACCATCATGCACTGTGCAGGCAAACTGCAGGACATGCTGCCGGATGCCAGAATTGCCTATGCCCACGGCAGAATGGGCGAGCAGGAAATCAGTGAAATCTGGCGCAGACTGGTGGAACATGAGATTGACATTCTGGTTTGTACCACGATTATTGAAACGGGTGTGGATATTCCAAATGTCAATACCCTGATTATGGAGCAGGCAGACCGCTTCGGCCTGTCACAGCTGTATCAGCTTCGTGGACGTGTGGGCAGATCCAATCGCCGTGCCTATGCCTATTTCACCTATCAGCCTAACCGTGCCCTGAGCGAGATTGCCGAAAAGCGTCTGGAGGTTATGCGTGAATTTACCCAGTTTGGCAGCGGCTTCCGTATTGCGATGCGTGACCTGGAGCTGCGGGGCGCAGGCAGTTTGCTGGGCGGTCAGCAGCATGGCCAGATGGAGCAGGTGGGATATGAAATGTACCTGAAAATGCTGAATGAGGCTATTGCGGAGGAGAAGGGAGAGCCGGTCAAGGCACCGGGATGCAGCATTGATATTCAGGTGGAATCTCACATTCCGGAGGAGTATATTTCCAGTATGACATCCCGTCTGGAGATTTACCGCAGAATTGCGCTTCTGGAGACAGAGACGGATAAAACAGATATGCTGGATGAGCTGATAGACCGTTTCGGGGAACCGCCGAAGAGCCTTGAAAATCTGATTGATGCTTCCTTGCTGCGTAACCAGGCAGGCAGTCTTGGCATTACAGAGATTTCACAGAAACGGGGGGCGCTGTTCTTTTTTGTTACACAGCCGAACCCGAATCAGCTTCGCATGCTGATGATGAATTATTATGACCGTATTGCGTTTAATGACCAGAAGAAACCCTATTATGTTGCAATCCGTGTGCAGAAGGGAGAGTATTCCATGGACCTGATGCGGAATGTAATCCGTATCTTCCAGGAAAATGCTTCCTGAGGGCGCATTTGTCCCTGTTGTTTCGTCATCTTGCACGAAAAATCCGACTGAGAATCTGTACTGTCAGTTTTGTGCGGTATTGCCATAGACAAATGGCATAAAACATGCTATAATGACCATATATTTGTGATACAGCAGATATGGAATCAATGGAGGTAATGAATATGAAAATGAAAAAAATGCTGGCATTGTTGTCCGCAATGGTGATGGCAGGTGCACTGGCATCCTGCGGCAAGGATTTGTCCGGTTCTGTTTCAGAAGAATCTCAGGAGTCTTCATCTGTGGAAACAGAGGAGGTTTCGGAAGAATCTTCAGAGGATACGGTATCAGAAGAGGCATCCTCCGAAGCGGAAGAATCCTCTGTGCCGGAGCAGCTGCCCAGAGATGTGGGTGCTGTTGACAGCAACGCCTTGGACTTTGAAGATGAGGATATGCACACACTGCACCAGATGGGCGGAGGCGGCGATGAAGCAGACGTGGAGCTGTCCATCGTGGACCTGGATGGAGACAAAAAGGTGAAGGTGCATGCACTGAAGGGCAGCGAAGATGATAAATTCGGCGTTGTGAAGCTGGTGTTCAATCTCCCGGAGGTGCTGGGACTGGAGAATGTGGGCAATATCGGTCATATCAGCGTGGATTTCACCTGTATTGCCAATGATATGTGGCTGAATGATGATGGCAGCGAATCCCTGGTTGTGGGCAATTTCCTGGGCGCACTGGCCGGCAATATTGCCTCTGCAAAGGGTACGGATGAGGAAGGCAATGTCATTCAGAATGAGTGGGCAATTCACTATGAGTTTGCATATCAGGAGTGGAATCATGAAGAAGCTTCCTGGAGATGCGAAACGGATGTGCCTGCATTGCTGCCTGCCAATGGCTATGCGGCAAATGATGAAGGCACCACGCTGGTAATCATGAGATGGGCACAGAAAAACGATGTGGACTTCTACATTGATAATGTGACCTTCTATGACAAAGACGGAAACTCCATGGCTATTCAGGGCGCATCTGCTGCCCCGGAGGAAACTGCTGAATAATATGCAGAGGACAGTTCGCAGCGGACTGTCCTTTTTGCACTTTCCATTTTTCATCGGCGTATTGTCTGCCCTTTAGATGTTTGTTTCGGTGCGGATAATGTATGAATTGCGAAATCAACATATTTTTTGTGAAATTTATACAGAACACTTGCATTTTTTCGTGATTTGTGGTATGATAATAAGAAAGAATGCAATACCATGGGAGATGCTGTGGTTTTCTGCATGGTGTTGCCAGAAGGAGGATTCATATGGAAGAGCAATTTTCTGTCACATTACAACAGATTGTTGATGAATTTCATCTGGAAGTGCTGCATGCACCTTCAGACCTGAGTCAGGTTAAAATTACGGAAAATGATATTACACGTCCGGGTTTACAGCTCATGGGCTTCTATGAGTATTTCAATCCGAAACGGATTCAGATTATCGGAAAAATGGAATTTGCGTATCTTTCTACAATTGATGAAAAAGAGCGTGAAGAGCGTGTCCGTGATTTGTTTGCACGGCATATTGCATGTCTGTGCCTGACACGAGGCCTGCCCTGTTTTTCTGAGATGCTTACTCTTGCGAAACAGCATCATGTCCCGGTCCTCCGTACTGCGGAATCCACATCGCATTTTACCACCAATCTGCTTTCTTTCCTGAATATGAACCTGGCACCCCGTATTACAAGACACGGCGTGCTGATTGAAATTTACGGCGAAGGCATCTTTATTGTGGGCGACAGCGGCGTGGGCAAGAGCGAGTGCGCCATTGAGCTGGTTAAGCGTGGCCACAGACTGATTGCGGATGATGCGGTGGAACTGCGCAAGGTTTCCAATACACAGCTGGTGGGTACTTCCCCGGATAATATCCGTCACTTCCTGGAACTGCGCGGTATCGGCATTATCAATGTGCGCCGTCTGTTCGGTATGGGTTCCGTCAAGCTGCAGCAGGAAATTGATATGATTATTGAGCTGGAGCAGTGGGATTCCTCCAAGCAGTATGACCGTCTGGGCATTGACGAGCAGTATACCAATATTCTCGGCGTCAAGGTGCCTGCCATGACCATTCCTGTAAAGCCCGGCAGAAACACTGCGGTTATCATGGAGGTTGCCGCTATGAACAGCCGTCAGAAGAAAATGGGCTACAATGCCACAGAAGAACTGATGCACCAGCTGGGCATGGAAACAGATATGGGCACTGAAATCTACAAGGATTTTGATTCCTTCTGATAAGAGAGGCTTATGTTGGATATAATACAGATTCGTGCAGATTTGCATACACATACCGTGGCATCTACTCATGCTTATTCTACAGTCAATGAGATGGCGGAGGCCGCAGAAAAGGCAGGGCTTCAGATTCTGGGTATTACAGACCATGGCCCCGGTTCTCCGGATTCACCTCATATCTGGCATTTCCGCAATTATAAGATTCTGCCCCGAAGAATCGGCGGTGTATGGCTGTTGAAGGGCGTAGAGGCAGATATTATGGATGAAAACGGAACACTGGACATGACGGCGGAGGATTTGTCCTTCTGTGATTGGGTCATCGCTTCCTATCATACATCCTGTGTGACCTTTGAGCGGACTGCCCCATTGGTTTCGCAGGGTTACAAAAAGGTCTGCGAAAACCCGGATGTGGATGTCATCGGACACCCCACCACCGCTATGTTCCCCTTTGAATATGAGCCGGTCCTGAAAAAATTTAAGGAATACGGCAAATTAGTGGAGCTGAATGAAAGCTCCCTGCAGTGGAAGTGCGGTGCACTGGAAAACGCAGAAACTGTGTATGCACTGTGCAAGAAATTTGAAATACCAATTGTATTGAATACTGATTCGCACCATTCCTCTCAGGTAGGAAAAACGCCTATTGCGGAGCAGCTTTTGCGGGATCTGGATTTCCCTGCAAAGCTGATTGTTAATCTGGAGCCGCAGCGCATTATGGATATGGTAACGAAAAAACGTGGCATACAATTCAGCGATAATGATACAAGAGCGCATAGAAAGGAATCTTCATGATCAATATAGAGGAGTTGACCTCCCTTTGCAGTGAGATGGGTGCATCGGCAGTTCCCGATGCGCCGGTATCCGCTTTGACCACATTTAAAATCGGAGGCCCCTGTGCCGCATTGGTGACACTGCCCTCCGTGACAGCCTGTCAGCGGATTGTGCCCTATCTCCACAGCCGCGGCATTCCCTATACTGTTGTGGGAAGGGGAAGTAATCTGCTTTGCCCGGATGAGGGATATGCAGGTGTGATACTGAAACTCAGTGACGATTTTGCAGATGAACCGATACAGGAAGACGGAATGGTTGTCTGTGGTGCAGGTCTTTCGCTGAGAGACCTTTGCCTTTACGCACAGAAGCACAGTCTGACGGGACTGGAGTTTGCCTTTGGCATTCCGGGTTCTGTGGGCGGTGCGGTGTTTATGAATGCAGGTGCCTATGATGGTGAGTTTTCCCAGGTGACCGCATATGCAGAAGTGATGGATGCAGAGGGCAATGTTCAGAAAATGGATGCAGCACAGCTGAAATTCAGTTATCGGCACAGCGTGTTTATGGAGCAGAAGCAGCTTATGATTCTGCGTGTTGCCGTAAAATTGAAACCAGGGGATTCTGATGCCATTGATGCAAGAATGCAGGACCTCCTCGGCCGCAGAAAAGAGAAGCAGCCGCTGGAATATCCCAGCGCAGGCAGTACCTTCAAACGCCCGGCGGAGGGCTATGCCTCTCGTCTGATTGATGAATGCGGACTGAAGGGGTACCGTGCGGGAGATGCACAGGTCAGTGAAAAGCATGCTGGCTTTGTGGTGAACCGTGGCGATGCCACCTATGCAGATGTGATGGCGGTCTGTGCTCATGTGCAGGAGACAGTTCTGGCGCAAAAGGGTATAAAGCTGGAACTGGAGCCGGAAGTTCTGCGTGTTTGATGGATTTTGAGGAGAAACATATATGATGGATTTGATTTTGGTTACCGGTATGGCCGGGGCCGGAAAGACCAGTGCAATGGATGCATTGGAGGATATCGGATACTATGCAGTGGACAATTTGCCGCTTCCCATGCTGGAACATTTTTTGCAGCTTTGCCGTGAAAAGGGCGGAAGATATTCCAGATCTGCAGTTGTCATTGATCTTCGTTCCTGTCACAGATATTCGGAACTGGTGGAAATCTACCGCAATCTGCAGGTGAAATATCAGGGAGAGATTCAGCTTCAGATGATGTGTCTGGAGGCCTCTGTGGATGTCCTGCTGAAGCGGTTCCGCACATCACGCCGTGGACATCCGGTTGCCACAAGAAAATTTGAGGGCGATCTGGAAGCTGCGATTCGTTTTGAGGACAATCAGCTGCAGGTGATTCGTGCGAATGCAGACTATATCCTGGATTCCTCTTTGATTACGGCGGCACAGTTGAAAGATCAGGTGAAAATGCATTTTGTTCAGCGTATCACAGATGCAATGCCGATTCAGGTTATGAGTTTCGGTTTCAAATACGGCGCACCCATGGAGGCCGATTTGGTATATGATATGCGCTGTCTGCCCAATCCCTATTATGTGGATGACCTGAAGAACCATACCGGCGTGGAAAAATGCGTGCAGGATTATGTGATGGATTCAGATGATTCCAAGGAATACTTCAATAAAATTACGGATATGCTGAAATTCCTGATTCCGCTTTATATCCGTGAGGGCAGGCCGCAGCTGGTGGTAGCCTTTGGCTGTACCGGCGGACAGCATCGTTCTGTTACCTTTGCGGAACTGGTATCTCAGGAGCTGAAAAATCAGAATATGCATGTCAGCACACATCACCGGGATTATAAAAAGAACCGAAGTAATTAAGGAAAAAACAATGTCAGAAAATCTATCTCAGAGAATCATTGCGCAGCTGGCTCCCGAAGCAAAGGGAGTCCGGCTGCATTTGTTTGAAAGTGTTACCTCAACAAATGACATGCTGAAACTGGCAGCAGAGGAGGGTGCAGCAGAGGGCCACGTTTTTCTTGCGAAGCAGCAGACCGCAGGAAAGGGAAGACAGGGCAGAAGCTTCTATTCTCCCCCCATGACAGGTTTGTATCTGAGCGTGCTTTACCGTCCGGAGATTGCTCCCGCAGAGGCGCTGGCACTGACACCGATGGCGGCTGTCGCCGCAGCAAAGGCCATCGAGCAGACGAGGAGAGAACCCGTGCAGATTAAATGGGTGAATGACCTGCTGCTGCACGGCAGGAAAATCTGTGGAATTCTTGCAGAATCGAAATTCTCTTCCCATGGAACGCTTGACTATGTGATTGTGGGCATCGGTATCAATCTGCTTATGCCGCAAAATGGATTTCCCGAGGAGATTCGTGATATTGCAGGGGCGGTGTATCCTGCGGATGCGGATGCGGAGCAGGTGTTTACAGATACCGCTGCGGCCTTGATTTCTCATCTTGCAAGGGAATATGGCGGGCTGCCGGAGAAACAATATCTGGCAGATTATCGGAAACGGCTTTGCGTGCTTGGCAAAACTGTAACAGTCTGTGAAAATGGGATGGAGCGTCAGGCAGCTGCGCTGGATGTGGATGATGACCTGCGGCTGTTGGTACAGTATGAATCCGGAGAAAGGCAGTGGCGTTCCACAGGCGAAATCCGCATACGTTTATAAAAAGCAAAAAATGCGGGCGGCGGATAATCAATTGACAGCTGAACACAAAATATTTATTATTTAAGGATTTCAAAGAAATTCTAAAAGAAAAAACAGTGGGATTCTTGACAAATCAGGACAAATATAGTATAATTTATATGGCAGATAATTGCCCAAAAACCGAAAGGAGTTTTTACAATGATCTATTCGCATGAAGTAGAAACAATGTGCCCGATTGCACAGGGCGTTGCTCACGGTGCAGCTCCGATTCCGGAGGAAGCAAAGTGGGTAAAAGCAAAGGAGATTAAGGATATCTCTGGTTTTACACATGGTATTGGCTGGTGTGCTCCTCAGCAGGGTACATGTAAGCTGACACTGAACGTGAAGGAAGGCGTGATTCAGGAGGCTCTGGTTGAGACCATCGGCTGCTCTGGTATGACACACTCCGCTGCAATGGCAGCTGAAATTCTTCCTGGCAGAACCATTCTGGAAGCTCTGAACACAGACTTGGTTTGTGATGCAATCAACACCGCAATGAGAGAGCTGTTCCTCCAGATTGTTTACGGCCGTTCCCAGTCCGCATTCTCTGAGGGTGGTCTGGTTGTTGGCGCAGGCCTCGAGGATCTTGGCAAGGGCCTTCGTTCTCAGGTTGGTACAACCTACGGTACACTGGCAAAGGGCCCGCGTTACCTTGAGCTGACTGATGGCTACATCACAAAGGTTGCTCTCAATGAAGAAAACGAAATCATCGGCTACAAGTTCGTAAACTTCGGCAAGATGATGGACTTCATCAAGGCTGGCGACGATGCAAACACTGCATTCGAGAAGGCACAGGGTCAGTACGGCAGAGTTGCAGAT
Organism: Oscillospiraceae bacterium; assembly: GCA_024404915.1. Classification (GTDB taxonomy): domain Bacteria; phylum Bacillota; class Clostridia; order Oscillospirales; family Ruminococcaceae; genus Firm-04. The sequence goes on from JAKSPJ010000011.1 coordinate 83,059, forward strand.
GCAGTGAAGCTCGTTGATCCGAGAAAGGAATAAGGAGGATTTGTAAAATGGCATTGTTTGAATCTTATGAGAGAAGAGAAAAGCAGATCCTTGCTGTAATTAAGGAATACGGCATCAATTCCATCGAGGAATGTGCTGATGTTTGTAAAGAAAAAGGCCTCGACATCTACAAGCTGGTAGAAGGCATTCAGCCGATCTGCTTCGAGAATGCAAAGTGGGCATACACTGTCGGCTGTGCAATCGCAATCAAGAAGGGCTGCAAGAGAGCTGCTGACGCTGCTGCTGCAATCGGCGAAGGTCTGCAGGCATTCTGCATTCCGGGTTCTGTTGCTGACCAGCGTAAGGTAGGTCTCGGCCACGGTAACCTCGGCAAGATGCTGCTGGAAGAAGATACAGAATGTTTCGCATTCCTGGCAGGTCACGAGTCCTTTGCTGCTGCTGAAGGCGCAATCGGTATTGCTGAGAAGGCAAACAAGGTTCGTCAGAAGCCGCTCCGTGTTATCCTGAACGGTCTCGGTAAGGACGCAGCACAGATCATCGCAAGAATCAATGGCTTCACATATGTGGAGACAGAGATGGATTATCAGTCCGGCGAGGTTAAGGAAGTATTCCGTAAGCCTTATTCTGAAGGCCTTCGTGCAAAGGTTAACTGCTACGGCGCAAATGACGTTGTAGAAGGTGTTGCAATCATGTGGAAGGAAAACGTTGACGTTTCCATCACAGGTAACTCCACCAACCCGACACGTTTCCAGCACCCGGTTGCAGGTACCTACAAGAAGGAACGTGTTGATGCAGGCAAGAAGTACTTCTCCGTTGCTTCCGGCGGTGGTACAGGCCGTACACTTCACCCGGATAACATGGCAGCAGGTCCTGCTTCCTACGGTATGACTGATACCATGGGCCGTATGCACTCTGATGCACAGTTCGCAGGTTCTTCCTCTGTTCCGGCTCACGTTGAGATGATGGGCCTGATCGGTATGGGTAACAACCCGATGGTAGGTGCTACAGTTGCTTGTGCAGTTGCTGTTGAAGAGGCTATGAAGTAATCACTTTTTGGCTTAAATACGTTATTTAAACGAATCCCGACAGGTTTTGTAACTTGTCGGGATTTTTGCGTTTTATCATCAAAAATGCGATTTGTCATTACACTGTTAAGATATGTAGGATCGTCCTTGCCGTGCAGCTGTTTTGTGTTTTCTGCGGAGATGCGTGGGGCATTCAGAATATGTGTCAATCACATCTGCAATGCTGTTTCTTCACAGCACCATAATATCCATGAACTGTGCTTGACTTTCGTGGCTGAAATATGTTATAATTCTATTTAGAAAGGCATCACCGCAGATGCGCATTTAGTATTGGAAAATAAGAGGATGAATATGAAAAAAATCATACAATTGGCAGTACTGCTTTGCCTTGCAATGACCTGCACGGCTTGTCAGAATCAGGAAAATACCACGGATGACACTGTGGAAACAACTGTTACGACAGAAAACACCACCACAGAATCCCATGCATCGGAATCAACAGTGGAAACAAAGAAGGATGTAACCACCGTGGCTGTTTCGTCTGGTGCAAAACAACCGGATTCAGAAAATACATCTGAGGAAGAAATGCTTCCCCTGTTTGGAAACGATGAGAATGCTCTCCCAATCATTGCGGATGATGATGTACCTTCCGGTGAAAATGACTCTGCAACAGAGCCAAAAGCTTCTGTGACTACGGAAAGAACATCCGGAAACGGCATTACCATCAATGAGGATGGTGCCATTGAACTGCCTTTTATTCCAATTGAGAACATACAATGATAGACGGCGTATATAAAATTGCGGACACCGTGTTCCGCATGGAAACCATATATGAAGATGTGCATCGTCTTTGCAAAGATTATCGGTGGGATGCGCCTTCGGAATTCACCATCTCTATTTCCCCGGAGGATATTGCCTTTGAGCATGAGAAATCTGCATGTGAGGAACGCCATGAGGGGATTCCCACACGGCATTTCAGCGACGGATATCTGGAAACACTGGCGGTATATCGTAAGCTGTGCGAAACCCTTCTTTCCAAAGGCGTTCTGCTGTTTCATGGTTCTGTTGTGGCGGTGGATGGCGAAAGCTATCTGTTTACTGCCAAAAGCGGAACAGGAAAATCTACCCACACAAAGCTTTGGCGTACATATTTTGGGGATCGTGCTGTAATGATTAACGACGATAAACCGCTGATTCAGATTACAGATGCAGGCGTGGTTGTGTATGGTGCTCCCTGGGACGGAAAGCACCATATCAGCACAAATACCAGTGCGCCTCTGAAAGCCATCTGCATACTGAACAGAGGCACAGAAAACGAAATCCGGAAAGTGACAAAGACAGCGGCGTATCCCATGCTGCTCCAGCAGACGCATAAGCCTGCTGACATGCAGAAAATGCGGATGGTACTGGAATTGATTGACAGAATGTGCGAAAAAATCAGTTTGTATTCATTGAAATGCAATATGAATATAGATGCTGCGGAGACGGCATATCTGGGGATGCAGGAGTGAAGGTAATATGCAAACGGGGAGAGAAATGGTTCTCTCCCCGTTGCTGCATTATTAAGTGAATGCCGTTTCTGCAAGATGCCGTTTTTGCTCCAGAAGCTTTTTCGTATGCATCCGATAATGCAGATATTGTTCCATGATATCTCTGTATTGCTTTCCCAATTGCTTTTGTTTCTCCAATGAAGGCAGGGGAATCAGTACCCCCTTGACAGCCTCAAGGGACAATACTTTCACCGCAGAACCGCCCGAGACATATTCCAGGATTTCTTCGCCTGCGGCACTTTCAAAAAATGCCTGTAAATAGCAGGGGTCTGCCTTGGTTTCGTCAATCTCGAGGATATAGAAATTACCCGTGGCGATAATACTGCATTCCGTTTCGGCGGTGAATACCATGGAACGGAATGTGGGTGATGCCATTTTCGAGAGCAGCACCGCATTTTTCGGCACTACGAATTTTTCCAGGGATTTTGGCAATTCCGACAGGTACTGTTCATTTTCCTCGATTTCCAATGCGCCGTTGACGATATTGGAAAGAGTAATGATGCGGTATGCTGTTGGGGTATCAGAGCGATAACCTGCAAGCACATCCGGCTTGATTTGTGAACCTCTGGTAATCTTTCTGAGCAGTGTGCCAAGGGGGACACCATTCTTCACGAGGGGCTGCTTCAGATAATGAGAAGCCTGAAGGCAGAATTCATGTTCCGCCATTTCCTTCACTGTGACGGTGATTCCGTTGTCACTGGGATTGTTTACGCTGCAAAGAATCTCCGCAATTTGTGTCTCGGAAAGAGTGCATCGCTTTCTGTCGATTCTGGTGTAAATCTCAGCAGCATCAACCAATCGGATACATTTGTTCCCGCTGCTGAATACAACCATTGTGATGGGAATACTGATTTTTTCCAGCAGATTGCCCGGCAGATTGATGACGGCTTCGATATACCCATTTTCTGCAAAGAATTTTCGTATCAGCATATCGTTTTTCGTGGATGCGGCACCTGCCGCCATGATAACCACTGCTTTTCCTGTGCTGTGAAGGGCACGGAGTGTTTTTGCAGTGAACAGCCAGTCGGAGGAGCATCTCTCGATACAGCTGATGGGAAAACCAAAGTGCTTCTGCAATTCTTCAAGGGAGTCGGCTGTATCGGTGCGCTTGACGCCCAGGGGAAAATGTGCAAATATTTTGTTGTATGCAGAAACAGGGGCTGCGGTATTGTCGCCGCAGAACTCCAGAACGTTGTCAGTTTCACGGATGTCCAGGAGGGCGGCGGCAAGGCTTGCCAGTGCGGCTTCAGAGGGGCTCTCGGTGTTTTCAAAGAAATCTGTAATAATTGTAGTCTTCATAGGAAGACCTCCTTTCTGCATTAGGTTAGCACCAACCTTCTATAGCTGTATTATAGCATATATTTCTGCACTTATCAATAGGAATTAGGTTGTTTATAACCTAATAATGAATATTCAGCAAAAATGCCAATGATGTATATTATGTACACACTGTATATATGCATATTTGCTAATGCTTTTGTTTGCTCCAATGCAATTTTACGTCCCGAATGGACTTTCTAAGGTGGAAAGGAGGCTAAAAAAACAAAATCCCTTGAAGAGCGACAGCACCTCAAGGGATTTTTCATATCAATAGAAAGTTGCGATTTCCTGTTCCGGGGGTTCTGCGGGTTTGATATCCTGAATGACGATGGAGGGGACATTCTGATGCTTCAGATAGTTCTTTTTCATCTGAATGACGCCTGTCACCTGCACCCAGCAGTTTTGTGTGGGCATATGCGCTGCATCGGTCTGTGCGGCAATCCAATAGAACTGGGTGTCGTCAATGCAGCAGGTCATAATCTTGCGGCCCAGTGCAAATGAATTCTTCGGAAGACGGCTGTTGGGCACTGCCATTGCCTTGAATTTCATTGTCTTATTCAGATATTTTTTCGGCTCATCCATCATATCACGGAACCACAGGGCGAAATCCTGGTCAGCAAGTTCGATTTCATCTGCTTCCACATCAAAGGGCAGCGGATCTTCGATGTCATCGTACATGACCCGGCCGTCTGTGAATTCATAATAAATCTGGCAGCGGCGGTTCAGGGCACGGACAATCTGATGATACTCTTCCACATCTGCACCCACGGGCACACGGTTAAAGAATACCAGTTCGCAGACATCCAGCTTATCCACCACCAGATTGCGCATATTTCCGTTATATACAAGGAATGTGGAGGCATCTGCCAGAGTGACCACCTGATACAGCATCCAGTCATCCGGTGTATTCTGAATCAGATCTGCAATCTGCCACATACCATTGTACTCGATGATGACACGCTCTGCGCCGGTTTCCTCTGTCAGTCTGGAAAGAAATTCCGGGTTCAGCTCGGATTCATCCTCCACCACATGAATGAAAACGTCTTTCTGCTTGATTCTGGAAAGGTCGTATTCCACTTCGCCTTCTTCACAAACCAGAATCAGAGTGCGTTCACCTGTGGCGAATTTCGGATCCTCCATGGATTCCTGAATAAACTTCGTTTTACCTGCCTCCAGAAAGCCCTGGAACAGGTAAACGGGAATGAAAGATTCTTCTTGATTCGGCATAATACACTCCTTATTCTGCACCGAACAGTGCAGCAACAGCACCCTCGTTCAACTTGGAACCAATCACGCAGATACGGCCTGTGGTTTCCGCACTGCCTGTACGGACATCCGGGGTGCCCGGAATATAATCAAAATGAATCCATTGACCGTCTGTGCCTGCAACAATGCCCTTTGCACGGAGAATGATACCGTAGTTATCTTCCTGCTCCAGCGCTGTCAGTGCATTTGTAATCTCCTCCGTAGTAAACTGCTTTGCTGTTTCCACACCCCAGCTGGTAAAGACTTCATCTGCATGGTGGTGATGATGGTGCTCGTGGTCATGGTCATGGCAGCCGCAGGTGCAGTTTTCATCGTGCTCATGGTGGTGTTCATGCTCATGTTCATGCTCATGATGATGCTCATGATGATGCTCATGATGATGCTCATGCTCGTGCTTATGCTCGTGGTCATGGCAGCCGCAGGTGCAGTTTTCATCGTGCTCATGGTGGTGTTCATGCT
>JAKSPJ010000012.1 GCA_024404915.1 Oscillospiraceae bacterium
AATTGTATCTATGCAGAGCGACAACAATGACTGCTGACCAGGAACATTTGAAATGCGGAACCTATGCCAAAGACAAAGATGTTTGTACGGCACATTTCATCCGGACAATCGTGCTGAAGGAAATTGTGCTGGGGGAACTCAACAAGATGCTTGCTTTTGTCAGGGAGAACGAGAACGAGTTTGTGCGGGCGGCTATGGATAACTCCGTTCAGAAACAGTCTTCGGAACTTGCCAAGTCCAAAAAGAAGCTGAAAGAGGCGGAGAAACGCATCACAGAACTGGACAGACTGTTCACAAGACTATATGAAGACAATGTTTCAGGCAAAATATCCGATGAGCGATTTGCTTTAATGTCAGCAGGATATGAGGACGAACAGAAAAAACTGAAGGCAAGCGTTACCGAGCTGACCACCCTCATTGAAGCTGCGGAGCAGAAGTCTGCCGATGTGACCGCATTCATCAGAGTAATACAGAAGTATGAACACATCACAGAGCTTACTCCTGAAATTATGCACGAGCTGATTGAGAAAATTGTTGTTCACGCACCAGACAAATCAAGTGGACATAGAACTCAGCAGATTGAGATACATTATCGATTTAATGTTGCTGTTTCAGTTGCAGTTGCAGACAGCAAGAAGTATGACAAAAAAAGAAAGGCTGCGTAACCTCTTGGGTTACACAACCTTTTCTTCAAAGATTTAAAACTTCTTTATGGGTATCGACTTGAAGCTGTCCTTTTTTCGTATAACCGCATCAAGCTGTGCAATTTGCAGACTGGAGCTTTGACTGTAAATAGGAGTATGCCTGATAGAGTGCGACTTCTTCCAGGGGACGTGGTGCCATAATGCCAAAGATGAAACCGAAGACACCATTTACTGTTGTGGCATCATCTGTTAATATGATTTCTTCACCGCTGTACAGATATATTGTCATACGGACACGATAATCGCTGTCTCTGCCGCCTCTTCTGCGATTCCGTCTGCGGCGATATTCCTCAATATGCAGTGTATTGATATCCGACAGTGGAATTGTTGTCTTTTTCAGAAAATAATGAATGGAGAGGGTGTCATTTTCGATTTTCAGTGTTGTGCCGATACTGCGTTCCAACACATAGAAAATCGGAAAAATCAGGAAACCTGAAATGCCGCCCAGAAAAGAAAAAACAGATAGAAACGGAATAACCGGGGCAATAAAAAGCGGCAGGAAGAACAATCCCATGGAAGCAAACCCAACGATAAAAATCCATTTTTGCTCATGCTTTATTTTAAAAAACATTTTTCGTACTCCTTATTATTTGTAAATGCATAAATCCTGATAATTAAAGTATACCACAAATACCATGGAAAATCAATAGACTTTCAGTACATATATAAAATTCTTCATTTTGTGCACTTCTTAGAAGCATTTTTTCACAGACAGAAAGAAAAATAGGCATAGCCGATATTTTTTTGAAAATCTTCATATTTTATAGACTTGCTTTTTTTCCGTTTTTGTGATATAATCTACGAGATAAGGAATTGTATCCGTATCAGAGAAGAATCGTTTTGGAAAGGAAAAGGAAAACACTATGAAAAAATGGACATCTGTATTCGCATTGCTGGCCGTTGCAGGCCTGGCTCTGACAGGCTGCGGCACCGATGCTGACAACAGCACCGCAGACAGTGTGCAGGAAACCACAACTGCTGTCAGCGACACTACTACAGGAGCAGAAACACAGACTGAAACAACAGTGGCAGCATCTGAAGATATCACTGAAACAGAGACAGTTACCACTTCTGAAAGTGCAGCAGCTGAAGAAACAAGTGATGATAGTACAACAAGCGAAACCTCCGCTGAGGAATCCGATGCAGCAGAAGCACCCAACGAATACGGCTTCTATACAGAGAAGAATCCGCCTGCAACAAGTGTCAGCGTGGCCGCACTGGCCGGCACATGGAATCTTGCAGACAGCGATATCAATGGTGTGCTGACCATTACTGCAACCGATGACATTTATTATGGAAATTGGAGCTATGCCGCTGATGGTGCTCCGGAACAGAACGGCTGCGTCAAGCTGGAGTATCTTCTGAACCCGGATGATTCTAAGGATTACTACTACACATTCTATGAAACAGATGGTGCATTCTGGGAAGGCTTTGGCGTATCCGGAGAGGCGCCGCTGAATGATTTGTATGCAGGACAGTCCGGTGTTCCCCATTATACTCGTGCAGAGTAATACTGTTTTTGCACAGAGTATCTGTTGTAAATATTCTCATATCTATGAAAAGGCTGCATCACACAGAGGAGATGCAGCCTTTTTGTTCGGCATAAATATCGTCAGAAGCAACATAAAGATAACAGCCGTATCCTATGATACGGCTGCTCGTTTACTCAAATGTTTTCAGCCCTCTCACCAGAAGCGTGATTGCCGTGACAACCAACACAATCACCGCAATCCAAAGCATATGCGGAAACAGAGCACCAAGAACTGCACTGAGCAGAAATGCCACAGAAATCTGTCGAATCAACACACCAAGTTTTTTCGCATGCAGTACCATATCTGTCTTTTTCACCGCATATTGTCTGGGAATCAGTGTTGTTTCACCTTTGCAGAGCAAGGCGGAATATACCAGTAATCCCAGAAATATCATGCCCATTATAAACGCATAAGCATACTCCATAGTGACACTCCATTTCTCGTTTTTTTACGGATTGAAGGTTGCATTGCCCAGTTTTTCGTCCTCGATTTCATCTGCAATGAAGATATCTATAATGAAATCCAGCAGGTCAGCAAAGGTTTCATACTCGATTTTTTCAGCAGCATAATTATCCCGTGCAATAATATGTCCCGTGGTCTGATTCAGAAGCACCACTTCACCATCGCCAATCATATAGCCGATTTGCAGCAGCTCACCGCCCTCGTTCCAGGGCTGGTCATCCTTCATGTGCTTTTCAATGCCGGAAAGGGGCATAATTTCCAGATTGGCATTGCTGAGCTTCAGACCATTCGTAAACGCAAAGAGCTCCATAAGCTCCTCGGTAAACTGAACATTATTTTTCTGCTGAAATTGTTTCAGCTCTTGCTTGCTTGCGCCGTTAAACAGCTGCAGCTCAACGATTTTCGGGTATTTCTCTGTCAGATACAACAGCAGATTCATACCTTGGGTAAAATAAGAATTCTTTGGCACTTTTTTTCCCGTAGCAGAATGGAATGCATTTTTCTTCGATTTAAAATACACAAAAGCCGCTACTGCCGCAAGAATGAGAATCACAACAATAATACAGATACCGGTATATTTCACAATGGAAAACCTCCCCTCATCATACACCTATACATATAGTATTATAGCATATTCTCCCGAAAATGTCAATAAAATCTGGTGGATTTTTGCGATGCAGTATTTAAATATTGTGCTTTTTCCGAAATAAGATGTATTCCCATAAAAAGAATCGCTGTTGATTGGAAAAGAAGTATTCTTTCCCGAGCAACAGCGGTTCATATTATGACAGTGCCATTCTTTTCATCATTGTGAGATCCATTACATCCAGAATGCCATTCTGATTGAGATCTGCATGAAAATAATGGGTTGGAGGGGTACCATACAGAAGCCAGTTTCTCAGCATTTCCACATCTGCGATATCGCATGTTCCATCGTGGTTGCAGTCACCGGTCCAGTCTTTCTCTGATGAGATAAAGGGCAGTTTTTTCTTGCCGGCAATGGTTTTTGCCTGAGAGTTTTCGCTGCCGGAAATGCTTTTCAGGTTTTTCAGTTTACTGATCACAGTGGCGGATGAGACTCCTGTTACAGTATCTGCCAGGTACAACTGCGTTACAGCGTCTGTAAATTTAAAATTGCTATCCAATTTGGTGATATTTGTTCCTTCCAGATGCAGAATTATTTCTCTTTCCGGGCTGATTACCAGCGACCATCCGCTGCCGGATGCAATCGTTGTCTGTTCCGTGATATTCATGGATTGAAACAGATATCTTGAGGTGATTCCAACGCTGTTTTTAAAATCTTTATAGGATTCTGCAAACTGTTGCATAGCAGACTTCTCATTTCCAAGAAGAATGTTAATCTGCCCATTTGACCAGAATGTGAGGTTGACTTCTGAATCGTCTTCATCAAACGCACATCCGTCACTTTTCAGCAGATAGTAGGGGGCACTGCTGTTATGAAATGCTTTGGATCCTATGAATGTAACGGATGCAGGCATGACAATGCCGTTTGCAATATTGCTTGCTTCAAATGCACATTTTCCGATAATTTGAAGTGTATCCGGAAAAATCACCTCTGTCAGCGATTCACAATTGGAAAAGGCGTAGGGGGCAATCGTCTCAACACCACGAGGAATATAGACAGCATTGTATTGCATAGGCAGATGGAATCCAGTGGCAGCAACCAGTGTTTTCATGTCTTTGGAATAGAGAATCCGGTCTTTCCAGACAAAGGATTCATTGGCGGGATCAATTGAAAACGCAGCAGAATCCGTATTCTGGAAAGCATTTCCTGCAATCTGCGTAACAGAAGCAGGAATCGCAACAGATGAAATATCCTGGTAAGAATAGTCCAGATATTCTCCGATGGCAGAAACATGTTTTCCGTTTATGACATCAGGAATAACAATGTCATTTTCAAAACCAATGTAGGCGCTGACTTTTACGGTACTGTCTTCCAAATACTCATATTCAAAGGGACAGGAATAGGAGGAAAAAAGGTAATTCCTGGGTGCAGGTTCATTCAATCCGCAGTCAATGACGTAGTAAATGCCCTGATCATCCAGAACAACGCTGTTGCTGTGTCCGATGCCGACAGAACCTATTTTCGTAGGTACATCATTGCTTCTGGCTTTGAAGCCCAGCAGGGATGCCATGGTATTCACAATCTTTACGGATGCATTGCAGTTTCCGCCTATGCCGTCCAGCAGAATCTTCTCCATATAACCATTATCTGACTGATAGGGAAAAGAAGCGGCATACTCTGCAATGACATGCAGTTTTTCCTCGTTGGTCATAGAAGCAGTGATATGCTGCTCCAGATAGTCTTTCAGCAATGTACGGCAGTACACCGTGGCATAATTATTGAGATGTACCAGGTAGGAAAGAGAAAGTGAATCATTGGATGCAATAAGAGTGAAATCTCCTGCACGGGGAGAATTCCCCACGGACAGTGTACCGGTTTCGCTGATGGTAAATACATTATTATACCCTTCTGCAACGGTAAACGTCAGACCGCTTGCGGAATCCGGCAGAGCAAGCGTGCAGACAGTTGCACATTCGTCTGGAATAGAAAGGGAGGGATACTCCTCGGTATTCAGATAATACAGTTCATACTCTGCCTCATAGAGAACATTGGCATCAGCCCTGACCGGTACTGCAGACTGAAACAGCAGGAGACTGCTTACCAGAATAGAGAAAGCAGTCAGGCAAGTAAAGAATATATCATATTTTTTCACAAAAATCACTCCATGAATATAGAATTGATACTATATTTATAACATATTTTTATAAGATTGTCAAGAATCATAATGAAATTTTTACAATTTTAAGATAAAAATACGTTTATTTCATCCTGTTTTGAAATCTGCTGTTTCTAAAAAGGAAACTGCCCAGGCGAAAGATAAGGAGAAGTGTGAGAGGAAGAGAAATCGGTTCATTCTTTGCAAGGGTTTTGCACTGATTTGCAACGGAATAATCAAAGTCTGAAAAACACAGAACGCATAAAGCATTTCGACCAGAGAAGCATGATGTCCGTAATGGACTTGACTCCTCTGGCCGCTGTTTCAGGGGTAAGGCAGTTGGTGATGCCTATATCGTAAAATTACCTAAGAAGTGGAGTGAGATGATTGTGCCCACGCCGACATTACTATTGATTTCCATTTCTGCGTTGTGAAGCTGTATAATCATCTTTACAATCGACAGTCCAAGTCCGGCACCGCCCGCACTTCTGCTGCGGGATTTGTCAACCATATAGAATGGCTCTGTCAGATGGGGAATCTCGTCCCATGGAATACCGCAGCCCTCATCCCTGACGGTTATGCGGTGGTTTTCAGCGCTGATTGTGACCATCTGATCTGCATTGCTTGCCTTAACTGCATTTTCTGTCAGATTGCAGATTGCGGTATGAAGCAAATCAAAATCTCCGTAAACGCAGCCGCTGCACGAAGCAATTTTCAGTCGGACATTCTTTTTTTCTGCATATGGTCTGGAAGCCGCAAGCACTGCTTGCAGCAGCTTTTCGCATGAGATTTCCGTTATTTGCAGCGCAACTGTTTTGTCAAGTTCCATTAGCCGCATCATTTTTTTGGCAAGACGATCCAGCCGTTTGGCTTCAAAATAGATATAGCCCAGTGCCTCAGCCTGTTCTTCCTCAGAAAGAGGCAGTGTTCGCAGAGTCTGCGCATATCCGGAAATTGCTGTTAATGGTGTTTTCAGCTCATGGGAAAAATCTGCCATAAACATTCGCTGCCGCTGCTGAGTATCTGCAAGCGATGCTATTTTTTCCTGCACCGCATCCGCCATTCTGTTGAAATCTTCCGCAAGCATTCCGATTTCGTCTCTGTCGCTTACCACTGCACGTTCATCATATTCGCCTGCGGCAATCTGTTTTGCACTGTCCGACAGAATTCTCAGGGGTTTCATTGTTCTGCGAACAACCAGATACAGCACGATGACAGCAGCGACGCAGACACATAGTAACACACCGAGCATTTCGAATGCCAGCAGTCTCAGTCGTCGGAATACAAGGGAGAGATTCGTGATTCTATATAATGTGATTTGTTCCTTCTGTCCCGATACCTCTGCTTTGGTAATCATCAGCGGATATTTTTGCTGTTTTCCGTCTATTATATGTTTGTTGACAATATAGGGCGTAAGCAGGGTATTTGCAGCTGCAAGATCCTCTTTCGTCAGAATGGTCTGATTGTACAGCATATCATTTCCCATCATACAGATTACATAGTCATCGTCACGGTATTTGAAATAATACTGAAGCTCCGAATCGCTCAGGAATGAACCTTTTTTTGCCTGCATTCGTTCAAGGTCAGATTGCAGAGTAACGATTTCTCCAATGGCGGTCTGCCGGGTTTCACGCATCAGTGATTGGCGGCAGATGCACCATATAATCCAATCGCTGACCGCAGCAGCAATCAGAATAACAATCGCAGCAATCATTGTAATCTTTGTGCTTAGTTTCATAAGTTGTCCTCAAGGCGATATCCGATTTTGGGGACGGTTACAATCTGCTGTTGTAAACCGAGTTTTTTGCGAAGCTGCCCGATATGTACATCGACAGTACGGGTTTCACCAAGATAATTTGCCCCCCAGACAAATGCGAGCAAATCCTCACGTGTGATGGCAGTGTTCTTGTGTTTTGCCAGCATGACAAGCAGTTCAAATTCCATAGGTTTCAATGGAATTTCCTGTTCTCCCCGTAAAACACGATGTGCATCCAGACACACCGTCAGCCCACAGACGTGCAGTGTGTCTGTGGGCTTGGTCGCTCGGTTCATGACTTTTTCCATACGCACAAGCAGTTCGAGCATTTCGAATGGCTTGACAATATAATCTTCTGCACCGCCCTGTAAGACGGAAATCTTTGATTCCAGATCATCCTTTGCTGTCAGAAAAATGACGGGTATGCCGTAGGAACGGATATCCTGGAATAATGCAAATCCGTCTTTTTTCGGCATCATAATATCGAGAAGTGCAAGATCATAGCGGTGATCATCGTGTAAAGACTGTGCCGCCGCTTCACCATCCGGAAAGATGACGGATTCCATGCCTGCTGCCTTCAGATTCATCGCAATCAGCCGTGCAATCGCAGTATCATCCTCCGCAATCAGAATTCGTTTTTTCATAACATGCTCCTTTATGGTGTTTTATGATTTTTCTTGTTTTAGTACCCCAGTTCAGAATCAATCACCGAACCATCAATACCATTCAGCGCAAGCTGAACGCCTGTAAAGCTTTCATGTTGGTCATAATAATCATCTGCTGTGACTTTCCGTGAACCGTAAAATGCCCAGACCGGCACAATCAGCCCTGTTTTAAAATCATTCTTTTCGCTGATACGGGAATAGCTGAGCGTTACACGGTTTATCTGAATTTGCGTGTTCATTTCAGGATTTGTATTTGCCGCCGTCATGGGAAGCATTGTTTCGCAGATTTCCGCAATCTCATCAAACGGCTTCACTGCAGCATTCTCGACAACTGTTTCCATAATTGAGAGTGGTGCATTCCATTGCATCCGTACAATACCGCTGTCATTGATGCGCAGCTCGATTACTTCGGCAGGCCACATTTTTTCCTCGTATTTTCCATTTTCCGCTTCTTCCGTTTTTTTCGTGCCGCTTGGCTGTTCAATGGGCACTCCTCCAATGGAACGGTAATACCGCAGTACCCAGTATGTGCGTGCGAATGTTTTTTCTTTTTCACGGAAGTCTGTGTATTTCTGTATGGTCAGTGTTTCACATGCCGTCAGTCGTTCCCCCTCACAGCAAATAAAATCATCAGCACCAATCTCAGCGAGGAATGCTTCCGCCTGTGCTTCGGCATCTGTCCGGGAAAGATTTGCTGTTTCTCCTGTCAGTATTTCACATCCGGACATGTTTTCCCTGAGTGAAGAAAACGGCTGCAGTTCAGCAATATATGCACCACAGTTCTCATATCCCACGGAGGATTTGCTGAACCACATGACGTTGCTGTATGCATCGCCATTCTGAGCATGAATCATGGCTGTTCCGTCCTGGGAACAGGCCCAGAGGGTATCACCTTCCGTTATATCCCGACAGTAGCTGTGCCAGAAACCGTTCTTATCCTCCTCCTGAGCAATTCTGTCTGTATTCCTTTCAAGAGTCCCGTCGCTTGCGTACGCAGCATAGTCGATGAATTCAGGTGCGGAGTCGTAATCTGCCTGTAATCGCTCAATGCTTTGCCGCTTGTCAGCAAGATAATCAGAAGTATTTTCGGCAATCAGCGCAGCATATTCAGGATCATTGGCAATACGCTCTTTTTCCTCCTGGATCATCTGTCTTCTTTCTGCAATCATTTCCTCAATTTCTGCTTTTGTCCGTATCTGCATGATTTTTGTGCAGTCAGAGAGGGGAACATCCCCCATCAGTGCCATGCGGACACGGTCACAATCTTCCTGGGTAAACCGTCGCTGCTGTACACGGTACATAGAAAGCTGATCAATGTCCGGTATTACTATTTCTGCATCTGCATGGACCGATACACCCAGATTTTCCTTGGTGTAATCTGCAAAATAGCGGCTTCCTGTCTGAAACTCCGAAACATCGGTCCTGTATTCGTCCGTCTGCTTTGCTTCCTCAATCAGTTTTTCAACGTCTTTATGTACAATGATATCTGAATCCGGATTCTTTGTACAGGATACCAGTGACAGCAGTGCCAGCGCAGCCGCAGGAAATCGTATATGCTTCATAAACAGTACTCCTTTTCATTTATGATATATCTGATGCTTTCAGTATAACAGATTCAACGGCAGCAAGTGTTCAGCAAGAGGTAAATAAAATGTAAAATCTGTTTTGCATGAGTACAGTCTGCTGTTGTATCTTCTTGCGCATGGAGCGTATTTATTATAACACGATATGTATCATATTGCAAGATGCGCCATTGTTCTGTTATGGGAAAAGTGTTATCCGTTTGCTGCTCCTTGACAGAAACTGATATCTGTGCTACAATATGAATGGATTATATGACGATGCGATTGTGGTGTCTTTCCCAATAAAAAAGGAGATAATCAGATTCACAAAAAGGAATTGAAAATGAAGAAGAACATATTGAAATGGCTTTGCGCTGTGATCGGGAGGCATGGAATAAAAATCGTCCTGCTCTGTATGATTCAGGGCCTGCTGGGCGGAAGCGGAGTGGTGTATGCCCTTTTGCTGAAAAAAGGCATTGATTTCGCCGCAGCGAAGGATAAAAACGGTTTTCTGATTGCGTTGCTGGAAGTGATTGCTCTGGTGTTGTTTCAGATTTCACTAAGGGCTGTTTCCCGATGGCTGGAGGAGCTGTCACGTTCTTCCATAGAGAACAAATTGAAGGAGCAGCTTTTTCATGTGCTTCTGAAAAAGGATTATGCTTCCGTGACAGAAATACACTCTGCGGAATGGCTGAATCGATTGACCTCTGATACTGTGGTGACGGCAGATGGTGCAGTGGGCATTCTGCCCGGCCTTACAGGCATGACGCTGAAAATGCTTTTTGCTTTTGTCGTATTGATACGGTTTGAATATCGTTTTTTATATGTGCTGATTCCCGGTGGAATTCTCTTGATTCTGATGACCTACAGCTTTCGCAAAACTTTGAAGCAGATGCACAAGACCATACAGGAAACCGATGGAAAAGTACGGATTTTCATGCAGGAGCATATCGGCAGCCTGATGATTGTGAAGAGCTTTTCTACAGAAGAAAAAACAATCACATCTGCACGGAAAAGAATGGCGGAGCATCAGAGTACCAGAATGCTGCGGAACCGCTTTTCCAATATCTGCAATATTGGTTTTGCAATAGCGATGAACGGCATGTACCTGCTGGGATTTGCCTACTGCGGATTCGGTATTGCAGATGGTACAATCAGCTTTGGAACACTGACGGCTGTGCTGCAGCTGATTTCCCAGATTCAGTCGCCCTTTGCTAATATAACAGGCTATCTGCCGAAGTTTTATGCCATGACGGCCAGCGCAGAACGTCTTCGGGAAGCGGAGCTGTATACAGATGACTATACAGGAGATGTGGCAGACATTGAGGAGGTTCATCGGGTGTATCAGAATCTCTCCGCCATCCGTTTTGAGAATGTCAGCTTTTCTTACCACGCAGATGAAGATGAAAAAAGAATCCGCAATGTGGATTTCACTGTCAGCAAGGGTGACTATATTGCTTTTACAGGCCATTCCGGATGTGGAAAATCGACTGTGTTAAAGCTGATGATGAGCCTGTATCACTGTGACAGCGGCAGTATTTATCTGCAAATGCAGGATGCGTCTGTTTTGCCTATGAGCGGCCAATGGCACAGACTTTTTGCCTATGTGCCCCAGGGCAATCAGCTTATGAGCGGTTCAATCAGGGATATCGTGTCTTTCTCTGATGAACATGCAGATGAAAACCGAATTCGGAAGGCATTGGAGATTTCCTGTGCGGACGCATTTATAGCCGAATTGTCAGAGGGGCTGGATACTATTCTGGGAGAACGGGGAACGGGTCTTTCTGAGGGTCAGATGCAAAGAATTGCCATTGCAAGAGCCATATATGCAGATGCGCCTGTGCTCCTTCTGGATGAATCCACCAGTGCACTGGATGCACATACAGAACGGCAGGTGCTTGAAAATATCCGCAGTATGACAGACAAAACAGTGGTGATTGTCACACATCGTCCTGCTGCATTGGAAATATGCAATAAGATACTTGAATTCTTTGAACATGGAACGGAGCTTTTATCAAAATGAATGCAATTGAAGATACAGTGATATCTTTGTGCAGATGTGTTGTCAACAATCTGCCCATAGATGCGTCCTTGCTTGAAAATACAGATTTAGATGCTTTGTATCAGCTTTGCAGGTATCATTCTGTTACCTCGCTTGTGTGTTATGGACTGGAATCTGTAGGGATCAGGGACACTGCATTTGTTCAGGCGAAAGAAAAGTCTATCCGTAAAAATCTGTTGCTGGATGCAGAACGAAAAAGAATTCTGCAATTTATGGATGAACAGAAAATTTGGAACATGCCTCTGAAGGGCATTTGGCTGAAGGAATTATATCCGAGAGTCGGCATGCGGCAGATGTCCGACAATGATATTCTGTTCAATGCTGATAAGCGTTCTGAAGTGTCAGAATTTATGAAAAAAAGCGGTTATCATAATCTGAATACAATGGAAGTGAATCTTCATTGTGATGAATGGGTTAAGGAGCCATTGTATAATTTTGAGATGCATTTCAGTCTGTTTTCTATGGGCGGAAATGATGTGTTCTACCATTATTACAAAGATGTTTTTTCGAAATTGATTCGTGTCAGTGAAAGCGGTTATACATATCGGTTTACAGATGAGGATTACTATATTTATCTGACAGCCCATGCGTTTAAGCATTATGATTACGGTGGTATCGGCATTCGTACATTGATAGACAATTATGTTTATTTGAAATCCAAAGAGAAAGAGCTGGACTGGGATTATATCTCTGCGGAATTGCAGAAATTACATATTGCCGGTTTTGAACAGCGTTTAAGAACCACATCCCAGCATGTGTTTTCTCCAGATCCCATATCGAATCCGGAGACGGAAGAAATGCTGGATTACATGTTTCAGTCCGGAACATACGGTAATGTTTCCAATGTGATTCAGCGGGAATTCAAAATGCTGAATGCCAGGAACAAGAAAGAATATTTGGTAAGACGCATTTTTCCGAATATGAATTTCTACAGGAAGAACTTTCCTGTTGCTGCCAGATATCCCGTTTTGATTCCATTCGCATGGCTGTTTCGATTGGTCAGAGCACCGTTCAAGAGAAGGGAAAGCATTTGTAAAGAGCTGAAGATTCTTCAGAAAATGGATCGGCAGACAACGAACAACGAATCCGAATCAGATTGACTCTATATTTTCAATGTGTTCATAAAGGAGAATATATGATACAGGATATTTACCCAAGCAAATTAAATAACGCTTTTCAGAACTGCAAATGCAGCAGTGAGGATATTCTTCTCCATTTCGATGAGGAAGGAAAAATCCTTTCCAGAATAAAAGATAATTTACTGTATTTCCCAAGAGGTGCAGAAGGCAATGATTCTGTATATTTGTTTTCTGTGGATAATCAGAAATATTTTCTTGCCATGCACTGCGAAATGCAGGCGGAAGACGGATATGCCTATCATACGGTCAGAGAAATCCGTGATAATGCTTCCGGCAAAGAGGTATATGCAGTATTCACTGCTTATCATCTGTGGAAATGGTATTGCGATAATCGGTATTGCGGAAAATGCGGCAGTGGTATGCAGCATGATGCCAAGGAGCGTGCGCTGCAATGTTCCGCTTGCTGTCATCGGATTTATCCCAGAATCAATCCTGCAGTGATTGTGGGTGTGATGAATGGAGACAGCCTGCTGATTACACGATACAGAAAGGGTTATGCGCATAATGCACTGGTTGCAGGATTTACAGAAATCGGTGAAACTCTGGAGGAAACTGTACAGCGAGAGGTTATGGAAGAAACCGGTGTGAGAGTCAGGAATATCCGTTACTACAAATCCCAGCCCTGGGGCATGGCACAGGATATCCTGATGGGCTTTTTCTGTGAGGCGGAAGAGAACAGCGAAATCCATATGGATCAGAATGAACTGAAATATGCGGAATGGGTGAAGCGGGAAGATATTATTCTCCAGCCGAACAACATGAGCCTGACCAATGAGATGATGAAAATGTTCCGTGATCATCAGATTTCTGCCGCAGAGTAACAGAATGTCGCTGCCGACATTTTGCATTATGATAATAATACCGCACAAAGCTGATTCGCCGTCAGGCGTGCTTTGTGCGGTATTTTTGATGCAGTATCTCAGGGCATTGCCGTCTTATTGCAGGGATTTCACCCAGCCGGTAACACCATCCGGCAGGGAGGCACAGTAAGGCGTGCCGTCATCAAAGCGAAGATCGGCCTGTATCTGTGTAATCATGCAGTGCTGTCCCATTTCAATGCCGAAATACAGGGAAGCAATTCCTCCATCGCCATTCCGAACCCACTCCGGGAAATAGCAGATAATATTATCATAGGAATGCAGTTCCGCTTCACGAAGAATCACATTTTCAGAATAACTGCCGAATTCATCATGCTTTCCAATAGCAAAAACCACCTGAACATTGTTTTTCTGCAATTTCTCCAGGATTATCGCAGGCGGAATGTAATCCGCAGAAGCAGGCATAACCCCGGTAAAGAAATCCGGGTACGCTTCAGCCATTGCCCAGGACATATATCCTCCTGAACTTCCGCCGATGACAAATACTGATGAGATCCATTCCCCGTATTCTGTCATAATTTCATCTGCCATTTTCTTTATCAGGGGACAATAAGAATCGCACCAGCTGTCAGTGAGATTTCCTTCTGCATTGCGTTTTTCATTCGCAAGCGGAACAAGGAGAAATGCACCTCCGCCCATTCGTTCCTGATACTCAGGAGAAGCAAACATCTCTGCGCCGCTGTGACCGACACATTTTTTTCCATCCAGTGCATTGGTTGCACCATGAATAAAGATTAGCAGCGGATATTTTTTGTTCTTCGCTTTGTGAATCTGCATAGGGCGATAGAGATAATATTTCAGCTGATGAAATGGTTCAGGAGAATTTTCATTTTTGCAGATACGTTCTTCAAACAGATCCAGGTAGTCACCCCCCTGAAAGGATGGCATATAGCTGATAAAATCACCTTGCTGCATATACTGTGCCCATTCCGGTGTAACGTGGTCTACCTTTGTGTTTTCGCTGAATTCCATGACTTTCATAATCTGTTTCTTCCTTTCCGGAAATGCTTGTGTAATAATGATTGGCATTTTCCTGTATTCAGAGGTATCTTATCCTGAATAAGTATCGCAGGACCAAATGCACCAGCGATCATAGAATGGCTCTGCTCTCGATTCACGGATATTGCCGTTGAAGTCCTGCGAAATGTACACCAGTTCATAGCATCGTATATCCGGTGTTTGTTTTCCTTCACCATTTTTGAGCATTTCGCTTTTAACATGAACGACTATTGCAATTTGGCACTAAAAATTAAAGATTCTGCGCAAGCTTTTTTCAAAAAGCTTGCAGGTCAGGGGCAGCGCCCTTGTGGATGTCTGCAGACATCGAAATTCTCTTTGCGTGGAAAGAACCCCATGGTTTGGAAACCTGCGGCAGAGGTTTCCATTCCGTAATCATATCACAAAGCGATGCTTCTTTGATAAAAACGGATTCTGTTCTAAACCACAAAAACAGAAAAAAGCTTAAAAAAAACGATATCCATTAATCTGCATGAGAGATTAGTCGCTTGTTTTAGCAGGCGAGTCTTTCCCGGACTGCATAACAGTTGTGCGGTGAATGGCACAAGCGTGACATACTGTCTCACATTCTCCGCATTGAATGCATTCTCTGTCTCCCACTTTCTGTATATCCATTTTGCAAAAACGCTGACAAGCGCCGCAGTGACTGCACTTATGCTCATCCACAGCCATTTGCAAGACTGCAAAACGATGAAACAGGGAATAGAACGCTCCCAGGGGACAAATAAACCTGCAAAAACTACGAAAACAGAATACTGCGGATAAAATGATTAAGAACAGAACGAGATTTTTCCATACAAACAGTGAACCAAGCATCTCACGAACGGACGGATTCAGGCAAGACAATAGGATGCCCCCTTCCAGCGTACCGGCAGGACAGATATATTTGCAGAATCCGGGGACACCAAGGCATAGGGGAATCAGGATTGCCATAATCAGAAAGACAATATATTTTCCGCAGGTCAATTTTCGTGTGAATGCATTTTTTTGTATTTTCTTTCCGGGAATTCGATACAGCAAATCCTGGATCATGCCAAACGGACATAAGAATCCGCAGACGAATCTGCCCAGAAATACGCCAAATAATAATAGGGTACCAAGGATATAGTAGGGGAAACGATATTTCGAGGAAACCAGTGCAGATTGCAGACTGCCGATGGGACAGGCACCAACAGCACCCGGACAGGAATAACAGTTCAGGCCGGGAACACACATTGTTTTGATACGTCCCTGATAAATGCTGCCCTTGGCAAAACCGGTGATATTGCAGTTGTACAGTACGGCAATTATCAGCTGTATCCATCTGCGGGAATTTTTTTTCATAAAATGCATATCATCACCCGATACCGATGCATTCATAGCAAATCAATGCGGCTTTGCGGAACACATTTTCATAATCCTTTGTGGCAACGCCTGCAATCATCAGGCTGATGCCCAATGCGATGCAGGCGGCACACAGCATTTTCTTATACTTCATCCAGTGCATCCTCTATTGCCTGCTTGTATATTGCATACTGTTCAGTGGCAGATCTTGCACCAAGAAATGTATTTGAAATAATGCCATCAGGGTTTACAACGATGGTATACGGAATACCGCTTGTGGGATACAGCGCACCTACCTTATAGTCCGGGTCATACGCAATCGGAAATGAATAGCCGTTTTCCTTCACAAACTGTTTTACCGTGGTCTGTGAATCGGAACTATTGATTGCAACAATCTGCACCTTATCTGAGAATTCTCCATTGATTCGCTCAAATGCCGGCATTTCCTCACAGCACGGGCCGCACCATGTTGCCCAGAAATTAATCAGAACAACCTTGCCCTTGGCATCTGAGAGAGTGAATGAACCGCCGCCATTCAGGTCAACGGTAAAATCCGGTGCAGCATTGCCCGGGACAATGGAAACGGCGGATTCGGATTCCTCTGTTTCCATGTAGGCACAGCTGGTAACAGAGAATGAAGCTGCCAGCATACAGCCGCTTAACAATAATGATTTCAATACTTTCATTTTCATATCTGATAATTCCTTTTTTCGTTTTCACAGACATACTGTGTAGGACAAGGGGCTTTTAATGATAACAGTATAACACAAAACAGAATAAATATCAAGTGAAGAGCATAGACAAATTGTAATCCCGTGATGCAGGAAGGAAAGCTTCAGAAAATGCGGCATATTTATTCTGAATGATGCGCCTATGCTTTTCACTTTTTCGGGAACCAGGGAATACATCTGTTGACTGATTTGCAGTATTTGTGATATGCCTCACCATATAAGTCCGCCAGCCATTTTTCCTCTGTTTGTATCAGAAAGACTGTCACATAAATCCAGCAAATCACAGGCACAATCATAAGAAGCAGATTGTTCACAATAAAAACAGCTCCTGTACATCCAAGCAGTGCTGCGGAATATACAGGATTGCGCACAACCGCATAAACGCCGTCGGTAATCAGCTGATTTTCTGCAACCTTCTGAAACAGTTTGGATTTCACTTTGGCATTGAAATTCAGATAGATGCCAAATGCAATCAAAGCGATGCCAATACATAGAAATGGAATATCCAAAGCATGTATTTCGCCGAAACCATGGGCATTTTTTTTCACCAGAAAAATAGCCGCTGCGGTTATAATAAATTGTCCGTATACAATGACAGGCCCAACACCGAATAAAGGCAGATGATTATTTTCTTTCATATTGCTGCTCCGATTTCCTGTTTTATGTGTCATCAATGACGTTGCTGATTAACAACTGAATGCGGTTCTGAATATTAACATCTGGTAAACTGGAATCAAAATCCAGGCTGACAACTCTGCCGTGATACTTGCGCATCATACTCATATATTGTCCTCTGCCGTAAATGTGGCTTGGAATACAGCGAAATGCCTGCACACCCAGTATTTTACGAATGCCATTCTGAAAACAGCCCAAAGTATCCATGCTGATAAGCCAGCCGTCGCCTACGCTGTCCAGCTCTGCTTTTTCTTTGCCGATTGCCTTTTTTAATGTGCCGTAATCCGTAAAGGCAAACATGCCTGATTTCCGCAGGGTGCGAAGCAGAATTTTCTGATAGGTGCCAATCATGACGGAAAGGGCTGTGTAACCAAATCGCATAGCGCCCTCAGCGTATTTTTTATGGGTATCCATATAGTAAAGAAAGTAAGAAGAAAGGCCATTGATGAAAACTTCGCAGCCCTCATCCTCCAGATATCTGACAATATCCCTGTTTGCAAAATGACAATACCTTGTGAATAATTCACCAACAATGCCGATTCTTTGCTTTTTCTCACCCGTCTGCGGAATGGCAGCAAAATCTGAAATGATTGTTTTGAATCGCCGTTTTAAAAGCAGGGGATTCATATTTGTGCCGGTTCGCAATTCCTCAGAGAGGATATCAAGCCATTTTTGTCTGCAGCGGTCTGTATCACCCTTGCTGACCTCATATGGCCGAATCTGTAATGTCAGATACAGCAGAAGATCGCAGTAATGCATAGAGAAAAAAGCACGCATATACATAAAATACTGCATATGTACCTTATTTGTTTCTCCTTCCTTCATGCTAAAGGTGATGACTTTTACACCATGGATGCCTGCATCTTCCAGCACTTTTTTTAGAATCTCTGTATAATTGGAACCAAGACAGCATTCACCGAAGGTCGGCATCAGCAGAAGTGTATTATTGAGATCGAAGTTTCCTGTTTTCAGGGCGCAGATAATCTGACCGATATCAATGATACAAGGAAAGCACATATCGTTATTGACATGTTTCAAACCGGTTTCCACTATGTTTTCTGCGTTATCAAGTACTACAGGATAGTATTCCTCGGAACAGAACGCATATTTTAATAATGGATAGTGATAGTCAAACATGGAAGGCAGAATCAGCGTTTTTTGTCCTGCAACCTGTTCTTTCTGAATCTGATACAAAAGAAATCCCCCTTATCCATTGCTGTGTTTCAATACAGAATGTATGAAAACAGTGATGATTTGCACGGAATATTACTTTGTGTGCATATTTTTCTATATATATTATATATGATAATAGAAGTATTGTCAAGCCATCCGGGGCGTATTGTGCGGCAGGAGGCTATAGTAATCATTTTATTAGAGATTGTGCACTGATGAATGGGCAGACCCAAGGCAAAAAGTATGGTGCGCGCAGAAAAGCCCACATTCTGACATCAGCAAGAAAATCTGATACCTTGATTACCAAAGATGAAAACAGAAGCGTCTTCCGAGGCATGGAAGACGCTTCTGTTTTTCATACTATTCTGAAAGTGATACGTCCTTATTTTATCAGAACGGCATCAATAGACAGACCGTCCAGCTGTTCCTTCCCATAGGGGATAGAGCAGAACCAGCTTGCCATATCACATGTGAAAGAACCGGAGTCCTTATTGCGCTGAATGGTGACCATCAATGTGTTGTCTGAGACATCCAGTGAACTGAGATGGTGCCGATAGGATCCGCTTGATTCTTCAAAGGCTGCAATCAGCAGTACGTTTTCCTGGAAGAAAGTATCGTCATATTTTGCCGTATTTGTCTCAAAAGATTGGAAATACATATATTCCAACCCTGTTCCCATGGCTTGCTGAATCTTGTCTTTCAGTGCATTCAATTCAGCTTTAGAGTGAATCACTTTCACAGGAATATGGTTATTTGCTGCATCGTCCATTGCTGCCTCATTATCAAACGGAACCATAACACTGCCGTACCAGTATGAAAGCAGACGATCCATTCTGGAGAAATCACATGGTGCACAGTCAGCAGCTCTTTTAAGGATAGATGCACTGACAGTATAAATTGTCAGCGGATATGTTTCCATTACAAGGCCACGATACACAATTTTTAACGTATCGCCAACCTGTACCGGCTCTGCTATTAATTGGGAATCTACATAAATCATTTCCTTTTTGTCAGTTTTCACAAGGATTCTGCTATCCTGAATCTCAGTTACAACAGTGTTAATGGCTGTGAGCTTATGATCTGTGTAAAACATCAGGATATCGTCTTTCATCATATCCGCACTGTCACCGTCACAGAGAGATTCCAATTCCACATAAGCGATTTCTATATTATCCTGACTGCCTACAAGAACACGGAAATTCTCATCGTTTGTGAGATACTCCATCACACACAATCCGGAGCCGATATCCTTGCCTTTGTAGCCGGCAAAATCCTTCAGTGAAATGCGCTCCTTCAATTCAGAAATGGCGATGACATCCTCCATTGAAATTCTGGGAAGTTCATCTGTTTCATTCAGCAGACGGCGCTTCATCAATGAATAATCCTTGCTGTTGACACGACCATCCATGTTCATATCAGCGGTGGAGACATCCCGGATCGTCAGTTCCGGCAGATTCAGCATATACTTCTGGAGCAGCACAACGTCTGCCACACTGAATGAACCATCGCCGTTAAAATCTCCGCTTCCGGTATTGTCAACCATCAGACCTTCAACAGGCGGTATTTCTTCTATCGTTTCCGTAGGCATCATTTCGCCTGCAAGCGGCGGCAAAGTAGTGGTCGCTGCGGTGGATACCATCGTGCCTGCAAGGGGAGGAAGTGTTGTAGTTGGTACTGTAGTCAGTGTGCCTGCAAGCGGCGGCAAAGTAGTGGTTGTTGTGGTGGATACCATTGTGCCTGCAAGAGGGGGCATCGTAGTGGTCATTGTGGTAAAGACTGGTTCATTATCGCTTGTGCCGTCAGATGTCTCTGCCGCTGCCGCAGTTATTACGCCCGCCACTGTTCCTACTGCCAGTGTGGTAATCAAGGCAGCAATTTCATTCGTGAACTTTCTCATGATGGGTTTCCTCCTTTTTTCTTTGACAATAACGTAAGTGCGGTTAGAATATGGACCTGTTCTTCCAGACAGGCTGCTTCAGAAATATCTCTGACACTGCCGGTGGTAGACATTTTTCTGCATGCACAGTCATTTCTGCAGTATGCAGAAATCTCGCATCCGCTGCAGCGTTCCGATACCATGGAATAGTCAGGATGTGCCATTCTTGCCTGTTCCGCCTGTATACCCATTGCAATACTGCCGCACTGGTATTCCGGCAGATTCTGAAACTGTACACAGGGATAGAATTTCCCATCCCAATTGATAAACAGTTTTCTTTTACAGATTTCGCATCTGCTTTGTTTATTTTCACGGATAACTTTCTTTTTCAGGGCAAGCTCATACACAAACAAGTCAGGTATTTCCGCAATTTTTTCCCATTGTGCCCGAAGCAGGTTTCCGAAAGCGTCGGGATCCTCCGGCGTCAGAAAAGCATCCATCACCGCAGAAATTTTCCTTACCCCCAGCTGTTTCAGATAGAGAACGTTCTCATAAAGATAGGGGAGAGTTTTTTCTGTATAAACAAGCTGCACCAGTGTTTCCGGCTGAAAGCGCAGAAGCATTTTTAATTTTTCATCCAGCAGCGCAGAATCCACGCCTCGTTCTTCACAGTGTTTTCCATCGTGTGACATATTGATGATTACGTTTCTTTCCATGCTCCATTTGATGAAATCCTCATTCAGAAGAGTGCCGTTTGTAGTAACTACAAATTCTTTTGCCCTGATAGTTTCACAGTAATACCTGACAATATCCATATATAACAATGGCTCACCGCCGAAAAGATACACACGATCAGCATCATTTCGTTTCTGAATAAATGCCGCAATTTTCTGCATGGTTCCATCCTGAATATGGCCATATTTTGTATTCAGATGCCGCTCATAACAATAACTGCATTTTAAATTGCATTGGTTTGTAATGCTGATTGTATAATCCATAGAATAAATCCTTTTCAGAAATCTTATATTTTTATGCAGCAGAAAAAGACTTGTATTTAATCAGAAATCCGGAGACAGTTCTTATTATTCAGTCATAGCAGGAAACGTGCTGATTTTGTTCAACAGAAAATCCATATGGAGCCGGACATCCTCGGCATCAAGTACGTCATTGCCGTTCAGATCGGCAGGGTCCAGGTCATCAATATCGCCCATGGCATATGCCTGTTTCAGCAGAGACAGATCTCTTGCATCTACAGCGCCGTCTGCATTGATATCGCCATAGATAAATGATTTGGGTTCCGAGCCTGCAGGGAAGATCAGCTTCCACCAGGCGATATTAAAGAGATAGCCGCTGCCGCCTTTAAACACCAGGTACAAATCATGTGTGCCTGTTGTTTTTTCCAAAGCAGCACGCTGCGTTGCCCATGTCTGCCAGCCGCCTGTAGATTTCACATCACAGGTGCCAATCAGTTTGCCGTTGGGGCCATCCAGACGAATCTCAATGGTGGAGCCGCCGTTGTTGGCGCCGAGACGCAAATCAATTGCATCCGGGCTGTTTGCAAAATCCACATCCTTGAATCCGATATAGTCGCCGTTCTCAATATAGGCAACATCCAGGCCGCCTTCGCTGCAGTTTTCTGTCTGGATACCGGACTGGTCAGAGTAGGAAGAAGCATCCACTACAGAGCCTGAGCCGCTGAGACGCAGAAGATAATTGGATTTGCTGAGGATTTTTCCGGAAGCATCCGTAACATAAATGCGGTATTCGCCTTCTTCAGAGGGAGTCTGAATCTTCGTTGCAGTACCGCTTGCTTTTGTCATGGTGCTGCCACGACGGAAGGAGGTTGTGCCATCCGGTGCAATCCAGACAGTTTTTCCTGTGCCGGCTGCACGAATCGGGAGCTGTTTTTCGCATTTGGACTGACAGCTTGCAGGGAATACGTAGTCAGCATCCGTCATCATTTTTTCCGGCATAATATTTTTGTATGCATCCTGCAAACCTGAATTCAGACAAATTTCGTACTGTCTCTGGGGCCAGACATTATCTGAAACCACAATGGGGTCATCAATGGTGCTGTCAGGAGGATTGATACCCATTTTTTTCACAGTCGCATAGGTTCGGAGAATTGTCAGATGGTGCTTCTTGCCATAGTCTTCACAGTTGATGGTATAGGTAACATTTGGGTCAATTTCCAGGACATTGTCATTTTCCTCAATCCATGCGGTGCCCTCGTCATTGTGCAGACCGTATGTCGGTGCGCCGGGACCGCCGGCAGGAATGCCCTGAACATAGTTTTCGTTGATGACTGTACCGGGCATCTGACCGATGGTGTAAATACCGCCGGAGTCATGGAGACGGTTCAGTGAACGAATCACACGGTTATAGCAGATGGTATTATTGCGGCAGGTTTCCGAGTCCGTAAAATTGCACCAGCCCCAGCCGACGTGAATACCGTTATATGCAGTTTTTTCAATCTGATTCCGAAGCACCTGAATGGAGTCCGCACAGTACACAGTGACAGCTGCACAGCCGCCGAATCCGTGAACTACGCTGATATCATACAGAAGGTTATCTGTAATGGTATCATTTTTGCAGACACCCTCCACACCACGAGGGAATTTTTCATGATTATTGCTGCCGGCATCTCCGATATAGATGTGCTGCGGATGACCTACAGTAATACCGGAGGAGGTAATATCAGTGATATAATTCCCGGAAATATTACTGTTGATAACGTCATTATTCATAGAAATGCCGTCTGCACCGGTATGCTTGATGACATTTCCTGTGAAGTCAATAGAATCACTATTGGATACATGAATCATGGCAGGAAGCGTATCTACCATTTCATATTTTTTGCTGTGCCAGTTCGAATCTGCAAATGCAGTATAGGTCTGAGCTGCCTGGCAGGTTGTTTTACCATGGGAACCTGCAACATTTGTCAGCTGATAATCTGTATGTGCAAAGGTCAGACCGCTGAATGTCAGATTCTTTACACGGTTGCCGGTTGATTCACCAGCAATCACGATGAGCTGTTCTGCCAAAGGTGCTTCTACATCAGCAGTATTCATATCTTCCCAGTCGTAGGGATAATAATACAGCTTGTGCTCTGTCTTGTCAAAATAAAACTGTCCCGGAGATTTTACAAAGCTGAATGCATTATAGAGTGTATGCCATCCGCTGCAGGAGAATCCTGCACCCCATCCGGGTGTCTGGGCGATGGAGCCATAGGGCTGCTGCAGAAGAAGCACCATGTTTCCATTCTCATAACGCACATCTCTGGAACAGACAATATTCTCATTCCAGGTTGTACCATTTACCACTTCCAGGTCATCTTTATTGGTTTCCACTTTGGGAATATCATTGGCACTGTATACAATGCCGTCGCTCTTTTTACCGGAGTCCCACGCCCAGTCTGCCTGACCTGCGATAATATTATATTCGCCGTAGCCGCCTTTTGCACCAGCACTCACGCTGCCCATATTGGCACGATGATCATTGACATAGAGGTTGCGGAGCTTATAATCCCTGTCCAATGTGGCCACATACAGATTGTCATTGTACTTTTTCCAGCCGCTGACCTGTTCAGCACCGGAAAAGACCGGTTTTTCATCCTGGTATGCCTGATAAATGATACGGCTTCCGTCGGCAGCGGAATCTTCAGGGGTAAAGGTGACAGCATCCGTCATGCGGTAAGTACCGCCACGGAAATACACCACAATATCGCCCTTGGTGCTGTTCTTGATTTTTCGTACAGCATCCTTTGCGCCGGAAAGTGTCTGAAGTGGAGCAGCCAGTGTGCCCGGGTTGAAATCGCTTCCGTCTGGAGCCACATAGAGCTCTGCGGCAGGTGCTGCTGCGCTGACCTGCATAGGCAGACGAATCCATCCGTCTGTCGCTGCTGCCGCCATTGCAAGACTGCATGCA
The DNA here is from genome assembly GCA_024404915.1 of Oscillospiraceae bacterium. GTDB lineage: Bacteria > Bacillota > Clostridia > Oscillospirales > Ruminococcaceae > Firm-04. The sequence goes on from JAKSPJ010000012.1 coordinate 24,224, forward strand.
ATGGCCGTTACCTGTGATACTTTTTTTCTTTCTTTCATAATGAATTCCCCCATTCAATATAGTGTGAAGCTGCATACCGGAAGGGGAGGGAGACAATCATATGCGGATACTGTCAGTATATGTATTGTCCTGATATACAAGTTCACATGATAAGTATACTTGAAAAACCTGGGATAATCAATGTGATTTTTCTAGAAATACTGGATAAATCGTCGAAATATATAGACAGCTTATATGAATCGGGGGAGTATTGTGCATACAGGTTTAGATATAAGAACAAAAACAAAGAAACAGATGCAGCGATCTGCAAACTCGATTGATACTACAATTAATTTGCAGCCTTGATTGTATCAGCAGCCTCGCCTATGTCAGAACCTTTTTCATTCTTATTTTTCTTTTTTGAAGAACGATTGACAATTTTTCGAACCAGTTTCATTATCCATTTTGACAACAGATTACTGAGCAGATAAACCGGAATGCTGAGCAGAACACTCAGAAGGAAGTCCAGCGGAACAATTTTCCAGTAGGTGGGGAAAAACACAGAGTAATTGCTGAATTGGCCTGCATATTTCGGATAGAAAATGCCATCAAATATGGATGATAAAAGGAATGTGCAGATAGAAAGACCGGAAATCTTTGCCAGAGACCAGCGGATATATTTGTTAGTGATTTTTACATCATAAAAAGAAAGGAAAATCAAAGCCGCAATAATTACATTGATGATATCGCCATTCTCCACACAGAAACCGGAATAATAGTTTGTGGAAACCGTTTTATAGTTTGCAAATCCCAGCAGAAAACAGCCAAGCAGGAACAGCGGCACTGTGATAAATTTGGAAATCTTGGGTTTGAATTCGCTGATATAAGCTCCTACAATGTAGTAGGCAAAGGGCCACATTCCGCTGAAGTAGCCCAGGGGCATTCCAATCACAGCGAGTTCTTTCGGGTGCGGCAGACGGTTGATGGTCACTGGCAGCGTCGAGGCACAGACACAGATAATCACTGCCGCAAGCTTTTGCTTTCTGGTTTTCAGTGAATCATACGCCGCATTGATAAAGGGCATGAATAGTATCAGCGAAAGATACATATTGATATACCAGCCGTATGAGGGCTGATTGAAGGACCAGACGGATTGTGCCCAGATCCAGCCGCTGAATTGCTGTTTGAGAATGAGTATCTTATATGCGATGATTAAGCCGCTGATTGTGAATGTAGTAATAATAATGGGAATTGCTTTGATAAAATGCTCCGCTTCAAATCTGGCTTTTCGTTTCAGATAGCCGGTTATAAGGAGAAAAAGGGGCACGCATTCATAAAACAATGCCCGAAATGATACATGGAATATAATATCGGGCTGCACACTTTCCAGCGAATAGTATCCGGTGTGCAAAAAGAAATGTAATGAAATTACAAAATACATTGCAAAGATTTTCAATAAATCAATGCCTGGTTCATTTTTTGTTTCTTTAAACAGTTTCATTTGAATTCTCCGTCCTTCTCGTTTGTTTTATTAGAACTTGCAGTGGTTTTGGTGACAGCTTTCTAAAGTTGAAATGATCAGAATACCTGAAAGTTCTCTTCAGATTTGAGTTTGTGTGAAATGAATTGATTGAGATAGTGGCAGTTGCAGTTGTAGTGCCGTACCATCTGCCGGTGGTAGTAGCTACAGTGGTAGTAGCTGCAGTGGTAGTACCGTACCACCTGCCGGTGGTAGTAGCTGCAGTTGTAGTGCCGTACCATCTGCCGGTGGTGGTAGCTGCAGTTGTAGTGCCGTACCATCTGCCGGTGGTGGTAGCTGCAGTGGTAGTGCCGTACCATCTGCCGGTAGTGGTAGCTGCAGTTGTAGTGCCGGACCATCTGCCGGTAGTGGTAGCTGTTGTAGTGCCGGACCATCTGCTGGTGATGGTAGCTGCAGTTGTAGTACCGTACCATCTGCCGGTGGTGGTAGCTGCAGTGGTAGTGCCGGACCATCTGCTGGTGATGGTTGCTGCAGTGGTAGTTATAGTCGTAGTGGTGCCGTACCATCTGGTAGTCGTAATTGTAGTTTTGATCGTAGTAGTGGTCATGATCTGTGTAGAGTGTGCTGTAGTGGGGCTGGTCTGTGCAGAGAGTATGGTTGTGGGATTGCTCTGCGTGGTGCGTGTGGTAGTATTATTATTTGTCTGCTGTGCCTGTGTGGATGTCTGCACGGTACTGGTGTGGGATTCTGTTTCCCTTGTTGTAACAGAAACACTGTTTTCTGTCTGCAATGGCGTTGTATATGTTGTCATCATACTTGTAACTATTGTGCTTCCGCTGGCTGTGGTTTCCGATTGCACCACATCGGGATTGCTGACTTCCACAGGAACTGATTTCAACATGGGATACAGCACCGCAAGCATACCGATGACAATGCAGGCAGCCACACTGGAGATGACTGTCCAAACTATTTTATTTTGTCTGACGGTCGGAATGGCAAAGGCGCTGTCCAGTGTTTCATCAGGTAAATCATTCATCAGATTGAGTAGTCTTTCTGCATTCACAGTAATCCCTCCTTTTTCAGGTGCTTCTGAAGATTCTGCCGAACACGATGCAAAGTTACCTTCACATTATTCTCTGACAAATGATACTCTTCTGCAATATCTGCAATGGAACACAATCGCCAATACCGTTTCATAAACAATTCTTTTTTTGTATCGGAAAGTGTATTCAGAAACGCATTTACAGCAGACAGCATTTCCCTGTTTTCCACTTCAGATTCTGTATTATTCGATCCCGCCAGTATTTCAGCCAGTTCATCGATTGCGCATTCATATTCTCCGTTTCCACGTTTAACACTGTGTTTTTTGCGGTATTGATCCAGGGCGATATTACGCAGTATTCTAAAAATAAAGGCTTTCAGATTTTCAGGGCATGCTGGCGGAATGGCATTCCATATGGCAAGCAGTGTATCATTCCAGCATTCTTCTGCGTCCTCCTGATTCCGCAGAATATTATAGGCAAATGACATACACATACTGCCGTATTCTGCTTGCATATCGGATAAACCCTGTTCGTCTCTTTGAAACAGTCGTTGTACAATATTAGGCAATTTTATACACCTCCACTTATGAGACGTAAACAGGAGGAAAAGGTTACATATCTTCGCATAGATATTTGTGCAGGATACCTGGGTTTCTGTTTTGGGACTTTTTCATTTATTGCACAGCAATCCAATCTCTTTTGGCAAGGGCAAGATCCAAGCCGTTAATTTTGCCGTCAGAGTTATAATCAAGGGCATTGCCGTTAACATTTTGTCCCATGAGCCATTTTTGCAGTCTGTGGATATATTGCACGGTGAATGCTTCATTATGCAGTGTGCAGGAACATTCTTTATCCCCCTCTGCCTGATAGACACGCACATAGTCAATTTGCATTTCAGAAGGAACAGATGCAGCATCCGGTGTAATTCCACCGTCAAAATTGCCGCCTGCCGCAAGGTTCAGAATAATACAGAATTCCTGGTCAAATGGTGCGTATGGATTATCGGGAGCAGCTGCGGAATACCATTCTTCCGCAGGGATGACAGAATAGCAGATGCCGTCCACATACCAGCGTATTTTATCCTTTTCCCAGATACAGCTGTAAATATGATAATCGTCAGCGTAAGTTGTATCCTCTGGGAACAGATATGTGTTGCCGGTGTTTTTATTCGCAGGCCATGTGCCGCCGTAATGAATGGTACCATAGATTTCATTCTGGACTCTGCCCTTTGCCTCCATTACGTCTATTTCACCGGAGGCTGCCCATGTGCCGTAAACATTGTCATTCGGCAGCATCCAGAGGGCAGGCCAGATGCCGTTTCCAACCGGAAGCCTGGCACAGAAATCAATGCGCCCATATTTAAAACTGAACTTGTCACGGGAAATGAGCTTTCCGGAGGAATAGGGTGCAGTTCTGTTGGCGTCCTGGGGGAAGATTTTGGGCTCGCTCAGCAGTTTCAGTGTGAGGACACCATCTTTCACATAGGAATTATCAGGGCTGTCTGTATAATACTCCAGTTCATTGTTGCCCCATCCCCATGTATTGGGGTCATCTCCCAGATAATAGCCTGTTTCATGGGTCCAGTAATCTGTATTGATAGATGTGCCGCTGAATTCGTCATTCCAGATGAGATTCCATCCCTCAAGCTTTTCGTCAGGAGAAGATGCCATTTCCAGTTTTTCCACATAGTGGGGGTTGGGCCTTGGTGCGTCTGGATTGCCTGTCAGATGGTATGTAATGTAGTTTGTGCCGCATGTATGTCCCTTGATGCCGTCCGTAGGATATCCGATGCGGATTTGCATATCCTCTGTAATCGGCTGAAACCAGAGACCATAGATCCCGTCAGCCCAGTACCCCCACTGATTGGCGGTGCTGGAAAAACTGTATCCGTTATTCCGATAGAGGAACCCGCTTGCGGTATCATCCAGGGAAATCCATTTGCCGTTTTGCAGCACTTCGTATACAAATGCATCCAGTTCAGACTGCACAGGATATCCGCCGTCAATTTTTGGAAGAGAGATTCCAACAGCGCCTTTTTTGTCTGCGTTAACAGCGGTATCCCCGGAAACCGTCAGGGTAAATGCGGTTCTTTTCGGTATATCAAATAGAATTGTGTAATCACAGAATGCATCCGGATTGCTTTTTGACTGTAGACGGATATAGGTTGTTTCCGATACTGTAAACCAATATCCGCCTGGTCCATCCTGGAACTGTCCGAAATTCTGATCATATATCCATCCGCTGGCAGCATTGTTGTCAAGGTTCATCCAGGTACCATCTTTTGCTTTTACAAACAGCAGCAGATCATCTGCAACCTGTTCATATGTGACAGCTGCATCACCATTGAATACGGGATATGTGAACCCGGAACCGCCGGTGGCACCTGCTGTTAATACCGGTCCCTGTGTCGGAGTCATGGACTGAATCACAGCTGCATCCAGTTTCGTGAATTCCAGAGTGTAATTCAGTGTAATTGTCGGATTGGATTTTGATGCCAGCTGAATCTCGGTTGTCTCATCAACCATGAACCAATAGCCTGTAAAACCGGCATCAAACCAATGTCCCCAGTTCTGGTTGTAAACAAAAGCATCCAGTGAATCAATATCTTTCCACTGTGTTCCAACCTTGATATTTACCATCAGGTCATCTGCGACATCTTCCCAGGAAGCATTTCCTTGGTTGAAGATGGGCATCACAAATCCGTATGAAGCATTTCTGACGCCGGATTCCGAAAGAACAGGACCATCATTTGCAGAATAATACTCCATGCTTACGATGGGACTGCCGACAGCCGCAGCAGCCTGCGCTGCATTCATTTCAGGAGCAGGCGCAGACAACATCAATGCACATGCAGTACAGATACAAATATAACGATAATTCATATAAAACACCTTTCTCAATAGAATGTGGATATTGTTCTTGTTCAGGGAGAAAAGAGTTTAGCGCAAGCATTTCAGAAAGCTTGTGCAAAAAGGAGTGTATTTCTCAACGGACAGCGAAATTACATTTTCAAAAGCATTTGTGCCATAAGAGTCGGCCGTATCAATAGGAATTCTTATACCATATATGATGATTCTGATACCGAATCAGCAGAATTTCATCCGGAAAGGGCGTGCCGTCACTTTCCAGAATATACTTACCATCTTCCAGGTAGAATGCAATTTTGTGTCCATCCCGACTGATGTTAAATGCATCTTTCAGATAAACCAGTTTGTATCCTGCGGAAGCATCGATTTTCCGAAAATCAGGGAGAAAGATTTTTTTGGACATGGTACTGAGAAATGTAATTATTCCAATGATAATTGATGCAATTACGATGGTCTTCATCGGAACATATCTTCTTCTGCTGCCATATCGAGGTCTTCTTTTTCCATCGGCAACCATATAGAATCCCATTACCATAGACACAGCACAGGCAGCAATGCTAAGGACAAAGGGAGAAAGCCAGGATGGCGTATAGAGCGCAGCATCCTTTCTGACCAGTGCCAGAAATTCATAGGGCAAAGGCTGCCAGAGTGAGCATTCTGCGGAAGAAACATATCTTTGCTCTTCTTTGGAAAGTCCCCGGTCCTTGAATTTCACTATTTTCGAATAAAAATCATATGCCATATAATTCCCCTTTCATAAGCATTTTATGCATATAATAACTCCTTTTATTATATCTGTAAAACGAATCTTTGTCAAGCAGAACAGGAAGGAAAACCTCTTTCAGAAATACAGCGAAGAATAAATTATATCATTTGCCAATATATGTTTCATTGATGAACAGACCTTGCATTTTAAATGAATATGTGTTATACTAATACACATAACAACATAGTGATAGTATCACTGTGAGCAAAAGGAGGATTCTATGCGTAAAACATTCCAATCCATTATTTTTATTGTTGTGGGTGCTTTGGTTGCAGTCTTCGGACTTACTATGTATGTCAGAGAAAAACAGATTGAAACTGTCTGTTCATCCAGTACATCCGGCGTAATTACGGATGTGCGGTCTTTTTCAATCTCCAGACAACGCAAAAAGCATACTAAAAAACCTTCGGTTTCTTATTCCAAAGAACAATATGTTCCGGAAGCCACCTACACGATCGGTGATATTTCTTATACTGTAGAAGGGGATGGTCTGAATGAACCGGTATCAGAAGGAGAAACAGTTACAATTATGTATAATCCTTCTGATCCGTCAGAGGCATATATTCTGGACTATTACAACAATGCCTATGGTTTTATAACTCTCTTTGGTGCAGCGTTTGTCGTTTTGGGAATTCTGGCTGCCGTGGTGAAAAAAGGAAAACGGTATCACTGATCTCATTCAGAAACTCACCGCATGCAGCGGTGGATTTGGCGTATATCAATTGCTATCTCAATCAGGATACAGTATTTCAGATTGTATCCGAAGGATTTGGAAGAACATCTGAAAGAGGATTCAGCATGAAAAAATATATCAAAACGATATCTATATACACTGCTGTGTTTGCAGCTGCGGTTTTCTTGTGCACCTTATTGCTGGTATTATCCGCAATGATTCCCCGTCAGGCAATCAAGGAAAACATGCAGAGATCATCGGAGTATCTTGCAGGATGTGATTTGTTTACCCGTATCAATGACAATATAAACGGCAGTGTCATTGATCACTATGCAGATACTATTCTGTTAGAAATTGCCTATGCTTATGACAGTGAACATCCGTTGAAATCCGTGATGTGGGCGAAATACTATCCATCATTTTTAAAGAGTGAGGTTCATGGCCTGATGGGTGAAATAGATGGAACATATACCCCATTTCAGCAATATCTGCGCTATTGGCACGGCTCAACAGTGATTGTACAATGCATGCATCTGTTTACCGATTTGCCGGGCATGTATATCTGCAATGCAATTCTTATGGTGCTGTTGACTGCAATTTTGCTATTTGTGCTGTTTCGATATAATGAAAAAGCAATAGCATTTGGTACCATTCTATCGCTGTGTGCAGTAGGGATCTGGTTTGTCCCGTTATCTCTGGAATATACATGGACGATTCTGATTATGCTGATCGTTTCCATTCTGGCTGTTTTTCTGGAGAAAAAGAATAAAGCAGCTGCATTGCCATTCTTATTTTTTATCAGCGGCATCGTCACCAATTATATGGATTTTCTCACGACTGAAACCCTTTCAATGCTTATGCCCCTTTTATATATCATTGCGCTGCGTCATAAAAGGAGAACAATTTCAAAAAAGGATTGTCTTGATTATGCAAAATATGCACTGCTCTGGAGTATCGGTTATGTAGGCATGTGGCTGATGAAGTGGGGGATTGCGGCTGTTGTTTTGCGGGAAAATACGATTCCTTATGTGAGTCAGCACATCGCAGAACGCCTTGGTGGTCAGGTAGATAATCTTTCTCCTCCCGGATTCCTCGCAGGCGCACTTTATCGCAATATCAAATGTTTGTTTCCTCTGGGATATGGAAAAATCGGTTTCCTGGTTGGTCTGCTGCTGATAACAGGGATAATCGCAGCCTTTTTCAGAAAAAAAGAAGGCCGTGATAGATTGTATATAGGTTGTCTGTTTCTCATTGCATTTGTTCCGTATGTTCGTTTTCTGATTTTGCACAATCATGCATATCTGCACTATTTCTTCACATATCGTGCGCAGGCGGCCGCTGTGTTTGCTGTTTATCTCATTCTCATGGAATCCGTAGATTGTAAGCTGCCGTATCTGAAGGCATTTATGAAGTGACAGCGGGTCACCTCCACAAACCTCAGAATATCGGCAGTTAGTGTATTCGCTGCTGCGGTATCTCTCATGGCATGCAGGCTCTTGAGAATAGTATGTGCAAAAGCATTATTTCCCAAAGCCGCCCATAAAATAATATCCTCTTTTTTCAGAGGCGAAGCATCTTATGACGTTTTGCCGGAACATGTGCGCAGAATATCAAAAACTGACACCTCCGCCGGGAAGTGTCAGTTTATTTTATGCCATTTTATCCTTCAAATAATGGTGTGTCTGCTCTTGCCAAAAGATGATTTCAAAGCTCATGTGGCTGCGCTCTTTTATCGAATACAGATCCATATCATCAAGGGGAATGAAACCAGTGAAAACAGTGTTGTCAGAAAAATTCCCTTAGAAGCAAGCTGTTCATTTCCGTGGTATTCTGTAGCGAATAGTGCAGTGGTATTTGCCACGGGCATACAAACCATCAGAAGCAGAGTCGGGGCGAGAATTCTGTCATTGATAAAAGGATGAATGATGTACCAGAATACCAAGGGAATGGCGAGCTGACGAACCAGCACATACAGAATCATTTTTACATCGGTAAACATGGTGTTGATTCTGACACCGCTGAGATTTGCGCCCACCACCATCATTGCCAGGGGAGAAGTCAGGCTGCCCAGTGTATCACAGGTTTCAGCAATAATGGATGGCAGCGGAATGCGAAAAACAAAAATCAATACACCGACGGCAGTACACAATACAGCAGGCGTAAGTAGCAGTTTTTTCCATGGCAGTGTTCTCATGGTTTTCATGAGGGAACCATTGCTGTTAGATAAGCTGTTTCCTGACATCAGAACCACACCGAATGTATATACAAAGATATTGAACATGCTATTCAGGATAGCTGCATAGAACAGGCCTTCTGTGCCATAAACGGACTGTACCACAGGAAAACCCATAAAACCGATATTTCCAAAGATGGTCATGAACAGATACACTTTTTTGTCTTGTCTGGAAGGCCGCAGCAGTGCAATGAATATCACAGAAAGAAAAATCAGAATGATATAGAATGCAAAGGAAACCAGAAACAGTGAACCAACACTATATTTCAGGGAATCCGCCTGTTCCTTTGCCATAAGCATACGGTCATAAAATGCATCAATCATCATCATCGGCGTGGTGACATACAGAAGCATTTTAGTCAGTTTTTGTTTGGTGTGAATATCCAATATATTGACTTTGGCCAGAATCGTGCCCAGGCAGAGTATGAGAAATAATTTGCACATCTGGTTAATGACCACAGTAATATCCATTATGATTTCCCTCACAATACAATTTTGATTTGAAAACGCTTGAAAGCTTTACGCTATTTTGTTTATCCTTATTTTTTGATTTTGCTCCAATATTCCTTTGCTGCCTGCTCAGCACGGTTATCTCCAAATTGATAATAGATACGATTAAGCAGAGTATCAGGCATATATTGCTGTCTGACCCAGTGATTCGGGAAATCATGTGGATACAGATAATGCTGTCCTTTGACAGCGGCATCCGCACCATCGAAATGCACATTCTGCAATGCTCTGGGAAAATCTCCCGACATGCCGGCCTTCACGTCTTCAATCGCAGCATTGATGGCATCATGGGCACTGTTGGATTTTGGTGCAGTTGCCAGCAGAATGATGGCATTTGCCAAAGGAAGTCTTGCTTCGGGCCAACCCAGCTGCAAAGCGGTATCGACAGCGGCTTTCACGATGGGAATTGCCATAGGATAGGCAAGGCCCACATCTTCAGATGCAATGCAAAGCAATCGGCGGCACAGCGGCAGCAGGTCCCCGGCCTCCATCAGCATTGCGCCATAGTGCAGTGCTGCATTTTCATCAGAGCCACGAATGGACTTATGCAGTGCAGAAAGAATGTCATAGTGCTGGTCCCCATTCTTATCATATCGCATATTGCTGCGCTGTGTCAGTGCTTGTACACTTTCTTTCTGAATGAAAAGCCCATCATCCGTTTTCTGTGCGGCAAGAACGGAGAGTTCCACCGTGTTGATTGCCTTTCGAACGTCTCCGCCGCAGCCGGCTGCAATATAATCCACAGCCTCATCATCGTAGTGAATACTGCACTTCTGTTCTTCTTCCAGAAAACGAAATGCACGCTGAATGGCAGGGCGTATTTGTTCTTTTGTCACAGGCTTGAATTCAAAAACGGTTGAACGGCTGATAATTGCATTAAATACCGCAAAATACGGGTTTTCAGTGGTGGAAGCAATCAGAGTCACTTTTCCGTTTTCGATATATTCCAGCAGGCTTTGCTGCTGTTTTTTATTGAGATACTGAATCTCATCCAGATACAGCAGAATGCCATCTGTGCTGAACAGTGAACCGCTTTCCTGCAAAATGTCCCGGATATCATTGACATTTGCAGTTGTGCCGTTTAGTTTGTGCAGAGTCATATCCGACTGCTCTGCAATCATTCTGGCAACGGTGGTTTTTCCGATACCGGAAGGACCATAAAAAATCATATTGGGGATTTTACCGGATTCAATAATCCGGCGCATTGGTTTTCCCGGTGTAAACAGATGGGGCTGCCCAACCAGTTCATCCAGGGAATGGGGGCGAATTCTTTCAGCAAGTGGAACCATAAATCCTCCTTGAATACAGGCAATCCATGATCGGAAATCTGCCAGAAAAGCAGCGGTGTATCCATTCGATACACCGCTGTCATTTTATTATTTTGTGCCGAGTTTTGAAAGCGGAATGAGTTTTGCAATATACTGGAGAATGCGTACAGTATCATCATTGTTCAGAACGCTGTCCAGAACGCAGTCTGCATTCTGCTTGCCCTGTGTCGATACTTTTGCAGTGCTGTCTTCAGCCAGATATCGGCAGAGCAGAACTGCATCGGAAACATCAATGTCACCATCACAGTTCACGTCACCATAGTTATTTTTGGTGGAAGGTTCGTCTGAATCTGTTACCAGCCATTCAGGATCGGGACAGTCAGAAGGCGGTGTGCCCCAGACATGTTTTCCCTCAACATACATGGTAATCTTATCAAAAATCTCCGGGCATTCATTCAGCGGTTTGCCCAGTTCTTCTTCTGTCACCATGCCTTCACGGCTGTAATCGTTTGTAGGATCAAAGACAAATACGAACTCATCATTTTGCTTCTGGTCCATAATTGCAAACTGATAACCCAGTTCACCATAGAACTTGTAGTCAGACCAGGTCATCTCAAGATAGCAGCCGCCTTTATCATTGTACTGTACCACTTCGTAAGTAACTTCATGTTCTTTATTGGAATCAGAAGCCATCTTATCGTAATCAGGACGGACAGTAATATCATCGACTGTATGGCCGGCAGCCAGCAATTCAGAGATATCGAAATAATAGCGGATTTTTACTTCATCCAGATATCTGGGAGGCAGCAGAGTGTCATTTGTAAATGTAATGAGAACCTGTGTAGCCATGTTGTCTTCCTGGCCGACAGCAGCCTTCAGGGAGAATTCCTGCAGCTCCTCGCTGGACTTCATGGTTGCCTCAGCAGGCGGGAAGTTTTCCTGATTTTTCATGGTTTCATCGCCATAGAAGTAATAGAGGCCTGCGCATGCGCCTACAACTGCTGCGTTGTAGTCAACAGCAACTTCGTTGTAAACATAGTCCTTGGTAATATCACGGTGCCAGTCACCGGCATCCGGTCCTCCGACCAATGCGCCCCAGAGGACATGAACCTGATCAGCCGGGTGGTCCATATTCAGGTCCTTGGATCCGTGGGAAGCTCTGTGGTGCGGATGGGAAGCTGCTGTAGGAGACCAGCCAACAATGTAAGGACGGTTCATGGGGTTTTTGCCCATAATGTATTCCATCTGACCTTCTGCCCACTCAGCGAAGCGCATAGGATCATTTTTCTTTTCCTCGGAATACTTTGCATATACCAGACAGCAGAGCTCAGCAGCGGTATTGTATCTTGCAGAACCGTATTCATTCAGCATAGAAAATCCTGCCGGTGTGGTTTTCAGATAGTCAGTTGCTTCCGGTTTCGGCGGTTGGTTATCCCATTCAAAGGGCTGATTCCAGATGGTATCCACCAGACCGGGATCCAGGTGGGTGATGCCTGACCAGAATTCACAGTTCCAGCGGAAAATATACCAGTCACGCTCGATATTTGTGATGGGAGCCAGTTTTGCAAATACGCCGCCCCAGACGGTATCCCAGCAGTGAACCCAGATGTTATTCCAGCAGTTGTTGGTGTCCTTCATGATACGTCTGAAATAACCGGTATAGGGATGGCCGCCGTTGTCATAGGTTACGCTTTCGTCCACGCTGATAATAGCGTTGATGTATTTGTCATAGGCTTCTTCCTGTTTTGTGGCATCCTTGTCCACTGTACAGATGTACAGCCAGACAGCAGCCCATGCAAGTTCATCATAGTCATAGCTGGAATCATAGAAGCCGCCGTCGTATCCCAGAGAGAGGACAGTTGCACAGTCCTCAGGGTCTTCCTCGTGAGTTTCCACTGCAAAATCATACAGTGCATAGGCAGCTTTCAGGCATTCCTCTGCGTAGGGCGCATCTGTATCTTTAAAATTCAGATAGTTGATAGCCAGTGCAGCGGCAGTGCCTGCACACATGTCAGAAGCCGGTGTTTCTGTGGTTGCAAGATATGCAGGGCGCTGGAAATCCAGAAGATGTTCCCCCTGCAGATCAGGACAAATCCAGTAGTTGTGGTCAATGTTGCCTTCGCCGACCTGATAAACAAAGGCAAGAAGAGAACCATCTTCGTTATAGTATGTGCCCTTCAGATAGAAATCGCAGAAGTTGCGAAGGATTTCTTCGATATGCTCCTGATTTCCTGTTTTTTCGTAGGACTCACGGAATTCGTAGTAGCCCCAGCCGAGTGTAGAAGCCGCATAGGAGCCCGGCAGACCAAATTTCACATGGTCACCTGCATCGTGCATACCGCCTTCGCAGTCAATGCAGCCGTCGCCGTCCGGGTCAAGAATGCTCAGATTCTCCTTGATGAAGTCCTCAGAGACATTCACACCCTTGAACTGTTTGTTTTCGGGATCAATGGTCTGGAGGGGAACCGCTGCATCTTCCATATGGCAGTCCGCACGCCATTCCAGTCGTCCTGTTCGGGTACCGCACTTGTTTGCATCATAGAAATGCATGGTGTATTGCATACCCTTTGCAAAATTGACCTCTACATCATCGTAGGAGAAGCTGTCGGGATCCGGAAATACCTTTTCCGAATCGTCCACAGTGCCGGGATCTTCTCCTGCAGTTGCGAACGCTGTGAACATTGATGTGCTGGTCACCAGTGCAGACAGACAAACGCAGAGTCCGGCTTTCAGAATGCTTTTTTTCTGTTTCATAGAATCCACCTTTCTGATTAAATAGATTTTTCCCCTATCACATCATTGTGCTTCAGACGGTTTTCAATCTCTCTCAGCAGAAAAACCGTCTTAATATGATTGGGCAATACCTGTTTATATCTTGGTATTGCCCAATTATATCACTTTTTCATTCCGCAGCAGAACTTATATTTCTTTCCGCTGCCACAGGGACACGGTTCATTCGGTCCGACTTTTTTCTGGGAAACAGCCTGCTTTGTAAAGCTGCCGTCGCCTGCACCTGCATTGGGGGCATCTACTTCAGCAACCTGTGTTCTCTGGGGAACACTGTTCTCAGGCAGTTTTACGGTTAGCAGCAGACGAACCGTGTCTTCACGGATGGAATCCACCATGGCGTCAAACATATCATAACCTTCGATACGATACTCAACAACCGGGTTCTTCTGTGCATATCCTCTCAGACCCATACCACGCTTCAATTCATCCATATCGTCGATATGTGCCATCCACTTGGTATCAACCACACGCAGAAGGATTACACGCTCCAGTTCACGGAGCTGTTCTTTGCCCATGATATCCTCACGCTTTTCATACAGCAGAAGGGTACGGGCAGTCAGCATATCAATGATTTCGTTACGTTCTGTGCCGTTGATTTTCTTTTCATCCCAGTCGAAGTCCTCCGGCAGGGTAATCCAGTCCATGAAGTACTCACGGAGACCAACCAGATTCCAACTGGATTTGTCCAGTTCATCCGGCAGATACTGAGATACAGTACCTTTAATCAGCTCCTTAATCATATCAATGATATAGGAGTGCAGATCCTTTCCGTCCAGAACTTCGCTTCTCTGCTCATAAATCAGCTGTCTCTGCTTATTCATGACATCATCGTAATTGAGCACGTTTTTACGGGTTGCGAAATGCATACCCTCTACCTTCTTCTGACAGGACTCAATTACCTTAGACATCATTTTGCTTTCGATAGGAGTGTTTTCATCCACATTCAGGCGAGCCATCATGGTTTCCAGACGATCACCAGCGAAAATACGCATCAGGTCATCTTCCACGGAGAGGAAGAAACGGCTTTCACCCTCATCGCCCTGACGGCCGGAACGGCCTCGGAGCTGGTTGTCAATACGTCTGGACTCGTGACGCTCTGTGCCGAGAATGTACAGACCGCCTGCGGCCTTGACATCCACAGCCTTTTCCTTAACCTCTGCATTGAACTTATCGTACAGGGTACGATAAACATCACGGGCAGCCAGAATTTCCTCATCCTCAGTGTCAGCATAGCCCACAGCCTCGGTGATGATTTCCTCAGGAATTTCACGCTTACGCATTTCAGCCTTTGCCAGGAATTCAGCGTTACCGCCCAGCATAATATCGGTACCACGGCCGGCCATGTTGGTAGCAATGGTAACAGCGCCCAGCTTACCTGCCTGTGCAACGATTTCAGCTTCCTTTGCGTGATACTTTGCATTCAGAACCTCATGCTTTACGCCTCTGCGCTTCAGCATAGCGGAAAGCTTTTCGGATTTGTCAATGGAAACGGTACCAACCAGCACCGGCTGGCCCTTCTTGTTGCACTCGATAATCTGCTCGATGATTGCTTCATATTTTGCTTTCTCAGAGCGATAAATCAAATCCGGCTGGTCTTTACGGATAACAGGTC
The DNA here is from genome assembly GCA_024404915.1 of Oscillospiraceae bacterium. Classification (GTDB taxonomy): domain Bacteria; phylum Bacillota; class Clostridia; order Oscillospirales; family Ruminococcaceae; genus Firm-04. The sequence goes on from JAKSPJ010000012.1 coordinate 39,445, forward strand.
TGTTTGTAGGAATGGTGATAACATCCAGCTTATAAATCTCACGGAATTCATCTTCCTCTGTCATAGCAGTACCGGTCATGCCGGAGAGCTTCTTGTACAGACGGAAATAGTTCTGGAACGTAACAGTTGCAAGGGTTTTGGATTCATGCTTGACCTTTACGCCTTCCTTTGCCTCAATTGCCTGATGGAGACCGTCGTTGTAACGTCTGCCCATCATCATACGGCCGGTGTTTTCATCAACAATGACGATTTCATCGTCCTTGATAACATAGTCTGTATCCAGATGCATAATGCCGTGTGCCTTGATTGCCTGATTGATATGGTGCATCAGTGTCATATTATCTGCATCCATCAGGTTTTCCACACGGAAATACTGCTCTGCCTTCTTCACACCCTGGCGTGTAATGGTAGCAGTCTTTGCTTTTTCGTCAATGATATAGTCTGCATCCTCGAACATATCGTCCTGGTCTTCCTTATCATCCGTCTCGACAACAGTGACTGCCTTCAGTGTGCGGGCGAACCTGTCAGCCTGCTCATACAAATCTGTGGATTTGTCGCCACGGCCGGAGATAATCAGCGGTGTTCTTGCGTCATCAATGAGAATGGAGTCCACCTCGTCCACGATTGCAAAGTTTGGAGCACGCTGAACACGGTCTTTCTTGTAGATTACCATGTTGTCACGGAGATAGTCAAAACCGATTTCATTATTGGTGCCATAGGTAACATCGCAGTTGTAAGCTTCACGGCGCTGGTCATTGTTCAGGTCATGGATAATACATCCGACAGTGAGACCCAGGAACCGCAGAACCTTACCCATTTCATCAGACTGTGTTTTTGCGAGATAGTCGTTTACAGTAACAACGTGAACGCCCTCCCCAGGCAGTGCGTTGACATAGGAAGCCACACAGGCCACCAGTGTTTTACCTTCACCGGTTCTCATTTCAGCGATTCTGCCCTGATGCAGAACCACAGCACCAATCAGCTGAACAGGGAAGGGGCGCTTTCCGAGAATGCGGTCTGCAGCTTCCCGAACAGTTGCCAGTGCCTCAGGCATCATGCTGTCAAGGGTTTCGCCGTTTGCAAGACGCTCACGGAATTCCTTTGTTTTTGCTTTCAGTGCCTGATCAGAAAGACCCTTGAACTCGTCTTCCATTTCAAGCACTTTTTTCTTAATCGGTTCGATTTTCGCAAGTTCTTTTTCGCTGTAGGAACCGAAAATTCTGCTGATAAAACTCATTGTATAACCGCCTTTTCAAAACATTCCGGAATGGATGAAAGAGTAATACTGCTCCATCATGCTATTCCATACATAGTTATTTTACTATGTATTTAATCATTTGTCAATAGCTTCACATAATTTTCATATAAAATCACATGTGCGGCTTGTCATTTTTAACGATATGATATCTGATTTCTCAATTTTTGCGCTGTTATGTATCGGACTGCTGAATCAGCTGCTGGAAATGTTCGCCTCGCTTTTCGAAATTCTGGTAAACATTGTAACTTGCAGCAGCAGGGGACATCAGGCAGATTTTTCCTTCTGCGGTGATTTCCTTTGCCAGCTGTACTGCCTCAGGCAGGGTTTCTGTATAGTGCATGCGCTGTTTCAGTGTTTCAGAAGCCTCTGACAGCATTCGTTTTCCGGAGTCCGACATCAGAATGATATGGGGCACGGCAGACTGTTCCAGATATTCCAGCAGGGATGTGTAATTGATGCCTCTGTCCATTCCTCCGATGAGTACTGTATCTGTATCCGGCAGACTGTTCAATGCCTGAATACAGGTTTCACACGCCGTGGAAATAGAATCGTCATACCAGCGGATGCCGTGGAATGTACCCACGGGTGACAATCTGTGAGGAAGGGGCTGGAAGCTTTGAATGCCCCGGAGAATTGCCTCATCGGAAGCACCCAGCCGCTTTGCCAAGGCATATACAACTGCACAGTTATATCTGTTATGTACACCAGTGAGGGCCATTTGTTCTGGCAGAACCAGCGAATTGTCGTGATATACAGCGGTATTGCCGTTAATCAGTGTGATATCCGCAGTGGTATCGTTCATGGCCAGGCGCAGAATTTCAGATCTGCATTCATCTGCCCTGGGCATACTTGGCAGGCCGCAGATCAGCAAATCTCCTGCCTTCTGGTTTCTGTATATATTTTCCTTGCAGTAGGCATAGTTTGCAAATGTTCCGTAATGGTCAAGATGTTCCTCGTAGAGATTCAGGAATACGGCTGTTTTCGGAGAAACATGATTGTATTCCAGCTGGTGAACGCCTGTTTCCATCACAATGACGGTATCACCTGTAATCTGTTCGTATAAATCAGCGGTAGGAATGCCGATGTTGCCCCCCAGAACGGAGGGAATGCCTGCGGTCTGCAATACATGATACAGCAGGGAAGATGTGGTGGATTTTCCTTTTGTGCCAGTTATGCCGATAATCTGTTCACGATAGGCAGTGAGAAACAGTTCTGTCAGTGAGGTGACACGTCCTTTCAGCAGATGCGGCTGATATTCCTTTGGCAGAACGATACCGGGGCTCTTGAAAATGACGTCGTAATCCGTCATTGCCCGGAGATAATCCTCACCGATATGCAGAGCAGCACCCTCAGGGGGATCAGCAATGCTGTTTTTATCTGCAATGCCTACAGAAGAAAATCCACCTGCCTGCATCAGTCTGCGGTATACTGCTCTTCCTTCACGGCCGTAGCCCAGCAACAGAACATTTTGATTCTGAATCCATTCTTTTAATACTTGTATCAGCATATACTTAACCTCGTTTCATTACCAGTGATATTTTGTGCGGATAAAGGCAGTCAGCTTATCGGCAGCCTTTGCGTGGGTTGCTGCTGATGGGTGCCAGTCCACACCGTAACCATCCTGCTCCTGCTGTTCAGGGAACCACATGGTCTGAACACGGGAGTCATTCGTTTCATCTGTATACATATCGACAGCTTTCTGTACCTCGCTGCAGAGTTTTCCGCCCATTATGCCCAGCGTGCAGAGAATTTCAGCAACGGTATTGAGGCTGCGCACGGTTTTCAGAAACAGCACATACTGTTGGATGAAACACTGCTGTCGTGCGGCATCTTCTCCCGTATAGGAAGCGTCATTGGTGCCCATATTTATTACAATGAGATCAGGCTGTCTGGAAAAATTCCATGGATAATCCTGTATCCTTCCTGCACTCGGCAGTGTGGCTCCGCAGTATCCCACAGGTTCATATCTTCCCGGAAGCAGTTCTCTTGTATTGGCAATGCCATCCGGGGTATAGCCGGAAATGATGCCGTATCCGCTGAAACATACCATGCTGTAATCCGCATGCAGCATTTCTGCCGTCAGGAAAGCGTAGGATTTTGTGATGTTCTCGTTATCTGTGGAAAATGAATCCTGCGAAGTGCCGTCTATGCCATATCCGCAGGTAATGGAGTCTCCGATGAATTCAATCAGGTGATTATTATGCGGAACAGGAACAACGGCAGCTGTTTCTTTCTCTGATGACTGAATCTGCAAGTCCTGAATGCCCATGGCTGAGAAGGCGGATTCGGATATTTTCAGGATTCTGACCCATGTGAAGCCGCTGCTGTCTGCCTCTGCGGGAATGGTGATGTGTTCACATGGTGCTGAAAAACGCCGGCAGATGATTTGCATATTATTGACATAAACCGCATACTTTGCCAGAATCGTTTCACCATCAGGAAAAGAACTGTCTGTCACCAGTGTCAGGGTGCAGGATAAGCCCTGAAAGCCGAAAGCGATACCGGTGCCGGAGTGTGCGCACCAGAGTGTACGGGAATCTGTATGATATATCGTTCTGCCGATTGGTGCAGCAACAGTGACGGAATAGCTCGTCGAAGTGTTTGCTTTGCTGTCTTTCGGTATCATAAGCAGGTGAGACTCCTTTCATATCAAAAAAACACATTTCTGCGTTTTGTCATACAGTTACAGTATATCATAAATACTTTGTGAATTCAAGTGCTTTTCGGAAAATATATGAGAATGAAAAAAGAGACTATTCTGCAGAGATACAGGGAAACTTCCCGAAAGCAGTGAATGCAGAATTATTGTAATCATGTTTTGTACAATCTGAACAACTGATAATTATTATAATCAAATAATGTTTTTTTGCGATTTTTTACAAATCCATTGTGCAAACAGCCAAAATATGATATAATAAAGATAAACATTTAAGGAAATAACATATAGAGCAGACTGTTCAGAATCAAAATCAAGTTGTCAGGTGCGCATTATGAAGTGCTTCGGACACAGGGGAAAAAGAATATCGCATGGCAATAGCGGTAACATGAAAGGGGAAAGTATATGCAGGGGAAAGTAGTGAATGGAGTATCTCTTCCGCATATTCCATGGCAGGAAAAACCGGAGGGGTGCAAAGATGTTATCTGGCGTTATCAGCAGAATCCTGTGATTGAAAGAGATCACCTGGAGATGTCAAACAGCATTTTTAATAGTGCAGTTGTTCCCTTCGAGGATGGTTTTGCAGGTGTTTTTCGTGTGGATGATAAGGCACGGAATATGGAACTTCATGCAGGTTTTTCAAAGGATGGCCTGCAATGGGAAATTTCCGAAGAACGCATACAGTTCGTAAAAACCAACGATGAAATCCAGGATTTTCAGTACGGCTATGACCCGAGAGTGGTATGGATTGAGGACCGGTATTATGTAACCTGGTGCAATGCTTATGGCTGGAAACCCACCATCGGCATAGCATATACCTTTGATTTCCGTACTTTCTATCAGATGGAAAACGCATTTCTGCCGTTCAATCGAAACGGCGTGCTGTTTCCGAGAAAGATTCAGGGCAATTATATGATGCTGAGCCGTCCGTCGGACAGCGGACATACGCCTTTCGGAGACATCTATATTTCTCAGTCTCCGGATTTGACCTACTGGGGAAAGCATCGTCATGTTATGTCACCGAGCATGGGCTGGGAGTCCACAAAAATCGGTGCAGGCCCCATTCCCATTGAAACGGATCAGGGTTGGCTGATGTTCTATCATGGCGTACTGACCTCCTGCAACGGCTTTGTATACAGCTTTTCAGCAGCGCTGCTTGATCTGAATGAACCGTGGCGTGTCCTGAAACGTGGAAGGGAATATCTGTTGAATCCCCGTACGATGTATGAATGTGTGGGCGATGTTCCGAATGTCACCTTCCCATGCGCCGGCCTGGCAGATGCAGACACTGGCAGAATCGCCATATATTATGGCTGCGCAGATACCTGCACAAGTTTGTGTTTTACCACAGTAAACGATGTGCTTTCCTGGCTGGATACCCATTCTCAATGTTAAAAAGAGCGAAGGAATACCTGTTCATCGGGTATTCCTTTTTTATACCCTGATGATGTGATACGCTTAATTATGGCACTCCCGCACATAGAATAGGAACGCCTGGGGGCTTTGCACAGAATCTGCATGCATATTTTCCGCCATAATCTGCAAAAATCCCTTGACATACAACAGTATGCCTTCGGTCTTTTCGTGAATTCTGACGAAAAATCTGACGGTGCATCTTCTGAACAGTCTTTGTGCGGTATTGCTTTAAGCCGAAAAATGTTGACAAAAAGGATTGAATGTGCTATAATATCAATTGAAAATGATACTTATTTTCAATTTCGTGAAAGGGATGAGGTATTTGCAGCGAAAGACAGGTTATCAGACAAAACAGAAAGCCATGATACTGAAATTTTTGCAGCAGAACAAAGAACAGCACATGACTGCAACGGAATTATTATATCTGTTGACGGAAAATGGTACACCTATGGGTGCAGCTACGGTTTATCGTCAGTTGGAAAAACTGGAGGCGGAAGGCCGTGTCCGGCGGTATGTGATGGACGATCGTGGCAGTGCATGCTGGCAGTATCTGGATGAACACACAGAATGTCATCAGCATTTTCATCTGAAGTGTACTGCCTGCGGGACATTGTATCATCTTGCATGTGAGCATCTCCAGGAAATCACTGCCCATGTTGGCACGAATCATGCATTTCAGATTGATTTGTCCAGGACCGTTTTTTATGGTATCTGCAAACACTGTCAGGGTGATGCCGTGCAGATGGATACAGAAGGAGGAAAGAATGACTGAGAATTTGAAACAAAGATTATTGGCCCTTGGATGTGCAGGCGTTTTAAGCAGTCTGTTATTGGCTTCCTGCGGCAGTCAGCCGCAGGAGGAGAATCAGCTGAAAATTGTCTCAACGGTGTATGCAGCCTATGACCTGGCATATCAGTTAACAGAGGATTTTTCGGGAGAGGTTCAGCAGAAACTCTTATTAACCCCAGGTGGTGAAAGCCATTCCTATGAACCGACACCAATGGATGTCGCAGCCATTCAGAACTGTGATCTGTTTATTTATGTGGGCGGTCCGTCGGAAACCTGGGCCAATACGCTGATAGAAACCACCCGGAAGGACAAAAAGAATATCCGGCTGTTTGATTATGTGGACCTGCTGGATGAAGAAATCACAGAGGGCATGCAGGCGGAAGCAGAGGAAGAAGATACGGAACCAGATGAACACATCTGGACATCGCCCGCCAATGCCGACGACATTCTGCGTGCAATCCGTGACGGTATTCAGAGTGCTGCAACAGAAGAGCAGGCAGCAAGCTGTAATGCAAAGTATGATAAGATACATGAAGAGCTGATGGCACTGGATGCAGAAGCCAGAGAAATCCAGGAGAATGGCGCAGATAAAACACTTGTGTTTGCGGATCGTTTTCCGTTCCGCTATCTGACGGATGCATACCATTGGAAATATGCAGCTGCATTTCCGGGATGCTCAGGGGATACAGATGTGTCTTCTGCCACATTGTCAAGCCTCATTACCAAGGTGAAAGAGGAAAACATTGACACGGTATTCTATCTGGAAAACTCAACCCGGAAAATTGCAGATGCAATCTGCAGCGCAACGGATGCAAAAGCAGTCATGATGCAGTCCATGAATAATGTGACAAACGAAGAATTTGAGAATCATGTGCATTATCAGGCACTGATGGAGCAAAACCTGAATGCAATACGGGAGGCCTTAACCTGATGGCTTATATTACATGCAAAGATATTACCCTGCGGTATGACGCATTGGTTGTACAGGAAAAACTAAGCTTTGAAGTCAACAAAGGAGATTACCTGTGTATTGTTGGAGAAAACGGTTCCGGAAAAAGTACATTGATGAAGTGCCTTTTGGGACTGAAGCAAGTGGATAGCGGAACGCTTTCCTACGGAGACGGCCTGAAAAAAAATGAAATCGGATATCTTCCGCAGCAAAGTCAGATTCAGCGTTCATTTCCTGCTTCGGTCAGGGAGGTTGTACTGTCCGGATGTCTGAATCATCGCATCATTCATCCATTTTACAGTAAGGCTGAGAAACAGCGTGCCGCAGAGCAGATGGAATGTCTGAATATCACCGCCCTTGCAGACCGTAGTTACCGTGAACTGTCAGGCGGTCAGCAGCAGCGTGTATTGCTTGCAAGAGCGCTTTGCGCCACGCAAAAACTATTGATTCTGGATGAACCGCTGACTGGCCTGGATCCTCTGGTTGCCACAGAACTTTACAGCATTCTCCAGCATATTCATGATGCCCACGGCATTACAATTATCATGGTAACACATGATGTGGAATGTGCGGTGCGCCATGCAAAATCCATTTTGCATATAGGAAAGAAAGAGAGCTTTTTCGGCTCCAGTGAGGCTTATGAAAACAGTGCACTGGGCAGAAGATTTCTGGGGGAATCCCTGGAAGCGGAGGCATGTTCCAATTGTGCCCATGAACATGAACCGGCAGAAAAGGAGGAAAACTGATGCATTCATTTTCAGAGATTTTCACCCCCGAGTTTGTGTCTGTCATATTATTGCCTGCTTTGATAGCCGGCGTTGCAGTGAGCCTGTGTGCAAGTCTGCTGGGTGTCAGTCTGGTTCTGAAACGCTGCTCTATGATTGGTGACGGCTTATCCCATGTAGGGTACGGCACACTTTGCATTGCTGTTGCACTGGGATGGGCACCGATGCAGTTTACGATTCCTATTGTAATAATCGCTGCCTATATTTTACTTCGTCTGTCAGAGAACAGCAGCCTGGGAGGAGACACTGCAATTGCATTATTCTCCACATCTGCGCTGGCATTGGGCATACTGGTATCGTCAAAAGCCAATCTGACAACAGATGTGAGCCACTATATGTTTGGCAGTATTCTGGCCATGACACGCAGCGATGTCATTTTCAGTGTGATTCTCAGCATTTGCGTGATTGCAGTATATATTTTGTTCTATGACAAAATATTTGCGGTAACATTTGATGAGAATTTTGCGAAAGCCACGGGATTAAACGTGCGATTCTACAATCTGCTGATTGCTGTTTTAACAGCTGTTACTGTGGTTTTAGGCATGATGCTGATGGGCGCACTGCTGATTTCCAGTTTAATGATTTTTCCTGCGGTAACCGCCATGCGGCTCTGCAAGCGGTTCCGCTCCGTGATTGTTGCCGCTTTTCTCATTTCCATCGGATGTTTTCTGATTGGCTTGTTCCTGTCCCTTTGTATGGATACTGCGGTTGGCGCAAGTGTAATTATTGTGAATCTGGCAGTATTCATCATTGCAAATCTGGTTTCAGGCTTCAAAAAAAGCAAATAAGAATTCTGTAAGAATCAGAGAACAATATTTCTGCGAACAGATCCTGAAAACATTTTAAAAAATTGTAAAAATCGATTGAATTGAACATTGTGTATTGCAATTATTCTGCTGGAGATGTATAATGAAAAAGTCGATGATTGACGAAGGAGGATTTTATGGAGAATTTTAATTTTTATAGTCCGACTGAATTTGTCTTTGGAAAAGACCGTGAGAATGAATGCGGAAAATATGTGAAGCAGTACGGCGGTACAAAAGTGCTTCTGCATTTCGGCGGCGGTTCTGCTGTCCGTTCCGGTTTGCTGGATCGCATTCAGAATTCACTGAATGAAGCCGGAATTCCCTTTGTTGCCCTTGGCGGTGTAAAGCCGAATCCCCGTGATACACTGGTATATGAGGGTATCCGTATTTGCCGTGAGCAGAATATTGATTTTATTCTTGCAGTAGGCGGCGGTTCTGTCATTGACTCCGCAAAGGCGATTGCAGCAGGAACGGTATATGAAGGCGATTTCTGGGATTTCTATTCCGGAAAGGCTGTGGTTGAGAAGGCTTTGCCGGTTGCTACGGTGCTCACCATCGCTGCAGCAGGCAGTGAAGGTTCCGGTGATTCCGTAATAACTAAGGAAGACGGCATGCTGAAGCGTGGCACAGGATCTCCTGCACTTCGCCCGCGTTTTTCCGTATTGAATCCGGAATTAACCATGACGCTGCCGGCATATCAGACCGCCTGTGGCGCAACTGATATCATGGCTCATGTATTTGAGCGTTATTTCACTAATACCCAGGAGGTAGAGATTACCGACAGACTCTGCGAAGCAGTTCTCATGACAATGCTGAAAGAAACACCTCGTGTGATTGCAGATCCTATGCATTATGAAGCAAGGGCAAATATCATGTGGGCAGGTACGGTCGCCCATACAAACATTGTCGGTGTTGGCAGACAGCAGGATTGGAACAGCCATAATCTGGAACATGAGCTTTCCGGCTTGTATGACATTGCACATGGCGCAGGCCTTGCAGTGATTATGCCATCCTGGATGGAATATGTCTATCAGCACAATCCGATGCGTTTTGCACAGATGGCCACCCGTGTTTTCGGCTGCCAGATGAATTTTGAGAATCCTTCTGACACAGCTTTGGAAGGCATTGCATGCTTCAGAAAATTCCTGCACAGTATTGGTATGCCTATCAACTTCACTGAAGCCGGCGCAAAGGCCGAGGATATTCCTGTTTTGGTGGAAAAGCTTGGCGTTGGCGATGGCTGTCTCCCCGGTTTCATGAACCTGACAGCAAAAGACGCAGAGGAGATATATAAAATTGCAGCAAACGCTGTGATTTGAGAGGAGCGTTCTTATGAAAATACTGTTCATTGGCGGCACAGGTACTATTAGTATGGCGATTACCAGGCTTCTGTCTTCCCAGGGCCATGAGCTTTGGCTTCTCAATCGTGGAAACCGCAATCAGGAATTGCCTGAAAATGTGCATACCATTTGCTGTGACATCAATGACGAAGCAGATGTTCTGAGCAAAATTGACGGCATGCAGTTTGACTGTGTGGGTGAGTTTATCGGTTTTGTGCCGGAACAGCTGGAGCGCGATTATCGTTTGTTCAAGGGCAGAACAAAGCAGTTTATTTATATCAGTTCTGCTTCTGCATATCAGAAGCCGCTGCGGAACTATGTCATTACTGAAGAAACACCGCTGGAGAATCCTTACTGGGAATACTCCCGCAACAAAAAAGCGTGTGAGGAATATCTGCTGAAGCTTTACAAGAAAGAAGGCTTCCCGGTTACAATTGTCCGTCCGAGTCATACCTATGATGAGCGTTCTGTGCCTCTGGGTGTACACGGAGAAAAAGGCAGCTGGCAGGTAGTTCAGCGCATCAGAGAAGGCAAGCCTGTTATTATTCATGGAGACGGTACTTCACTCTGGACCATTACCCACAACAGTGATTTTGCCAAGGGATATGTCGGACTGATCGGCAATCCGAAAGCGATTGGTGAGGCTTTCCACATTACCTGCGGCATGAGTGTTACATGGAATCAGATTTATCAGGCCATTGCAGATGCAGTCGGCATGGAGCTGCATCCTGTCTATGTTTCATCGGAGACATTGGCTGAACTCGGCGACTACGATTTTGTCGGAAGCCTGATCGGTGACAAAGCGGCATCTGTTGTGTTTGATCAGTCGAAACTAAAGCAGCTTGTGCCTGATTATAGTCCGACAATTACAGCATATCAGGGAATTCAGAGCACGGTGCATTATGTACTGGAGCATGAGGAATATCAGATTCCGGATCCTGAGTTTGATGCATGGTGTGATGCTGTAATTTCTGCTGTGTCCGCTCTGAAAACGTCATTCAGAGCATAAAAAAGCTATTATCCCTCACACCGTTGACAACAGGTAAGGAGAGGGGCCTGTTGATTATCGGTGTTCTCGAAAAAACAATGGGACATCCGTCATGAAGGATGTCCCATTGCAATTTTATACGGCATTATTCAGTTTCGTGATTCCAGCTTGGATCATCCCATTCCGGATGCTGATCCAGTGTTTTAAATGTATAACCTCGTTCCTTAATGTCCTGAATAACGGTTGGCAGAATATTGACGGAGCCCAATTCCGTATCATGGAACAGGAAAACGATAGGAACCTCTGGTTCATCCTTATGCCATCCCATGGAATCGTAGTAGGACTGCATAAAGAACTCTTCCTCCGGTAGACCGTTAACATTTCCCTGCTTCCATTTGTCATTATCTCCGCCGTTCCAGTCGAAATATCGGTAGTTTTCTTCTTTCAGCCTTTCAATAATACCATCATGTACCGCCTCAGCGTACTTCGTATTGGAGCCGCCGGGGAATCGAATGCAAAGCCGCTCCGGCAGTGTAACCTGAGCTTTGGTTTCCACAGCGTCTTTCCATTGCTGAACCTCATTCATAAATGCATCTGCGGAGGCATAGCATTTGTCAAAATCATGGGTAAAGGAATGACACGCAATGACATGGCCGCGATCAGCAGCTTCTTTCACATACTGCGGATAGATTTCCACAAACGCACCTACCGTAAAGAATGTTGCCTTCACGCCGTATTGATCCAGAATATCCAGGACAGCGGGGGTGTTTTTGCAGGGACCATCATCAAATGTCAGATAGATTTCCTTGTATCTGGTAACAGTTGTGACTGTAGTGGTTTCAGTGGTAGTGGTATCTGTCGTTGTCACCGTTGTAGTGCTTGAAGTGGTCACCATGCTGACAAGGGTTTTGGTAGTGGTTGTAACTTCTGCAGCGATGTTCTGATCTGAAACGGAGTCAGAAGAATTGTCTTTGTGCATGAAGACCTGCATGATACCAATCAGCACAAGAATACCGAAGCATACTAATAACAGCTGAAAGAGCACTGTCTGTTGTCTTTGTTTTTTCAATTTTGAAAATCTCCTTCCGTGGACTTTTGTCAGTTTATATTATAACACACAGACCATAATCTGTCAAGGTTTTGGCATCATGCAGATGAATCAGCAGTCATTCCGGGAAACCTGCCTTTTTTTCTTGACATTCTTCCGGAATGTGTGTATAATAAAGAAAATCAGGAATATTGAAAAAGAAGAGGATTGTATTATGAAAAAAAGAATTATGATGTCTGTTCTTGGTGTCTTAACAGGCGCAGTCAGCGTTGCTGTTTTCAAGATGGCAGCATTTGGTGTCGATCCGTTTCAGTCTTTTATGAGCGGTATTGACACTGTGGTTCCCATTGGATTTGGCACGCTGTATGTTATCGTAAACGCAATTTTGCTTTCATTCAGTGTCATTTTTGACCGACACTATATTGGCATTGCAACTTTCATCAATCTGTTTCTGCTCGGCTATGTGACAGAATACTCTTATAAATTGTTTTCCATGCTGATCCCGACACCCTCCCTTTTCCTGCGGATTGTGTTTCTGATTGTTGGCATTATTATTATCTGCATCGGTTCTTCACTGTACATTACCGCTGACCTGGGCGTTTCCACCTATGATGCGGTTGCATTGATTATGGCGAATAAATGGAAAATCGGTCCTTTTAAGTTTATCCGTGTCATTACAGATGTATGCTGTGTAATTCTTGGTACAGTTTTGTTTTTGTTTGGCGGCGGTGCCTGGAAAGGTGTTCCTGCCATTGCAGGTGTGGGAACCATTGTGACCGCATTCTTTATGGGACCTCTGATTGAATTTTTTAATGTGCACATTGCAAGACCCATGCTGGAAGGAAAAGGGAAATAATAAGAAAACCCAGTATGCTTTGAGCAAAGACAGCTGCTTAAAAACAAGTATGCATTTGTCCTGATTATCATACAAAAATCTCCTGCTGCCAGTCATCAGGAGATTCATTCTATATTATAAAGGAGAAACACTATGTCTGCATTCTTCCATAAATGGCTGTCCGGAATCCTCTCCGCAGCAATGCTTCTGACATCGTCCACTATGGTTCAGCCCTCCGTATCCGCAGTATCTGCCGTATCATTTGCCGAATCCACGGATACGATTCTGAATCCCGGAATGGGCTACACTACTACGCTGTGGTATCGCTGTGCGCCGAATCGGACAGAAGTCAAGAATCCAGTTGGTTCACTGGTGCTGATGTTTATTGATATCGGTGCCTTTTCCAGCGGTGAAAACGGTACCTATCTGGAAGACGGTACTTATGAACAGGGAACAGATTATCTGCTGGATGATTCTTTTTTTGCCGGCCTCCGCGGTACATTTGAAAACTGCCGCAGCAATGGTTCAACAATTGCGCTGCGGTTTCGGTATGATGATGACGGAACAAAAAACCCGGAGCCTGCCACTTTCGATATGCTGAAAAAACATATCCGTCAGATTGGAGACAGTCACATTCTGGAAGACTATCAGGATATTCTGATGTATGTGGAGAGCGGATTTGTAGGCTGCTACGGTGAACAATGGGGCGGAAAATACTGCTCTCTGGAGGAAAAGGCAGAATTGCTGGAAATGCTGCTGGAGATTGTCCCTGACCCGATTCCGGTAACGGTGCGTACTCCGAATATTTTTGCAGCATGGTGTGGAATACCCGTTTCAGAGCTGGAAAACTACGTATCTGAACCGGGAAGCAAAGCGGCCCGTGTGGGATTGTATGATGATGGCTATATGGGTTCAGACAGTGACCTTGGCACCTATTCCAATCGAGTGGGAGAAACCACCTGGCTTGGCAGGCAAGCAGAAACCAGTTATTTTGGCGGCGAGTATTCCGGCAATCTGGAATTTGCTCAGAAATATGACACTTATCTGCCGCAGAATGCCATTCCCGAAATGTACAAGACACATGTCAGCTACATCAATTCCAATATTTTTAAACTGTATCAGAATGATATTTTCAGCAGTGCCTATGATATTTCACAGGGAGACCACAGCGCATATTACGGACAGACCGTATATAAGTTTATCCGTGATCATCTTGGCTATCGCTTTGTTCTGCGTGCTGTCAATATGCCTGAAAGCGTTACACAGGGGCAGAAACTGAAGATGCAGTTTGCAGTGGAAAACACAGGCTTTGCCAATCCGATTCGCAGCCAGAACGCGGAAATACTATTGGAAAAGAACGGAAACTATATGCGTGCGTCTGTTCCGCTGGATTCCCGTACATGGCGTTCAGCTGCTGTGACAGAACAATCTTTGCAGATACAAATACCAGGGGAACTGGAACCTGGAGAATGGAACGTGTACCTGAAATTGTCGGTCGGAGATAATACCGTCTCTCAGATGGCAATGCGTTCTGTACAGTTTGCAAATCCAGATATCTGGGATGCCGGGCTTGGCGCCAATTATCTGGGAACCATTCAGGTTCAGAATTCAGATGCTCCAAAGGAGAAGGTGAAAAAAGGGGACAGCACAGATTTCTACACGCTGAATCATCTGCAGATCACAGATGGTGCCGTTTCCAATGAGGCGGAAACAGCAAGTGAAAAACTTGCAGCAAGCTCGGATTCAGGAAAACTGTACATCAGTAATGATGACAGCTATCTGTATATTTCAGCCACATATAATCAGAATGCGGCGGCTGAGGTGCATAACATCTCATTTACCAATCAGGATAACGGCATACACTACTGGCTTTATTATGCCAGTAACGGCTTTATTTATTTTAATCAGGGACAGCCGGATGGCGTATTGCAGAAGCATAGCGGCGGCTGGATTGAATTTCGCATACCCCTTGGGGATGTGATGGGACTGGAGTTGGGCACCGCCTTGAAAGATGTACGGTACAGCCTTCAGGACAGCGCAAATGAGTGGGTTGTGATGACGGATATCAAGGCGCCTTCGTATGTGCTAAAGGGGGATTTTCAGGTGTATTCTGTTTGTCAGACGCTTTCTTTGGAGAAGCATGAGAATGCTCTGCTGTCTGTCCATGCAGATGTGAAGGCTCCTGCGAATTATCAGTGGTATCACGATAATGAGAAAATTGCTGGTGCCAACCAGCCCGATTATGAAATTAAGGATGCGGACGAAGCAGCGGAGGGCGAATATGCTGTTACCATAACTTCTGCTCTGGGAACGGAAAAAAACGTGAAAATCTGCACTGTGCGTAAGGTGTATGATTTGGAGAATCTTCCGCTTTCGGGTGATGTCAATGGGGATCAGCAGGTGAATGCCGCAGATGCGCAGGCACTGATGCAGTACCTTCTCACAAAGCAGAATACAATCTCTCATGCGGAAAATGCAGACATGAACAGCGACGGCATCATCAATGCTGTGGATTTGTCTCTTCTTCGCGGCAGAATACAGAAAAAATTGGTCTGATACTCATCTGAAAATGCTGTTGATTTTTTTTTTGAAATGTGCTATAATATGTAAAGCAAAGAAGAATTGAAGATGAATTATGTAAGCAGAAAGGAAGATGGTCATCATGTTTAAAGAATTTGCACCGGAATGGGAAGGTTTTTCTCCCGGAAGATGGAGCACCACATCCATCAATGTGCGTGACTTTATTCATAAAAACATTACTCGTTATGATGGAGATGATAGTTTCCTGGAAGGCCCGACTGAAGCGACAAAAACACTTTGGAATCAGGTTCTGGAATTGTCACAGCAGGAGAGAGAAGCCGGCGGTGTGCTGGATATGGATACGGATATTATTTCCACCATTACATCCCATGGTCCCGGTTACCTGAATAAGGATTTGGAGAAAATCGTTGGTGTGCAGACAGATAAGCCTTTCAAGCGCAGCCTGCAGCCTTTTGGCGGTATCCGAATGGCACAGCAGGCCTGCAAGGCTTATGGCTATGAGGTGAATCCTTCTGTAATTGATATTTTCACAAAGTATCGGAAGACTCATAATCAGGGTGTCTTTGATGCATATACGGATGAAATGAAGCTGGCGAGAAAATCCGCAATTCTGACCGGTTTGCCGGATGCTTACGGCAGAGGAAGAATCATTGGCGATTATCGCCGTGTTGCGCTTTATGGCATAGACCTTCTGATTGCAGATAAGATGCATCAGAAGCAGAATGATTTTGTGCGTATGACCTCAAAGAATATTCGCCTGCGTGAGGAGCTTTCTGAGCAGATTCGTGCTCTGGAAGAGCTGAGAGAACTGGGCAATATCTATGGCTTTGATATTTCACGCCCTGCTAAAAATGCACAGGAAGCAGTGCAGTGGCTGTATTTTGGATACCTGGCAGCTGTCAAGGAACAGAATGGTGCCGCAATGAGTCTGGGCAGAACCTCCAGTTTCCTGGATATTTATATTCAGAGAGACATCAATCATGGCATACTGACGGAAAAAGAAGCCCAGGAACTGATTGATCACTTTATCATGAAGCTTCGTATGGTGAAGTTCGCACGAACACCGGAATACAATTCTCTGTTTTCAGGTGATCCCACATGGGTGACTGAATCCATCGGCGGTGTAGCAGTAGATGGCCAGCACATGGTTACGAAAAACTCCTATCGCTATCTGAACACGCTGAATAATATCGGTACTGCTCCGGAGCCGAATATGACAATTCTCTGGAGCACCAGACTGCCGGAAAACTTCAAGCGGTTCTGTGCAAAGATGTCAATCAAAACATCATCTATTCAGTACGAGAATGATGATCTGATGCGTGTAACCCACGGCGATGACTATGCCATTGCATGCTGTGTTTCTTCCATGAGAATCGGTAAGGAGATGCAGTTCTTCGGTGCAAGAGCAAATCTTGCCAAGTGTCTGCTGTACGCCATTAACGGCGGTGTGGATGAAGTAATGAAAGTGCAGGTCGGCCCGAAATATCGTGCGGTAGAGGGCGATTATCTGGATTATGACGACGTCATGGACAAGTATGACCAGATGATGGAATGGCTGGCAAACCTGTATGTGAATACATTGAATGTTATCCATTACATGCATGATAAATATTCCTATGAGAAACTGCAGATGGCACTTCACGACCGTGAAGTCAAGCGTTATTTTGCAACAGGTATTGCAGGTCTTTCCGTTGTTGCAGATTCACTCAGTGCAATCAAGTATGCTAAGGTAAAGTGCATCCGGGATGAAAACGGCATTGTAGTGGATTATCAGGTGGAAGGCGATTTTCCGAAATACGGCAATGACGATGACCGTGTAGACCAGATTGCAGTGGACATTGTCCGCCGTTTCATGGATAAAATCAGAAAGCATCATACATATCGTGACAGCGTTCCCACAATGAGTATTCTGACGATTACATCAAATGTTGTATATGGCAAGAAGACCGGCAATACACCGGATGGCAGAAAACAGGGTGTGCCCCTTGCACCGGGTGCGAACCCCATGCATGGCAGAGATACCCATGGTGCAGTTGCATCCCTTTCTTCCGTTTCCAAATTGCCATTCCGTCATGCACAGGATGGTATTTCCAATACATTTTCCATTGTGCCGGATGCGCTGGGAAAAGATACCCGCATTTTCTCAGGCGGACTGGACCTGGATGCACTGGCGGAGGATGAAGAGAATGAATCCTTCACTTGATGAAGATGAGCTGGCAGCACTGCTGGATCAGTTGATGTCCTCAGGTGTCCAGCATGTACAGTTGAGGGTTGGAGAAGAAACCCGTGTTCAGACGATCAATAGTCAGGACTGCGGCATGAACAATACTCCATGCTGTGTCCCAAATTTTGATTATGTGGATAAAGAGCAAACCGAATCGGATGACGATGATTGAATGGAGGTATCATTATGGCTTCTGAACAGCAGATTGATAATCTGGTTGCGTTGTTGGATGGTTATGTTGAAAAAGGCGGCCATCACCTGAATGTCAATGTCTTTACACGTGAAACACTGCTGGATGCCCAGGCACATCCCGAAAACTATCCGCAGCTGACAGTTCGTGTATCAGGTTATGCTGTGAATTTTATTAAGCTTTCCAAGGAACAGCAGGACGATGTCATTTCAAGAACATTTCATAAAGAGGTATAACCAAGGCCGCACAAAGATATCATTGTCTTTGTGCGGCAGTCATTTATAGATGAGATGGGGTGAAAGAGATGGAAGGGTATATTCATTCAACAGAGTCTTTCGGCACAGTAGACGGTCCGGGTGTCAGATTTGTTATCTTTTTTCAGGGCTGTCCCATGCGCTGCCTGTATTGTCATAATCCGGATACCTGGCCTGTAGGCAGGGGGAAAAAGGCATCGGCAGAGGAATTGCTGGATGCCTATGAGCGAAACAAAGAATTCTATAAAAATGGCGGCATCACCTGTACCGGCGGCGAACCTATGATGCAGATGGAATTTTTGACCGCATTATTTCGGGAAGCAAAAAAAAGAAGTATCCATACATGTCTGGATACTTCAGGAATAGTATTTGGTTCTGTTGGTTTATCAGAGATTGATGCACTGTTATCAGTGACGGATATGGTCATGCTGGATATCAAGCATATCGATCAAAAAAAACATATTGCGTTGACAGGTCATTCAAATGAAAGGATTCTTGCCTTTGCCAGACATATCTGTGAATCCAATACGGATTTATGGATTCGCCATGTGCTTGTGCCAAAGTGGACAGATGACAGAGAATCATTGGAGCAGCTCGGATGTTTTCTTTCCGAGCTGAAGACATTGAAAGGCCTGGATATTCTGCCTTATCATAATATGGGGATTGAGAAATATAAACAGCTGAATCTGCCTTATCCTTTGGAAGACATAGAGCCGGCTTCTATGGATATGGCAGAAAATGCGAGAAAAATCATATTGAACAGCCTGAAAAAAGCGCTTCGAAGAGAACGGGAGTAACGCTTACTGATAGGTAGTGCAGTATCTGCGAATGACATCGGCTAATTGTCCGTCATACTCTTTTCGTGCCCGAAGGGAAAGAAGGGAATTGTCTTTTCCGGTGAACAATGCAACTCCGGGCTTATGATTTCCGTGGTAGTCAGAACCGATGCTGGGCAGAAGGTGGAATTCCTCTGCCAGATGCATACAGGTCTGGAACTGCGTTTCTGTATGTTTGGGATAATAGGCCTCGATACCCACCAAACCGATTCCTTTCAGATATGCCACAAGGTCTCTCAGCGCATTGCCGGTTAGTCTTGTCTGAAAAGGGTGTGCCATGACGGGAACGCCGCCAGCTTTTTTAATCAGTTCAAAAGCGAATTCAGCATCAAGTTTTCGCTTTTTCACCTGCTTAATCTGGGGCATCTGAAAGATACTGCCAAAGATTTCATCCATGGATTTGCAGTAGCCCTTTTGCATCAGAATAGCGGCAATATGCGGCTTACCGATGCAGGAGGAATCCTGCGCATATGCCTGTACCTCTTCGAAAGAAACCATCATTTGATTTTTGCACAGAATATCACAGATTTCCTTTGCGGTCTGTATACGGGAACGGGAAACATCTTCAAAGACTTCCATCAGCAAAGAAGAAGTGGGATCGATGCCATAGCCCAGGATGTGCAGTTTTCCGTTTTCTGTTTCGGGCGTTTTCGCCGAAATCTCAATGCCCGGAATAAAACAAGCACCGGTTCCCTGCATCGCCTTTGCAGCAGAAAGACAGCCGTTTATGGTATCGTGATCAGTTAATGCGAATGTGGTTGCGCCCTCTTGGGAGGTACAAAGTCTGGCAATCTGCTCCGGAGAATCGGTTCCGTCAGATTGGTTTGAGTGAATGTGAAAATCGTAATACTTCATATGTACGCTCCTTTGCTATAGGTCTCATTATTCATTTTGAACTTGATGCAGGGTGTTTTCCGTCTATATTATAGCATATTTTAAGCGGAAAATCAACTAAGTATATTCAAAAATAATTCTATTGTTTAAAATCGGCTGATTTTTGAGACTTTTCATAGCAGTGGTAGAAAATACACTATGAAGAACAATTTCTTCCTACCATTTTTCAACAAAAAAACAGCAAGGGAGTGTTTGTGCTTTTTGGGGTATAATTTGTATAGTCCATTGCTCGATCCTTTCGGTATGTTTTTGTTAGCACTTAAATGATATCATGGATCTTCGCAGCGGGCTATTCTTTTTTCTTAGGGTTGCACGTTCATTTTACAATGTGCCGGCATCTTTTATTTGGAAATATCGTCAAATACTTCATTGTGCTGCTCATAGAGAACCTTCAGGAATATTCTGTTCGCAGTGAGCACAGTGCTCACAGTCGGGAAACTGGGAACTGTCATAGGATATTCCGTTTTTGTCATAATAATCCTTGATGGCCGCCTTGATTGCTTCCTCAGCAAGAACAGAACAATGAATCTTATGGGGCGGCAGTCCATCCAGCGCCTCCACCACAGCTTTGTTTGTCAGCTGCAGTGCATCCGAAAGCGGTTTTCCTTTAATCAGCTCTGTTGCCATTGAACTGGAGGCAATCGCACTTCCGCAGCCAAATGTTTCAAATTTGACATCGGAAATAGTATCATTATCAATTCTGAGATAGATTCTCATGATATCGCCGCATTTTGCATTGCCCACTTCGCCGATTCCATCTGCATTGTCAAGTGTTCCGACATTTCTCGGATTCGTAAAATGATCCATTACTTTTTCAGAATATAAAGCCATTTTCTTTTCCTTTCTCATATCACATATTTGCGTTTACCATTCTGCAGATCTCTCCAGACAGGAGAAATGCCTCTGAGATAAGATACTACTTCCTTAACAGACTGAACCACGTAATCCACTTCTTCTTCTGTATTCTCTTCTGAAAGTGTCAGACGCAGTGATCCGTGAGCCACCTCATGCGGACGGCCAATCGCAAGCAGAACATGACTGGGATCAAGAGAACCACTGGTACACGCTGAACCCGAGGAAGCAGAAATACCTTTCTGGTCCAGCAATAACAGTAATGATTCGCCCTCAATTCCTTCAAAACAGAAATTCACATTTCCCGGCAGTCTCTGTTCTCTGTCACCATTCAGGGCACAATGGGAAATCTCCGATAATCCGTCAATCAGCTTTTCTCTCAGCTTTTTGATTCTGACTGCATTATCACTTAACCCGGACACTGCCTGCTCCAGTGCAGTAACCATTCCCATAATGGCAGGAAGATTCTCAGTACCTGCACGTTTGCCCCTTTCCTGCGCACCGCCCTCAATCAGGTTGGTAAGGAAAATGCCCTTTTTTGCATAAAGCACACCAACGCCCTTTGGTCCATGAAACTTGTGTGCAGACAGCGAAAGCAAGTCAAAATTCTGGCTTGCAGCATTCACTTCGATATGTCCCACAGCCTGAACAGCATCTGTGTGAAACAGGACACCTTTTTTACGGCACACTTCGCCGATCTCAGAAATCGGCTGAATTGTGCCGATTTCATTGTTGGCAAACATCACAGTTACAAGGCACGTATCCTCACGAATCGCATTCTCAACCTCTTGTGCGGTTATCAATCCGTTCTCATGGACATCCAGAAGTGTTATTTCAAATCCCTGTTTTTCCAGTTTTTTCAGTGTATGAAGCACAGCGTGGTGTTCAAAAGCTGTGGAAATAATATGCTTCTTTTTCTTTTTTTCGCCGATTGCCGCCGCTGAAATAATAGCCTGATTATCTGCTTCACTTCCGCCGGATGTAAAATAGATTTCGGAGGATTGACAGCCAAGTAATGCGGCGACACGTTCTCTTGCACTCTGCAAAGCCATATTGGCCTCCTGGCCGATCGAATACAGGCTTGACGGATTCCCGTAATATTCTGACATACAGGAAACCATTGTATCAATAACTGCTCTGCTAGGCTTTGTGGTTGCAGCATTATCAATATACACCTTCACTTTTTTTCTCCTTTATATTTTATAATAGTCTTTATACATATTTTGTACTTATAAAGTATAACATACATTTCCTATTTTGTCAATAGGTTATGTAGAAATATTTTGTATTCCCTATAAAAGAGATCATTGCTCAGAATGAACAGAAGATTCTTCAGCTTGAAAAGAATATCAAGCGTGATACGGAGAAACGCAAGAACCTGATTGACGAAAATGAACGTCTGAATTATCAGGCGTTATATCAAGAATTCAGATGTTCGGAAACAGAGTTGTTTGATACGATTACTTTGGAGCATGACCTGAGAATGAAGGCTGCCTGGAATCCGAGCCGGTTGTACGAATGATATTTGATATGTTCGTTATCCAGAATAAATCATTACATAAAATTGTAAATCATCTTAGAAACGAAAAAATAGAAACTGCATATATTCATTTCGGTTATTCTCGTGGAAATAAAGACGAACCGTATAAATGGAATGTATTTACAATACGAAGATTGCTGTCATATCAAGAATACTGCGGAGATACAGTAAACGGAAAAACCGAAAGCATATCCTATAAGACAAAGGAGAAGATCAGACTTCCATCAAGCGAATCTGGGACTGGAGGTCGCTGCTGCGGAGCTTCACCGCATGGAGGAACTCCAGAACGCCCGTCAGGAGATGAACAGAACAAAGGAGGAAGCAGTATGATATGTTTCTGACTGCGGCTGACTTCGGTGAGCCGCTATTATTTGTCCGTTCTGACTTGATAAATTGGAAGGATTATGGTATAATGGAATGGTACGAAAGTGGAATCTGAGAGGTAAAGCAAAATGATTGAAACAAACAGATTAAGAATATATGCCGCATTTCAGGATATCATGAAACAGTTCATTGATGCGCAGACTGAGGATGTCCTGAAAACTGCCTACACAGAAAAACTGAACGGCTGTCTGAATCATCCGGATCAATGGGACTCGTATGCAATCTGGATGATTGAACTGCAAGATGGCACACATATCTGAGCACTCTGTTTCAAAGGGCTTTCTGCGGACGGTATCGCAGAGATCGGATCCGCTGTCAATCTGCAATACTGCATTTCCTTTCCGATATTATTCGCCGTTGCCTTTGGAACAGGGACGAATCTGATTAAAACATCATCATGCATCTGTGTGTCTCCCTTGATTTTTCCCTCTGTTTCTGTTTTCGTGGCTGCTGCTGAATACGCTGATCTCCTGCGGCTTCGCCCAGCTTTATATGCGTCACCCGTCCGATTGCTTGCTGTTATATTGTGCCAACTTCTATGATTCGATCCTGACGCTTCACCTCTTGAACGAACGGAAACATATGATAATCGGATATGGAGGATAATGTGATGAAACGAGTACTTGTAAAATCTGTTCATGGAGCATTCGGATATGTTATGGAGCATTATTATCCGTTTGGAATGGAAAAAGAATCTGCCGAAGAAGGTTCTTTGACAGATACATATGCAGTAATTTCAATTCAGGACAGTCACACAAACGGATTTGGATTTCAGTTTGCTGAAAATCAGTTCTGCAAGGGCGTTCTCACTTTGTATTTCGATGATATCGCTAAAGATGTCGAAGGGGCGGTGCTGTTTAATGATGACATGGCGGACAGTATCATTGAATTTATCGAACAGTACAGAAAGTCTGTCGATACACTGCTGATACACTGCTATGCAGGACAGTCCCGTTCAAGAGCAGTCGGAGCATTTGCAGTAGAAATGCTTGGCGGTGACAACAGTAGATATTTTGAAGAAGGAACACCTAATATGTATATCTATGATGTTCTTGAATCTGCATGGTTAAGAAAACAGTTATGTCTGTAAATAATATTGGAGAAAATCAATGAAGAATTTTGAAAATCTGAATTCATATTCAAAGGAAGAACTTATAAAACTGATTGAAATATACTCAAAAAACTGGCTTGCTATGGACGGAGTATGGTTTCAGTCAATTGAAAAAAAGCTCGGTATGGAAGAAGCAATGTATCACGATGCAGAGGCTTGGAAAAGATTTACAGTAACTGAAGCAAAGCGTATTAAAGAATTTCTCGGATTACAGGACAATTCCGGAGTACAGGGACTTGAAAAAGCACTTCGTCTGAGATTCTATGCTAATCTGAATGCAGATATAATTGAAACGGAAGATAACACCTTGATTTACACAGCAGTTGAATGCAGAGTTCAGACGGCAAGAGCAAGAAAGGGAATGCCTTTTCATCCGTGCAAGTCTGTAGGTATAATAGAATACAGCGAATTTGCAAAGGTAATTGATGATAGATTTGAATGTGAATGTCTTAGCTGTTATCCCGACATTACAGATGAATCCTGTTGCTGTAAATGGAAATTTACAATCAGATAAAACCCCTTAGTCTATTGCAACACACAAAATCTGTTTCATATAAGTTCAATTATGAATTTTGAAATGATGAAAACTTTTATTGAAACCCTGAATAATAAATCACTCTTCCTGCTTCAAACTGTAAATAATTGCATAAACACCGAAATATCCCGTAGAATCGGACTTTATGAATAACTGTTTTTTAAATGTTCTGGTAGAACTCTGGCTGCGGTTTTCATATTATGTGATATATGCAGATACATCTTTGGTCAATCAGTTGCAAGAAAAAATGCGGATGGTTGACAAATTCGCTTTTTTTTGGTATGATAATACTGGTATGAAATGTAGTACCACAATTCTTAATTTGGAAAAGAGGTTTTATTATGGCTTTTCAACCTTTTCAGAATTCGATGCTTGCTCTTGGTCAGGCACCTTCTGTAATCCGTGAGACATTTGAATATGGCAATCGCCGTGCACAGGAAATCGGCAGAGAGAATGTGTTCGATTTCAGTCTGGGTAATCCCAGTGTCCCAGCACCGGAAAGTGTTCATGATTCCATCCGCCGTCTGATGGATGAAACAGATTCAGTCATGCTTCATGGTTACACCTCTGCGATTGGTGCAGAACCTGTTCGTGCAGCCATTGCGGCTGATATCAATCGTCGTTTTGATGCCGGTATTTCTGCACAGGATTTGTATATGACCTGCGGTGCAGCAGCATCTCTGACAGTAACACTGCATGCTGTGCTTTGCCCTGGAGATGAGTGCATGACCTTTGCACCGTTCTTCCCGGAATATCGTGTTTTTGTGGAATCCGCAGGCGCAAAGCTTGTGACTGTTCCTGCAGATACAGAGCAATTTCAGATGAATCTGGCTGCATTTGAGAAGTTGATTACACCAAATACCAAGGCAGTAATTATCAATACACCGAATAATCCGACAGGTGTTGTATTCACCGAAGAAAACCTGAATGCTTTTTGTGAAATTCTGCGAAATAAGGAAGCAGAATATGGTCATGTAATTTATCTCATTGCTGATGAACCATACAGAGAGCTTGTTTATGATGACACCACTATTGTGCCGTATCTGACCAATTTGTATGACGATACATTTGTCTGCTATTCCTTCAGTAAATCCCTGTCACTGCCGGGTGAACGTATTGGTTATATTGTGGTATCCCCGAAGATGCAGCAGAACACTCTGGTATACGCCGCAGTATGTGGTTCCGGACGCGCATTAGGTTTTGTCTGTGCACCGAGCATGGCACAGCGTGTAGTGGCAGATAATCTCGGAAAAACGGGTGATTTGTCCATTTATCGCAAGAATCGGGATTTGCTGTATAATGCGCTGACAGAGTATGGCTATCGCTGCATTTATCCGGATGGTGCTTTTTATCTGTGGGTTCAGGCATTAGAAGAGGATGCAAATGCATTCTGCATGAAGGCGAGAGATTATGAGCTTCTGCTGGTTCCATCGGATTCCTTTGGATGCAAGGGCTATATTCGTATTGCATACTGTGTTACTACAGAGATGATTGAGAAGAGCCTGCCGGCTTTCAAGAAACTGGCAGAGTACTATGGCAAGTAATGAGATCATATATCGGTCCGGAAAGTACGCACATCCATCATATTGGATGTGCGTACTTTTTCTTCCAATACAACATTTGATATTTCATACAGTTTTCATCTGATAAGAAAACCACTTGCTGTTTTTGTTTCCAAAGCTAAGAGTATGCGTGGAGATCACATCACTTCCAAGATACCATATGGTTACAAGCGGCATCATTGTGGAATATCAGCTGAGGAGGGCTTTGGCTCTCCTCTTTGCGTTAACCTGATGCAGAAGAAAACGGAATCGTGCGCCGGAAGAAACATTCAATCATAAATTGAGCAGGATTGTACATTGTTCAGCCGTGCATTTTTCGGTATAATAAAACTGAATGGTATGTATTATTTATCAGTACCGTGAAATGTGGCAGATTATTACCGCAGAAGCGGCTTTTATTATACAGGGGGAAAGAATATGAAGAGATATCAGAGAAAATTGACTGCCTTTCTGGCGGCAGCGGCGGTGCTGTCCGGCAGTCTCAGTTGTATGCTGTCAGTGCCTTCCGCATCTGCGAAGGAAAAGCTGCTTGCCTTTCCGGGTGCGGTCGGTGCCGGCAGATATGCAACAGGCGGACGTGGCGGCGAGGTCTACCATGTGACGAATCTGAATGATTCCGGAGAAGGTTCGCTCCGTGATGCTGTCAGCAAGCCAAACCGCATAGTGGTATTCGATGTCAGCGGTACAATCGAACTGAACGGAAACATCATCTGTTCGGATAACATTACAATTGCCGGACAGACTGCACCGGGCGGCAGCGGCGTGACGCTGAAAAACTATAAGTTTGGCATGGGCGGCGATAATATCATTGTGCGGTATCTGAGCTCCCGCCCGGGACCGGATAAATGCACCAGCTCCGGCAATGACGGCTGGGGAGGCGCCAAAGGCTCCTATTCCATCATAGACCACTGCTCACTCGGCTGGACAACTGATGAACAGTGGGGTCTTTATTCCAACAATGAATATTACACGGTGCAGTATTCCGTAATCGGCCCTGCAAATTCATGGGGCGGTCATGTCAAGGGTGTGCACGGCTTCGGCATTATGTTGGGAAAAGGTTATCTCAGCTTTGACCACAATCTCATTATCCACAATGTATCACGTAATTTCCGAGGCAAGACACAGGGAACAGAAACTGCAGATTTCACGAATAATATCATTTATGACTGGGGATATCAGACTACATACGGCACGATTGGGCATCTTAATTATATCAATAATACGCTGAAAGCCGGTAATTCGACAACAGGCGGCTATCACTGGATGTATGTGGACAGTACCACCAGCCCACAGAATTTCAAGGTTTACTGCGCAGGAAACCGCCTGATTAACAAGGACGGCTCGTTCCATTCAATTACAGGAGATAACTGGGCCGGCGTAACGGTCAAGGAGTCGATTGGCATCACAAAAAACAACCTCTATAGCCCATCGCCATTTCAGACCATTCTGGATGGTGAGAATGTATCTACGGCGGCAGCCTGTGAAAGCGCAGAAGCATCTTACGGACACGTCATCAGTTTTGCAGGCAACGGCATCAGCCCCGGGAAGCGTACCGCCATTGACCGTCAGTGCGCTGATGAAACGAAAAACGGTACAGGTCAGTGCAGCGGAACAGAAGCCTATGACGGTTCTGTGTCGGAGCTGAGCAAATATAATATCAAATGCGGTGTGACATATCAGTATCCGGCAGCCGTTCTGAAAAAAGAAATCACAGATGCGGATAATGACGGCATGGACGATGCATGGGAGCTTGCACGTGGCCTGAATCCGGATGATCCGACCGACTATCAGCACGATTACTGCGGTCAGGGCTATATGAATATCGAATACTATATCAATGACCTGACTGTGAATTCATTTCCTGAAGGCGTTGTGAAGCTCTCGCCGGAAAGCAGCAGTTCTTCCAGCATTAAACGAGGCGCTGTGATGGATACAACTGCAAAATATGAAATTGCAGATGCGGCAACTGGTGCATTGCTGGAAAATGCAGAGCGATATATATTGAAAGAAGCAGATGCAGGATACTATCAGATTATCGATGTCGAGACCGGGGAAAAACTTTTCGGTGATGAACAGTATAAGTTTGTCAGAGCTGGAAATGGATATTTCATTTATACCAGAGGCTCTGATGATACTGAGTGTATCGGCGGTGCGGGCACAGTCTGGCTTGTGACACCGAAGCTTGATGCAGTCAAGGGCAGGATGGTGCGTGTAGATGTGCTGGATGCTGCATACTATGATTATTGGCGCATTGACAGTGGTGCAGAAACAGGAGATGCTTTGTTCGGAGACAGAACAACTGACCGTTGTGCAATCTCTGTGCTGCCGGATTCGCTTACCGGTGCAGAGCTGATTCTGACGCCCTGTGATGCGAAAAACTCCACAGCAGAGCAGGCGAAGCTCACCGCAGCACAGAATCTGACACTGTATGTTGGTCTGGATTCACGTCTGGAAAAGGTTCCGGCATGGCTTTCGGATTTTACCAAAACAGGCGAAACGGTGGCGACAACCAATGATGTGGTATTTGACATCTATAAAAAGACGATGCATGAAGGGGATACGGTTTTGCTTGGTGCAAACGGGCAGGCATCCTACTGCATGAATTATATTGTGCTGGCTGCGGCAGACAGCAGCGTTCTTACCGGTGATGTGAATCTGGACGGCAACATTACCGCAGCAGATGCGTATATGTTGGCAGAATATCTGCGGACCGCAGCCGCACTGACCACAGAGCAGGCAGCACAGGCAGATCTCAGCGGCGACGGAAAACTGAATGCTGCAGATCTCAGCCTTTTGAAGCAGCTGATTTGCAAATAATTGATTGAAAGGAATCGAATGATATGAGACTATGTAAAAACTGTGGTGCTGAAAATGAAGATGAAGCAGCAGTATGCAAATTCTGCGGATTTGAATTTGAATCGGTTCAAGGGGAAACAGGATTGAATTCCAAAGAACATACAATAGAATGTTCAGACGAAAAACCAGAGGTTACAGAGAAGCAGGAAAAGAATAAAAATGGCGTAATCGTATTCCTTACAATTATTATTGCTATTCTTCTGACTGTAATCATATTGCTGCTTCTTTTCCTGATAAAGAATATAAAGACGGATGATTACACAACGGATAATCAGATGGCATCAGATTTGGTATCAAGCGAAAGTATAACTGAGATCACATCCGATTCTATAACAGAAAAGACAAACGAGAATACAACAGAAACGATTGCCACTCAGATTCAGACTGAGCTTACTGCCGAAGAGACAACTGCGGAAGAAACGAATTCTGCTATCAATCAGACAGAAAACGAGTCTGTTCCCGAGGAGAAAAAAGAACCGATGGCAGAGCCGGCTCAAAAAGGTGAGGATTATGTACAGGCTTATGGTGAGCTGGTCAGTCAAGCGAATGAATTGAACAGAGATTCCGTCTTTCGTAGTTATACATTATTTGATATCGATAATAACGGGATTTATGAATTGATACTTGCTTTTGGAACCTGTGAAGCAGATAGAGTGTATAAATTCTTTACGATTGATAACAATATTATTAAGTACTGCGGCGATCTTTCTGGCGGTCACTCATATTTCACTAATATGGATGGGAAACTTTGTAATAATATGGGACACATGGGCTACCAGCATACTGATATAGTATCTTTGACTAATAAGTATATATCCACTTCGAGTTACTATGATTCATATGAAGCAGGAGAAGATATGCTTGAAGATTATTATACCTTTGGCACTGAAATCAAGATGTATGACTTTTCTGATTCTTCTCTGCTTGCAGCATATAGCCAAACAACATATGAACCACATCATTATTCGGAGGAATACTATTGAGGGCAACGTTAAACACCAGGAACGGCTGCGATTGTTCATATGAGTGGACGTTTGAAAGTTGCTATGAAAAAGGAGGCTGCCCTAACACATCCTGGCTTTTGCATTTTTTTCCATTACTATTCAGCTCTATAATCGTGTATCTTTTTTCATTTGCTACAGATGATTTTTTGTTCATTTGCGTTTCTTATATTGATTCCAAAGGCCACAATACTCATCTGAAGGAATGCAGTCACTACGGTTAGCAACAAATACAACAATCATCAAATCACCATATTGTCGGCGCTTTCGGAGAGAAGCATTTTGAGATTTAATGTTGTATGTCATTCTTGAGTTGTATTTGTTTAGGATTTGATGTGATTGAACAAAATTATAAATTGATAAAAGGCACTGTAAAAAAACACCATTTTTCAGCCAATGCAAACCAGTGACAAATCAAAAATACCTGATTTCAGTTTTGACACTTGAAATCAGGTATTTTCTTTTGTGATTTATAAAAAATGTTGAAAAACAGGCACCGCAAAGCTCACCATTGAGATTTTCATAGTACAATTGTGTTGAAAATCTGCAATCGTTGATGTATTTTGGAATCTTTGTAGGGGCGCAGCAATCAGCACCCCGATTTTCGGTTTTCCCCAGTGTCATTTGACTAAATTACGGATTATACATGATTTTGCACCCAACTTTTGATAGAATAGGTGTAAAGACCTATATTCAGGGGGAATAACCTTTGTTTAAACTGTATATATAATAGCACCGATTGAAATTCCTGCTGAGTTTTTTCAAAATTCCGTTCGGAACTGAATCTCGCTCTCAAAAAAATCAAATTTCCTCGATTTTATCGATACTTCGTCATTTTTTATTTGGTTTGAGGAGACCCTGATTATAATTGTTTATGCATAAGCCTGTCTTCTATAACCAAACATTGCAAAATATACGCCAGCTGTTGACATATTCGAAGAAATATGATATGCTTTATATAGACATTACGAAAGGGGATTCTATGGAAAAGGCAGAGCATTACTACTATTCACTACTGAACAAAGAGCAACAGCAGGCTTATCACATGATTCTGGAAGGATTGCTCGCTTTAAAGGACTCCTTCCCTGTTTTACGACTATCCCAGAAAGAGATTTCGGATATCTATTTCTTTGTTCGATTGGATTATCCAGAAATATTTTGGTCAGTAACATTCAAATATAGATACTATACGGATTCCACATTCGTTGAACTGACACCTAAATATCTCTTTCATAAAGATAAGGTTCGTGAACATCAAAAAGCAATGGATGCGAGGATTAAAAAACTCTGCGCACAGATACAAAAAATGGATGAAAAAGAAAAAGAAATTTTCATTCATGATTTCATCTGTCTCAATGTCAGATATGATAAACTGAAAAAAGAATATTCCCATGAAATCATCGGTTCACTCGGAAATGGCGTCGCAGTATGTGAAGGAATGGCTAAAGCAGTCAAAGTGCTTTGCGATCACCTCGGCATCTGGTGCATTGTTGCACTTTCTGAGGCAAATCCGGAGAAAGGCATTCGTTATCGGCATGCATGGAATGTCATACGAATAGACGGTCAATACTATCACCTGGATGCCACTTTTGATAATACCATTTCCAAATCCGGGATTCTTCGCCATGATTATGTAAATCTATCTGACAAACAGATATTCAGAGACCATGAACCCGTAATATGGACTATTCCTGCCTGTACGGACAGCGACCATTTTTATTATAAGGATAATAAAATATCCTGGACCACACTGGATGAAGTACGGAAACGAGTGAAACAAGCTGTTAAAAAAGGAAAAAATCTTCTGTTTCATTGGCGGGGCGGATATCTGACCAAAGAGGTATTTCAAGAACTGCTTACAATTTTTGAAGAAGAATCTACCGCAAAAAACAAATATGCATCCTGCTCTGTTAACTGGCCTCAGTCCGTCATATCCGTCATTTTTTCAGAGAAAAAACAAGAAACTGACTTCAGAATTGAGCAAGTCAATGAAAGCGAAATGGAAGAAGCATAATTCACTGATTGAAAGGAAACACATGGCTAACAAATTTCAGCTGATTTATCAGATTGTCAGAAAAATCCCTTGTGGAAAAGTGGCTACCTACGGTCAGATTGCGGCTCTGACAGGAAATCCAAGATGGGCAAGAACTGTGGGATATGCACTGCACGCCAATCCGTATCCATGGGGCAGCCATTTTCCAAAAGAGTTGCAGATTCCCTGTCATAGAGTTGTAAACCGCTTCGGTAAAACTGCTGCGGCATTTGCATTCGGCGGAATGGACATGCAAAGAAAAATGCTGTTGGCGGAGGGGGTTTCTTTTACTGCAGAGGACTGCGTTGATTTAAAAAAGCATCTATGGGACGGCACTTAAAAAAACACAGCCAGAGGATAATTTATGATTAGAGAAAAATTATTTGCATTAAAGGATACGAAATATGCAGAATTTCATGCCAGACTGATTCCCTCTGTGGCATCAGAATGTATTATCGGGGTAAGGGTACCTCAATTACGGCTTCTTGCCAGACAGCTATATAAGGAACGTGTCTATGCCAATTTTCTGGATGAACTCCCTCATACATACTATGACGAAAACATGCTTCACGGACTGATTATATCCGAAATAAAAGATTATGATACATGTATTGCAGAGATAGAACAATTTCTCCCCTTTGTGAATAACTGGGCCGTCTGTGATACAATGTCCCCCGGAGTTTTTAAAACACACAAAGAACCGCTGATTGAAAAAATAAGAATCTGGTCACAGTCTTCTCATGTATATACCTGCAGATTTGGTCTAAAAATCCTGATGTCACATTATCTGGATAATGATTTTCTGCCTGAATATCTGGAAATTCCGGCGGCAATTCATTCTGAAGAATACTATGTCAATATGATGATTGCATGGTTCTTTGCCACTGCACTTGCAAAACAATGGGATACAGCTCTCCCATATTTGGAACAAAATCGGCTGGACCTATGGACACATAATAAAACAATTCAGAAGGCAAAGGAAAGTTTCCGCATTACAGAGGAGCAAAAATTGCTCTTGAACAGTCTCAAACGGTCTACATCTGAATAAATCCAGCGGTTCAGCGTTTACAGCTTATAATCAAACACATAGAATCCGACACATCAAGAATCTTCCAAACCACAAATTTAAAATACCTGTTTCAAAAGGATGCCATTATGGACAATCATCATACAAGTTTTAACTGGAACCCCTGGCATGGCTGTACCAAAATCAGCCCCGGCTGCAAATACTGCTATGTATATCGGCAGGATAAAATGCATCGCAGCACACTATCCAGCAGTCAATGTACCCAAACTGCAAATTTCAATTTACCGGTCAGGCGAAAACGTGACGGAACTTATAAAATTCCTACCGGTGCTTTCATATACACCTGCTTCACATCGGATTTTCTGCTGGAACAGGCTGACACATGGAGACAGACTTGCTGGGATATGATAAAAGAACGGAAAGACTGCTGGTTCTATTTTTTTACGAAACGCATTGACAGACTGGAACAATGCCTTCCTTTAGACTGGGGATCGGGCTACCCGAATGTTTTAATAGGTTGTACTGTAGAAAATCAGAAATATGCAGATTATCGGCTTCCCATTTTCAAAGCACTCCCAATCAGACATAAATCAATAATTATGGCACCTTTGCTGGAGGCTGTCAATATTTCAGAGTATCTGGATGAGACCATCGATGAGGTTTCTGTAGGCGGAGAATCCGGCAATTTTGCACGGCCCTGCCATTATGACTGGATTTTGGATATTCGGCATCAATGTATGGAAAAAATGATTCCATTTCGCTTCCATCAAACTGGTGCAAATTTCATCAAGGACGGAAAACGATACAGAATCATGCGAAAAGATCAGCATTCACAGGCTGAAAAAGCCAATATCAACTATCGTCTGGAGACCTTGGTACTTCCTGATATTTCTAAAAAGGAAGAGGCGTTTCAGCTCACACTCATGAACGAGGAATCTTAAAATTGTGATATGCTTTCCCATACAGACAACGAAATATACATCATGAAAAAACGTCCTGAGAATAAGGTGATGATATGAAAAAAATGATTTCTTTTCTGCTGTCTGCCATTCAGGCGTCTCTATCATTATCTGTATTTCCAATGCAGACTGCAGCACAAGTTTCCATGCCCGAAGGCTGGCTGCTATGGCACAGCTATTCCTCATATGAAAACATGGACAGCCATCTTTATATTCGCAATGACAAAGGAAACATCAATGAAATCACCGGGAATTTTATACATGCGATGAATGGAAACTTCGGGAATCGTCCCGATCTGATTACATTTATGGCCATTGACCAGACAGCAGATGAATGGGATATCTTTCTTTACGATAATGGCAGAATTACCAATCTGACAAAAAACAGCGGCTTTCGAAATGAGGATCCCAAATGGTTACCTGATGGAAAAACAATTGTATTTAAGCGTGGCTTCTGGAATACTGAGGTAAATGATTTCACATATAATCTAGCATTGCTAAATCCATCGACTTTGAAAATTACTATGCTGACTGACAGTCTTGCCGAAGAAGCGATGCCCTGTTTTTCTCAGGATGGAGATTCTGTATATTACACCGAATACAGCAACGGCATAGGATCCATTATGAAAATGGATATGCAATCCCGTAATACAGAAATAATATGGCACAAAAAGGGCGTTAATGCCTACTACCCCATATACAAGAATCATCAGCTGTATTTTACAAAATGGATTTCAAATGAAAACCATCACGATATGATTATGAAATATACAAAGGATGGCTTTCAGGCGCAGACTTTTAATTCAGATACTTATGACTGTTCAGATGCATGTCCGATAGATGAAACGTGTATGATATACAGCTGTTCTGCCAATGGCACGTATTCATTATACTACTACGATGGCACAGACTCTGTTGAAATTTCGGGAATCCCCGGAGAGGGAAACGCGCTCGGTGCAGATTTTTTTCGATATCAGCCAGTTCCCGGAGATGTCAACAATGACAAAATATGTTCTGTCGCAGATGCAGTCATGCTGCAAAAATGGCTTTTGTCGATGCCGGATACCATACTCACAGACTGGGAGGCAGGAGACATTACCAAAGATCATCAACTGAATAGCATTGACCTTTCTGCACTCATTCATTTACTCATAGAATAAATGCTGTTCTCTCCTCTGCCATTCTCATTTCAATGAAAGGAGTAATCATCTATGAAAAGAGAACTTGGTCTTGCACGATGCGGACTTGCTTGCTGTCTATGCAGTGAAAACAATCATTGCAGCGGATGTAATTCCGGATTGTGTCCCGATAAGGACTGGTGCGAAAACAGAAAATGTTCACTTGAAAGAGGACTTGCCCATTGCTATGATTGTAATCATGCATGCAGGAAGGGAATTCTGTCGAAAATAAAGCCCTATGGCTTTACGTTGTTTGTAAAAAGATATGGCATCACTACCCTGATGGACTGTCTGGAGAAAAACGAACAAGCAGGCATTCAATATCACAGGGAAGGCATTAGCGGAGATTATGACGATTATGAAGATGTGGAAGAACTGCTGTTATTCATTCAAACAGGGAAAAGATAAAATGCATCACCGCTGAATTTTGTGGTGATGCATTTTTGTTTCATCAATTTTTAGTAATGTTTTTAACCCACTTATATTTCATATAGTGCTTATACACAGCCGGAATTTTTACAAATTCATCCAATGTCAGAATAAATGCAACGGCCAAGACAGGGAGTTTCAGCACGAATGCGCCGATCATTCCAAGTGGTACTACCACACACCACAGGGTAATGACATCACACCACATTCCAAATTTTGTATCTCCTCCGGATGGAAACACACCGGAAATGATAGTAGAATTCAGTGAATTACCAATGATATAATAGGATGCCATAAGCATCATGTATTTCAGATAGTACTGTGCCTGAGGGGCGAGATGGATAAAATGAAGAATCAGCGGTGTAATTGAAAGTATAACAAGGCCGGATGCAACGCCAATCCAAATAGAGAATCGAACAAAACTTCCTCCTGCTTTTTTCGCTTTTTCCAATTCATTTCGTCCAAGCATGCCGCCTATAATAATACCGACACCGGATGCAATGCCCCAACAGAGGCTGGCTATGATACAGCGCACAATGCTTGCAATAGAATTTGCCGCAACAGCATCGGAGCCAAGATGTCCCATGATAACAGAATACATGGTTACACCGCCGCCCCATCCCATCTGATTAATAAATAGCGGCACTGTATATTTCCAGTAATCCTTGTGCAGCACCTTATGATTGGAATAAAGCATCAGTTTCAAATTAAGGGAAGGACATTTTTTCTTTATCACAGCAGAAAGCACCATAAGTGTTTCAAATATTCTGGCAAGCAATGATGCAAGTGCTGCGCCTTTGATGCCCATTTTCGGGATTGGACCAAGCCCAAAAATCAACACACCATTCATAATTATATTCAACACAACGGACAGCGAACCAATCAAAGAACTCAGTTTAGGTCTGTCACATATCTTCATCATTCCAAAATAGACTTCTGTAAAACCCGTAAGCAGATACGAAAAGGATACAATCCGAAGATAATCTGCACCTGCTGATATGAGTTTGGCATCAGATGTGAATACCGTCATAATTTGTTTGGGAATAAAGAATGTTCCCAATGTAAACACAAGTCCCACAATCAAAGTATACCGCATAGTGATTGCTAGTACCTCTTCGACGGTCTTCTTATCCCCCTTCCCCCAATACTGCGCTGCCAGTACTGTCAGGCCAAAGACAAATGCACCATAAAACAAACTGAATACAAAGGCAATCTGTCCGGCAAGGGATGACGAAGAAAGAGAGTCCTGATCCAGAAACCCGAGCATAAACGCATCACTGGCTGAAACAAGAGATGCCATCAGATATTGCAATGCAATAGGTGCAACAATTCCTGAAAGCTTTTTATATATCACCTTATCGTAAGCCATCATTTCATCTCCTTATTTTATTCTCATACAGGTTATTATAACATGTTATATATCATATTGCAAGACCATTGAGCTGAATTATTTTAGAATATAGCTTCTGAAAGAGCTTTCTTTCAATGTTTGATCAGAAATATCGACGTATTACAAACTTCTGATCAAGTGTTTTCCGTTCAAAGCATAGCTGCGTCTTCATCAACAGCGTTGTATCCCTGAGCCAAAATCACAAAAAGATGAGTAATACGACAATGTGCACAACTTCAGCAATCTGGCAAGAAGAGTCTGGCTTGTTTCAAAAGGCATATGAAATATTTCCTTTCTTATAGAATTAAACGATAAGTACTTAAATTGTGTCTAACTAGATGTACTCTCTTGTCAACACCGCAAAAGACAAATAGACAAATTAATTGAGGGGTGAAGAATTAATATCGGGAACCAGATTATCATACCAAATAGACCAAATAGAACCGCGATATTGGTATGGGTCTACTGAACGAAATGCAATTTCATCAGTAAGCACTGTTTTGAAAACGGATTCTGGAATATCAAAAATCTTCATGCTAAATTCGCTGAACAAATATTGTTCTTTCATGTGAGCCGTAAATTCAATCCAATTATTTTCTGAAATATCTAAGGCTGAATATTCTTGATAATATGCACGTATATTAACATTAATCTTAGGTATTTGCGTTTCAAGGTCATCATAGGAGCTAATAAGTGGAAAATCCGGCGAGAAACAGTAGTCATATTTTTGCAGACCAGTCGTACATAATTCTAAGTATCTACAGCATGGTTGACAAGGTGCGAATAGGGAAATTTGCTCATTAATCCAGTTATTGAACAACGGAAGTATAGAATACAGCATATACTGATCACCTATGACTTTTTTCTCATCCGGATCAGTATACACTGCAAATGTCGAACCATATTGATCTGCAAAATTCACTAGGTCAAGGTAACGCTGACCCTCGTTTTCCTTCAACTTATCTCCATTTGGCTCATCTGTGGGGCGCATCAACACCTGATCAAATGAATCGCCCATAAACCCAGTAACTATGCCATAAACCTTTACAACAGTGCAATCCAGATCATACTTTTCCTTCATATATTTAATCGCGATGGTTTCGGAGTTTTCCACTGACTCAGTAGGTGATGCTGATGATGGAATAGAAGAACCGATGTCAGTACTGCACCCTGATACAAATAGAAGGGTTAGTACGCATAAAATTATAGAAGTTTTTCTTCTCATCGCATATACCAGCCTTCTTTTATTCATATTTTGCTAAATATTCTTCTACCGAGTATGTTGCGCTGATGTCTGATTCGACCAGCCAGGGTCTTTCCGGGTTTGCGCGGTATTTGATCCAGTCTGTGCGATAGACTGTCGGCGGGAAGCAGTGGTATGCTCCGTTCTCATCATCAACACGGTATGGATTACAGTATAACGTGTAAAACCCGAGACTATAACCACCTCTGTTCCCATATATATCCGAGCCGTAATTCGACCATACACCAGGGTCCTTTGGCATCTCCTTGAGGACCTCTATCCGGTGTCTTCCGGAAAGCTCGTGCTCGTACAGGAACTTTGCGTATTTGACGGCAAATTCTTCAAGGCGGTCAAACGAGCAAAGCTCTTCCAACAGAAAAATACCGTTCTCGGCACCAAATTTCCACTGAAATTTTTCATCTATTACTTCGCCCATTGTAATGTCACATGCCAAGGGAGAACTTATGAATTTGTAAGAATCTCCAAACTGCTCTGTCAAAAACGCATTCGTCAGTGTCTCTGCGAGATCCGCAACGCTGAAATCATGGAAATCATCCGTAAAGGTATCACCCTTGGTTTTCACGGTCACGGCATACTTGCCGTTTCCGTATCCGGTGCTGCGCGGATATGCGATGAGTGTTTCCGATTGATTCAAATCCTTTGGAATGTAGTCGACGTAGATAAATTCCTGCTCATATTTCTCGTTGAGATAGGAGATCATCTCCCACACTCTGGTGATCGTATGCTGCTGCGTACTGCTGAGCTGATCATATTCTGTCGGAAGCCCTTCCGCTTCCAGTAGATTGATCTGCCATTCATTTAATTCTGACACATCCGAGAAGCGAGAGCTACTAGAAGAACAGCTTCCAAAAGAAAGCAAACATATGCAGCATATTGTCAGTAATAACTTTTTTATTTTTAATCACCCCATTCGGCTTCCGTTAAATACTTCAATTTTCATTTTTTCTCCATAAGTATATTTAATTTACACTCCTGCAAATTCATATTTGGTTTGTAACTCACTGTTAAACAGCGAATTCACAGAATTTACAAACTACTCACCAAATATAATTATACTCTTTTTATGATAACAAGTCAATTCAAACATACAAAACAAGACCGACATTAAATCGGTCTTTTATTATAATTATACTCTTTTTATGATTCCATGTCTATTCAGACAGTAAAATCCGTGGCTGTCTTTTCATCGAGTGCCCTAACAACTTCCCTGAGTGTGGGGCATTTGCCATCATGCTCACTCTTGTATGCCTCAATGTTAATGCAGTCATCAATATACATAAACACATTCAACACAAGCGAAACTCTTGCTTCCATTGAAATGCCATGATCCTCAAAAAAGTCGTACATATTACAAACCTCCGTATTCTTCTTTTTTGTTATTTCACTTCAAAACCACCGACAAAATCAACAATTGAACTATCCAAACCGCCTGGGTAACTGACGAATGATGTTATTCCATCGTATGTCGCCTGATCCAATATAATTCTTACGCCACCGGATACATTGTAGTATTGTTTTTCTGTTAGCATGTCCTGGAATTTTATAAGATTCTCTTGGGCATCTGCTTTCGTATGCCCCTCTGGTGCCAGATATATTGTAATGCTGCAGCCCGGTTTGCTTTTCAGGTAATCCTCTGCCGTTGCGTCGATCGGGAAAGCGGAGGACACAAGTTTTCCTTTTGAAAAATACTCATAAACCTTGCATTCTCCGAAATATTCCTCAGCCATCTGCTGCATGAATGCCTCCACGTCATCCTGAAGATAAAATGCCATGTAGTTGTCAGCATAAACAAATTCCCCGTCTTTCTTCCATCTTGCCGCATGGATTGCCGCATTGGGATATTTCTCGCTGTGCATGATGATTTCATATGTCTGATACGTGTTTTCTCCTTCTCCGCCCAGGGCGTTGTACCACCATGTGAAGTTGTCTTCCGGATATCGGTTCTCCATGTATCGCATCAACGCTTTCTGTGATTCCTCCGCCGATGGTGCACAGCCCGTGCAGAGCAGAAGCGCTGCGATGCAGAGTCCTATGATTCTGCTACAATTATGCTTCAATTTGCTCTCTCCTTTCTACTTCATCGTTTTCCATGACAGAACTGTATTATCAAGTGCATAAATGCAACTCGCTGTCTTTTTCTACATATTATTATATTGTGATTGTCATTTTTGAGGATAGTATAGCACAAAATAACTGTATTGTCAAGGGAGAACCCCTTGTGGGCACGGAATTCAATTTTATCGAATTATGTCAATTGAGACAAAAAAAATAGGCACATCGAAAACTGCGAAATTGAGTAGTTTTAATGTGCCTATTTTTAACCATGATAGATTACTTATAATCCCTTTTTATTCGTCTCTATATAATTCTTTTTTATTTGCTGATAAGCATACGCTTCATAGCAACGAAATCAAAAATGTCAATGATATCATCTTCACAGAGGTCAGCCGCTTTCCAGTCTGTGAGTTTTGCATCATGTACTGCGAGAATCCATTGCTGAAGCATAACAGCATCAGCAATTGTAAACTTTCCGTCAGCATTGCAGTCACCAATAACATTATTATTTATACAGAACCAGTTAAGATTGAAAAGATATCCGTCTCCGCCTTTGAACACAAGGTATATGTCGTTTACGCCTGATGTCTTATCAATGCTGCACTTCTGAGTTTTCCATGTCTGCCAGCCGCCTGTACCGTTCACATTCATAGTTCCTATGATTTTTCCATTTGGTGAACCAATATGAACTTCAATTGAATTGTTTCCGCCATTTGAACCCACACGGAAATCAATGCATTCAGCACCTTCTCCGAAATCAACATTTTTGAATCCGATGTAATCACCGTTTTCTATGTAAGCAACATCTTTTCCGCCTTCACTACAGCTTTCAGTATCAACGCCTGATTGTGTTGTATAGCTTTCTGCTTCAATTCTTTCACCAAAAGGAATAGGTTCGGCGGGTTCAATCGAACCTGTAACGCTGACTTTGCATTTTGCTGTAAACTGCTTGTCATTTGGTTCAAGTGTTCTTGCTAAGATTTCAGCTGTACCATCTGACAATGCTGTTACTACGCCATTTTTATCAACAGAAGCAACAAGCGGATTTGATGATGTCCAGATCACAACCTTGTCAGTTGCATTTTCAGGGAACACATCAGCTTTAATCTGAGAGGTTTCACCTGCGTCAAGGGATAAATTTTCCTGATTCAGACGAATTCCTGCCACATTGACACGGGAACCATTCAGTTTCCATTTAGCCTGTATTCTTTGATTGTATTCAGGCATGATAAATGAAGAAACAGTTCCGTCTGCACTGACTCTGGTAACATCCATTGCATCTATTCCGACCTGCCAGCCGTCAAAGGTATAACCAGGTCTTGATTTTGCATCTATTGTTACAAGTTCGCCTGGTTTATGATATTCTGTAACTACAGAACCCATTTGATCTCCGACATTGCTTATGACAAGTACACGTTTTTCAGCTCTGCTGATTCTTACA
>JAKSPJ010000013.1 GCA_024404915.1 Oscillospiraceae bacterium
TCATCGAGAAGATCATTATTCATGCTCCTGACAAGAGCAGTGGACACCGCATCCATCAAATCGAGATTCTCTATCGTTTTAACGTTGCAGTGATAACTGCTGTCGCTGACAGTATGAAATACGACAAAAAGAGAAAGGCTGCGTAACCTCTTGGGTTACACAACCTTTTCTTCAAAGATTTAAAACTTCTTTATGGGTATCCGGCTAATGTGAACTGCTGTTTTTTAGTCTTTAAAAACAAATGCATGCGCCAATCCGAACCACTCCCGTACCCAGTAGGTCGGAAGAAGGTAGAAGGATGTGTAGGCAGATGCCCCATAGCACTCCGGCAGCTGCTCTATTTTTGCAAGATACTGTGCACGAAGCTCATGATATCCGTCTGTGACAATCAACACATTTTTATCAATGCCTTTTTCTTCCAGAATCGGCTTGGAAAAACGGAGATTTTCAGAAGTGGATGTGGACTGATTTTCCTGGATAATTCTTTCTTTGGAGATTCCCATCCGCACCAGTTCATTTTCCATGCACTCTGCTTCGGAGATGTTTTCGTTCTCACCTTTTCCTCCGGATACAATGGCAATGGCATCGGGATATTCCTGCAATGCATCATACGCAGCCTGAATGCGGCGAAACAGCATAAGGCTTGGAACGGTTCCACGAACCTTACAGCCCAGCACAATAATGGCTTTCGGCGGTTCCGGTGGTTTTTTGTTTGCCGCGTGTATCATGCAGCAGCTCATCACAATGCAATACAGAATACCCGCTGCCAACAGGCAGACAATTACCTTTAGAGCAATGGCACCGCTGCGGTATCGGCTGATGTGCTGCAGAAGGCCGGTTAAAGGTCTGAGCCAGATGCCGATGCATAGGACACATACACTCACCGTCAAACCGAACAGATTACCGATGTTGACAATGCTGAAAAAACAGGGAGAGAGAAAACAAAGAATTCCCAGAACACCCAGAAAGACGAAACATATGCGTAAAAAGAGGGAAGAGAGATGCAGCATTTTTTCAGCTTTCAGAGCAAATTCTTGCTACGCCGTCTTTGATGGCGGCAGCAGCAACAGCCTCTGCAACGGTCTGAGCAACCTTGGGATCGAAGGGGTTCGGAATCACGCAGTCCGGAGAAAGGTCCTCATCGGAGACGCAGCTGGCAATTGCCTCAGCGGCAGCATGCTTCATGCCCTCTGTGATATCAGATGCACGGACGGAAAGTGCGCCCTTAAAGATGCCCGGGAATGCAAGTACATTGTTAATCTGGTTCGGGAAATCGCTTCTGCCTGTACCGATGACGAATGCGCCTGCTTCCTTTGCCAGGTCAGGCATAATCTCCGGTGTGGGATTTGCCATTGCAAAAATGAATGGCTTTTCGTTCATGGAGCGAATCATTTCCGGTGTTACCAGATTCGGCTTGGAAACGCCGATAAAGACATCTGCTCCCTTCATGGCATCTGCCAGCTTACCGTGGATTTTCTCCTTGTTTGTGCGCTGTGCCAGGGAGGCAAGTGCCTCAGAAGAAAGGGGATCGCCTGCGCAGACAATGCCCTTGGAATTCAGCATCAGGATATCCTGTACACCGATGGAAAGCAGCATTTCAGCGATTGCAACGCCTGCTGCGCCTGCACCATTGATTACCACTTTCAGGCTGCCGAGTTCTTTTCCTGCCAGCTTTGCAGCGTTCATAATTGCAGCAGAAGCAACAACAGCTGTGCCGTGCTGGTCATCGTGGAAGACTGGAATATCAACCATTGTCTTCAGTTTCCGTTCAATCTCGAAGCAGCGTGGTGCGGAGATATCCTCCAGATTGATTCCGCCGAAACTACCGGAAATCAATGCAACGGTTTTGCAGAATTCATCAGGGTCTTTGCTGTCAACGCAAAGCGGAATGGCATCCACACCGCCGAATTCAGAAAACAGTGCACATTTTCCTTCCATAACAGGCATTGCAGCCAGGGGACCGATATCGCCCAGGCCCAGAACAGCAGTACCATCTGTAATAACTGCAACCAGATTGTTACGGCCGGTCAGGTCATAGGAAAGGGAAGGATTCTTCTGAATTTCAAGGCAGGGCTGAGCCACACCCGGTGTATATGCAATTGAAAGTGCTTCCTTATCTTTAATTGCAATTTTAGAACGGATATCCAGTTTTCCGCCCCATTCCTGATGTGCAGCCAAAGCTTGTTCCATAATGTCCATGATTGTATTCTCCTTATCTGAAAATAAATACAGGCAACACTGCACAGAGCCCCCAAACGGATTGGTATCAACCCTGTGCGGTATTGCCTCTGGTATCATTATACCACAATTCGCAAAAAATATCAATATCCAATCAGAAATTGAACGCGGAAGATTTCGCTATCTGAAGCCCTCTGATTCATACAGACATCCCTGCATCCAGTGATGCATCTCCATTTTTCGGTTAATTTCTGCGATGATATCATTTTTCATCAGATTCCATTCCGGTGCCACCAGTTCATCCGGAGGACAGTCGCCTGTCAGGCGATGTACAATCAGATCCGGGGAGATATGTGTCAGCACATATGTGACACAGTCGGTATAGGCATCCATTGACATGGAATTGTATTCATGGTTCAGATACATTTTTTCCAGAATGGTATCTTTCATCACATAAACAGAATGAATCTTGATGCCCCACAGCTTCAGCGTGTTAAGATAGGCAACGGTGCGTTCCAGATGCTCCATCGTTTCCCCCGGTAGTCCAACCATGATGTGGGCAACTACGGGGATATTTCTTGCATTCAGAATCTCCACAGCTCTGGTAAAGACAGCACGGGGATATCCCCGGTGAATCCGCAGGGCAGTATCATCGTCGGCAGTCTGCAGTCCCAGCTCCACCCAGACGTCATACTTTGCCATGTAGGACTGAAGCAGGTCAGCAATTTCTTCGGTAATGCAGTCAGGCCGTGTGCCGACAGCCAGTGCCACCATTCGTT
Organism: Oscillospiraceae bacterium; assembly: GCA_024404915.1. Lineage (GTDB taxonomy): Bacteria > Bacillota > Clostridia > Oscillospirales > Ruminococcaceae > Firm-04. The sequence continues at coordinate 2,958 of JAKSPJ010000013.1, forward strand.
CCTGCTGCATAGCGGCATCGTACCTGGCTTTCAGAACATCCACAGGGGCGTAGGTGTTCGTGAAATTCTGAAAATAAGCAATGAAGCCGCTGGATTTTGGATTCCTGCGGATAAATCGTGTTGTCTGTTCTTCTATGGAAAGTGCGTTTAGCCGAATATGGTCTCCGGCACCTCTCTCTCCGCAGAAGATACAGCCGCCTGTTCCGCAGGTGCCGTCTCTGTTGGGACAGGTAAAACCACCGTCAATGCATATTTTTGTTATTTTTCCCTGATAGTGTTCCCGCAGCCAGCCGCTGTAATTGTGATAAAACATGGTAAGGTCTCCAAATCGTTATTTCAGTTTATGTGTTCTTCAAAAATGCAAGAAGCAATGCTGCATCCTGTGTATCAATGGTTCCGTCCTGGTTATAATCGCCATTGGCAAGGGAAATGTCAGAGGGTGTGCCGATGCCCAGTATCATCTGCTTCATGATTGTCAGATCCACAGCGTTCAGTGTTCCGCTGCAGTCTGTATCTCCTGAAAGTGTTGGTCCAACTTTTTTCTCCTGCACAATTACGGCGTAATTCATGCAGTATGCAGATTGTTCATTGGCACCCAGCACAACGGAATCTCCTGCCTGAAATTCTGCCTGATAGACATCAAATGTCACATCATTATTGCTTTCTGCATGCAGCTCGGTTTTTTGATAATCTGTCATCCACGAGGGAACTTTTTCTACACGGTTATCCAGCAGGACAGATAATGTCATGTCCTTATTTGCCGTGAAAACAGCCACAGTACCGCTCAGCTTTTTGGCATCACAGGGTGTCTGAATCAATTCACCGCCAGCCAGTGCATCCGGAAGACTCTGGAAAACGAAATCTCTGTCGGTGTAAATTTTGCTGCTTTGCTGTGCATCTTCCTGGATTTTCCAGGCATATCCGCCGTGATACGGCTGCAATTCCTGAACCAGTATGCCGCTGACCGTCGGAATGGTCACAGCACTTTCCCCACCAAGGAAGAAGGGTGTCCAGCTGCCAAGATATGTTTTTGTGTCCAGTCCATCAGCAGAATATCTGACAGTGCCTTTCACACGGGAGCCAGTGTTGACAGGCGCACCGTTTGCGGTAGTGCCGTACTCCTTGAATTTGGCGTTCTCCGGGGCATTATTGCTCATTTTTGTCCAGCCTGCTCCAGTAATGATACCCTCGTACTGCAGCTTGGTATTCACGAATGCCACATCCGGGGAGTCACCCCAGGGACGTCCGAAATAGCCGGGGGAAACGACCAGGTCTGAGGCAGCTGTGACACGGCAGTTGGTGAACAATGTGCGGCCAGCATTTTTATTTGCAGTGATGTAGCCGCCGGCCGCACTGCCGCTGTATCCCTTGAAACGAAGTTCGCAGCTGTCAAATACATAGGTGCCGGAACCAAAAATGTAATCAGTATTGCCTTCTACCAGACAATCCTGGAAATAACCGTATTCCGAACCAAGATAGAGCGTATCCTGGCTGCTCATGAACCGGCAGTTTTTGAATTCGCTGTAATTGGCTTCCACAGCAATTGCAGCGGCACGTTCCGTGGCAGCTTTCTGCCGTACATCTGCCCCTTTTGTACGGTAGAAACTGATGCTCTGACTGCCGGAAACCTCAACGCCGTCTGCCAGTTCCTCATCTGTGATATAGCGATTGAAGGAGTTTTCAAAAGAGATATTTTCTGCTCGGAAATAAGATGCATTTGAGCGGAGACGCACAGAGCAGCCCCATCGTGTTTTGGGCTCATTTTTCGCATTTCTTGCCTGGGCGGCCTCCTTGCTGTATACGCCTTCCTGGCTGACACTGTAATATTTATAACCGATACCGTAATACCAGGTCAGCAGAACAGATTCGTTGGGGGAATCATTGACGAAGGTGATATATGGCGTTGTAACGGTGACCTGCTCCCGATAGGTACCCGGTGCAATATGAATGGTGACACGATCAAATTCGGACTGTGGATGATACTGTGCGGCAGCGTCCACGGCATCCTGAACAGTATTGAAACTGCCGTTTTTTCCGGCATATCCCACATATAAATCTGTGCCTGCCGCAAAAACATACTGCTGCGGAACAGCTGCCGCAACCAGATTAACGGCAAGTCCGATGGATGTAAGCAATGAAATCTTTCTGTTGTGCTTCATATGGAAATCCTCCCAAAAACAAATAATAATACTATTATAGCACAGGAAATATGAAAAAGCAATGCTCAATCGAAATATACATATGTGCCTTTTTGCTGAGATGCAGCAAAAAAAACAGGAAGTCATTAAAGCTTGACATCATTTGCTGAAATGTGGTATACTATGCGTAGGGCAACATTACACAAGAAATGACTGCCGATGCATTTTCTGCGCAGTGAATGTGTAACACTGCCTGACAATTACCATAATGAAAGGATGAACTTCAATGGAAGCAAAAACAGCATTCAGTGCGGCAGACATACTTCTGCCGAAAAAGGAACATATGTCTGAAAGCTGGTCCGTTTGTGCATGTGACCAGTATACAGGCGAGCCGGATTATTGGGCAGAGACAGAGCAGAATGTGGGAAGCAAGCCTTCCACTCTTCGTCTGATTCTTCCGGAATTGTATCTGGAGGACGCAGATGTTGCAGACCGCATTGCCAGAATTCGTGAAACCATGAATTCTTATCTGGAGCAGGGCATTTTTGAAGAACACAAAAATGCAATGGTCTATGTTGAGCGTATCCAGAGCGATGGAAAGCTTCGTGCAGGTCTGGTTGGAAAAATCGACCTGGAACAGTATGACTACAGCAAGGGCTCCATTTCTCCTGTCCGTGCAACAGAAGCAACTGTGGCAGAGCGTATTCCTCCTCGTCTGCGGATTCGCAGCGGTGCAGCACTGGAACTGCCCCATATCATGATTCTGCTGGATGATACAAAGCAGACTGTCATTGAGCCTCTGGCTGCAAAGAAGGCATCCATGGCAAAACTTTATGATACCCCTTTGATGCAGGGCGGCGGTTCTATCTGCGGCTGGCTGATTCCGGAGGAAGAGCAGGCAAAGATTCTGTCTGCACTGGAAGGTCTCGCAGCACAGTCTCCTGAGGAACATCCACTGGTATATGCTATGGGCGACGGCAACCATTCTCTGGCAACAGCAAAAGCATACTATGAGGCCTGGAAGAAAGAGCATCCGGGTGAAAACACAGCGAATGCAGCAGCCAGATATGCACTTGTGGAGCTGGTAAACCTCCACAGCCCTGCACTGGAATTTGAAGCAATTCACCGTATTCTGACACAGATTGATGCAGAAAAAATGCTTGCTGACATGACAGCAGCACTGGAACTGACTCCCTCGGAAGATGGAGAGCAGGTATTCACTGTGATTATGAACGGCACCACCCAGAAATATGCTGTTCATAAGCCGACATCCAATCTGACTGTGGGAAGCGTACAGATGTTCCTGGATGCCTGGCTGAAGGATAATGGCGGCAAAATTGACTATATCCACGGCGCAGATGTTGTGGAAAAGCTGGCATCCGAGCCGGATACAATGGGCATTCTGCTGCCGGATATGCAGAAGTCGGAACTGTTCCCCACTGTGATTCAGGATGGAGCATTGCCGAGAAAGACATTTTCTATGGGTCATGCAGCAGATAAACGTTTCTACATGGAGTGCCGTTCTATCCTCTGAGCACTTCCCTGAGAAATGTGAAAATGCGCTGAAATCTGCATAATCGCTTGCAATTTGCAGGGGAATATGATATAATTACTATGCACTCGGGTAATATGCTGAGAGAACGTAATTGTTATGTCATATGATGATATGCATAAGGCAAAGGGCGAAAACTGGAGTGACAGCTCCATGTTTTCGCCTTTTTTATTTTATCATAAGGAGAGAGGATTATGAAGAATCCGTTTTTGAAGTATGGTCTGGCAGTTTTGCTGTCCGGCGCAATGGCAGTTTCCGCCACAGGTTTTGTGTGCTCTGCAGAAGCAGATGAGGATGAACAGGAGTATGAGGTCTTCACCTTTGGAGATTATGAGTATTCCCGCCTGGAAAATTCTCTTGATACCTCCGAAAAGGCTGCCTGTATTGAAAAATATACAGGTTCAGAGAAGAATCTGGTGCTGCCATCTGAAATTGACGGCCTGGAAGTGGTGAAGCTGGGCGAGTATGCATTTGTGGAGGCTATGTATCTGGAAACCATTACAATCCCGAAAACCGTAACAGATCTGGGCAATTTCACATTTGCCAACTGCGCAAATCTGAAGGAGTATATTGTAGAGGAGGGGAATCCGTATTTTTCTGCAAAGGACGGCGTTCTTTATGCAGAGGATGGCACCGCACTGATGCGCTGGCCCCTGGCAACCTGCCCGGATCATCTGGTCATTCCGGATGAAGTCACCAGTATTGGAGATGTGGCATTTACCGGCAGTCTGAATCTTCAGTCTGTGGAGATGCACAATGGTGTGAACTATATCGGTTCAGCTGCTTTTTCGGATTGTTCTGCATTGACGGATGTGAAGCTGTCCTCAGAACTGACACTCATCGAACCTTTTACGTTTAACAGCTGTTCCAGTCTGAAATCCATCATTATCCCGAATCAGGTGACATCCATAGGAAACGGCGCCTTCTCTGCAACGGCATTGGAAACGATCAGCATTCCCTCCTCTGTAACATCCATCGGACAGCAGGCATTTGCGGCGACCAATATCAAAGAGGTCGTCATTCCTGCAACTGTTACAGATATCGGATATTCTGCATTTGGCTGGTTTGTTTCACCTCAGAACGAACTCTATATGGACAGTGATTTCATCATTCATGGCGTTGCTGGTTCTGCTGCTGAGGTTTATGCAACAGATTTTGATAATGAGAATGATTTCAGATTCATTCCGGATGCAGAAGAGTATGAAGATACTGCAGAGGATTCCGCAGAAGCAGAGACAGAAGAAGCGGATAACACGGAGAAACAGGAAAAATCCATGGGAACCGGCAGAATTGTGGGCATTGCAGTCTGCGGCCTTTTGCTGATCGGTATTCTGATTGCAGCGGTATGCAGCGGTAAAAAGAAGTCTTCAGCAAATGAAGAAATCAAGGCGGAACTCATGAAAACGGAGAATACTGCTGATGCAGAAACGGAAACAGATGAAAAGAAAGCGGAGGATGCAAAGGATGAATAAATGGTTTCAGAAGACGATATGTGCAGTCAGCAGTCTGATGATGGCTGTGCTCACATTGCCGGTGGTTCCTGCATTTGCAGAGGAAGCAGAAACATTTTCTGATAACATTGTCACTTATGAGAAAATCAGCGGCGGTCTGAGAATAAATGAGGTGGATCCGAGCGCAACCAAACTGGTGGTTTCCCGTGTGGTCAACGGCTATCCGGTTCTGGAGATTGGTGACAATGCCTTTTCGGGATGTACCGCATTGAGTGAACTGGAGCTGGAAGCGGATATTGTTAGTATCGGAACAGGTGCATTCAATGAATGTATCAGTCTGAAAGAAATAAAGCTGCCGGATACACTTGAGAGAATCGGTGACGGCGCATTCAATAACTGTACTGCTTTGCAGTCACTGCAAATTCCGGATTCTGTAGAGGAAATCGGCGTATATGCACTGGCATACTGCACTTCTCTGGAAAGTGTCAAGCTGCCGAAGAATATGAAAGTGCTTCCTTCCAATGTGTTCTACTATGATGTTCTGCTGAGTGAACTGGAATTGCCGGAAACCCTGGAAACGATTTCCACCACAGCGTTTGTGGGCTGCTATTCTCTGAGCGAATTGGACATACCCAAGAGCGTAAAGACCATTTATCCCCTTGCTTTGCTTTCCTGTCTTGGTCTCCAGCGTATTCAGGTGGAAGAAGGCAGCGAATATTTCGCAGTGAATGATCAGTGTGCACTGGTTTCCGCAGACGGCAAACAGATTATCATGTATCCCCCTGCAAATGAGAATAAGAGCTACACTGTGGACAGCTCTGTGCTGGAAATTCTTCCCTACGCATTCTGCGGTTCTCTGTTCCTTGAGAAAGTGGAAATCCCTGACAGCATTGCAAAAATCGGAGAAGGTGCATTTTCCAGCTGTGAGCAGCTGACAGATATCAACATTCCTGCAAGCCTCAGCACCATTCCTTCCAATCTGTTTGCAGACTGTTCTTCCATGACATCTTTTGAGATTCCGGAAACCGTCTCTGCCATTGGAAACTCTGCATTCCGCAATTGCAAAGCACTTTCCAGTGTGACTCTTCCGGATTCTCTGGAAGCAATAGGCGGACTTGCCTTCTTTGGCTGCGATTCTCTGAAGAGCCTTACCATTCAGAATGACCTGACCGAAATCGGTGAATATGCATTCGGCTTCCGGGCTGATGATGAGAACACAGAGTCTGATGAACCGATTATGATTCCGGACTTTACACTGAATTGCCGTGCAAATACAGAAGTGGCAACATATGCAAAGAAGTACAATCTGAATCTGAATCAGAGCGGTCTGGATATGCAGGTTCTGGTTTATGCTGCAATTGGTCTTGTAGTATTGCTGTGCATCGTTGTGATTGTTCTGATGACAAAGAAAAAGAAACAGCCGGGTACCGAAAAAAAGGAAACCGAGGAGACCGTAACAGCAGATCCGAATTATAAGGGTATTCTGGCAGATGACGATGATGCCGCTGAAGCAGTGAAAGAAGAACCGACAGAAATGATTGAAGAGGTGACAGACAAAAATGCCCAGTGATAAGGCACGGATTTTATATATGGTTGTGCCCTGCTATAATGAGGAAGAGGTATTGGGTGAAACTGCAAGACGGCTTAAGGCAAAATATGAACAGCTGATTGCAGAAAATCTGCTTTCCGAAGCCAGCCGGATTGTTTTTGTGAATGACGGCTCCAAAGACCGTACCTGGCAGATGATTACAGAACTGCATCAGTCGGAACCGCAGTATTTCTCCGGTATCAATCTGGCACATAATGCAGGCCATCAGAATGCTGTGCTTGCTGGTCTGATGACGGTGAAAGACCACTGCGATATGGCCATCACCATGGATGCAGATTTGCAGGATGACATCAACACCATCGATGAAATGGTCAAGAAGTATTACGAAGGCAATCAGGTGGTATACGGTGTGCGGAATGCCCGTGATACGGATACATTTTTCAAGCGTTTTACAGCAGAAAGCTTTTATAAGCTGATGCAGTGTATGGGCGCAGATGTTGTATACAATCATGCTGATTACCGCCTTATGAGCAGACGGGTACTGGAGGAACTTGCCAATTTTCGTGAGGTGCATCTGTTTCTTCGGGGCATGGTGCCGCTGATAGGCTTTCAGAGCTGCAATGTGTATTATGCACGTTCGGAACGGTTTGCAGGCGAGAGCAAATACCCGCTGAAAAAAATGCTGCATTTTGCCATGAACGGCATTTTGTCCTTCAGCACAAAACCCTTGAAACTGATTACTGCAGCAGGCTGTGTTTTAACGCTGATGAGTATTTTTGCCTTGCTGTGGTCACTTATTGTGATGCTGGCAGGACACGGCGAAATGCGCTGCTCCGGTACACTTTGTTCCATTTGGCTGGCGGGGGGCCTGCAGTTGATTGCCCTTGGCATCATCGGGGAATATATTGGAAAAATATATGAAGAGGTCAAGGCAAGACCACGTTATATCATTGCAGATGTGCTGAATCAAAGTGATGAAGCAGCGTCTGACAGTCAGAAATGAGGAGATTATTGTATGCTGCTTTTTCGTAAAATGAAACCCCAGGGCATCCGGAGCATCAACTGGACAGAAGAACCGCTGACTCAGTTTGTCCCGGATGGAGAAGGTTTTTTCGCAAAGATTATTGCAGAGAACCACACACTGTTTTTGTTGTTTGAAGAAGGCAGGCCCATTGGCATGATTGTGATGGAAAAGGATGCTGTTGGCCAAAAGCCGAAGTGTGCTGCAATCCGTAATCTTGTGATTCTGCCGGAATACAGACGGAGAGGCCTTGCCAGAATGCTGATGGTGATTGCTGCTGGTGAAGCTGTGGAGCGTCAGCTGTGGTTTATGGCAGGCAGTGTCCCGGAAACAGAGGATGCCCAGGCCTTTGCGAAATCAGTTCACATGCAGCCATCAGAATGGTTCTCCGACAAATATGTGCTGGATCTTTCGGATGTCGAAGGCATGCGGCATGGCTAAAAAGAAAGAAAGCAATCCTCCGGGATCACATTTTTATTCACTTCTGATTCTTGGATTGAGCACAGCCGCCTTAATGGGCGGCTCTGTATTGGACACAGTACATCGGAATTCATCGGATAATCTGATCTGGAAGCCGCTGTTGAATCTGCACGATTCCTATCAGCTTTCCTTTGGTCAGAATCAGCTGGGAGATATCTATATCACCCGGGAACGCATGATTCAGAAAGATGAAGTGATCACGCAGGAACGGATGATGCAGATGACAGAGGCATTGAACAGCTATGCAGAACAGCTGAATACGCCGCTGTATCTGATGCTGATTCCTACTGCAGAGGAAATCTATGGTGATACGCTTCCTGTGAATATGTCCCAGGATTCATCCCTATGGAAAACCATGTCGGAACAGCTGAATGACCGTGTCATACAAATCAATGTGAAAAACGCATTGATGCTGGAGAAAGAACAGTACATCTACTACAGGACAGATCCCTGCTGGACATCTTACGGCGCATATACGGCATATCAGACAACAATTCGCAAGCTGGGCTTTCAGAGTATCGGATATGACCAGTTTGTGATTCATCATGTCATATCTGATTACTATGGTGCGCTGTCTGACAGGATACAGTATTATGACATACAGCCGGACATCATCGATGTTTATCTGCGGCAGAATGATGCCACAGTTCAGAATGTCACTGCACTGCGCATGGATGAAACAAAAAAGATTGCATCCTATTGCAATGAAGATGCGGTGCATTCAGAGGATGTGTTTGCTTTCAGCCGTGAACCGGTGATCCGGATTGATACAGAGAATTCTGCCAATAAAAACCTGCTGCTGCTGACAGATGCATACGGCAGTCATATTCTGCCCTTTTTAAGTCAGCATTATCATTCTGTAACAGCAGTGAATCTTCCGCTGTGCAGAGACAATGAGATTCCCTGGCAGCAGATTGCCGATGCAGGATATTCACAGACGATTATACTCTGCGGCGCTGATACGGCATTTTCACAGGACGGGTTATGTGAGATACTGAAAGGAAACTGCGCAGCAGAATGATACTTTTTTGAGAGGTTGGAAACATGAGCAAAAAGAATCAGAAAAAAGAATCCAAGCCACAGGATTATAATGCAATCAAGGAACGTGACATGGAAAAAAAGCAAAGGGAAAAAGAGGAAAAACAGAAGTCTTCAAAACGCAAAGTCATGCAGGTTACAGCGGCTGTTCTGGCAGTGTGTGCTTTGGGCGGAGGCATTTACGGAGTACGTTATGCAATGCAGCATAAGAATCAGTCTGCTGATGCGGTTATTCTGGAAACAGAGAATTTTAAAGTGGATGCTGCAATGTTTTCCTGCTATTTTCAGCAGTGCGAAAACAGCTACCTGGAATATGCTGAAGGAAATGATTCCATGCCGATGTTTGATGCAGACACATCCCTGCGGAATCAGCAGTATTCCGAGGAACAGACATGGTTTGACATGTTCATGGAGAATACGCTGCAGTCCGTAGAAGCCAATCTTCGTGTTTGTGAGGCTGCCCATGCCGCCAATTATGAACTGGATGAGGAAACAAAGCAGCAATGCAAAACAGCAGCAGAGGAAACAGATTTGTCACAGTATCCCGGGGGTATTACCACAGATGACCTGGAGCGTGCTATGCAGCTGACATTCCTTGCACAGAAGTTTCAGGAGCAGATGAATCAGGATGCAGAGTACTCTGACCAGGAGATTGAAGCATATTTTGATGCCAACCGTGAGAATTATCTTACGGCAAGTGTGATGGCATATTCCTTCCCCTGGGACCCGCAGGGTATTATTGCGGAGGATTATACGGAATACAATGCTGCCATCACCAATGCCAATAATATGATGGACTGCAGGAATGAACAGGAATTCAAGGAATATGTATACCAGTATCTGACAGAGGAAAAAGAGCTTTCAGAGACAGAAGCTTCCAATATGTCAGAGGACCTGATGATTACCAATTTTGTCAGCGGATTCCCTGCAGCGGTGCAGGAATGGCTGAACGGTGATGCTGCTGAAAATGAAACCTGGATGCACCTGAAGGAAGAACAGTGTTCCACAACCGTATACATGCTGAGGCAGAAGCCCTTCCTGGATACAGCGGATACAGTGGATTTCCGCATTATCTTTCTGAGTGCAGGTCAGGCGGACCAGCTGGAAAATGTGGAGGCTATGGCAGAACAGATTCAGGAGTATGTGCAGTTTTCCGAATCGCCTTCAGAAACATTTGCATCCTATGCACAGCAGTATTCCGCAGACAGTGCTACCAAAAACAAAGGCGGTTATGTAAAAGGATATTCGGAATGCCGTACAACCTATGGTGATGAAATCACAGAATGGGCGTTTGATGACAGTCGGAAAGCAGGAGACATGGCCATAATCAGCCGCAGTTCTGCTGTGATTCTGGCATATTTTGAGCAGAAAAACGGAGAAGCCGGATGGAAGAGCGCAGTGGAAAACGATTTGCAGACGAATCGTTACAATGAATATACTGCCCTGCGTGATTCCTTTGAAATCACAAGACATGAAGATCAGTATCAGAACATTATGGAGTGAGGAGAAATCGTTTTATGAAAGCACTGGTTGTATTTGAAATGCAGAATGACTATCTGTGGGAGAAGCGCAGAGAGAAATTTCCGTATCGTACCGCTGAACTGGTGGAATCCGTCAACAATGCCATTTTGCAGTATCAGGCAGAGGGCTGTGATATTCTTTATCTGTCACAGGTATTTGAGGATACACCCACAAATCATATCGTATTTGGCTTTTGCATTGAAAAGACGGAGGGTGTTGCACTGTACGACGGCTTACAGGTGGTATCTCCGTATCAGTTTGAGAAAAAGGTTGCAGATGTACTGCTGGAGCCGGAATTTACACGGTTCATTGAAGAAAAACAGTATGACGAATTTGTATTCTGCGGACTGGATGAAAACGGCAGTATTGCCGCAACGGCCAAAAGCCTGCTTGCTCAGGATAAGAAGGTCACCATTCTGCAGAACTGTACCGGAAGCCGTTTCCCTATGAACAAGCTTGCCCCCCTTCGGGCAGAATTGAAAAGTCTGGGCTGCGTGTATCAGAACAGCAACGCATGAGACAAAAAGGCAATACCCGTACAGGTATTGCCTTTTGCATATTATTCTCTTGCCTTGTTGCGTCCAAGGAATGTATTGAAGATATCCGGTTTCCACTCCGGTGCAATGTCTTTGGTAATATCTGCAACGGAGATTTCGCTGTCGCCATTGTCGATGCCAATGATGGTATAGCGGTCATTTCCCATGCCGATTTCCTTCATGTAGGAAAGCTGGCGGAGTCCATGACGGCTCTCCACACGTTCAATTAAGGCTTTTCCGCCGCCCTTCGGCAGATTGTAAATGATGTCGATACAGGCATTGTCCAGAGCCAGAATATCCAGGCTTGCCAGAATGCCCACATCCGGTGTAACAACCGGTTCTGCGCCGCAGCCTTCGCAATCGCAGGAAACAGACATATTACGCATGACATTGATATAGGAAATCTGTTTTCCGAAATGGTCAACGGTTGCCTTGGTGGACTCCGTCATACGCTCCATGAATTCCTCTTCGCTGATGCTCCACATGTCATCAGAGCCTACTCTTGTGTGGATTTCAGCCTTTCCGATTCTGCCGTCAGCGCAGCCAATACCGATATTCTTGTTGGAGCCGCCAAATCCGCCCTTGGTATGGCCCTTGAAATGTGTCAGTACCAGCAGGGAATCATAATTCAGAATGTTCTTTCCCACATGCATTTCCTTGAACCATTTGCCGTTTGTGACAGGCAGGACAGCCACACCGTCTGCATCTGTAATATCCACAGGACAGAAGTTCCAGCCATTGATTTCCAATGTCTTTCTATGTGCTTCAGTGGTGTATCTGCTGCCTTCATAGTAGGTGTTGGTTTCAATGATGGCTGCCTCCGGCAGCTTCCGGGAATGCAAAGCCTGAACCCAGGGCCTTGGAATAATATTCGGACCTTCTGCTTCACCGGTGTGCAGTTTGATGGCCACTTTACCCTTCATTGTCTCTGCGATTTTCTCGTAGATTTTTACCAGGCCTTCCGGGGATAAATCTCTGGTAAAATAGACAACGGATTCTGCGCCGCTGCGTTCTTCATATGGAACATAATGATTTCCGTTTGCTGCAATATTCATACAATTTCTCCTTTCATTTCCGTAGAATCAGAACGAATCGTTTTGCAGTCATTTTTGTGTCAGCTTTATGACATCTCATACTTATTATAACATAAAGGAATCTATTCGTCAATGGACAAAATAAACAGGCATGTGCAGGAATTTTTAGGACTTAGTATTATTTTTGGGCGGCATCTTTTTCTTCCAGAGAAGAAAACACCTCGATTTCATCAGAGGAGGAATCAATTGATCAATGTCTGCTGTCAGGAAAGCACAGGTGAATAAAACATATATGAACAAAGAAGAAAAACGCATTTATTACCATCTGCCGGGATTGTTTGAATTCTACGAGCTTTACCGCATGTTTTTGCCCCTGTTTTATCAGCACCGTGAATACTTTTATGACTGGTGCGAAATCGGTTCTGTATACGGTGCTCCTGCCGATTGCCTTTGGAATGGCGGCAGAGCTGGCTTTGGCGATTGCAGCCCGCAAAATGCTGCTGCCCTGATGCGGGAGTATGGCATTTCCGCCAGACTGACGTTCAGCAATTCACTGCTGGAGCCGACTCATCTGACAGATGCAAAATGCAATTATCTTTGGAAACTGTTTGCCCGTGAAACCGGTACGGAGAACGGCATTATCATTTACTCGGAATTGCTGATGGAATATCTAAAAAAGCAGGATGCGCCTTTTTATTATGTTTCTTCAACAACAAAGGTGCTGATGGAATTTCAGCAGCTTCTGGCAGAGCTAAACCGTGATGATTTCCGTTATGTCGTGCCGGATTTTCGCTGGAATCCGAAAACAGAGCAGCTTTCAGAGCTGACAGAAAAACAAAGAAAAAAAGTTGAATTTCTTTGCAATGAATGCTGTTGGGCTGGGTGTACGCAGCGCAGGCAATGCTATGAAAATGTGAGTCGGAAGAATCTGGGTGAGCTCTGCGAAGACTTTATTTGCAGTGCTCCCGGCGGCAGTGCAGGATATCGGTTTTCAGCGGCTATGGAGAATCCCTGTTTTATCAGTCCAAAGGAGATTCAGAGTGTTTATGCCCCCATGGGATTTGAACATTTCAAAATAGAGGGCCGTGGACTCGGCAGTGCAATGATATTGGAATTTTTATTGTACTACATGACAAAGCCGGAGTATCAGCTTCGTGTCCGTGAAGAAATATATCTGGACAGTATGCTGGATTTATTCTAAACAGCATAGATTCCATTGGAAATGCAGTGGGGAACAATAAAAACAGAAGATACAAAAAGCGCCTTGTCTCAGACAAGGCGCTGCTATATATTCAGCTGTTTTGTATACTGTCATAGAAGGAAATCGCATGCTGATAGCCGAGGATGCCGATATAGGTCTTTCCGGCGTTTATGAAAAGCTCCTGTGCATCTGCATCAAAAATCTGAATCGGCGCATCTTCACTGGGCTTTACCCATCGAATAGATTGCATACCGCCATTGGAAACATAGTAGCCGCTTCCGCCCTCCAGTCCAACATAGACAAGGTAATTGCTCTCGTCCAGCGGATGCACATCTGACTGCAGAATCAAAACATTTTTAAAGGAGAGCTGCTGCTGACTTCTCTGGTCCGTATGCGGTTTTCCGGAATGCTGTTTCAGATAGCATTGACTTTCCTCATCAAAGGTAAAGGTGCTGTAATATCCGCCGGAAAAGTGGAGGGTTGTTTCCAGAACTTTCGCTTCCCCGGGTACATATGCGCTGTCTTCTTCAAGAAAACGAAAAGCGGAAGATTGATGCGCCTCATTGCGTTCTGAGCGGAAACCGCATTGTTCTATAACTTCCGGAAGCCTGGGGCCATCCAGATATCCCGTGTGTTCAATGGCGTAATGCCCCATACGCTCCTCATCCCGGAAATACAGCCGTCCATAATAGGAACCGCCGTCCATGTGTTCAATCCCGATGCGGTTGACCGTTTCCAGTGCAATGGTCCGATCAATGCCCCAGTGGCAGTAGATGGCATCCATGCCCAGGGCAATCAAAGGAAAATAAAACCGACAGCTCCGGATGGAGCAGACCTGCGGGACGGCTGAATAATCTGCATAAACCGCCATCAGGCGTGTGATTCCGCCCTCCACGGGCATCTCGTAAATTATATCAGCAGCGGAAATGCCGTATTGGGGAAGGGATACATTGATATTATTCACCATGACTGCCACGGGACGTTTGCCCACCGCATCCGGATTCATTGTTTTTGTGCCGGTCAGAGGATTGCAGGCCAGGAGGACGGTGGTTGTAGTTGTAGTCGTTTCAGTGGTGGTTGTTGTAACAGTTGTGATTGTTGTGCCGGCAGTTGTGGCCTGGGAGGAAACCGTCGTTACTTCCTGTATCCGGGGAGCTTCATCTGTTTGACTGGCACAGCCAAACAGAAGGGATAACCCAAGGATTGCCGGAGCAATAATAGATTTGCAGTTCATATAATCCCTTTCCGAGTGAGACATCTTGTTATGATTCTTGTCTATTATACCACATAAAAGAGAAAATGTCCAGAGGAAAATGGCGCAGATACAATATTACAAGCTATATGTCCGGAAACAGCACAAACGTGTCCGGAAGAAGAGATGAGCTGTGTGTTATTGCATAAAAAGAACTCAAAATTTGAAAAAAAATAGAAAGGATTGTGTATTTCAAAATAATTGTGTGAAAATCGAAAAAATGTCTTGCAAATTTTTTCAAAATATGATATACTATATAAGAATATAAAAGAGATATTGTAGGGAGGTATCGTATGAAGCCGATTAATATTGCGGTGGATGGCCCCTCCGGTGCAGGGAAAAGCACTCTTGCAAGAAGACTTGCAGCAAGGCTCCATTATATTTATGTAGATACAGGTGCGCTGTATCGGACAATTGCATATGATATGATGCAGAATCATGCGGAAAACGAACAGGAAATCTGTGACAGGCTCCGTACATTGAAGGTGACACTGGACTATCAGGATGGTGTGCAGCATGTTTATGCTAACGGAACAGATGTTTCCGCTTTCATACGCACACAGGAAGTTTCTATGGGAGCATCCCGTATTTCCGCAATTCCGGCTGTCCGTGCATTTTTGCTGCAGACTCAGATTGAGATGGCAAAAGCCCATTCTGTTGTAATGGATGGCCGTGACATCGGCACTGTGGTTCTGCCGGATGCAGATGTCAAGATTTTTCTGACAGCGTCTGCGGAGAAACGTGCAGAACGACGCTGGGCAGAACTGGAAGCAAAGAATCCCGGAAAACAGACATATGAGGAAGTTCTGGCTGATGTCATTCGGCGTGATGAACAGGATATGACACGAGAGATTGCACCATTGAAACAGGCGGAGGACGCTGTGCTGGTGGATACCACCAATGCAGATCTGGAACAGTCCGAGCAGATGATGTTTGATGTGTGTAGGGAGAAACTTGGACTATGACATTTTTTTACAGACTCGGCGTTGGAGTGATGCGACTTGTCATGGCGATGTGTTTTAAGATTGAGACAGTCGGCAAGGAGAACGTACCTCAGGAAGGCGGATATTTATATATCAGCAACCATCGCAGCAATGCGGATCCGATTCTGATTGGTATTCAGAACCCGAAAACGCAGTTTTGTTTTCTTGCGAAGCAGGAACTTTTTAAGAACAAGATTGCAGCAGCGGTTATCCGGAATCTGGGTGCGATTGCAGTGGATCGGGGATCCGGTGACTTTTCTCCTTTGCAGGAGATTGAAGAAAAGCTGAAAAGCGGCTGCAATGCACTGGTTTTCCCGGAAGGAACACGTTCCAAAGACGGCAAGCTTGGGCGATTCAAATCCGGCGCTGCATTGATTGTGGCACAGACAAATGTCCCGATTATTCCCGTGGCAATTTCCTTTGATGGAAAGCTGCATTTCCGAAGTACTATTCGGATTTCCTATGGAAAACCCTTTTCAGTGCCGAAGATTGAGGATGAGTCCTCTTCGCTTCTGCAGCTGAAGGGCATTCGCAAGGAAATGACGCAGCAGGTTTCGAATCTGTTAGAAATGAATACGAATACTGATACTCAGGCAGAATCCTGAGCATTGGTGAAATGATAAGGAAGGAACAGAAGTATGAATAAGAATGCAAATAATAACCCATCTGAAGATGCAAAGAAAAATCTGGATGATCTTTTTAATGAAGCTGATCTGACGGATGAGACAGCAGATGCTGCAGAAGAAGATATGACTCTCCCGGAGGATGCTTTCGATCATATTGATGAGATTCCGGTGGTATCAACATCCTTCAAATTTAAGAATCCTTTTAAGAAACTGCTGCATGCAATTGACAATGAGGATGAATTTGCGGCAATTGAAGAGGAACTTTCCAAGGATGATGAGGCAGAGGAAGAAAAGAAACCCACACCTGCTGCTGAAAAGCCGAAGAAGGAAAAGAAGTCTGAGCCAAAGCCGGCAGAACCCAAGAAGGAAACTGCACAGGATATGGACATCCCGCTGGACGAAAAGGTGGACGAAGACGAATTCACTGATGACATGGAGAATGACGAGGCACCTGTTAAGAGCGGATTGCTGGGCGGTCTCTCTTTCAAGAATCCATTTGGCAAGAAGAAGGATGAAGACTTTGCCGATGAGGAATTTGATGAAGACGATGAATACGAGGAAGATGAATACGACTATGATGACGAAGAGCGTCATGTGGATTACGGACGTATTGCACTGATCCTGACATTTGTAATTCTCGGTATTTTCGCAATTGACTTCTGCCGCCGTCTGGTGAATGACTGGAGAAATTCTCAGGGCCTTCTGGATATTCAGAGTCAGGCTTCCTCTGAGGTGGAATCCATGAGTGATGATGAGTCCGGTGAAGAAACTGCAACAATGACCATGATCACATCCACCATGAAGCCGGTCAGCGGTACAACAATTTATACCACAACTATTACTACAGATACAGGTATTTCTACTACAACTACACTTCTGGATAACAGAGAGACCTCTACCATTGAGGTTCAGAATAGCCTGATGCACTCCGGCAGTCTGGTACTGATCAATGCTGACCATCAGCAGGTTGCATCTCCGAGCCTGATTACCTTCAATGAGATTCCTTACCAGCATCTGCGTCTGGTGGATACCTCCCTGCAGGTTGACAGCTCCTTGAGCGAACCGATTGTTTCCTGGTTTAATGATTTCTTCTCAAATACAGGCCTTGGCAATATCATGGTTTACTCCACTACACAGAGCCGTGAATATGCACCCTATAATGCATCTATTCCTGAGCGTACAGCAGGTCTTTCCCTTGATCTCTCCATTCTGAATGAAGCACAGTCCAGCCATTCTCCTTATACAGCAGACGGCAACTATGCTTGGCTGAGCGAGCATGCTGCTGATTATGGTTTCATTCAGCGTTATCCCGGTGATAAGACCGAGAAAACCGGCATGGATGGATTGAGCTGGCATTTCCGTTATGTTGGCGCACCCCACGCAAAGTACATGAAGGACAATAACCTCTGCCTGGAAGAATATGTTGCATTGCTTTCCACACATCCGTGGAACAGCGCACATCTGACAACAACAGTCAATGGCGTTGAGTATGAGATGTATTACGTTCCTGCGTCCGGTACAAGTGAGACAACTGCTATCACATATCCGGTTAGTGCAAACGGTGCAACACCGATGATTTCCGGTGATAATGTTGGCGGCTTTATCGTTGCAATGCCGAAATAAGCAAAATAAAAATCGCATGGCTTGCCATGCGATTTTTTTATGCCTGAAATTGTCGGATATAGGCTGTTATTTCATGAATGCAATCATCCAGATTCAGATTTTGGAAGCATTTGTTAATTTCAGCTTCCTTAAGTTTTTCCTCTGCAAAATCGGCTTCATCTGCAAGGTATCTGCGGCAGACTTCAGAAAAGTTCGGGTGATCCTGTTCTTTTTCACGCTGAATGGAACGCATCAGACGAATGTCATTGGGTACCTCAATATAGATTGGAATGACTGCATCTTTGCCGAAAAAGCGACGAATTTTCATATACGACTCCAGTGTGCCAATGCCAAGTTGATCTTCTTTCTGTAAGTCCAGATGCAGATTGGTGGAAAAGTAATACCAATCACCAAAGACAGTGTTATATTTCCGCATTTCTACAATATTTCCTTTTTCTTCCATTTCCCGCATTTGTTCCTGGGTTACAAAATAGTATTCCCGGCCGTTTTCCTCATGTTCACGCATGGGACGGGTAGTGTAGGGTACATAGGGTTTGATTTGCAGTGCACAGCTTATGCTTTGATAAATTGTATCTTTTCCAACTGCGCTTTTTCCCATAATATAGAATAAGTAATGCATCAGAATCCTCCTTTTCAGAAGCAGGCCGCCAAAGCGGCATAAAATATGATTATGAAAAACAGATCTTCCATTTCAAAAGAAGATCTGTTTTCGTGTGCCATTGTTTGAAAATACAGTTTAATCAGCACTTTTTTTTCTGAATCTGTTATGCAGCATCGCCTTCATAATGAGAACAATCTTGTCGTAAATGCATTGCAGAAGAATGCCGCATATCAGAGACGGAAATATGACTCGTGCAATGGTAATCGGAGCATGCCGAAAATACTCTTGAATAGTCGTATAGGAAGCGAACAATTTTTTATAGGCGAAAATATCAAAAATGTAGGAAAACAGATAAGCTGCAAATGTACCGTTGCTGATGACTGCAAAGCATTTTTTTATGAGTGGTTTGCTGCACCTGAGATCAAACAGTATCAGAAATAAGCAACAGGCGGCAATAAAGACAGGTAATGCACCGTAATTGTCGAAGTGCCAGGAAAGAAATGTTTTTTGTTCTGATTGTGCGGTATGAAGAAGTGTATTGGTGCCCAGAACAGCAATGCTGGCGATAAAGCCTTCGAACGCCAGCAATTTCCACAGCCATTTCCTTTTTTGAGACGGATAGTCCCTGATATACATTCCCACCAGATAATAGGCAATGGGATAGTAGGAAACCATGTATATGCCAAGATAGCAGCCTGGAAAAACACGGATCTGATTTGCTTTGTCATTTCCGAGATAGACAGACTGTGATACAGTGGTCAGCATGATTACCGTGAGAACCATAGCAAGCTTCTTTTTCTTAGTTCCCATGGCATTATAGGCTGCGTTAATAAAGGGTATCAGCATAAAAATGGTGATATAGACTTCCACATACCAGGCATAATCTACACCTGCGTAGGACAGAAGCAATCTGCTGATTTTCCATGGCGAGTATGTTTCCTGATATACCCGGTGTTTCACATACATAGAAATGAAGCTGATTATAACATAAATCACAAGAACACGTACCAGACCGAAGTAGTATTTCCTGGAAAGTGTTTTATGCCGCATCAGATAACCGGTTGTAATCATAAAAAGAGGAACGCAAAGATATGCAACCCATCGAAGAAAAATCTGCGGCAAGCCAAAATCCTGGGTAATCTGGGTAGAATAATAACCAGTGTGCAGAAAAAAGTGAACACAGACCACAAGGCAGAATGCCAGTATCTTAATGATATCTATGCCGAGATACCGCTCTTTCAGCTGTGAAGCAGGATTTTCAGTTGTCATTTGTTAGTTCCCTGCTTCCCGAAGTGCCTCATCCGCAGTATGAAGCATCAGTTCAGAAGGATGCTCACCGCCCATGATTCTTGCAATTTCGTGAATGCGTTCTTCCCGGTTCAGAACAGTGACCTGTGTGGCAGTTGAGGAGTCCGTGCTGTGCTTTTCAATCAGGAGATGATGCTGTGCCTGGACGGCAAGCTGTGTCAGGTGGGTGATGCAGATGACCTGATGATGTGCGGACAATTCACGGAGTTTTTTTCCGATTTTCTGCGCCGCTTTTCCGCTGACACCTGTATCAATTTCATCAAAAATCAATGTGGGAATGGCGTCACGTTCTGCAAGCACAGACTTAAAGGCAAGCATCAGACGTGAAAGCTCGCCGCCGGAAGCAATTTGTGCAATGGGTTTCGGCGGCTCCCCCGGATTGGCAGAAATCAGAAATTCCGCATGGTCCATGCCATTTGGTGTCAGCTTTCCTTGTGTTAATTGTACTACAATCTGCACCTTGGGCATATTAAGATACGCCAATTCCTGGCCCACTTTTTCGGAGAATAAAACGGCCAATTTTCTGCGATGCTCTGTCAGTGCCTTGGCAAGTTCTGTAACATTGTGCAGACGCTGGGAGCGTTCGGCGGTCAGCTGCTCCAGTCTTTGGGAGTCGCTCTGTATTTCATCCACCTGCTGCAATGCAGTATCGTATATCTGCCGAAGACCATCCGCATCTGTGTGATAGCGCAGAGCCATGCTGTTGACAGCGTTTCTTCTTTCATTCAATTTAGCAAATTCGTTTGGAGAAAGCTTTCCGCTTGCATACGAGCCGACTTCCTCTGCAATATCCCGCAGTTCGATATTGAGATTGCGGAGCCGTTCATAGAGTTCCTCAGCTTCGGGTTCCGCTGCACAAAGCCGATGCAGCTGCTCACATGCGGCTGCTACCGCATCGGAGATATTTTCGTTTCCGTCTGTCAGCATACTGTTGATGCCCAGTGCCAGGTCTGCAATATCTTCTGCCTTGGCGGCAATGCGGAACTGCTCATCCAACACGATATCTTCCTGAGGCTGGGGATCCAGCTCACCGATTTCTTCAATGGTTTCCTGTAATTCCTTCAGTCGGTTGATTTTCTCCTGCTCTGTTTTTTTCAGCGCATTCAGAGCACGGGCGCAGGATTGAAGCTGCTGAAATGCATTCTGGTATTCGGACAGCAGAGACTGGTCTCCCCCGAATTGATCCAGAACATTTAAGTGCTGTTCCGGCCGCAGCAGAATTTGATTATCATGCTGTCCGTGAATGTTGACCAGGGTATCTCCCAGCGCACGCAGTAAAGCGGCAGTTGCCGTTTTTCCGTTAACACGGCCAACACTGCCGCCGTCGGCAGAAATTTCTCTGGTCAGCAGGAGCTCGTCATCCGCATTATCCAGGCCATATTCCCGCAGGACGGCTCTGGTATCAGCTGTCAATGGAGAAAACAAAGCGGATATCATCGCTTTTTTGCAGCCGGTACGAACAAAATCCTTATTCGTGCGCTGTCCCAGAACGGCCTGTAAGCCATGAATCATAATGGATTTTCCGGCACCGGTTTCGCCGGTAAATGCGTGAAATCCCTCTGCAAGGGGTATGACCGCCGACTCGATGACGGCAAGATTTTCAATTGTGAGTTCTCTAAGCATTTGTTACCCCCAGATCTGGGATTCTAAGATATGCACCAGCTGTTTTGCACTGGTTTCTGAACGTGTCAGGATAAAAATGGTATCATCACCGGCGATTGTTCCCACCACATCCGCCATTTGCATACTATCCAGAATGGCACATGCCGCCTGTGCAGAGCCGGGATGACAGGACACAACCACAGTATTCATTGCATGGTCCACTCGCAGCACTACATCATTCAGCAGATTATTGGGTGAATTCTGCAGATTATGGGAACGGACATACACGCTTAATCCGCTGGAGTTTCGCTTTTTGCGAAGATTCAGCTGGCGTATATCACGGGATATGGTAGCCTGCGTGACAGAATAGCCTTCCTGTTCCAGCAGTTCCCGAAGCATTTCCTGTGTTGTAACGTTATGAGACTGAATCAATTGTAAAATGGTTTCATGCCTGAAGTTTGGCATTTGCTACTCCTTTTATTATATACGCAGCCGAATACCGCTGCATGATTCTGTTATACTTTCAATTTATGTGGCTTTTCCGGCGGTATCCGAATGGGAAAATCCTTCAGCGGCTGCATCAGTTTTCCGTTCAGCGCATCATAGAATGTATGGCCCTTGCAGTCAACAAATGGCATCATGCGTGAGGAGCGTGATACGGTGAAGGATTGCAGATTATGCAGAATCGTGGCATGATTGCCGTCGGCATGAACGTTCAGACCGCCGTCACCGTCACCGCAGTAAGTGACTCGAATGGTACGATGGGGTGCAAACAGCATAGGCCGTGCAAACAGGGAATGGGGACAGATGAGATTCATCTCAATCAGCATCAGGTCCGGTTCCATGACAGGACCGCCTGCGGAAAGAGCATAGGCAGAAGAGCCTGTGGGTGTGGAAAATACAATGCCGTCTGCACGATATACTCCGATTTTCCGATCATCAACCGATACAGCAAAATCGCAGATTCTGCCATTCATTCTGGATGCATAGATATCATTGAGGGCGTGGTAGTATTTTTCTGTACCGTTGCTGCCAATGATTGTTGTCTGTAAAAGCATCCGCCAGCTCAGGGAGAACTTATTTGCAAGAAGGCAATCCAGAAGACTCAGCTCAGAAGCTTCAAAGGCGGCCAGAAAGCCCAATGTACCTGTATTTATGCCCACCAGCTTTATGGGTGTGGAATGGGTAAATTCTGCATATTCCAGAATGCTGCAGGCGCAGCGCAGAATCGTGCCGTCGCCGCCGATTGCCAATACAAAATCCGCCAGAGAGAAAAGCTTTTGCTGCGGATAATAGATTATCTTTTCAATATCCTGAAAAAAGGGTGCCACCTCCGGATCCATAAATACCGAGGCGCCCTTTTCCATCAGATAAAGCGCAGAATCTCTGGCTGTACGGATTGCAGCATCCTTGGAAAGATTTGGCATAATCACAAAATTCATGGTAATCCCTTCTTTAAATGCAGAAGATATTCAGTGTTGCCGCTTCCGCCCTTAATGGGGGATTCACAGCTTTGCAGAGGTGAAAAACCATTGGATGCGGCAAAATCAGTTATCTGGCGAAGAATACGCTGCCGCACTTTTTCGTCACGCACTACGCCATGTTTATTCAGTGCCTGTTTTCCGGCTTCAAACTGCGGCTTTACCAGCAGAACAGCCTGTGCATCATCCGCCAGGAGCTTTGCCAGGTGGGGAATGATTTGTGTCAGGGAAATAAAGGACACATCACAGGCGGCAAATTCGGCAGGAAGTCCCGGTGTTTCCAGGGTTAGTGTACGGAAATCCGTTCCCTCCATCGCAATGACACGGGGGTCATTCTTCAGTTCTGCCGCAAGCTGGTCATGGCCTACATCCACCGCCAGCACAGAAGCCGCATGATTCTGCAGCATGCAGTCTGTGAATCCGCCGGTGGAAGCGCCGATATCCAGACAGTGCAGTCCTTTTACGGCAATCCTGAATTCCGATAAGGCAAAGGCAAGCTTATATCCGCCTCTGCCAACAAATGGCAGTGCCTCTGTGACACACAGCTCATCTGTTTCCTGAACCTGTTGAGAGGCTTTCAGGCAGATAATGCCGTTTACGGTGACATGGCCGTCTGCAATAGAGGTCTGCGCACGGTTTCGTGTGGAGCAAAGTCCACGGGCTGTCAGCGCAGCATCAAGTCTCATTGACATGTTTCATCTCCAAAACTGCTTGCATAATATGATTTTCGGAAAGGCCTGCTTTTTCGAGGCACTGTGACACGTTGCCCTGCTGGATGAATCCCTCTGCGGCAAGACAGCGGTACTGTCCCTTCCAGCCCTGTTCCATCAGCTTCATCGCAAATTTTTCTCCGATGCCGCCGTATCGGAAGCCTTCTTCCACAAAACAGATATTTCGGTATGAAAGTGCTTTTTCCAATGCCTCCTGTGGAATAGGGAAGATTTTTGTCAGCTTCAGAACGCCGATATTAGTATCCAGCTGTTTCTGCACATTGCAAACAGCATCTGTAATGCGGCCATAGGTGACCAGAAGGGTGTCTTCACCATCCAGTATACTCCAGGCTGCGTTTTCCGTCAGCTGAGGAGAACTGTTTTCTTTTCCTCTTGGGTAACGAATCGCAGCCATGCCCTTTTCTTCATACAATCCCTGTTCCAGGCACCACTGCAATTCGGAATAGGTGGCAGGGGAATAAACAGCGCATCCGGGAATGGAGGTCAGCATAGGTACATCGTAAAGTCCCTGATGCGTTTCTCCATCTTCGCCCACAATGCCGGCACGGTCAACGCCCAGAATTATGTGATAGCCTGCTATGGCTGTATCGTGAATCATCTGGTCAAAGGCACGCTGTAAGAATGTGGAATACACAGCAAAAACCGGGGTCTTTCCCATGGAAGCAAGGGCGGCGCAGAATGTCACCGCATGCTGTTCTGCGATACCCACATCATAAAAACGATCCGAATGGGCAGATGCAAAATGCTGCAGGCCTGTGCCGTATTTCATTGCAGCCGTCACCGCCACAATAGAATTGTCTGTGCTGGCATGCTCTGCCAGTGCCTTTCCAAAGACGGTGGAGAAGCACTCATCAATAGAAACTTCCGGGTTCTTCGCATCCAGGTCAATGGGGTCAATATCGCAGTGTTCCTCTTTATGAGGTGCCACACCATGGTATTCTCCCGGATTCTTCTCTGCCGGGGCATAGCCCTTACCCTTAACAGTCCTGACGTGAACCAGCACAGGACGGCGATAACTCTTTGCAACGGTCAGCACTTCATCCAGTTCTTCCACATTATGCCCATCTACCGGTCCGAGGTATACAAAGCCCAGATTGTCAAAAATAGTCGTAGGAACGATGTTGTTGCGCAGGGTATCCTTGGTGTTCTTTAATGCGGTTACCAGACGGTCACCGATGGCAGGGGCACGCTCTATGACACTTTCCACCTTCCATTTTGTACGGACATAATTTGTGCTGCTGCGGATTTTGGAAAGATATTTTGCGATAGCGCCCACATTTTTTGATATGGCCTGGGTATTGTCATTCAGTATCACTATCAGATTGGATTTTGATTTTCCCGCATTATTCAGACCTTCATAAACCATGCCGCCTGTCATGGCGCCATCTCCCACAACTGCGACAGCATAATGATTCTGATCTCCGGACAGCCGCATAGCTTCCACCATACCGAAGGCAGCAGAAATTGCGGTGCTGCTGTGGCCTGTGATAAAGGTATCGTGGGGAGATTCCGATGGCTTAGGAAAACCGGACATTCCGGTATTGGAACGAATGGTCGGCAGCTGATCAAGTCTGCCGGTGAGTATTTTGTGTACATATGCCTGGTGTCCCACATCCCAGACGATGCGGTCAGCAGGGGAGTCAAAATTACGATGCAGTGCCAGCGTCAGTTCCACGACACCAAGATTGGATGCCAGATGTCCGCCGGTCTGCAAAATTGTATCGATCAGTATTTTCCGCAGTTCTTCGCAGAGACTGCGGCACTCAGGGATACTCAGACGGCGCAAATCCTGAGGCAGCTGCATGTTCTGTAATGCAGTCAGCTTTGGCGCATTGTTTGGGTGTTCGGTATTCATTATGTCCTCCGTGCAGCGATGAATTAGGATTGTTCAGCTGTATCGGCAGCATTAGGGATGAATTCTGAAATGCGGAAGGATGCCTGATCCAGTTCCTTTTTGCACTCGGCGGCAATGGCTGCTCCTTCGCTGTAAAGCCTGACTGCCTCTTCCAGTGAAAGGCCGCCTTGTTCCAGCTTCTCTGTAATTTCAGAAAGCTTTTTCATTCCCTCTTCAAATTTCATTTGGAATCTCCTTTATGTATTTCAGAAACAGCAGCAGTGAAACTGCCGTCTGCCAGTGTAATCTGTACCTGGTCGCCAACCTGAATATCCTCTGTACAGCATATCAGATTCTGGTTCTGATGAACAAGAGCGTATCCGCGCTGAAGAATGGCAACGGGACTGACTGATTCCAGACGATTGGTCAGCAGGAGCCACTCCTGTTTCTTTTCATCCATGACTTTCTGTGCGGTCATTTTCAGGGCAGTGCAGGCAGCTGCAAACTGTTCTTTCCGCAGTCTGACCATATGCGCAGGGGAATACTGCTGCAGACGATGCTGCATATTCTGAAAAGCAAATTGTTTTTCATTGTAAAAATGTGTGAAAGTGCGTGCTAAACGTGCAGATGCACCTTCTATCTGGGATGCAAGCATACGGCAGTCCGGAACGGCAAGTTCTGCAGCGGCTGAAGGGGTTGGTGCCCGAAGGTCTGCCACTTCATCCGCAATGCAGTGGTCCGTTTCGTGTCCCACAGCACTAATAACAGGCACTGGGGAGCAGAATACTGCTTGGGCAACTTCTTCTGACTGAAAGGCGGATAAATCCTCATTGGAGCCGCCACCCCGTCCCATCAGAATCACGTCGCAGCCGTTCTGACCTGCGTAGTGCAGTGCTTCTGCAATAGAAGCAGGGGCGTTTTCACCCTGTACCAATGCAGGAAACAGACAGACTTCAGCAATAGGGTAGCGTCTGCTGAGAACATTGATCATATCCTGTAAAGCGGCACCGCTTCTGGATGTGACGATACCGATTTTATTTGGAAACGGTGGAATCGGCCGCTTCCTCTCCGCAGAAAAATATCCAAGTTTCGCAAGCTTTTCACGTCTTTGCTGTAAGGCAAGTGCCTGTGCACCGATGCCTTCCGGCTGCATATCAAAAGCATTAATCTGGAAAGTGCCGTCCCGTTCATATAATGTGACAGAACCCTGTAAAATGACATGCATGCCGTCCTTTGGCTGGAAGCGCAGTCTGGATGCGCTGGACTGAAACATAACAGCCCGCACAGAGGCCTCTTCATCCCGTATGCTGAAATAGCAGTGACCGGAGCGAAAATTGCGGTTGAAGTTTGCGATTTCGCCCCGGATAAAAATGGTGCGGAGATGAGAATCTTCCCGAAGGATAGAGGCAGCATATCGATTCAGCTGACTAACGGTTAGAATGGACATTGATTTTCTTCCCTTCGTGCCCCGTAAATTGCAATGCCGGCGGCATTGTCGCAGGAAAAGGCAGGTTCAGCAAATGCTGTTTTCAGCGGCAGTTTTTTTAGCTGATTTTGAATCAGAATATCAGACATCACGCCCCCTGCATATAAAACAGGGATATTGCCGTGCTTTTTTTCAGCGGCAATGGTCATCGCCTTGATGACAGCCGCAATGGAATAAAGGCAATATGCCGCAATATCAGCCGGCGGAACCTGTTTATTTACCATGGCTTCACACTGATTCTGCAGCCCGGAAAGAGAACAGTATCCGTTTTTCAGTTTCACCTGCATATGGGCTTCAGAATTGCTTTGCATTGCAAGCTGTTCCAGCTGAGGACCGCAGGGAAAACACAGGCCCAGCATAAGACCTACACGGTCAATGGCCTGGCCTGCCTTGAGATCCATGGATTCCGATTCCGGTTCAATGCGGAGAATGTGTTCTTTGTCGGGGAAACATTTGACGCAATCAGTGGTTCCTCCGCTGACATGAAATGCCAGAAAGGGCTGATCGGGATTGTCCAGCCAATGAAGGCAGTCTGCCGAATAGAGTGCGGCAAGAATATGCCCCGTCTGGTGAGAAGTCTTGTGCAGCGGAACACCCAGAGAAGCTGCCAGGACACGGGCAGCTCCCAGTCCTGCCAGAAAGCAGGGCATATAGGAGCCCTCTGTATTCCGTGGAGAAACAGATACGGAAACTGCATCCGGTGCAATTACACCTCCGGCATCCTCGGCAAGCTGTTCCATCAGTTCCGGCAGCTGTCGGGTATGATGAAATACAGCATCACTCTGACGGATGCCAACATGTCCTTCCGGAACGGGAAGCAGACGCTTTCGCTGAAGCATCTGTCGGGTCTCCGTATCATACAAAGCGCAGGAGGTGGTATAGTTGCTGGTATCTATTCCCAGATATTTCATTGTTCTGCCTGCTGTTCCGTGTTCTGATCACGGACGAAGTTTCCGAGAAGACCATTGATAAACTGTACATCCTCCTGATAATAGGAGTACTCCTGCATCAGGTTGACAGCTTCTGAAACCGCAGCATTGGCAGGTGTTTTATCATCATACAAAATCTCGAACATAGCCAGACGGAGAATGGAAAGTTCCAGCTTCGGGATACGGCTGAGTGCTCTCTTGGGACTGTATTTCTGAATATAGCCATCCAGCTTTTCCATATGCAGCAGAGTGCCGTCCACCAGGGCACGGACATCCTCATTTACAATTATTTCGTCGATTTCCTCAGCAAGTGCATAGAGTGCAATCATCGGGTCATCTCGCAGGCTGCTTTCATACAGCAGCTTCATTGCACTATCACGAATTTCATGTCTTGTACTCATATTTATCCTTTCTGCTTACTCAGTATCAATGGAAATACCGGCGGCAACTACATGTACTTTAGAGATAATGATACCTGTCATATTCTGGACATTTTCTTTCACATTTGCCTGTACCTGCTCTGCCACAGCTGTAAGGCGATGACCGATATGGAGAATCAGGCGGATGGTGATTTCAACGGTGTCATTCGAAGCCGCAATGCTGATGGGATTAGATGCCGGAAGCAGGGAAGGTCCGCTTTGTGCGAGGGATACAACCCCCGGGACTTCCAGTGCGGCAACACCGGCAATGGAACGAATGACATTTTCTGAAATTTTCACTTCGCCTTTTAGTACAGTTTTCTGGGAATACGGATTACTCATATTTCATTCCTCCTCTGTTATTGCATGAAATGCAAATCCCTTCAGTGCAGTGCGTCCCCATAAACAGGCAGAGCGCTGTCTGAATACACATATACATATATACATAATATTATACCAGATTTTTCCTATATATGCAACCTTTTTTTTGAAAAAACAGAGTCATAACGGAAAATAATCCCATATGTGTATGGAACGTGCCGCTGCGGGAAAGCATACACGCAGTAATAAAGCTGAAGAACGCTGAAGAAAAACATGAAAATACGATGATTCAGTTTATGAAAGAAAATGGCTTGCATTCGCACAGCAGCCTGCCTTGATATGCTGAATTATCATAGGAAAACATGTGGCTTTTCGATATTTCACGGGTGAAACGAGGACATCAGTATTTTTGGTGCAGAAACAGAAATGCACAAAGAAAAAATGGTGAAATGCCTTGAAACTTTTGAAAGGATATGGTATAATAATAAAGTATAGATTTACGGGGATGCAGCAGCATCTCCAGAAAAAAACAGTCGGCGCCGGCACTGTACGCAGAGCGGCAGCCGATAGAAAGAACAAAAGCAGGAGCGATAGAAATGGTATTTTCCAGTCTGATATTCTTATATCTCTTTCTGCCCGTATGTTTGTTATGCTACGGGCTTTCTCCGTCTCTTCCGGTGAAAAATGCCGTGCTGATGCTGTTTTCCCTGGCGTTTTATGCATGGGGTGAGCCAACCTATATCATTTTGCTGCTGATCAGCGTGCTGATGAATTACCTGTTTGGTCTGGGAATCGGCAAGTGTCAGCAGACAAAAAAAGCAGGGCTGTCCAAGGTAATCATGATTATCAGCATGATATTCAATCTGGGATTGCTGGGCGTATTTAAATACAGCGGATTTATCGTGGAGAACCTGAATCTGATTCCGGGTGTTTCCCTGCCGATACCGCATTTAACCCTTCCCATTGGCATCAGTTTTTATACTTTCCAGATTTTGTCCTATATTATTGATTTGTACTGGGAGGAAATTGACGTACAGCGCAACCCTTTCCATCTGCTGCTTTATATCTCCATGTTCCCGCAGCTTATTGCAGGACCGATTGTGCGGTATTCTTCCATTGCGGATGAAATCAAAAACCGTAAGATTACAATTGTGGACATCAGCGAGGGCCTGACACGTCTTATGATGGGTCTTGGCAAAAAGGTGATTCTGGCAAATCATCTTTCTACAATTGTGGATGACTTTTTCGGGGAAAATATCCAGCTTTCGGTGGCAGGCACCTGGTATGCAGTGATTGTCTACGCCATGCAGATTTACTTTGATTTCTCAGGCTATTCTGATATGGCCATTGGCATGGGCAGAATGTTCGGTTTTCATTTTGATGAAAACTTCCGACATCCCTTCCTGTGTAAGGATATCTCCGAATTCTGGCAGAGATGGCATATTTCACTGGGAACATTTTTCCGTGATTATGTGCTTTATATTCCGATTTTCGGCAAGCGCAGAAAGTACGGCGGCCTGTTTCTGGTATGGTTCTGTACCGGTCTGTGGCATGGCGCAAGCTGGAACTATATCATCTGGGGCCTCTATTTCGGAACCTTTATTCTGATTGAACAGCTGATCGGCAAAAAGCGCATCAAGAAAATTCCCCTTGTTCTGCGGCATGTCTATAACAAGATTGTCATTATAGTGGGCTTTGGCATTTTCTATTTTGAGGATATCGGCAGACTGGGCAGTTTCTTCAGAAATCTTGTTGGTCTGAACGGAAATGCACTGTATGACAATGTAACAGAATTGTCCGTGCGGAACAATCTGTTTCTGCTGATTGCGGCATTTGCCTGCTGCTTCCCCCTGTATGAGGGTGTGAAAATGCTTCGGAATCGTCATGCATCTCTTGTGAAGGTTACAAATGTTTTGCAGGCAGTCTGGAATGCAGCTTTGTTGGTGGTCAGCAGTATTCTGCTTGTGGATGCCACCAATAATCCTTTCCTTTATTTTCGGTTTTAAGATTGATTATGAACAAAGAAAGGAGTTTCTGAAATGTTGAATGAAGAAATACGAAAAGAGCAGTATTCCAAGGATGAAGATTTTTCTGAAGAAGAACTGGAACGCCTCCAGAAAAGACTGGAGTATTATTCGGAGATTTCAAAGGCCCGTGCCATCAGAAGAGAGGCTGCGGCATGCAGAATGGCAGAATCTGCGGATGCATCCAAGAAAGAAACAGCTGCAACAGACTGGTATGAGCGGATTCAGTCGGCTTCAGAGGAAGATGCAGAGCTGCTGATTGATGACATTCTGAAGGAAATACAGAGCAGCAGTACAGCGGAAGAAGAAGCTTCCTTTGCAGAAGAAGCAGAAACATATGAAGATACAGTGGTATCGCATGGGAAAACTGCTTACGTTCCGGAGAAAAAAGCAACGGAGACGGTTCCGGAGAAAGATCCGGCTTCATCGGCTGTGAAACCGAAGAAAAGGGAAGCTGAACAGGAACAGAAGAGAAAACCGCAGAAAACGGCAGTATCCGTACAGAGTCAGGCACCGGCATCCTCCCGGCTACGAACATCCGGTAAAGCTGTAAAAAAGCTGCAAAAGGAAACCAATCGCCAATGGAAAAAGGAAGCCGGCAATTATATATCCGGCAAAATGATTTCTGCCAATAAAAAAAAGGCGGCAATCTGGAATACTGCCGTCAGTCTCACATTGCTGTTTGGCATTGCAGCAGGCATGGTCCTGCTGGAGCGGCCCACCATTTCCAATGAAGAAAACAGAACCCTTGCCAGGATGCCCGTGTTTTCCGTAGACAGCTATCTCAGCGGAGAATATACCAACGGTGTGTCAGAGTATTATAATGATACTGTACCGATGCGTTCCACATTCAAAGGCATGATTCAGAGTATCCGAAAGTATATGGGACTGAATAATTCCTCCGTTATTCACGGAGGTGTGCCTGTGCTGCAGGAGGAAGAACCTGCAGTTACCACCACCACGCTTCCCCCTGTAACAACCATGCTGACACAGAAAACACGGACAGAGGGCGAAGAAACGGAAACCACGACTACTGTCACAGAGGCAGCTGAGGAAGAACCGGAAAAGGAAGGCGAAATCAGCAACAGTATTCTGGTGGTGGATAACCGGGGCATCATGCTGTTTGGCGGCTGGGAAAAAATGGGTGAACCCTATGCAAATATTCTGAACAGATATAAACAGGATCTGCCGGAGGTAAATGTTTATTCCATGGTTGTCCCGACGGTCTGTTCCTATTATATCCCTGAGAATCTGAAGCATCTGGTTTCCAGCGAAAAGGCGAATATTGACTATATTGGCCAGTGCCTGGAGAATGTTACCCCTGTGGATGTGTACTCTGCCCTTGAAAAGCACAAGGATGAGCCGATTTATATGCGCACAGACCACCATTGGGCTGGACTTGGCGCATTCTATGCGGCGGAGGCCTTCTCTGCAGAAGCCCGTGTCCCTTTTGCAAGAATCGAGGAATACGAAAAGCATTCCAAAGAGGGATATGTGGGCACACTGTACGGCTATTCCAATGATATCAAGCTGAAGGAGAATCCTGAGGAATTTGTGTGGTATACACCCAAATGCAATTATACCACCACCTTTATTTCATCGGATCTTTCCTCTCAGTATGAGACAAATTTCTTCGCCAATATTGATGGCTGGGCACCTGTCAGCTGGTACATGGTGTATATGTCCGGTGACGATCATATTGTGCATCTGGAAACAGAGGTCAAAAACGGAAGAAGACTTGCCGTAATCAAGGATAGCTACGGCAATGCGCTGATTCCCTGGCTGACGTCATCCTTTGAGGAAATCTATGTCATTGATATGCGGTATTTTGGTGTGAATGTCATTTCCTATATGCGTGAAAAGGGCATTACAGATTTGCTGTTTGCAATGAATTCATTCAGCGCAAACGGTACAAATGCACAGAAAATGGAGACCATCCGTGTACAGCCATAAGGGCATGCTTCATGCCCCTGAAAATAAGAAAGGAGAATGATTATGACAAAGCAGGAAGCAATGGAGGCCTTAACTCCGATTTTCAGAGAGGTGTTTGACGATGACAGCATTGAGCTGGATGATGAAATGACTTCATCCGATGTGGAAGGCTGGGACAGTGTTGAGCACTTTAACCTGATTTCAGAAATCGAGTCTGTATTTCAGATGCGCTTCAAGATGAAGGAAGTATCCGGCATGAAGAATGTGGGAGAGCTTGCTGAAATCGTAGCAGAGCGCGGCACGCTGTAATCCGTGTCACAACAAAAACTATTTCATCGTTGGTTTGGCACTCATACAGAGGTTTTTCAAAAACTTATATGATATACCAATACAGCTGACTATGAGCAGAACAGGCAGATACTTCACAAATGGAGTATCTGCCTGTTTTTATTAGTATATACCTTTGGCTTCAAAAATATGCTTGTTTTTTAGATGAGATCAGTCTGAGGGAAAGCGAACCGTAAAAGTTGGAAAGGACGACAAAAAAGAAATGCTGAGTAACCATTTAGGCTGCGCAGCATTTCTTTAGAGAATCATCATTTCTTTTTGTATCTGTCTTGATGAGATGCTTTTGGGCTTATTCTCTGTAATCAGTCAAGTTTTGCAATCATGCGGAGAATCTTTGTCACATCCGATGCGTTCAGAGCACCATCTTCTGTGGCATCTGCATTTTGTTTGCCCTGTGCGGAAACAGATACTGCGCTGTCCTCTGCAAGGAAGCGGGCCAGCAGTACAGCATCGCTGACGTCAACGAAATCATCCACATTGACATCACCCAGAAGTCCCTGAAGGGATACTTCCGGTTCTGCACCGAAATCCACCCACAGTGCAACGGCGTTGTCAGTCGGCTGATATGCAGGTGATGCGCTGTTCTGTGCAGCCAGCTCAGATGCAGATAACGCTTTGGTGTAAAGACGCATATCGGCAAATTCTGCTTCGGAGCCACGTCCTGTTTCAGGGCAGCCGCCAATGGTAATGTTGTAGTCAGTATGTGCAATACCATTTCCGGTCAGTGCTTTTTCTGCAAGGATTTTTCCGTCTGCATAAATGGAGATGGTGTTGGTATCTGCGTTGTAGATGCCTGCCACCTGATGCATTTTTCCAATCCATCCGGATTGCATAGAGGAGGGCATTTCATATTCGCAGACCTGCCAGTTTCCGTTGGCAAATACGAAGAAATCCAGAATGCCGGGACGGGTACGCAGCGCAAAACCATGGTCACCCTTTGCGACAAACATATTGAATGCAGGATCGCCGGTGGGAATCACATTGACTTCAACTGTGAAGGAGTGTTTGCCTTCTGTCAGAGGGCTCAGGGTTGAGTTGAAGGGAATCTGCAGACTGCCCTTCATCAATACCTTGCCTTCTGTTTCTTTCAGGTCTGCAGATGCAGTCACAGGAATCAGGAAAGCGTTGCTGCTCAGGTCCTGAATAGCAGAATCAATTTTGCGGAAGGGCTTTGCAAGCTCTGCATATTCCGATGCAGAAACGGATTCTGCAACAGGAATAATAGTATAGGTCCAGTTGTAGACTCTCTTGCTGGAAAGTGTGTAAGCATTCAAGGTAGCAGGTCCGCAGGTGGCGCTGCCTGTACCCATTGAGCCATAGTCCATGCTGACATATGTACGGGTGCTGGGCTTCAGCTCATAGGGGTGATTTGCTCCCATCAGATTTTCAGGAGTGAAGTGGAGTGCGCTGCCTTCAATCGGGGTATTGGCAGCCAGCAGCAGGGAAGCTGTGTGCTTTGTGCTCTGAATGCTCATCCATCTGAGGTCAGTCAGATTGCCGCAGTCATCTGCTTTCATATAGGGATAGAAGAATTCGGAAACGGTATTCTCCCAGACACCCAGACGTCCGTTTGTCTGACGGTCATTGAAGGTTTCCACAGGGCCGTTGCCATACCAGTATACATTTTCAAATCCGCTGGGCAGTGTCATCATGGAACCGACACGCAGGAAATTGCCCATGGATGTTTTTGTTGCATCGACACGGAATGTGGTTGTCACATTGCCCTGACCATCCACCACATACTGAATGCCGACAGAAGTATTATCCGCACCCGGCAATGTCATGGTGACCAGAATGACGGCGTTTCCATCCACAGTATCCACCTGAATATTATTGACCTTTGCGCCAACCATTGCAGTACGCCAGGCGCCGTCAAATTTCTTCTGATTCTGACTGCCGCCGTCATTTTCCACATATCCACGGAAGAAGTTGGGAGTGGGGCCGTTTTCAATCAGTGTTTCACCGTTGTAAACATAGTTCTGGAGGATGCCTGTGCTCTTGTTCACGGAGAAGCTGAATGCCTCACCGCTGACATTCCATGCAGAACCTCCATCCTTTACGGAAACAGTTTTTGTGCTGGAAGCCTTCGGCACCTTGGGAGATGCGGAAGGCACAGCAAACTGTGCGTAGGACAGTTCCGTGTTTTCAGGTACCAGCAATGTGCCTTCCTTTGTCATCACGGAAACATTCAGCAGGAATTCGTCACCGGCTTTAATATTGGATGGCATGGTGAAAGGAACAGAAATGGTACCGTGTGTCAGAGGAGCCACATTCAGGTCTTCTGCCTCACCGGAGCTGATGGCAATACCATTTTTCAGAAGTGTCCATTTCACGAGATACTCATTCAGATTTGCAAAGCTGTTTTCGTTGTAGACATGAATCTTTCTGGCCATCACTTCGCTGGAATCTGCAGTAAACCAGAAATTCTGATACTGATATTTGACTTCTGCCAGTTCCGGCTGCGGTGTTCTGTCCGGGCTGACAAGACCGTTTTCGCAGAAGCTGTTATCATTGGGAGAATCACCCCAGTCTCCGCCGTAGCCGAAGTAGAAACCGCTCTTGTCTGCATAGAGATTCTGGTGAGCATAGTCCTCTGCGTAGTAATCCCAGGGGCCAGCGGATTTAAAACTGTCCTTGCTGCTGTAGTCTACCCAAGCCAGCACAGAGGCATCAGAAGCCTGGATTTTTGGTGTTGTACTGCGCTGCGCATCCAGTTCAGAGGCAGACAATGCCCTGCTGTAAACACGGGCAATAGAAATCTGACCGTCCAGACGTCTTCCGGTATTCGTATCGTAGCCAATGCCAAGAGAAGGAATACCGCCTGCAATACTGTCGTCAACAGTATCCGAGGCAACCAGTTTCCCGTCAATGTAAATGGAGAGGGCGCCCCTGTCGTAAACACCTGCAACCTGATGCCATTCATTGACCCAGTCTGAGGGGAAGGAGGCACTGGTTGCATGCCATCCATTGCTGTAAACAAAGAATTCGATTCCGCTGCCGGTGCTCTTGGTTTTCAGTGCTGCACGGGTATCACCGGCGGAAATCAGCACGCTGTTTCCTGCGGTGGATGCAGGCTTCACAATTGCTTCAAATGTGAAAGATTTTCCGGTGCCGGTCAGTGCATTCTGGAATGCGCCGTTGCCATCCAGAATCGTATAGCCTTTGAAGGAATGACCGCCGTTCAGGCTGCCTTCACCGGCTGTGTCCAGGAAGTCTTCTGATGTGCCGTATGCAGTGCCGCTTTGTCCTGCTTCGTCTTCCAGAGCAAATGCGCCGCCGATGTTACCAAGGCTGACGGCTCTTGCCTGGTCGGCCCAGTCCCAGATAAAACCGCCCAGCATATTGTCAGCAGAACGGATAGACTCCCAGTATTCCTTCAGACCGCCTACAGAATTGCCCATTGCGTGGTCATACTCGCACATAATGTACGGCATTTTTCCAAGGCCTGCTCTGGAGCGGATACCGTCTGCGCTGGGATACATATTACTTGCCATATCCACGCCCATAGAATCACCCTGACCTTCGCTGTGAACAGGTCTGGATGCATCATGATTCTTGAAGAACCAGATCATGTCACGAAACAGGCCGTTTGCTTCGTTGGGATTTCCGGTATAGCACATTTCATTTCCGATGGACCAGCTGAAAATAGCAGGATTGTTTTTCAGTCTCTGGTAAGCGGTATTGGTACGATCCATACCCAGTTCATAGAACATTCCTTTTGCATTGGCAGGGTCGCTGTACATCAGTGCGTGGGATTCCATATTGGTTTCCGCCATCATATACATGCCGTACTTGTTGCAGAGCCAGTAGAGGTAGGAATCATTGCTGTAATGGGATGTACGAATAGCGTTGATATTATTGGTTTTCATCAGACGGATGTCTTCTTCCATGCTTTCCTGTGTCACAGCCTTGCCATGGAAGGGGTCCGTATCGTGGCGGTTTACGCCCTTAATCAGAAGATGCTGACCATTGATGGTCATGGGCTGCCAGTTTTTGGTTGTGACCCGATAGGAGCTGTCTACTTCTGTTCGGGTAAAACCGATTTCACGGAAGCCGAGCTGATGAGAAACCGTTTCAATTGTGCCCTTGCTGTTTCGCAGTGTCAGAACCAGAGCATAGAGATTGGGATGTTCTGCAGACCACAAAGCAGGGTGGGAAACATTCTCTGAGATTTTCACGGTATTGGTTTTTCCTGCTGCAATTTCTGAAACAGGAATGGAGAGGCCCTCTGTGAGGTTATTGCCTTTCTCATCCAGAACAGCCACATCGACAGAGAGGCCGCTGACAGAGGCAGAAGCTTTGTTGCGGACATCTACAGATAGGTTCAGAGCGGCATTCCGGTAATTGTCATCCAGGTCTGTCTGTACAGTGAAATCAGCGACGGAGACCAGCGGTGTACTTGTAAGATATACATCACGGAAAATGCCGCCGTCATAAATCATATCCTGACCTTCAAACCAGGAACCGTCGCAGAATTTGTGGACTTCCACGGCAATCAGGTTTTCGCCGGTGGTCAGATAATCGGTAATGTCAAAGCGGTGCGGGCTGAAGGAATCCTCGCTGTAGCCTACTTCTTTTCCGTTGACATAGAGATAGTAGGCAGATTCCACTCCTTCAAAATGAACTTCAACACGGCGGTTATCTGCCAGCATTTCATCAGATACTGTAAAGGTTTTGCGGTAGAGACCAACAGGATTATACACTGTCGGCGCATTGGGTGCGGAAACACCTACATCGTATTTATTCTGGAAGGGCATCTGTACATTGGCATAAATCGGGAAGTCGAATCCGTCACAGGTCCAGCTGTTTGGCAGAGTGACAGATTTCCATTTATCAGCCGGATTTACCTGATAATCGGGATTCATGGCACCGGTATTCAGGTATGGCTTTGCGGCATCCGCATTCTGCAAAACCACCAGATCCCAGGGTTCGTTCTGACCGGTCAGCATCTTCATATAGGAAGAATGCGTTCTGGCATTATAGTCCCATACGGCATCTGAAGCAGAAGCGGTATCCTGATAGGGAATCAGGGAAAGGGAAGCGGATTCCCGATTGACAGCAAAAACGTCTTCAGCCCCGTTTTTTCCTGTCCATTCATTGTGTGTGAATTTGGCTTTGGCCGTATCGGAGCGATACAGCGGAGACAAGCCAAGTTTCACATCTGCTGCGGAAGCCTGTATAGACAAATTCTGCACAGGCAAAGCAGAAGCCATTATTGTAATGGCGAGAAGGTATGATGCGATTTTCTTTCTCTTTTTCATAGAATCCCCCTGAAATATATTATTTGCTGCGCTTCGGGCAGATGCGGAAGGGACGCATAAACAGCCTTGCGGCACAGCTTACAGAATCATCTGATATCCGACAATCATACAACTTTTGGCAGTCTACCATACGATTCTATTCCATATTATAATAAAAATGTCTGAACAATTCAATGCTTAATATACAGAAACACTGTATTATTTGCATATTTGTCTGATTAACCTGTCTGTATTCTTCTTGCCTTTTTACATACAAAAATACATTATGCCAATTTTAGTTTCTGCTTTAAGCCAAATAATTGACATTCCGGCGGCAGTTTGGTATAATAAGGGCAAGTAAGGGGCGGGGTGAATACCCGAAAAATCGGAATTCAGGTGAAATCATTATTTTTTAGTTTGAAACTATTGTTTGCTGATATGGGAAAAGAGATTGCTCAGTGTCTCCTCAAGCTGAATAATAACAAACGAAGTATCGACAAAATCGAGGAAATGTGGTATAATAAAGGTGCAGGGAAAAATTGATTTCAACCAGCCGCAGGGATTACAAATGAATCCGGAAAATCGCTGGGTAAAAAAGCAGAACAATCAGCTGTATCAATACGAAAATGCAAATCACTCTATAGAGACGAAAGATATTATGACAAATCCTGACTATCTACGGGATGTGATTGTGAAAATTGAAAAGTTATTATAAGGAGAAAAACTATGAGCAGAAAGAATTTTGGGGCAAAGCCACTTTGCTATCCACAGCCGGTTTTTATTATTGGAACATACGATGAGAACGGAAATCCCAACGCAATGAATGCAGCATGGGGCGGAATCAGTGAAGAAAAAGAAATTTCAATTTGTCTTTCCCCTGAACATAAGACCTGTAAGAATTTTGCAAAAACAGGTGCTTTCACAGTCAGCATGGCAGATGTGAAGAACATTGCAGGCTGTGATTATGTAGGTATTGCAAGTGGAAATGATGTGTCAGACAAGTTTGCAAAAGCTGGATTTACCGCAATAAAGAGTGAATTCGTTAATGCCCCCATTATCAATGA
Source organism: Oscillospiraceae bacterium (assembly GCA_024404915.1). Lineage (GTDB taxonomy): Bacteria > Bacillota > Clostridia > Oscillospirales > Ruminococcaceae > Firm-04. The sequence goes on from JAKSPJ010000013.1 coordinate 42,283, forward strand.
ACTTGCAGTCTGCATGGAATGCAGGGTTATCAGCTTTGATGAAGAATCCTGTATTCTCAAGGGTGAAATTGTTAACGTCAGCGTTGATGAATCTGTAATGACTGACGGAAAGGTTGATGTCAGCAAAGTTGCACCTATTTGCTTTGATCCGTTTAACAGAGCTTATCATGTTATGGGTGAAAAAGTCGGTCAGGCTTGGGGTTCTGGTAAGCATTTATTATGAGAATCTATATAGATGCCGACGGCTGTCCTGTTGTTGATGAAACGCTGAAAATTGCTGAAAAATATGGCATTTCATGTATTATAATATGCGACACGTCGCATAGAATTGAACGTGAAAATGCAGAAACGGTTGTAGTTGAAAAAGGCGCTGACAGCGTTGATTTCAAACTTGTGAATATGATTCAGAGCGGTGATATTGCGATTACGCAGGACTATGGTCTTGCAGCAATGTGCCTTAGTAAAAAAGCTGTTGTACTGAATCAGGACGGAAAACAGTATTCAGAGGATAATATTTCCGGCCTGCTTGAATTTCGTGCTGTTTCCAGGAAAATCCGTAATTCCGGCGGAAGATTAAAAGGAATGCCGAAACGAACAGCACAACAGGATAAAGATTTTGAAGCTGCATTAAAACGAATTCTTAACGAAAAGACAAGAATGATTCAGCTTGCTGAAAAGTCTGATACTGAGGAAATCCTTTCCTTATACAAAACCATGCTTGGCGGAAAAGCTGACTGGAATGAAAACTATCCGAGCCTTGAAACCATAGAATCTGATTTATCAAGAAATGCGTTGTTCGTTATGAAAAATGCAGAAAATGAAATAATATCAGCGATTTCCATTGACAGCGATGAAGAAGTTGAAGCTCTTGAATGCTGGAGTTCCGATTTACAGCCATCGGGAGAATTATCGAGGCTGTGTGTCCGAAAGGATATGCAGAATCAGGGCATTGCACGTCAAATGATGCGTTATTCCTTTGATATTTTAAGAAGCGAGGGTAAGAAAAGTGTTCATATCCTTGTGAGAAAAGGACACAATATCGCATTGAAATCATATATGCCACTCGGTTTTTCTGAAGTTGGCGAATGTAACTTGTTTGAAAAAGACTTTATTTGTCTTGAAATGAATTTATAAGGAGTATTTTAAAATGAAAAACGTATACGAATTTTTGAAGAATGCAGAAACATATTACCTCGCAACAGTTGAGGGAGATCAGCCGAGAGTAAGACCTTTCGGAACTGTCAATCTTTTTGATGGTAAGCTCTATATTCAGACAGGGAAAGTTAAGCCTGTCTCAAAACAGCTCATGACAAATCCGAAGGCTGAAATCTGTGCTTTCAAGGATGGCAAATGGCTTCGTGTGGCTTGCGAGCTGATTGAAGATGACAGCGTTGAAGCGAGAAAATCCATGCTTGATGCATATCCAAATCTTAGAGCAATGTACAATGAGAATGACGGAAATACACAGGTTTTTTATCTCAGAAACGCTGTTGCAACCTTCTCATCATTCACAGAAGCACCGGTTGTTGAGAAATTTTAATGAAGCGTATTATGTTCGTCTGCCACGGCAGCAGGGCATCCGTCGAAAATGCGATCAAGCAGCTTGTAGAACAGGGATTGCTTGTAAGACATGGAACAGGACGCAGCACATTCTAAACCAGAAGTGACGCACAATAACAATGACAGCATCTGTCGTGTAAACGGCAGATGCTTTTTTGAGCGACGGGATTGGGGGTTCGAAATCTCTATGGTGCAGCAATCATAAGACCGCGCCCCTTCTCACAAGCAAAAAGTCCGGTTCAAACACCCGATTAACCCCTCGCATATTTTGCAAGCCGAAGCCTCTCGCCAAGATGATTGCCGCCGGAGAGGACGCCGACATCATCGAATACACCCCGACCGTACTGGAAGGAGCATAACCACATCAAGCGTATAATTTCAACCGCTTACACATTTCTTATCTGAATTTCTTTTCTGACCTTTTCAAGTAAATATACCAACAACAAGTCCTCTGTTTTCTTATCACCATTATACTATATTGAAATAAGGAATACAACGGATTTTTATTGATGCGCTACGGCCTGAAAAAATGTGCGGCTAAAAAAGTCCGAGAAAAAAGTGACTGTACAGAATATCTCCATACAGTCACTAATAATGATTATTTATTTTGGCTCATTACAATATATCTGCGAATACTCGATATAATAAGCATTATTAAATCAATATCAACAATTATCAATGCAGTCAATACGGAATACGGCATCCATACTGCTGCCATCATATAATTATAACCTACAAGATACGGCAGAGAAATCATAACTGCAAGCAACAAAGTGAAAATAATCAGCTTTATAGTTAGTTTAACTTTCTCTTTTCTGGCAGATACGGATTTTTTGGATAATCTTTTCTTTTGTGTGATTGTCCGTATCAGTGTTACAATCGACAGAATCAAAAAAGCAATTGCAACTGTACTTGCTACTATATCTGTAGGATCAGTAATCACAGATTTACGAATCAATTCTTTTCCACTCATCATATCATAAACACAATCCGCTGCCATGAGAGGTGTTGTTGCCTGAATATTTGATGCTGCAAACACACCTATATTTCTGTCGTAATCAACAAAGAGCATTGTTGTGAAATTTGGATTTCCACCTGAATGCGTCAGCAATCCTTTATCCCTTGACATGATCCAGCCGTTAGCATAAAATCTCTCTGTGCCATCTTCCATTTCTCCGCATTTTATGTACTGATTATCTTCATAAATATGATGAGATTTTTCTATTGCATTTTTCAGTTTCTCAGGAAGTTCCATATTGCCAAGCTGTGCTTTTATCCATAATGACATATCTGATGTTGTTGTGATAACATATCCGTCGCCCTGACTCCCTTTAAAACGTGGAGCATTGTATTCTATAATCTGACCGAAACATTTCTGATATCCTTGTGCTGTAGGAATATCATATCCACTGTCATTCATACCTATCGGCTGAAAGATTTCTGTTGTAACATATTCTTCAAACGGCTTTTCTGCAACAACCTCTGTCAGATATGCAAGTATATCGTATCCAAGATTACAGTATTCAAAATCTGTTCCGGGTTCAAAATTCAAATTCAAATTCACAGCAAGCCTTGCAGTTTCTTCCTTGAGTTTATCATCTGTTCCGGATTTAATCTTGCTGAATGTTTTTTCTTCCGGAATTCCTGATGTATGATTAAGCAAATGCCAGATTTTCAAATCATAGTTTTCACCATTCCATTTAACATTGAACCACGGAAGGTAATCAGAAACAGAATCATTGATTGAAAGTTTGCCTTCTTCCTGTAACAGCAATACTGATAAAGCTGTAAATGCTTTGGAAACAGATGCTAATTCAAAATGTGTTGTTTCAGTAATCGGTATTTGCTCAGAGATATTATCAAATCCCCAGTTCTTATACGAAACATCATTTTCATTAACAACTGTAAGTGCAAGTCCGGGTGTTTTTTCGGTATCTATATATTCTTCAATATAATCGTTCAGTTCATTATCAGAAAGAACTTCTTTGGTATCAACTGCATTAACAGATACTGTCATTGATGATGAAAACAACATCGCTCCAGATAACACAATAGATATAATAGTTTTCAGTTTATTACTCATATAATGCTCTCCATTTTGTATTTATTACGTCCGCCACCATTGACAGAACCGTGAATGAAATGCTGATAAGTCGTGCCGACAGTGAAAAACTCAGGAACAGCTTCATTCGCTGATGCAAGTAATTCAGTAATACTCCACGCATCGAAAATGAAGAAATAAGTGAAACTCACTTTACACGTTTTCACTGATTCTATTATATCATAATCGAATATTTTTTTCAATAGATTTGCTTTGTTGTTAGCCCATAATTTGTTTGTTGCATTTCAACAGTTAGAGCATTTGAGAGCGTTTTATAGTTGAAACCAGTTGGAAACGTTTTGTTCAGAAGGTTGCGAATTAATCATTTTCTCCTATATATGTGAAAGGCACTTTTAGAATACAATGATACCAAGAGCAATTTCGGGAATCAGCTGATTCACCTCTCTCAACCTCATGCGAAACACCACGGACAAGATTGCAGGTGTTTTCTGATCTAAGTTCAGGAAAGAGGAGTGTCCTTTTCGCAGCATCAGGCGGAAGCGGAGTTTATTGAGGGTAAGTTAATCCGTCAGCAAATGATATTAAAAAGCTTGCTGAAATGTGATTTAATATAACGCTGTGAAAAAAACACCAAAAACGAATATCCTAAAATATGCAAATTCCTTATTTACATATTATTCAAATTTTATATTGACACAATGTCAGAATAGTGATATAACACCTATAATGACACGATGTCAGAATCAATTACAGGAGTGATTATTATGAAGAAAAGTATAGAAACCAAACTTGCAAATCTAAGAGTAAGCCATTTATTTGCGCTGAACAACAAATCGCTATTAGCTTCATCTTCTAACTGAGCCTCTATTTCAGGAACGTTAGATGCGGAATATTTGGATGGAAACGGATCTTTTTTAACTGTTACTGTTACTGTTCCAATAGGACTAAAAACATTCGCAGCTTTCACCTTCGGAATAGCAACATTTACGCAGCCTTTCTATCTTATTATATGATGATTTTTAAATTTTTAAGCCGTACGATTTGAGAATCTCTGTATTCCTTAATTTTCGCCTATGAACTTCTTTAAGGTACAATTCACGCACATCAGGATTTTCAAGTATATGTGAAAGCTGTTCTTTGTTCTTTTCGTACTGATTACAAATAAGCTCACACACAGTCTCATACTGCTCTTTTGTACGACCATTCACCTGGTGCTCCAATTCATATAAAGCACGGTCTAATCGTACTTTTTTTTCCTGTTCCACAAAGGAATAAGGGTCATCTAAAGTCAGCATCAATGCTCCATCACTACATGGATATCCATCTTCCGGATTATACTTTTCAACTAATAAAGGATATACATACCCACCCATAGAAAACATATATCCTATCATATCGTCAGGAGTGCGTATCTGATTCAGTACAGGCAATACCCACTCAATCAATTTATTTGAAGCCTGCTTAAAAGCATATATCAACGAATCCGTATCATCTTTCAGGTAGCTGAACCACATCATGCTTAACTCCAGCTTTCGATCAGAATCATATCTGTGACGATATTTATAGAATTCTGATATTGGTTTTAACCATGAACTATCATAGCGCTGATTGTTGTTGAAATTGATTTCTTTGCGATATACCGTAGCTGCTCCGCTTACAATAGATATTCCTGAACCGTGGTTGCGTAAACCGATAATATGAAACAGATCATCATTTACTACACGGATGAAATACGGTAGTTTTGTTTTCGCTTTCACAAATCCTAAAGGTTCAAGAACATCCCCTAAAATTTGTTTAAATGCAGCGTTTACAGTAAGCTTTCTTCCCCTATTGTCATCCGTTCTTTTGGAATTCAGGACAGGAGTGTGTGCATCGATACTCCTACTTTTGACTGAAAAAAGAATACCTTCACTGTCCATGCCAATAATCGGCGCTATCTCTGACAGCCCCTCCTCGACAAAGACGTAGTCACCGTTACGCACATCTAAAAGTTGATTCCACGAATACCCCTTCTCTAAAAGCGGAGCCCACACGCTCTCGATTGGTTCAGGAATATCATCCCCGAAGTAGTCATCGGCTCGCCCCATGATAAGAGAGTCTTTCTTCTTTCCGCTTTTGTCATATAAATCAAGTGTAGCACAATCGCTGTCGATAACAGTTGTATTAATGCATACGGTCTTGAGCATCTTCGCTATTCTGCCAGTATCAGATTGAGAAAGCTGATTGCCTTGCTCGTAGGCTTCTGAGGCTAAGGTCACCCATTTGCATTTATCTGAAAATCTTAGAATGTAGGATACTTCGCTCTCATCGCTGTTACTGGTAACATAGCCATTCTTCTTCATTTCTTCACAGAAAAAGTTGATAAACTGCTCTCGATCAAGCAGTTTTGGATTATAAATCTGTGTGGATGTAAAAAAGTTCCCCATAAATAATCTCCGTAACAATGTATTTTCTTAATCAAAACAGATTAGTTTAAACTGCCTAACAAACTCAGCTTAATGACGATTTAAGCCAGTTCGTCAAATTCAAATTTAGCTCACTTTCTACTGGATAAAAACTGTATCAACATACCTATCAACAATCCTACGAAGGAAATGACTAAATACCAAATGGAGTGTATGAACGCTGATTCATTATAATAGATGAAAATGGAAGGGATAAAAAGAACAGATACCAAAAGAGGATATACATACTTGACTTTCTTCTTTGACACACTGCCCATAATTATCGCAAGTATAAAAGTTGCGACTATAATTAACAGCACCATTCCCATAGCATCAGTAGGTCCTGACGTTAATGGAAATACATAAAACATGAGTAATTGTACTATTAATACTACGATTTCTTTCATATACTTTTTAATTATAAACACCTCCACAAATTCCTATTTAGCGAGGAATCGATAGGATCCTCATAAACAGTATATCTTAAACAAAGCATGTACTCCCTTCATTCCCGCAAGCTGAAATTCCAGGTGTCAGATTGCTTCACATAGCAGGGGGGAATAATGAAAAAAGCTGTAAAACGAACTTGTTTTACAGCTTTTTTTGAAGGTGGGTAGAGGGATTCGAACCCTCGGTCTTCGGGACCACAATCCGACGCTTTAACCAACTAAGCTATACCCACCATATTTAATTGTCAACAACCACGAAAGAGAAAATCTGCTTAGGCAGTCGTCAAGAACGCGCCTTAAAGGATTCGAACCTTTGACTTACTGCTTAGAAGGCAGTTACTCTATCCAGCTGAGTTAAAGGCGCACATGCCACATAAAAAATGACAGAAGCGAGTGATGGGAATCGAACCCACGTAACCAGCTTGGAAGGCTGGAATTCTACCATTGAACTACACTCGCATTCAATACTCAGCGTGTGTCTTACCAACACTGTGAATATAATTATAGCATGTCTCTTTAAAAATGTCAAGAGATTTTTTGAAAAAAATCCTGATTTTATACTTTCGATACCTATTATAAAATATGCCGCTCATTATTATGCAAAATTACCAGTACACAGATGCAGCTATGCGCAGAGGAAAGGAAGGTTGTTCTTCAGTGCAGCAGCGAAAAATCTATTTTCGGGAATTTGCCCTTCAGCACTTGCAATTTCACTTGTTTTCTGTTATAATATGGATTGTAAGGAATCGGCATAGTGCCGACTTGAGATGAAAGGAGCAAATTGAATTTATGATGAATCAGAATTCAAATCCGAATGTTTCGCCGGACAGCTATTTCGGCTGCAATGTTTTTAATGAGAAGGTGATGCGTGACCGTCTTCCGAAAAAGGTGTATGAAGCAGTCATGTGCACACGAAGAATGGGAACACCTTTGCCGAGAGATGCGGCAGATGTTGTGGCAAATGCAATGAAGGATTGGGCCGTGGAGATGGGCTGCACCCACTTTACCCACTGGTTCCAGCCCATGACCGGCATTACCGCTGAAAAGCATGATGCTTTTCTGACACCGCTGCCGGGAGGCAATGTCATTCTGGATATGACAGGGAAAGAACTGATTAAAGGTGAATCGGATGCTTCCTCTTTCCCGTCCGGCGGACTGCGTGCCACATTTGAGGCTCGCGGCTACACAGCCTGGGATCCAACTTCTGATGCGTTTATCAAGGATCGTACCCTTTGCATTCCTACGGGATTTGTTTCCTATACCGGTGAAGTACTGGATAAAAAGACACCTCTCCTTCGTTCCATGGAGGCTGTCAGCCAGGCAACTGTCAGAATGCTTCGTCTGTTTGGTAATACGAAGGTACAGCGCGTTGTGACAAATGTCGGCCCGGAGCAGGAGTATTTCCTGATTGACAAATCCAGTTATGATGCCCGTGAAGATCTGATTCTGACGGGAAGAACCCTGTTTGGTGCAATGCCGCCGAAGGGCGAGGAAATGGATGACCATTACTTCGGAAACCTGACACAGCGTGTGTCTGATTTTATGCGTGAGCTGGATGTAGAGCTGTGGAAGCTTGGCATCTATGCAAAAACAGAGCACAATGAAGTTGCACCGGCACAGCATGAGCTTGCTCCTGTTTATACCACATCCAATATTGCAGCTGACCACAACCAGCTGACAATGGAGCTGATGAAAAAGATTGCTTTGAAGCACGATCTGGTCTGCCTGCTTCACGAGAAGCCTTTTGCAGGCATCAGCGGCTCTGGCAAGCACAACAACTGGTCCATCTCCACAGATGATGGGCAGAATTTGCTGGATCCGGGCGAAACACCCCAGGATAACCTGCAGTTCCTTCTGGTGCTTTGTGCATTCCTGAAGGGTGTGCGTGAGTATGCACCTTTGATTCGTATTGCTTCTGCATCTGCCGGCAATGATTGCCGTCTTGGCGGAAATGAAGCACCGCCAACTGTTATTTCTGTATTCATCGGTGACGACCTTCAGATGGTACTGGACGCCATTGAACAGGGCAAGGCACTGGATGATTTCGGTAAGGTCCGCTTTAACCTTGGCGTAAATGCCATGCCTCAGTTCCGAAAGGATACCACAGACCGCAACCGAACCTCTCCTATGGCATTTACCGGCAATAAATTTGAATTCCGTATGCTTGGTTCTGCGGATTCCATTTCTTGCTTCAATTTTGTGATGAACACCATTTTTGCACATGAAATTACTGAATTCTGCGAAGAACTTGAGAAGGCAGATGATTTCCAGACTGCCCTGCATGAATTGATTGTCCGTTCTATCCGTGAGAATAAAGATATTATTTTTAATGGCAATGGCTATGGCGATGAATGGTTCAAGGAGTGTCAGCGCCGTAATCTGCCCAACTATCCTTCCACTGTGGAATCTCTGGAGCAGTATGACAGACCGGAGTTTGTGGCACTGTTTGAAGAAATGAACGTGCTCAATAAATCTGAGATTTCCTCCAGAAAGGAAATCCTGCTGGATAACTACAGCAAGACCGTATTTATTGAAGCAAAAACCATGCTTGATATTGCACGCAAAAAGATTCTGCCTGTTTGCATCAGCTATACAAAGCAGTTGTGCGATGCAATTATTACAAAGCAGAATATTTCTCCTATGCTGAATATCAGCTCTGCTGTAGAGGATGTACTGGCATCACAAATCAGTGATCTGACGGCAAGCCTTTATGATTCGATTGAGGATCTGCGTGAATGCTTGTCTGATGTTTCACGGATTGCATCCTCTTTGGAGAAGGCAAAGACATATCGCACGAGTGTGATTCCTGCTATGAGCCGGCTGCGTACCACTGCGGATGCCCTTGAGGTACTGATTCCGCAGGAACAGTGGCCGTTCCCGGCATATTCTGAGATTCTTTATAATATCTGATGAAGCAAGTGAGGAAAGTGTTTTGCAGAATGCAGGATTAGAACAGCTGACAGAACGATTGCTTCCCTGGTATGCAGCACATGCCAGGAAGCTTCCCTGGCGGGAAAATCAGGATCCATATCATGTGTGGGTATCTGAAATTATGCTGCAGCAGACACGAGTAGAAGCGGTAAAACCCTATTTTTTGCGTTTTATGCAGACACTTCCCACAATAAAAGACCTTAGTGATTGTGATGATGAGCTGCTGATGAAGCTTTGGGAGGGGCTCGGCTACTACAGCCGTGCACGCAATCTGAAGAAAGCAGCCAATCAGATTATACAGGATTTTCATGGAAAGTTTCCGGAAGAATATTCTGATATTCTGAGTTTAAGCGGTGTAGGTCCGTATACAGCAGGAGCGATTGCATCCATTTGCTTTGACAAGCCTGTTCCGGCGGTGGATGGAAATGTGCTTCGTGTATACTCACGCCTGACCTGCGACGGCCGTTGTGTGGATGAGCAGGCCGTCAGAGCGGATATCACAGGAATATTGGGCGGGATTTATACCACATGCCTTCCTGTGGGGGAGGGCAGCTGCGGTAAACTGACACAGGCTTTGATGGAACTGGGCGCAACCGTCTGTATTCCGAATGGCGCACCACGTTGTGATGTTTGCCCGCTGAAAGAGAATTGCCTGGCACTGGCGCAGAATCAGGTAATGGAACTGCCGGTGCGCATGAAGAAGAAAGAACGCCGTAAGGAGCACTATACTGTGTTTCTGCTGGAATGCAGTCAGAAGTTTGCAATACGAAAACGGCCGGACAGCGGTATGCTGGCAGGCTTGTGGGAGTTTCCGCATACGGATGGCACCCTGGAGACACAGGAAGCGCTGCATACTTTGTCTGCATGGGGTGTGCAGGCGGAGGAAGTATGTTCCGAGCGAAAATGCAGACATATTTTTACACATATTGAATGGCATATGACCTGTATCCATGTGCAGGTAAAAAACATGCCGCAGTGTTTTCATTGGGTTACGATGGAGCAGCTGCTGAATGAGGCGGCTCTTCCAACGGCATTTCGGATTTGTATGCCGAAATGAAATATAATTTCTATCTGAGAAAGGATGAACGGTATGAATTACAAAGAGGAATTTATCCAGTTTATGACAGAGTGCGGAGTTTTGACATTTGGTGATTTCACGTTGAAATCCGGCAGAAAGGCACCTTATTTTATCAACACAGGAAATTATAAGACCGGCAAGCAGTTGTGCAGACTCGGTGAATACTATGCAGCATGCATCCAGGAACACGGCCTGAAGGCTGATGTGCTGTTCGGACCTGCATACAAGGGTATTCCGCTGGCTGCTTCCGCAGCAATCGCATTGTGGAAAGAGCATAATATTGAGGTCGGCTACGCTTACGACCGTAAAGAGGTCAAGGACCATGGAGAGGGCGGCATGATTGTTGGCTCTAAGCTGGAGAACGGTACCAAGGTTATTCTGATTGAGGATGTTATGACTTCCGGTAAGGCACTGCGTGAGGTTTATCCGAAACTGAAATCTGTTGCTGATGTAGATATCACAGGTATGATCATTACAGTTGACCGTCAGGAAAAAGGCCTGCAGAGCGAGAAATCTGCTGTGCAGGAAGTGAAGGAAGAGTTCGGAATTGATGTGTATTCCATCGTGACTGTCAGCGACATCATTGCTGCAATTGAAAACGGTGTTGTGGATGGTAAGGCATATTTGCCGCAGATGCTTGCATATCGTGAGCAGTATGGCGTGTGCTGATTTCTCACATGACAGCATCGTATTGATTATATATAAAAATAATTAGAGAATTATGAAATAGTCCTTGACTTTCCCGGGAAAGCATAGTATAATATATATGTGTATTATGCATTGCACCGGGAGTCAGGGACTATTTGACTTTCGATGGTGTTTTGCGGCAGTTGCCGCTGTTGATTTTATGTATATATGCCATGTCAGGTTGGCGTAAGTGGAGAGATACAATGAGCAAATCCGCCAGAAAAAGAAATGAGCGGAACATTCTTTCATCATAGAACTGAATCATCAAACGGCGATTTTCCTGCCGCAGAATCAGATGAAATATACAAAAACATTTGATAATGAAGGAGGAAATCACAGATATGCTAATGAGTACTATCATGATGGCAGCAAGTATGGCTCCCGGTCTTGTGGGAGTGTTGATTCTTGTTGCGCTGCTGTTGGGTACCGGTGTGGGATTCGCACTGGGTTACGGCAAAGCAAAACAGGATACAGCAAAACAGGTTGAAGCGGCTGAGTCCCGAGGCATCACAAAGGGTATTGAGCGCAGAAAACGTGAGGCAGAAGCTGCAATCGGCAGCGCAGAAAAAGAAGCTGAACGTATTCTTTCTTCTGCATCCAAAGAGGCAGAAGATCACAAGAAGTCAGCATTGGTTGAGGCAAAGGATGAAATTTTCAAGCTGAGAACAGAAGCGGAAAAGGAAATCAAGGACCGCCGTGCAGATATGACCCGACAGGAACGCAGAATTCAGCAAAAAGAAGAGAATCTTGATAAAAAGGTTGAGAACTACGAGCGCAAGGAAGAGCAGCTTCATAACAAGATGCATCAGGCTGAAGAGCGCCTGGCGGAAGCGGAAGAGATTAAGAAGAACGGCACCGAGGAAATTGAGCGCATGAAGAAGAGTGAGCTTGATTTGCTGGAGCGTATTTCTGAGTTCTCCAAGGATCAGGCAAAGGATTATCTGCTTGAGAAACTGGATCAGGAACTGGTTCATGAAAAGGCAGTCAAGGTCACAATGTACGAGCAGCAGATTAAAGCATCCTGCGATGATATTGCCAGAAGCCATATTTCCATGGCAATTGCAAAGTGTGCAGCAGAGCAGGTTTCTGAGGTGGCTGTTTCTGTTGTGCCTCTTCCCAATGACGAAATGAAGGGCCGTATCATTGGCCGTGAGGGTCGTAATATCCGTTCCATCGAGTCTTTGACCGGTGTTGATCTGATTATTGATGATACCCCGGAAGCAATCACTTTGTCCTGCTTTGATCCGGTTCGCCGTGAGGTTGCCAGAATTGCACTGGAAAAGCTGATTGTTGACGGCAGAATTCATCCGGCAAGCATCGAGGAGAAGGTTGACAAGGCACGCAGAGAAGTGGAAAAGCGCATTAAGCAGGAGGGCGAACGTGCCGTCCTGGAGACCAATGTGCATGGCCTGAATCCGGAACTGATCAGACTGCTTGGCAGACTGACGTTCAGAACCAGTTATCGTCAGAATGTTCTGAACCACAGCATCGAGGTTGCAATGCTTTCCGGCATTCTTGCAGCAGAGCTTGGTGTTGATGCAAATATGGCAAGACGTGCAGGTCTGCTCCACGATATCGGTAAGGCACTGACTGCTGAAATCGAAGGCTCTCACGTTGCAATCGGTGTGGATGTGGGCCGTAAGTACAAAGAACCGCAGGAAGTCATTCATGCGATTGAAGCCCACCACAACGATGTGGAACCCCGTACAGCAATTGCTTGTATTGTTCAGGCAGCAGACGCAATTTCCGCAGCAAGACCCGGTGCCCGCAGCGAGAATCTTGAGAGCTATATCAAGCGTCTCCAGAAGCTGGAGGAGATTTGTTCTTCCTATGAAGGCGTTGAGAAGTGCTTTGCTATGCAGGCAGGCCGTGAGGTCCGCATCATGGTGAAGCCCGAAATCATCGACGATGAGAAGATGGTTTTGGTTGCAAGACAGATTGCTCAGCAAATTGAAAATGACATGGAATATCCCGGTCAGATTAAGGTTAACCTGATTCGTGAGAGCCGTGCCGTTGACGTTGCAAAATAAAAAACTGATGCGCATGATTCGGTGAGTCATGCGCATTCTTGTAGAAGAGTGAATAATATGGCTAAAACAATATTTGGAACCACAGAAAAATCTAATTTTATTTTGAATATGGATCTGGACAAGTACCGTGCCTTCTGTGTGAAGCTGCTGCTAGGCATGCTCTGGGCAAATGCTGCTTCTGAAGCGGTTTGGCAAATGACATATTCCATCGGCAGCAGAATGTCCCAGTGGGTCGCAGGCGGCGGTATGGGTATGCTGGTGGGCTTTCTGCTGATTGCACTCCGAAGCATTGCCACTATTTTTTCTATTGGCGGTGTGTTTGCACTCATTGCCGCTGTAGTCGGGATGATGCGCCTGCAATACACAAAGATGACTTTGATTCCGTATTTGTCTATAGCAGCGTCGCTGGTAATCGCAATGATATCCATGTTCCTTGCCTTTGATTACAATTCCGCATTGTTCGGCTGGGACGGCAGAGACGAGGGATGGTTCACCCTCTTAATGTACGGTGCTATGTTTTATGTCGGATCCATGTTCCGTCAGCGTGAGCTGCGAAAAAAATTTCTGAACGGTATTATTATTTTTGGCATTGCACAATGCTTCTGGGCACTTCTGCAATCCCTGTTTGGTTTTGCTTCTCAGTATAAAATGGTTGATCCGCTGCTGTATCAGAATGTCTATCTGCCCAGCGGATTTACAGACAGCCCCATTACATTTGCAATGCTTCTTGCAATTCTTTCCTGCATCTCCATCTGCGCAATGTATTTTGCAGAGGAGAAGAAAACCCGGATTCTGGCGGCAATCTGCGCTGTCGGTTCTGTGGTATTTGCTTTCCGTACCCAGGTGATTGCAGGTCTGGTTGCAGGCTGCGGGGCAATTCTTCTGGCGGTGATTCTTCTGGCTGTCAAACGGAAATCCCAGGGAATGAAAGCCCTGAAATCCTGCGCTTTGGTGATTGCTGGTGCGGCATGCGGATTTGCATGGGCATTTTTCACACCTGCGCTGCAGCATTCCTATAATACTGCCACGGATGAACAGCTGGCCAATGGCTATACTCTGATGGATGGCGGTATTGTGTGGGATGACGGATACTACCGTCTGGGCGCATGCGGCCCCTACAGCAGTGCCCGTGAGCATGACTTTGATATCTATGATGCAGTGTCTGTGCTGAAGCATTGCCAGAGTGAGGCAGTCCGGGCAATCAAAAAGTATCCGCTTTCCGGAACCGGACCGGATAATTTCGGCTTTACACAGCTCCACACCACAATGGATATCAGTATGGAGGTCAATTCTATTGATCGTCCATATAATGATTTTCTTTATATTGCTGCAACACGAGGCATTTTCTCTTTGCTGCTGTATCTGGTAACGATTGTCAGCAGTATCTGGATTGCCTGGAAACGCCGCAGGGAAATGCCAGGTTGGGAAAAGCTTGCCATGGGTGCGGCAGTTGTGCTGTATCTGCTGGCTTCTCTGGTGGGTGTATCTGTGTTGACAGTATCTCCTGTATTCTGGATGCTGCTTGGAATGCTTGCATCTGACTGCGCCCAGGTTGAAGTAAAACAGTAATCGAATAATGCATCTGAAACCACTCTGCCGTTCATTGCAGCGGCAGAGTGGTTCTCTTTATATTGGCTGTTCATATTATATTAAAAAATAAATATTTTTAAAAGCTATTGACAAAATCAGAATAATGCTGTATAGTATAAACATGTAAACCGTTGAAGCGGAGATAAAGCTGTATATGACCATACAGAGAACCCGGGGTGCTGAGAGCCGGGGAGGAGACAGTGCAGCAAATGGCCCGCTGAGGGCACAGTCAGTGTAACTGGTAAAACTGTGACGGATGGACAGCCGTTATTTGTCAGGGATATAATTGTATCCTGTAAAAGTGCGTTTGCAATGCGCAGTTTGCGCTGCAGGCGAATCAAGGTGGCACCGCGAGCGTAACAACGACTCGTCCTTGACTGGTTTCTTCAGTTCAGGATGAGTCGTTTTTTTGTACCCATCCGCAATTCAAAGGAGGTTTTTGCAGTGAATTATTCTTTGACCCTGGAAGAAGCATGCAGATTTGCGGCAGAATCTGAATACAATGTATTGCCCATCAGCTGTGAATTGCTGGCTGATGACTATACTCCGATTCAGGTGCTTCGTATTCTGAAGCATATTTCTTCCCATTGCTATATTCTGGAGTCTGTATCCGGCCCGAATTCTCACGGCAGATATACATTTCTGGGATATGATCCGAAAATGGCAGTCTCCTGCCGTAACGGAATCCTGAAAATTGGTGATGTGGAGTTGGAAACAGATGACCCTGCACACTATCTTCGTCAGCTGCTTGGAAAATACCGCAGCCCGAAACTGGATTATCTTCCCCCGTTTACAGGTGGTCTGGTGGGATATTTCTCCTATGACTATCTTGGCTATTTTGAGCCGACAATACGGACTGCAAAGGAAGATGACAATCACTTCTGTGATTTGGATCTTATGCTTTTTGACAAGGTGATTGCATTTGACCACTTCCGCCAGAAGATTGTGCTGATTGCCAATATGCGGCTGGATGACCCAAAAACGGAGTATCACAAAGCAAAGCTTTCCCTGAAACAGATGGCAGAACTCCTGAAAAACGGCACACCGCATCAGGAACCGGTCAGCCGAATGACAGGAGAACTGACTCCGCTGTTTAACAAAGAAACCTACTGTGGTATGGTGGAAAAAGCAAAGCACTATATATATGAGGGCGATATTTTCCAGATTGTTCTTGCAAACCGCTTCAGCGCACCGTTTGAGGGTACTTTGCTGGATACCTACCGTGTGCTGAGAACGCTGAATCCTTCTCCCTATATGTTCTATTTCTCCGGCACAGATGTTGAGGTTGCAGGTGCATCTCCGGAAACACTGGTAAATCTTGAAAATGGCGTACTGCACACATTCCCGCTTGCAGGTACACGTCCCAGAGGAAAAGACGAGGCAGAGGATAAGGCTTTGGAAGCCGATCTGCTTTCCGATGAAAAGGAACTTGCAGAGCACAATATGCTGGTTGACCTGGGAAGAAATGACCTTGGCAAAATCAGTAAATTCGGTACTGTGGAAGTGGAGAAGCTGCATTCTATTGAGCGCTATTCCCATGTTATGCATATCGGTTCGACTGTCCGAGGCGAGATTCGTGAGGACTGTGACGGTCTGGATGCCATAGCAGCTGTGCTTCCTGCCGGAACTCTTTCCGGTGCACCGAAGATTCGTGCCTGTCAGTTGATTGGTGAACTGGAAGGCACAAAGCGTGGTATATACGGCGGCGCTATCGGATACATCTCCTTCCAGGGTGACACAGATACCTGTATTGCCATTCGTCTTGCCTACCGCAAGAATAACACTGTGTTTGTAAGAAGCGGTGCAGGCATCGTGGCAGATTCTGTTCCCGAGAAGGAATATCAGGAGTGCATTAATAAGGCAGCAGCAGTTGTGCGTGCTTTGAAGGAAGCGGAGGTACTGAATCATGATTCTGTTGATTGATAATTATGACAGCTTTTCCTATAATCTGTATCAGTATCTTGGTGAACTGACGCAGGATATCAAGGTTATCCGGAATGATGCCCTTCGTGTGGACGAAATTGCAGCACTGCATCCTTCCCATATTATTCTTTCTCCCGGTCCCGGCAGACCGGAAGATGCAGGCGTGATTATTGATGTCGTAAAGCAGCTTGGAGATAAAATCCCGATTCTGGGTGTCTGTCTTGGCCATCAGGCAATCTGTGCCGCATTTGGTGCGAAGATTGTTCATGCTAAATCTTTGATGCATGGAAAGCAGTCCATGGTACGTTTCTCCAAAAAGTGCCCGTTGTTCCAGAATATTCCGGAGCAGGCAAAGGTTGCAAGATACCATTCCCTGGCGGCAGATGATGCGACGCTTCCCAGCTGTCTGGAGGTGACTGCTGCTACAGAAGACGGTGAAATCATGGCTGTACAGCATGTGCAGTATTCCATTTATGGAGTGCAGTTCCATCCGGAATCCATTCTTACACCGGATGGCAAGGAAATGCTTCGCAGTTTCCTGAAAAGCACATCTGATTATGTGCTCAATCAAGCCCAGCCGATTCTCATGCAAAATATTGATAAGAAAGAGGGAAAACCGAAAATGATTTCTGAAGCAATCAAGAAGGTTGTTGATAAGAAAGACCTGACATATGAAGAAGCATATGGCGTTATGAATGAGATTATGAACGGAGAAACCACTCCGACACAGAATGCAGCATTTCTGTCTGCACTTTCTACAAAGAGTTCCAAGGCTGAAACCATCAGCGAGATTACAGGCTGTGCAGCAGCAATGCGTGATCATGCCCTGCATGTGGAGCACAATTATGATGTCGTAGAAATTGTGGGTACCGGCGGAGATAATGCCAACAGCTTTAATATTTCCACAACCTCTGCTATTGTTATTGCAGCAGGCGGTGCGAAGGTTGCAAAGCACGGAAACCGTGCAGCATCTTCCAAGAGCGGTGCAGCAGATTGCCTGGAGGCACTGGGAGTCAACATTCGTCAGGAGCCGGAAAAGGCCGCAGCCTTGCTGGGCGAAGTGGGTATGTGCTTCTGTTTTGCACAGATTTACCACACATCCATGAAGTATGTGGGTGCAATCCGAAAGGAGCTTGGCATCCGTACTGTATTCAATATTCTTGGACCGCTGACCAACCCTGCAAATGCCAAAAGAGTAGTCATCGGCGTATACGATGCTTCTCTGGTGAATACCCTTGCAGAGGTTCTGGTTCGCCTGGGCGTAGAGCGTGGTATGGTTGTCTATGGTATGGACAAGTTGGATGAAATCTCCCTGAGCGCAGAAACACTTGTCTGCGAATTTGAGGGCGATCAGTACAAAACATATACCATTTCACCGGAAGATTTCGGCTTTGAACGGTGCTCCAGGGATGACCTTGCCGGCGGCATGCCGGAGGATAATGCAAGAATTACAAAGGCAATTCTTTCCGGAGAAGAAAAGGGCCATAAGCGCAATGCAGTGCTTATGAATGCCGGCGCAGCCTTGTATATTGCTGGCAAGGCAGCAACACTGGCAGATGGTATTGCTCTTGCAGGGGAACTGATTGACAGCGGCAAGGCAGCGGCTCAGCTGAACGCATTTATTGAAGCATCCAATCGGTGATGGCAATGGGAACAATTCTTGATACACTGGCACAGTGTGCCGCAGACCGTACCAATGAGAATAAAAAAGTGCGTTCGCTGGAATCCCTCCGCCGTGATGCGGAGCAGATGCCAAAGGGTTCGTTTGCATTCCGCAGAGCCATTGAGAAGCGCAATAAAGAGTGTGATGATGTGGCTTTTATCTGTGAATGCAAGAAGGCATCTCCCTCTAAGGGCTTGATTGCTCCTGATTTTCCCTATTTGCAGATTGCAAAGGATTACGAGGTTGCAGGTGCGGACTGCATCAGCGTGCTGACAGAGCCGAAGTATTTTCTGGGTTCTGATCAATACTTGCAGGAAATTGCCTCAACGGTGCAGATACCCTGTCTTCGTAAGGATTTTACCGTAGACCCCTACATGATTTATGAAGCAAAACTGCTTGGCGCATCTGCCATTCTTCTGATATGCGCCATTCTGGATGAAGGACAGCTTCAGGAGTATCATGCGATTGCAGATTCTCTTGGCTTGTCTGTATTGGTAGAAGCACATGACGAGAAGGAGATTCTGAGTGCGGTAAATATCGGCGCAGGTATTATCGGTGTCAACAATCGCAATCTGAAAGACTTCTCCGTGAATCCGCAGCACGCCCTGGATTTGATTTCCTGCTGTCCGAAGGAGACCCTGTTTGTGGTGGAAAGCGGCATCCGGACACCGGAGGATATTCAGGCCGCAAGAGATGCCAAGGCAAATGCCATTCTCATTGGTGAAACGCTGATGCGTGCAGAGGATAAAGCTGAGAAAATGCGCTGGCTGAAGGGCGAAGCTTTATGAGCAAGCTGAAAATATGCGGATTGATGTCCGGGCAGGATTCGGCGTACGCCAATGCGGTGTGTCCGGATTTTGCAGGGATGATTCTATCCTCCGGATTTCGCCGCTCTATTTCCTGGGACACAGCTGTGGAAATCCGTGAAAAGCTGAATCAGGAAATTCCGCTGGTTGGCGTATTTGTCAATGCAGAGCTGGACGATATCCAAAAATATACGGATTCGCAGATTATACAGTATATTCAGCTCCATGGGCAGGAGGATGCAGCGTATATCTCAGCGGTGCAGAAAGCAACAGGTCTTCCGGTCATAAAAGCCTTTCAGGTGAAATCAGCGGAGAACATTCAGCAGGCGGAGTCCTGCAATGCGGACATGGTGCTGCTGGATTCCGGAACAGGCAGTGGCAAACAGTTCGACTGGTCATTGCTTTCTGCCGTGAAAAGGACATATTTTCTGGCAGGAGGCTTATCTCCGGAAAATGCTGCACAGGTATTGGAACATTATCAGCCCTTTGCCCTTGATGTCAGCAGCGGTGTGGAGACAGATGGAAAAAAGGATTTCCAGAAAATGAAAGATATGGCTGAAACGGTACGGGCATGGAGAAAACAATAGTTTTTCAAACGGTCAGATTGCGCTGTTTATCTTGCGTGGTCTGGCAGGCCCTCTGGCACTGCCTGCAGCATTCCTGTATCTGTACCGCAAAAAGGGCGGCAGATGCTGTCCCATCGTAGTGGGAGCAGCTGCATATCTTCTGCTGGCTTTGCCAAGGGGATTGCTTCGCAGCATGGCATTTGCTGTGGAAGATGATACTTCTCGGAACGGGTTTCAGCATGATTGCAATGGTTGGTGTGATATACATGGTGTATTACTGCCAAAGAAAATATACTTGGAATATCTGATAAATAGGAGGAAAACTTCATGACAAATCAAGAAGGCAGATTTGGAGTTCATGGCGGTCAGTACATTCCTGAAACGCTGATGAACGCTGTGATAGAATTGGAACAGGCCTATAATCATTATAAGAATGATCCTGAATTTAATGCGGAACTGGAAGCATTGTTTCAGGAATACGCAAATCGTCCGTCCCGTCTGTACTATGCAGAGAAGCTGACAAAAGCTTTGGGCGGTGCAAAGATTTATCTGAAGCGTGAAGACCTGAATCATACCGGTGCACATAAAATCAACAATGTTCTGGGACAGGCACTGCTGGCAAAAAAGATGGGAAAAACCAGACTGATTGCGGAGACAGGTGCAGGTCAGCATGGAGTTGCGACTGCAACTGCTGCGGCACTGCTTGGCATGGAATGCGTTGTATTCATGGGCGAAGAAGACACAAAACGCCAGGCATTGAACGTATACCGTATGCGTCTTCTTGGCTCTGAGGTGATTCCTGTTACCACAGGAACAGCAACGCTGAAGGATGCTGTATCTGAGGCAATGCGTGAATGGACCAGCAGAATTGATGATACCCATTATTGCCTGGGTTCTGTTATGGGCCCTCATCCGTTCCCCACAATTGTCCGTGATTTTCAGGCTGTCATTTCCAAGGAAATCAAGACACAGATTCTGGAAAAGGAAGGCAGACTCCCGGATGTTGTGATGGCTTGTGTGGGTGGCGGCTCCAATGCAATTGGCACATTCTATCATTTTATTGAAGACAAGGAAGTGCGTCTGATTGGCTGTGAAGCTGCTGGAAGAGGCATAGATACTTTTGAGACCGCAGCAACTATCAACACTGGAAAGCTTGGTATTTTCCACGGTATGAAGTCCTATTTCTGCCAGGATGAATATGGTCAGATTGCCCCTGTATACTCCATTTCCGCTGGTCTGGATTATCCGGGCATCGGACCAGAGCACGCACATCTTTACGATATCGGCCGTGCAGAGTATGTGGCAGTCACAGATGACGAAGCTGTAAATGCATTTGAGTTTCTTTCTCGTACAGAGGGTATTATTCCTGCAATTGAATCCGCCCATGCAGTGGCTCATGCAATGAAGATTGCTCCTGAAATGGACAAGAATCAGATTATTGTCATTACAGTTTCCGGCAGAGGAGACAAAGACTGTGCAGCAATTGCACGATACAGAGGGGAGGATATCCATGAGTAAGATTCAGGAAGCTTTCCAGAAGGGAAAGGCATTTATTCCGTTTGTCACATGCGGTGACCCGGACTTGGAAACAACAGCAAAAATTGTTCGTGCCATGGAAGAAGCAGGCGCAGATATTATTGAATTGGGTATTCCGTTTTCTGACCCGACTGCAGAAGGCCCTGTGATTCAGGCAGCAAATATTCGAGCACTGTCCGGCGGTGTTACCACAGATAAGATTTTTGATTTTGTCTGCGAACTGCGAAAAGATGTAAAGGTACCGCTGGTGTTTATGACATATGCCAACGTAATTTTCTCCTACGGCATTGAAAAATTTGCGAAGAAATGCGCAGAATGCGGTATTGACGGTCTGATTCTGCCGGATGTTCCCCATGAGGAAAAAGACGAATTCTCCGGCATTTTCCAGTCCTGCGGCGTAGACTTTATTTCACTGATTGCGCCCACCTCTGAAAATCGAATTGCAACGATATCAGCGGATGCAAACGGATTCCTGTATGTGGTTTCCAGCCTGGGCGTTACCGGTGAACGTGCAGAGATTCGTTCTGATATCGGCAAAACCACTGCACAGATTCGCAATTACACCAAGATTCCATGTGCAATCGGATTCGGCATTTCCACACCGGAGCAGGCAAAAGAGATGTCCCAGTATGCAGATGGTGTCATTGTTGGTTCTGCCATTGTGAAAAGAATCGGGCAGTATGGCAGAGATGCAGCACCCCATGTTGCGGAATATGTTAAGAGCATGAAGGATGCCATCCGATAAAAAACGGAAAAAGATGATAATAATGCTATCATAGCAGTATATTTCATATGAAGCGGTGAGCCTTGCATTAGTTCCAGACCTGGATAGAAGTTTTTCATGAACTAATAGAAAAGACTTATATAGCTGGTTATGAGATTGAGCAGGCAGTTACTTCATGATGTGGGGTTACTGCCTGCTTTTTTGAATTCTGCTTTTCAGAGGCATACTGGATCGCCGTTCAAGCCTCAGCAAACAGTAGTATCAGTTTATTAGAACTGATTGAAAACCATAATAATATTGGAGGGAATAAAACGTATGAGTAAAGCAATGGAAGATAGAATTTCAGAAAAAGAAATGCAGAATAAAATATTGATTATTGCAAATCTTTTAAGTGAAGGCGTGCTCAGTAATGAAGAAATCGCTGAAGCAGCAAAAGTCCCGCTCGAAACGATTGAAGAAATTGTAGCAGAGTTTAATTCGGAAAATGAATGATAGGGTTTGTGAACGTCAGATACCCCGTGTCCGTATGTGATGTCATTCATCTGACAAATAAAGAAAAGGACAGCCGAAAGCAGATACTCATACAGAAGTTTACAGAACACTATGTATCAAGACGTATACAGCAGGCTATAGAAACGAGCATAGACTCACCATTTTGATATAATCCCCTTAGAGTAGACACACTAAATAGCAAAAAGTGTGAAAACT
>JAKSPJ010000014.1 GCA_024404915.1 Oscillospiraceae bacterium
GCTTTGTGCAATTTCAAAACAGGCATGGCAGACGGGAGAATTATCTGAATTATTTGATACATCTGATATAGCACCTTTCCTTTCAAAGCCGCACGAACCTGTGTTAATGTATATTCTGCCGCTTCATGCTTCTTCACAGGTTTTTGGTTATTGCGGATTCGTTTATGAAAATGCAGAAAAATTCAAAGTTTCACTTATGCTTTTCAATTTTCTGAGTGCTGTTGCAAACGGTATACGAACACTCAGGCACAAGCTTTACGCAGAATACCTGCAGAAAAAAATAGAGGAAGTATCACTTTATGATATTATGACAGATATGCTCAGTAAGAAGGGCTTGCTTTTATTTCTTGAAAATCACAAGGAAATTCTTAACAAAAGCGGGATAATGCTTGTTACCATTGCAAAGCATTCATCAACTTTAAATACTCAGAAACAGAATCTGATGATTGATAATGTAACACAGTCAGAACTGATTCTTGCAAATGCAATCCGACTGCTGTCAGGTAAAAATCTGCTGACGGCCCGACTTGATAAAAGCACTTTCGCAATTGTATTTCCATTGCAAAAAAACGAAGCTGTCAGTCAGACAGCAGAAAACATGCTGATTCAGACAGAGGTTTTTATACGAAAAATGCAGGAAAGCTCATCAATTACATTTTTTCCTGAGCCTTATTATGTTTGCGGAAATATAGATTCTGATCCTGAAAACAGCTTGTCAGCTTTATGGAATCAGCTTGAAAGCAGTCAGCCGAAAGAAAAAGGATTCAGAGGAATCAGCAATCTCAAAAAAATCAGACATGAGCTTCACAAAGCACCTGAACTGGACTGGAATCTCACAGATATCGCAAAACGTCTGAATATCAGCAGAAGCTACGCACAAAAATTATACAAGGAACATTTTGGAATCAGCTTTATGGATGATATCATCAACACACGAATTGATATGGCAAAACATCTCTTGTCTGATACTGACCTACAGATAAACGAAATTGCATCTGCCTGCGGATATCAGAATTCAACTCATTTTATGAGGCAATTCAAAGAAAAAGTCGGTATGACTCCTTCAAAATTCAGAGGTTAAGAAATACAGGAGGAGTATTCCATCAATCCATTAAGCTAAGAGAATGCTTTCTTAAACATCCTTTTTATCAAGAAATAGTGAAGCCTCTGCCGGAGTTATATCCGGCAGAGGCTGTTTTTATTCCTGTGATATAAGCAACCGCTTCATATTAGTCTCCTTGACATAACATGAATCACGCTATTTGTTGTAAATTGCTTCTATGAAATTTCATATATAGTCTCCCCGCAATCAGTCCATAATTTCAGTTTTTTTTATAACATATTCCGGTAAACTTGTCAATATAGTTTCGGGGGGCGATTATTTCAGCAGTTCTTCCCAGGTTACCTCTTTGTCAGAAAGGGTATACGCATAGTATTGCAGAATCAGCTGTGCATCATCGCCGGATACTGTGCCGTCCTTGTTGATATCCGCAGCCTTTCTCTGGGCATCGGTCAGGCCATCCTCCAGGTCGGAAATGGTATTCACATATGCCTGCAATACTGCCTGTGCATCATCTGCGCCAATGATGCCGTCGCCGTTGATATCTCCTGTTGCAAGCGCTTTGACTGGTGATTCTCCCAGAGAAACAAATGTTCTTTCGTATTTCTTTGCATAGGCTTCTGCAGTGGAGCCTGCATAGCCGTGAATCGTGCCTGTAAATGGATATTTTCCACTATCAAATTCATTGCATATCGTAGACTTTCCGTCGTAAATATCACAGTCAGGATTCAGAATTGTGATATCTGTCAGGCTGATGCACCTAGCAAACGCACCATCTCCAATGCTTGTCACGCTGTCGGGGATTGTAACTGAAGTCAGGCGGATACACTCATAAAACGCACCCCCACCGATACTTGTCACGCTTTCGGGGATTGTGATGGAAGTCAGCCCGGTGCAACAAAGAAACGCACTCTCACCAATGCTTCTCACGCTGTCGGGAATTGTGATGGAAGTCAGGCCGGTGCACTCATAAAACGCACTTTCACCAATGCTTGTCACGCTGTCGGGGATTACAACATCTCCTTTACAGGTACTGCCATCAATGACAATGTGATTGACAATGACAAGGGGATTTTCTTCTCTTTTGGCGTTAAACCACGGTGTGTAATAGAACGCATATCCTCCGATGCTTGTCACGCTGTCGGGGATTGTGACGGAAGTCAGGCTGGTGCAAAATTCAAACGCACGCCCACCGATACTTGTTACACTGCCCGGAATTGTGACGGAAGTCAGGCCGTTGCATCCGGTAAACGCACTATGACCAATGCTTGTCACGCTGTCGGGAATTGTGATGGAAGTCAGGCTGAAGCAGTCTTCAAACGCATTCTCACCAATGCTTGTCAGACCGTTTGGCAAAATCACATTTGTGATATTTTCCCTTTCTGTATACCACGGCAAATCATCGATTTTACGCCAATTCGCCATGGCACCCTCGCCGCTGATGGTCAGCACGCCTGCGCTGTCCAGTGTCCAGGTAAGGTTGTCGCCCTCTGCGCCGCACTCGCCCTTTGCAATAATCGTATTCTCACCAATGGACACAAAGGTGCGCTCATATTTTTTTGCATATGCTTCTGCAGTGGAGCCTGTATAGCCGTGAATCGTGCCTGTGAATGGGTAATTCTCATCATCATATTCATTGCATATCGTTCTCTTGCTGTCGCAAATATCACAGTCAGGATTCAGAATTGTGATATCTGTCAGGCTGGTGCAATGAGAAAACGCACCCTCACCGATAATTGTCACGCTTTCGGGAATTGTGACGGAAGTCAGGCTGGTGCAATCATAAAACGCACCCTCATCGATTCTTGTTACACTGCCCAGGATTGTGATGGAAGTCAGGCTGATGCAGCTTCCAAACGCACCCACGCCAATGCTTGTCACGCCGTCGGGGATTGTGATTTCCGTCAGGCTGGTGCACTTATAAAACGCATAATCGCCAATGCTTGTTACACCATCGGGGATTGTGACGGAAGTCAGGCCTGTGCAAAAAGAAAACGCACTGCCACCAATGTTTGTCACGCTATCTGGGATTGTAATGGAAGTCAGGCTGGTGCAACCATTAAACGCACTTTCCCCAATGCTTGTCACGCTGTCGGGGATTGTGATGGAAGTCAGACCTTCGCAAGAAGCAAACGCCCAATTCCCAATGCTTGTCACGCCGTCTGGGATTGTGATGGAGGTCAGACCTTCGCATCCGGAAAACGCACGCTCACCAATGCTTGTCACGCCATCGGGGATTACAACATCTCCTTCACAGGTCCAGCCACCCATTACAATGCTGCCGGCAATGACAAGGGGATTTTCTTCTATTTTGGCGTCAAGCCACGGTGTGTAAGAAAACGCACCAGACCCAATGCTTGTCACGCTGTCGGGGATTGTGACAGAAGTCAGACCGGTGCAGTTTTCAAACGCAAACTCACCAATGCTTGTCACGCCGTCGGGGATTGTGATGGAAGTCAGACCTTCGCAATAAGAAAACGCCCTATTCCCAATGCTTGTCACACCGTCGGGGATTGTGACGGAAGTCAGGCTGGAGCAATTAGAAAACGCAAACTCACCAATGCTTGTCACGCTGTCGGGGATTACAACATCACCCTCACAGTCACTGCCATCAATTACAATGCTGCTGACAATGACAAGGGGATTTTCTTCTCTTTTGGCGGCAAGCCACGGTGTCCCAGAAAATGCACCATCTCCAATGCTTGTCACGCTGTCTGGGATTGTGATGGAAGTCAGGCTGGAGCAATAATAAAATGCATCCATTCCGATGCTTGTCACGCCGTCCGGAATTGTGACGGAAGTCAGGCTGAAGCAATTAGAAAACGCAAAACCAGCAATGCATTTCACAGCCACGCCGTCAATCTCAGAGGGAATATCCACATCTGCATCTGAACCATGGTAGCTTATGATTGTGCCCGTTTCAGCATCAAAAGAAAAATCATCTGCGGAAGAAACCGCACCTGCCGAAATGGTGGACATGGAAAACGAAATCTTCTCTGCAAGGGGGGCAAGGGGCTGAAGCCCGGAGGATACTGCCATACAGGATGCCAGTACAACACCTGCTATTTTTTTCTGTTTCATAGGATACCTCCAAATAATAATTTTTCTTTATTATAGCATTAATATTTCAGGTTGTCAATATCGGGGACTTATGCTGCAGCTTTAAATGTCGAGTCGATGAAACTTATGTTTAATGAATGCGACTCCCTGCTGGAACTTGATACATCTCATTTTAACACAAGCAGGGTTAAGGATTTTAATGGGATGTTTAAGCCTGTGAATCACTGCTTTTGCTTAATGTTTCAAATATGGATACAACCCAGGCATCAGATTGCAGCGGCATATTCAGCTACTGCACAATGCTGGAAACAATTGATATGACCTGTTTCATAATAAGCGAAGATGTCAGGACAAATAATATGTTCTATGCTTCTGACTCCATAAACACTGTTTATGCTGATGAAAATAATGAAGAAATCATCACGGAGAAACTGGTTGAATCCCATGTGAAGCCTGATAAGTTTTCTGTTATCAAGCGTGTCAGCTATGTTGTGTCGCTCTCTCAGATCAAGGCAGGGATGCTTCATTTACACCTAGATGGTATGTACTTGAAGACAATGCGCTAACTGAGGATATCAGCGGTAAAAAAGCACCTGTGGGAAAGAAAATAATTTTTCAGGTATATCTGAAAGCAAAAGATGGCTATTCCTTTACAATGGATACGGAAATAGTAGCACGTACTGCATCAGATGCCTACTTTGTTTGGAATACTACCGAGGATACTTCCCTGGTTCTTCTTTGCATTGAATACGATTTATCTGTAAAGGGCGATATCAATCTCGACAACAAGATTTCGGTTGCAGATGCTATACTGCTTCAGAAATGGCTTCTGAATGTTCCCGGCAGCAATCTTCCTAACCGGCACAGTGCTGATATCAATACGGATGATCGAATTGATGTGACTGATTTATGCTTGTTAAAAAGGATTATATTAAATCAAGCCTAATTTTCGCAAATGTGATAAACACAGAATAGCGTGGATCCGTTTCACGAAGTTTATAGTGTGTCAGACTGAACAGGTAATCAATGCGTAAAGGGGGAACTCTGAGAACAATGCAAAGAGCAAAAATAATGAGCCGAAAGGCTCACAGGAACAATCACGTCCGCAGGGCGTGATTGCAAGTCAGCAAGCTCGGCAAGCTGTCATGACAACCTGCATTTTTACACGCAAATGCTTGTCAGGGGTTTTGCACCCCTGAGACCCTGCTGAATTTTGAATTTGAATACTGGAATTATGATGGATAAAACAAACATAAAACAGAAAAGATTATTCTATATCTTCTCATGAAATCTCGTATAAAGATTTAAAGAAATATTGTGTTGGACGATTTTCAATTTCTATGGAGATGAAAATAATGAATATGGTTTTCATAAAGAATGAAGATTCAGAACAATCTGCAGGATAAAGATTATGTGATAATTTACGTTGCTTTATTGTAATAGATATTATAGCATTTCACCAAATAAATATTGACTAATTTCACATATCATTTGCTTGATTTTTTTGTAAATTTATGTTATAATAATAGATAATACTTTTGAAAAGAAAAGAGGCTTACCCATGCTTCCAGAAGAAAAAGCAGGACAAAAAATCGACAAGCAAATTATAAATGCAGGATGGAAAATCGTCTCTCGAAATGATTACGGTCCCGGATCTGCAAAAGCAATGGCTGTTAAAGTAGCTCTGATGAATGGCAGCACAGAAAGTGATTATCTTCTTTTTATTGACAACAAAGCAATAGCTGTAATTGAAGCAAAACGTGAAGAAAATCCTTTGGCTGATGATGTGCAAAAACAAGCAGAAAAATATGCAGTTAATCCACAGGATTGGTACGGAGTTTGGTTCAATGGATTGATTCCGCTTGTTTATATGGCAAACGGTAACAAAATCTATTTTAAAAACATGCTTATTCCTGATAGTGATTACGTCGAACTATCAGAGATTCATACACCCAAACAGATGCTGAAACTTATTAAGACGGAAGGATTTCATTCGCTCTCACCCAGCTATGAAGTTGAAATTGGGTCATATGAAACCTACTTAAACGAAGTAATTAACGACGGCAGATTAGGAAACATCGCATTTACAGGTGATTTAGGTATTGGTAAAAGCAGTGTGATTCGGACATATGAGAAAGCTGCAAATAGATCTTTCATCTATCTTTCCGCAAGTGATTTAGGATTCAGCTTTGAGCATAATGCTGCAAAAACTGAGCCTTCATCTGACAAAGCATCTCAAAAAGACAGTGAAGCTTTGGAAAATACTGATGATACAGCTCAAACATCTACGGACAGCGAGGCTTCTGTAAGCACTCCGGTTTCTGAAAGTTCGATTCCAAGCCAGGATTCCGAAGAATCCAATGATAAGGAAGATTTAAATCGATACTACGAGGAAATCCAGAATAAACTTGAAAAAAATATCCTTGTTCAGTTAATCTCACTATGCAGTAAAGACGATATTCCATCTTCACGGTTTATTACAGTTCCGGAGAATGAAACTAAATGTGAAAAGATACTACGCATTATTTCGCTGGTTTCAATCATTGTTTCTATAGTGACACTCTTTAAACTGATTGCCAATCAATTTATTAATATAGATTTCATTCGTAGTGAAGAGTTTATCTTTCCATTCACTGTTGCAGGATTCATTATTTCTACTACAGTATATTTAGGAATTGCTGCAGATAAGCTGCTAAAGCGTTATAAGGTTTCCAAATTCTCCTACAAAATTGGAAAAAAGGATGAAGCGGAAGCTTCTGCAGAGATTAATATTGATAAGGAAAAAGAAAACCTGCTGGATTCCAATCTTCACGAAATACTATACCTTTTTGAATGTCTTGGAAAGAAATCAACCGGAGACAACTCCGATGTGGTATATCCGGTCTTTGTAATCGAAGACTTAGACCGATACCCTGCTGAAATCTGTATTCCTATTTTAACCAAACTAAAACAGATTAATCAAATGCTAAACAGCAGATATATGATTAATCATAAAGGATACGATAAGCACTATAAATTTATATATTTGCTGAATGACCAAATCTTTGACATTTCCGAGTCAAGTCGAACTATATCAGAGAATGATCCCTACAAGTTTTTTGATATTATTATTCCAATCCTACCACAATTGAGTTTCGTCAATAGCTCAATTGTAATAGGCAATCAGTTGAAAAAATATAAATATAACATTAACAATGAATTTATCGAAGAAATATGTAATTATGTTTATGATTATAGAAAATTAAATGACATCCTAAATGAGTATAGGGTTTATCATGACAAATTACCTGCTGATCTAAAAGTATTACCGAATTGTGACACAGTTCTGTTTGCATTTATCATTTATAAGGTTTACTATAAACAACAATATTACAAGCTTTTCAAAACAGATGCCAGAACAGGAGAGCCTCTAAGTGATTTGATGAAGTCATTCCTGTTTGATGAATATCCAACAAGGCCTGAGAAATTTGAAGAAATACTTGAGAAACAATTTAAGGACCATTTAAAGGAATTACTTCATATTTCTGATGAAATTATGAATAAATATAAATCGGCAATTGTTGTTTCCGATACAAAGGTTACAGGCGTTAAGCAAAACTTATCAGGATTATATTTTGATGATCTAGACTTATCAGGCAGAGACTATAGTGGCTCTGATTTATCTAACAGCTCATTTAGAGGAAGCATTTTAAATAATGCAAACTTTACTCACTCTATTTTGAGCGGTGCTGATTTGAGCAGTGCTGATTTGGGATGTGCTGATTTGAGCAGTGCTGATTTGAGCGGTGCTAATTTGATCAAAGCTTTTTTGATCTATGCTGATTTGATCGATGCTGATTTGAGCGATGCTGATTTGAGCGATGCTGATTTGAGCGATGCTGATTTGAGATGTGCTGATTTGAGCGGTGCTAATTTGAGCGGTGCTGATTTGAGCGGTGCTAATTTGATCAGTGCTGATTTGATCGGTGCTAATTTGGTTGGTGCTAAGTTGATCGGTGCTATATATAACCCTCAAACTATATTTCCTGAAGGTTTCAATCCTGAAGATCATAATATGATTAAATTGGATAGAGGGTAATACACGTCAAAACGAATGCTTGAGATATTTTTTAACCGTTTATGCATATTCATCAGCTTCATTATATCACAGGAGGTCTTTTTTCTCCATAGCGAAAGCTTTTTGACCCCCCAGTTGAACTGGGGGTTTTCGGATACAAAAAAATCCCTGCCGGACATCACCCGGCAGGGACTTTTCATGCAATCGGCGGAAGACTGACTTCACAGCAGATTGAATCACTGATTGTTTAAGAGTATTTGCCTGATCAGTTTTTTTATTACATATTCCTGCAAAAATGTCAATATGGTTTCGGGGAGCGATTATTTCAGCAGTTCTTCCCAGGTAACCTCTTTGTCAGAAAGGGTATACGCATAGTATTGCAGAATCAGCTGTGCATCATCGCCGGATACTGTGCCGTCCTTGTTGATATCCGCAGCCTTTCTCTGGGCATCGGTCAGGCCATCCTCCAGGTCGGAAATGGTATTCACATATGCCTGCAAAACTGCCTGTGCATCATCTGCGCCGATGATGCCGTCGCCGTTGATATCTCCTAGTGCAAGCTCTTTGACTGGTGATTCTCCCAGAGAAACAAATGTTCTCTCGTATTCCTCTGCATAGGCTTCTGCGGTGGAGCCTGTATAGCCGTGAATCAGGACGTTGTCGGGAATGCCGTAAGCGATTTCACATGCAGGATTCAGAATTGTGATATCCGTCAGACTTTTACAACGATAAAACGCATTATAACCAATGCTTGTCACACTGTCGGGGATTGTGATTTCCGTCAGGCTGGTGCACTCATAAAACGCATATCCTCCGATGCTTGTCACGCTGTCAGGAATTGTGATGGAAGTCAGGCCTTCGCAATAATAAAACGCACGCTCACCAATGCTTGTCACACTGTCGGGGATTACAACATCTCCTTCACAGGCACTGCCATCAATTACAATGCTGCTGACAATGACAAGGGGATTTTCTTCTCTTTTGGCGAAAAGCCACGGTGTGTAATAAAACGCACCCTCACCAATGCTTATCACGCTGTCGGGAATTGTAATGGAAGTCAGACCGGTTCCGAAAAACGCATGAGCGCCAATGCTTGTCACGCTGTCGGGAATTGTGATTTCTGTCAGGCTGTTGCACTCATTAAACGTACCAAATCCAATGCTTGTCACGCCATCGGGGATTGTGACGGAAGTCAGGCCATTGCAGCAGGAAAACGCACTAGAACCAATGCTTGTCACGCCGTCGGGAATTGTGACGGAAGTCAGGCTGATGCATCCGGCAAACGCAGAATCACCAATGCTTTTCACAGCCACTCCGTCAATCTCAGAGGGAATATCCACATCGTCATCTGAACCATTGTAGCTTATGATTGTGCCCGTTTCAGCATCAAAAGAAAAATCATCTGCGGAAGAAACCGCACCTGCCGAAATGGTGGACATGGAAAACGAAATCTTCTCTGCAAGGGGGGCAAGGGGCTGAAGCCCGGAGGATACTGCCATACAGGATGCCAGTACAACACCTGCTATTTTTTTCTGTTTCATAGGATACCTCCAAATAATAATTTTACTTTATTATAGCATTTATTTTTCAGGTTGTCAATATCGGAGGCTTATGCCGCAGCTTTGATATTCTGTATCCCATGTGAACAGGCTCCGGCTGAAAAAAATCCCTGCCGGACTTCACCGCATAAATGCCCCGGTCCAGATACTCCATGACCGCCTTGCCGTTGCCGCCGGCGCCGTATGCTGCGGAAGCAGACATCGGTGCTGCGGATGCTGCACAGATCAGAACTGCTGATACGAAGGCAGCTGTCCGTTTCATTTTTTGAATCATATAAATCCCCCTGTTCTTCCCTTTATTATCATTCGGGAGCATGATATCTCTCCCGATTTTATTATAAATGGTTTATTCTTCTATCGCAATCACAAATTCTCTCATTCTTATGACATTTTATGTCATAATCGGGTGCGCCTGATTTATGAACGAATCCAGCAGAACGATCTGAAGCGTGCGACCTTCCGCACTGTGACCGGCCTTTCCGACCGCAGACAGGTTTCCTTTGAGAGCGTATCCAGTCCCGGCCAATATCTCACTGCCGGTACAAACGGCGCACTGACGCTGACAGACGGCAGAGATGCAGCCGCCTGCACTTTCAGAATTGACGAAAAATCCTGAATCTCTCCTTTCGCTGCGATATGCAGCCTTTGAACAAATCCGCATTAAACAATGAAAAAAACTGAGCATAAAAACAGAAGCTGCAGATTGTGATTTCTGCAGCTTCTTTTATTTATTATTTACATAATGAACACATTCAGGTTTTAAGCCAGTTTCACAACAAGCGTCACGCAGAAGCAGTTATCCTGAATTTCTGCATAAACCTCTCCGTTCATAAGTGCCATCAGCCTTTTGCAGATAAAAAGTCCCAGACCGTTGCCACGGATATTCTCCGCATTGCTGCCACGATGAAAGCTGCCAAAAATCTGCGGCAGTTCCTTTGCTTCCAGGGTACAGCCTGTATTGGTTACTGTAATCAGTTCACATCCGTCCATTTTGTCAAAACAGATTTCTACGCGTCTGCCGTCACCGTATTTCATCGCATTCTCAATCAGATTCTGGAGACATTCACCGAGTCTGTCAGAATCGCAGGAGAGAATACAGTCATCATATTTTTCAATGATAAATTCCGTTCCCGAAAGGCTGAACTGAGGCGCATATCTTGCATTGATCTTTTCAATGATCCGGCTCAGAAATACTTCGCTCTGTTTTACCTCAAACCTCATAAAGTCTTCACTGGCTGCTCTGGTAATTTCGCTGACAAAATGTTCAATCTCATCCGCACGCTTGTTGATGCTTTCCGCAGCACTGCGGCGTTTTTCTTCCTCCGTGTAAATGCCCTTTGCAAGTGCCTTCGCATTCAGCTTGATTGCGGAAAGAGGCGTTTTTATGTCATGTGACAGAGACAGCAGCAGCAGTTTTTTATCTTTCTGCATTGCAAGTTCCTTCTGCCTGTCAGTCTCTATCTTTTCCCGCAGGAGATTGACTCCCCATGTGAATTTCCCGAAAAAACGGCTTTTCTGTTCGGGAATTGGTACTGCAAGATTGCCTTTTGCAAGCTCCTGCGGAACATTGTTCAGTTTCCCGAAGGGCCTGATAATGTTTTTCCAGATATATGCATATGCCAGGCACACCAGCAGAACCATCAGACCAAGCACTACATTTACTGCAATGATTGCGGAAGCTGTATTTCCGGGTTTATATTCCGCACGGTAAAGCTTTCCGCCCGCTTCTATGATAACATAACTCTCATCGCTTTCATAAAGATTATCTCCCGAATACACCCCTGTGATATGAGGATAATCCGCAGGGTCATAACTGCCTGTTTCGCTGATTGCATCCGCAAGGCGTTTGGCTTCTACACGGTATTGTCCGTTCATTGCTTTGCTCTGGCGAATCAGAACAAAATTCAGCACAGCCCCAAGGATCAGAAATCCGGCAAATGCTGCAATACATAAATTCCTGAAGGCTTTCATACGAATTTATACCCCACACCCCATACGGTCAGCAGACGCCTGGCATTTTTCGGATCATCCCCAAGTTTCTGCCGCAGCCGGTTGATATGCACATGAAGTGTCTGCAGCTCTGACTCGCTGTCGCTTCCCCATACCGTCGAAAACAGATACTCTTTTTTCAGTGCCTTGCCCTGGTTTTCTATCAGGAGTGCAAGCAGGTCAAATTCCTTTGCGGCAAGCTCCACGGATTTTCCGTCGATTTCAGCCGACCTGTCAGCGAGGTTCAGCGTTACTCCGCTTGCAGAAAGCAGATTCCGCTGATATCTGCGCTTGAAAATACCCTTGATTTTTGCCAGCAGAATATCTATATCATAGGGCTTTTCAATGTAATCATCGGCTCCTAAGACCAGTCCGTTCAGTTTATCTTCCTTCTCTGTTCTTGCGCTGACAATCAGAATCGGCGTATCGGCATTTTCACGAAGCCTGGAACAAACCGCAAATCCGCTCATATCGGGCAGATTGATGTCAAGCACCACAAGCCTTGCACCATAACGCTCAAAAAGCGAAACTGCACGTTCTCCGCTTTCCACTGCGGATACAGTATATCCTTCTGCACGGAGAAAA
Organism: Oscillospiraceae bacterium; assembly: GCA_024404915.1. GTDB lineage: Bacteria > Bacillota > Clostridia > Oscillospirales > Ruminococcaceae > Firm-04. Next base: position 12,311 of record JAKSPJ010000014.1, read on the forward strand.
TCCGTCAGCAGTTCCGAAAGCTCCGTATCGTCCTCAACGATCAGAATATCTGTCATAATATCACCACCTGTTACTATTTTACCACATCGGCGGCAATTTTGCAAGTATTACCAGCCCTGTTCCATCAGCCAGTTATTCAGTTCCCTTTCCCGGTCCCGCAGTTCCTTTTCTCCCCCGTCAAAATGTCCCATTTCCTTTTCTCCCAGAATGCCGCCGTCAACAATATACAGGATGCGGCTGCACTTGGCGGCGACTTTGGGATCATGGGTTACGCACATAATTGTTGTTCCGTCACGATTGAGGGACAGCAGTTCATTCATGACCTCATCAGAGCTGGAGCGGTTCAAAGCTCCTGTCGGTTCATCTGCAAAAATCATCTTCGGGGAATTGATCATGCTGCGGCAGATGCAGGCTCTCTGTAACTGTCCGCCTGACACCTCGTTGATGTCATTCCCGCCCACATCGTCAATGCCCAGCCTGCGCATGAGCTGCCTGCCGCGCTCCTCTGTCTGCCTGCGGCTTTCGGTGTTCTTCTTCGATTTCACCGCCGGGAGAATGATGTTATCCAGTACGGAAAGATTTTTCATCATGTACATCTGCTGGAAGATAAAGCCCATCTCATCCAGTCTGAGCTGCGAAAGTGCCTTGTCGGAAAGCTTTGCGGTTTCCCTGCCATTGAAAATAACCTCTCCTGCGGTCACTCTGTCCATACCGGAAACGCAGTAAAGAAGTGTGCTTTTTCCTGAGCCTGACGGCCCCATAACTGCTACCATTTCGCCCTCGTGAATGGTAAGGTCGATATTCTTCAGAACATTATTCTGATGCTTGTTTACAATATAAGTTTTGCAAAGGCCCTTTGTCTGTAAAATGGTATTCATGATAAAATCCTCCTTATTCGATGGAAGCGGTATCGCTTGCCCGGATTGTCTTCGTATAAAGTGCAGTGAGAGAAGCACCGATTGCTGTTACAAGAATCAGCATAACAGGGCAGATTACAAATATCTCCAGCGGATCAATATCGCATTTTATGCCCGATATATCGCCGATCATGGAACAGATATAATCCATCAGCAGATTGCTTATCGGCATAAGAGCCGCCAAAGATACAACACAGGCCAGAATTGAAACTATAACGAATCTCAGAGTATGCTGTGCAATGATGCTTCCGTCTGATATTCCCACAGCCTTCATGAGTGCGATTTCGCTTTTTTCCTTTGAAATGAATGAACGCTCCATAAGTACAATTATCATTGCTGTGACAATTCCGATAAGTATCATCATCATCTTTTTTATAGCATTCAAAGTATCAGACATTCCTGTCATTGCATTTATCACATCCGATGTGTTATAGATTTTATCTGTATTAAGCACAGTTTTCAGATGCTCAATGTTTTTTTCTATGGTTTCCTTATCAGGTGAACCATCAAAATGTATCTGTACGCCTACACAGCCCTCTGGTGCAGAAAGTTCCATGTCATTGTAAAGCATAGCTGCATGACCTGCACCCATAAAACTTGAAAATTTACCTGTAATTATAAATTCACGCATCACTCCGTCCATATCAGCAGTAATTCTGTCACCTATGCCTGCATCAAGGTCTTTCATTGCATAACCCGTCAGAGCAATTTCATCTGATTTCTGCGGTGCAGAGCCTTCATCTATATGCGGCTTGTAATCTGTTTCGCCCTTTGTTACCAGATAAGTAATATTTGCAGTCTTGTCTTTATAATAAGATTTACACATTTCACTCAGCGTAATTGTTACCTTACCGGGCATATTCTCCTTTTCAAGAGTATCGATTACCTCTGAAATTACATTTTTATAGGCATCCTTATCACCCATAAAGAAATCACTAAGAATATCAACATCCATTATATGTGCCTCGCTCTCAGGAACACTGAATGTCCAGAGAATCTTCTCACTTTTCAGAGTAAGTGCAAAATTTGACATAATCGTTACAATCAGCATACAAAGAGCAAATATGAGAGTAATCATACCGAATCGCTTAGGCGCACTCAGCACATCATTTATTGCCATGAAGATTGTTGACGGAAGTTTTGATTTACCGAGATGAAGAACACTTTTCTTTTTGAAGCGTTCACCTGTCTGACCGCTGCGTACTGCGTCAATCGGTGAAAGCTTGTTTACCTTGCGTGTACACAGATAGCAGAAAAGAAGGATAATCAGAACGACTGCAACACAGCTTACAAGTCCCATAAGGATTCCGTTTTCGCTGCCGAGAACTATGTTTTCAGATACAGTTTCCAGCATCAAATTCTGTAACGGAACTGAGCAGATGAATCCGATGAATGCACCGATAACGGATATTGCGAGATATTTGGTGATATACAGACTTCTTATACTGATATTATTTATTCCCACAGCCTTCATAACACCAATCTCACGGAATTCCTCTGCTATGGTAAATCCGATTGTGAATCTCAGTACAACAAATGCAGTTATCATCAGCACAATGCTGATTGCCATCATTATATATGCTGTCAGCATATCATAAAGATAATTGCCCTTGGTCTGCTCTTTTGTTTGCAGATAAACATTACAGTCAGATGCAAGATTCTGTAATTCGTCGATGTCATCGGTATTTATGTAGAGAGTCTTTGCATAATCGGCATATTCTGATGCAGTTTCGCTTTTCAGTTTATCAAGATCATCTGAATTAACAATCAGAAAAGGACCGGCACTGCTTTCAGTAGGGAACGCTGCTCCTTTAAAATATCCCATATATTTAAGTGTAAGCTCAGCATCATCAACTTTGATGGTAACTTCATCGCCTTCTCTTATATCTGTATCGGCAGTAAATGGCGTTGTAGCATAAAATGTGCCCTTTTCAACGCTTTTGATGATGTTATTATCTTTATCAAAATAGTTAAGTGCCATTTCTGAGTCGGATAATAAATTGGCAGGATTTATGAAGTTGGTAAGCTCAGCTCCCTTATGTATAAAAGACTTGGAGCTCATAATCGTATAATACGGCTCTGTCTTTATCTCACTCACTGACGGCAGATTCTTTAACTTTTCTTCAAATTCGCTTTCTCCGCTAATCATTACATCAGCGTCTGTCATTTCTGCCATTTCAAAATAATGCTCGATTCCGCCAGTGACAGCGATGATGTTATTGACACTCGCCGCCGCAAACATTGCGCAGAGTATCACGAACAAAAGCAGTATGATGTTCATTGTCTTTTTTCGTTTCAGGTCTTTTTTCAGTATTCGGAAAAACATAGTACATACCTCCGTATCTTGCATTGGTTTTCTCTATGTTCTGATTATACCACAGGAATTCTTAACAAGTCTTTAACTTTTGAACCCGCCGGAAATTTTTCACAGACTGATAATGAAAAAAACTGTATTCCATTCTCCATGGAATACAGTTTTTGAATGAACCGTATGACAGTCTCCCGGTACTGTGCGTTCTCATGATAAACGGAACGCTTCGCCTGCCGATGCACCGCAGGCCTTCCGTTCCCGTTTCCGCCAGCACAGAAAGCCGTACATATCATTGAAAAAGAAAATAACAAAATTCACCACCACGGGAATATAAACGGGATTCTGCAAAGCCGCAATGGTCCACAGCACAATTAGAATAATATCATTGGAGGCATAGGCCAGGGCAAAATAGGAAGAGCGCAGCATGGTCAGTGCCGCCGCCAGAAAACTGGTGGTTATGGATACTGTGCTGAAAAACAGCTGGGGCGTATGGAATCCCTTCAGCACAGCATAGAAAATGCAGGTGACCGCAAATCCTGAAAGGACAAGGGCAATCCAATGGCGGCTGTTCAGCTTCTGAATTGCCACTTCTTTTCCATTCTCCGCAGGATTCCGCAGCCAGGTACAGGCGGACCATACCGCCATGGGCAGTGTCATGCCGAGATAGGTAATCATTTCGCCCCAGTAATGGGAACGGAAGGAAAGCATGCCGTAAAGGATGCTGAACACAATCATGAGAATCGGGGACCATGCATTCCCCTTTGCAGCGAAAATCAGAGATGTGATGCCGATGGCCGCTGCGGTGAGGGCAAGAAAATTCGTTTCTCCGCTCAGAAGATTGGAGGCAAGAACAATGCCCAGAGAACCCATCCAGAGACACCATTCTTTTGCGGTCAGGCTTTTGAAGGGATTATTCATTTCAGCAGTTCTTCCCAGGTAACCTCTTTGTCAGAAAGGGTATACGCATAATATTGCAGAATCAGCTGTGCATCATCGCCGGATACTGTGCCGTCCTTGTTGATATCCGCAGCCTTTCTCTGGGCATCGGTCAGGCCATCCTCCAGGTCGGAAATGGTATTCACATATGCCTGCAAAACTGCCTGTGCATCATCTGCGCCAATGATGCCGTCGCCGTTGATATCTCCTAGTGCAAGCGCTTTGACTGGGGATTCTCCCAGGGAAACAAATGTTCTCCCGTATTCCTTTGCATAGGCTTCTGCGGTGGAGCCTGTATAGCCGTGGATCAGGACGTTGCCGGGAATGCCGTAAGCGATTTCACATGCAGGATTCAGAATCGTGATATCTGTCAGGCTGGTGCAGTTAGAAAACGCAAACTCACCAATGCTTGTCACACTGTCGGGGATTGTGACGGAAGTCAGGCTGAAGCAGCTATCAAACGCACGAATCCCAATGCTTGTCACACTGTCTGGGATTGTGATGGAAGTCAGGCCTTCGCAATAAGAAAACGCAAACTCACCAATGCTTGTCACACTGTCGGGGATTACAACATCTCCTTCACAGGCACTGCCATCAATTACAATGCTGCCGACAATGACAAGGGGATTTTCTTCTCTTTTGGCGGTAAACCACGGTGTGTCATCAAACGCACCAGACCCAATGCTTGTCACGCTGGATGGGATTGTGACGGAAGTCAGGCTGGTGCACTCATAAAACGCACCCACGCCAATGCTTGTCACGCCGTCGGGGATTGTGACGGAAGTCAGGCTGACACAGCTATCAAACGCACGAATCCCAATGCTTGTTACACTGTCTGGGATTGTGATGGAAGTCAGGCCTTCGCAATAAGAAAACGCAAACTCACCAATGCTTGTCACACTGTCGGGGATTACAACATCTCCTTCACAGGTCCTGCCATCAATGACAATGTGATTGACAATAACAAGGGGATTTTCTTCTCTTTTGGCGGTAAGCCACGGTGTCCCAGAAAACGCCCCTTCCCCAATGCTTGTCACGCTGTCGGGGATTGTGATGGAAGTCAGGCTGGTGCACTCATCAAACGCCCATGCACCAATGCTTGTCACGCTATCGGGGATTGTGACGGAAGTCAGGCCGTTGCAGCAGGCAAACGCAGAATCACCAATGCTTGTCACACTGTCTGGGATTGTGATGGAAGTCAGGCTGGTGCAGTTAGAAAACGCCCATTCACCAATGCTTGTCACGCTGTCGGGAATTGTGACGGAAGTCAGGCTGGTGCAATGAAAAAACGCCCATTCACAAATGCTTGTCACGCCATCGGGGATTGCGATGGAAGTCAGGCTGGTGCATCCGTTAAACGCATAATCACCAATACTTGTCACACTGTCAGGGAGTGTGATGGATGTCAGGCCTTCGCAACCATAAAACGCCCATTCACCAATGCTTGTTACACTGTCGGGAATTGTGATGGAAGTCAGGCTGGTGCACTCATAAAACGCATATCCTCCGATGCTTGTCACGCTGTCAGGAATTGTGATGGAAGTCAGGCCTTCGCAATAATAAAACGCACGCTCACCAATGCTTGTCACACTGTCGGGGATTACAACATCTCCTTCACAGGCACTGCCATCAATTACAATGCTACTGACAATGACAAGGGGATTTTCTTCTCTTTTGGCGGTAAGCCAGGGTGTGTCATCAAACGCACCCTCACCAATGCTTGTCACGCTGTCGGGAATTGTGACGGAAGTCAGGCCTCCGCATCCATAAAACGCATAATAACCAATGCTTGTTACGCTGTCTGGGATTGTGACGGAAGTCAGACCGGTTCCGAAAAACGCATAAGCGCCAATGCTTGTCAGACCGTTTGGCAAAATCACATTCGTGATACTTTCCCTTTCTGTATACCACGGACAAGAACCATATCCCCAATCCGCCATGGCACCCTCTCCGCTGATGGTCAGCAGACCGTCTTTGTCCAGTGTCCAGGTAAGGTTGTCGCCCTCTGCGCCGCACTCGCCCTTTGCAATAATCGTATTCTCATCATTCGTATTCTCACCAATGGGCACAAAGGTGCACTCATATTTTTCTGCATAGGCTTCTGCGGTGGAGCCTGCATAGCCGTGGATCGTGCCTGTGAATGGGTAATTCCCATCATCATATTCATTGCATATCGTTCCCTTGCTGTCGTAAATATCACAGTCAGGATTCAGAATTGTGATATCTGTCAGGCTGGTACAGCCATCAAACGCATACTCACAAATGCTTGTCACGCTTTCGGGGAGTGTGACGGAAGTCAGGCGAGAGCAATAAGAAAACGCCCAATTCCCAATGCTTGTCACGTTGTCAGGGATTACAACCTCTCCCTGACAGATACCGACATCTATTACAATGTGATTGACAATGACAAGGGGATTTTCTTCTCTTTTGGCGGTAAGCCAGGGTGTGTCATCAAACGCATAACCGCCAATGCTTGTCACGCTGTCGGGAATTGTGATGGAAGCCAGGCTGGTGCTATGAGAAAACGCCCCATCCCCAATGCTTGTTACGCTGTCGGGGATTGTGATGGAAGTCAGGCTGGTGCAATAAGAAACCGCATAATAACCAATGCTTGTCACGCTGTCGGGGATTGTGATGGAAGTCAGGCTGGTGCACCAATAAAACACATTATTTCCAATGCTTGTCACACTGTCGGGAATTGTGACGGAAGTCAGGCCGGTGCAACGAGAAAACGCCCCATCCCCAATGCTTGTCACACTGTCGGGAATTGTGACGGAAGTCAGGCCGGTGCAGTTTTCAAACGCACTACCACAAATGCTTGTCACGCTGTCGGGGATTACAACATCTCCTTCACAGGCACTGCCATCAATGACAATGTGATTGACAATGACAAGGGGATTTTCTTCTCTTTTGGCGGCAAGCCACGATGTGTTAGAAAACGCATCAGTTCCAATGCTTGTCACACTGTCGGGGATTGTGGCGGAAGTCAGGCTGACGCAGCCATAAAACGCACGATTCTCAATGCTTGTCACGCTGTGGGGGATTGTGACGGAAGTCAGGCTGACGCAGCCTTCAAACGCACTATTGCCAATGTATGTCACGCTGTCTGGGATTGTGACGGAAGTCAGACCTTCGCAAGAATTAAACGCATACTCACCAATGAATGTCACGCTGTCCGGAATTGTGACGGAAGTCAGGCTGGTGCACTCATAAAACGCATGGTTCCAGATGCCTGTCACAGCCACGCCGTCAATCTCAGAGGGAATATCCACATCTGCATCTGAACCCTTGTATTTTATGATTAAGCCCATTTCAGCATCAAAATCAAAATCACCTTCGGAAGAAACCGCACCTGCCGAAATGGTGGACATGGAAAACGAAATCTTCTCTGCAAGGGGGGCAAGGGGCTGAAGCCCGGAGGATACTGCCATACAGGATGCCAGTACAACACCTGCTATTTTTTTCTGTTTCATAGGATACCTCCAAATAATAATATCACTTTAATTATAGCATTTATTGTTCAGGTTGTCAATATTAGCCAAAAAAAGAGAGCCTCCGGGCGGAAGCTCTCCTCTGTGACGGCCCGGTATTACGGTGCCGGCTCGAAATCGTCTATGCCGTTTGCAATGGAGCGTGCAGTATAGGTATCATCCTTTTCAAAGCAGTTGAAGGGAGACTGATACCGCAGGCCGATTCTGCCGCCGGTTTTTCCGTTTCGGTTTTTCAGAATTTTCAGCTCCACATTGCGGACGGGATGCATCTTGCAGTCCTGGATTTTTTTCAGGTTCTCCTGGGCATTCAGCTTGCCTCCGATCCCCTGCACCTGCAGACCGATCAGCAAATCCGAGCCGTATTCAATTGCGCCGGATTCCTTGAATGCCGACATCTCAATTTCTCCGCTGGAATAGCTCTCACGGTTCAGGCTGGAAATGGCAAATACCGGGATATCAAAATCTCTGCTCATGCGCTTCAGCTCCAGTACGGCTTTGTCCGTGTTCTGCTTGTCGCTTGCACGCAGATCATAGGGCGCAAGAATCTGGAGATAGTCAATCATCACCACAGGCAGATTTCCCGTCAGGCGGATATGGGCATCCGTAATCTCCTTGATTTTTTCCGCACCGATATCCCCGATACCTTCATAATAGTATAGATGCCGGCTGTAATCCTGGTAGGCACGCACCGCCGTATTGATCAGCATTGTTTCGGTCTGGCTGTAATTTGCATAGCGGCTTTTTGTGGTAATGCCCCGCACCGTTTTTGCATTGCGGATATCCAGGCCGCACAGCAGATAGGTCTGTCGGCTGATGCTTTTGGCAATCAGCTCATTGGCAGACATCTCCAGGGAAAAATACAGAACATCTCTCCCCTGCTGCGCAATCTGGTCTGCCATCTGCAGCAGAAATGTGGTTTTGCCCAAAGAGGAAACCGCACCCAGAATATACAGCCCCGGAAACAATCCGCCGTCAAGCTGTGCATCCAGATCTTCAAAGCCCGTGGGAATGGCTTCCTGTCCATGCTCACTGTGAATGCCGTTCAGAAAGGCATCCAGGCGGTTTGCGCCGCTGAATGCTTCGTGCTCTCTCCGCTCCAGATTCTCCTCCGCATGCATCACACGCTGCACCGCCTCCGCATTCTGCTGCAGCTGCTCTGCAAATTCCGGGAGATTGCCCCGGTAAAAGTCATTTGCATCCTTCTGCATATGCTGCGGAAATACCGATGTATCATACTGCGCCGTGACAAAGGCAATCCCCTGCCCTTTCAGTTCTGCGGCGGTTTTTTCTGCGGCGGCTCTGCCTGCGTCGTCACAGTCAAAGCTGAGAATCAGCGGACAGAGGGGTTTTTTCTGTGCAATCTGATTCAGCAGCTTTCGGGAACCCGTGCCCCCCAGGGCAATGGCAGGAAATCCGCTTGCCGCCATAATGGAAATGGCATCAATGGGAGATTCGCAGACGAAACAGGGATGCTCCGGCTGATAGAGTGCCTCACGGTTATAAATGGGCTCCTCCCCTGCTTCTCCCGCGGCAGGCTTGCGAAACCGCTTGTCACTGACACTCCGTGTCAGGTAGTAGGAATCCTGGGCATCGTAGGGAATCACCACCATTTGCTTCCGGGGATCATAACCCAGGCGGAATCTGCGCACAATATCCGGAGAAAAGCCACGCTGTTTTGTCCAGTAATCGGTTTTCTGCACATTGGCAATGCAGGAAGCGATGTAGGCCTGATAGGAATGGCTGTCCATTTTTGGGGCAGGACGGGCTTCCCCGGAGGGTGAATCCTGGGAAACCGGGATGCCGAACATCTCCGAAGCAAAGGCAAGCTGTTGAGGAAAACCGTTAATATGCTGAACTTTTTCGATGAGGGTGAAAATATCGCCTCCCTGATCGCAGGAAAAACAACGCCAGTTTTTGCCGTTATTGTAGACACTGAGCGCACCGTCCGATTTTGGCCCGCGGTGGGTACCGCTTCCGCAGAGGGGACAGTGGTACATTCCGTTTTTTTCCTTCACGGAAATTTTCTCCAGATATTCGGGCAGTTTCAGCTTCAGCAATTCAAGATTCATATACAGCCTCCTGTAAAAATATAGTAAACATGAGATAAAAGCTGTTTCCGAATTAGCAGAATAACGCTTTTCGCAGTTCAGAAAATGCATTTAACTGCTAAAAATATGTGAAATGAAATTAGCAGCTTAACGCATTATTATGGTGACAAAATGCGTTTAAGTGCTAAAAATCATTGTATATAGAATTAGCAGTTCAACGCATTTCCAAACAGAAAAATGCGTTTAACTGCTAAAAACAAAGAGCTGAAAAATTAGCAGTTTAACGCAATTCTGAAGTGATAAAAAAATGCGTTTAAGTGCTAAAAATATGAGCCTGGAATTCACAGTTCAGCGCATTTCAGCCATTGCAAAAATGCGTTGAACTGCTAAAAATGAAAACATGTCTCAATTTTTTGCACGTTTTCGTGCAAACCGCAGACGGAATGCGTTTAACTGCTAAAAAAATGCGTTTAAGTGCTAAGAAAATGCGTTTTACCGCTAAAAAAATGCGTTCCCGTGCTAAGAGAGATTCTCAAAAAGCGTGCAGATACGCCGCTTTTGCTATGCAAAATCTCCCTAATACTTTAGTATTATAATACTATAAGCCGGCACTGCACTGCAGAAGCAGTGCCGCTTTTATAGTTACCCTGCTTCCGGCCGCTTGCCCTCATGGGGGAACTGGAACACCATGGATTCCAGATTTTTCACGGAGGGAATCACGGAGGGATCTTTGGGGTCAGGAAGCTGAATATTGCTGTACCGGGATTCCAGAGTGGTCTGTTCCCGAAGAATGCGCCAGGTGGCTTCAAAGGTTCTTTTCAGAACCGTGGTTTTGTTCTTCTGATTCAGACGCTGTTCCAGAAGAGGATTTCGCTTTATCAGGGTTTTTGCGGCGATGTGGGGTGTGCGGTTGCCGCATTGTTCAATGAGCTGCACAATCAGAACCACATTTTCCACGGCGGCCTTGTTCCGCTCCGATGCAATGGAGGATTTGATCAGGTAGCTGTGGGATGCAATTCGTGTAGGCTCGCCTTTTTTGTTGGTCTTGACTTCGCCGTTCGGCTTTTTCCTGATGGATAATTTGTAAACGGTTTTGATCACCATATTCATATAGGGCGAGCTGAAAGAGATGGTATTGTGTTTATCGTCGTAGCCCTCAAAGTTCAGCACAGGAAACAGAGACTGTGACGGCTTGCCGTTTCGTGTGCCGTGCATTACGCCCACGATATTATGAAAGCTTTTCACGATATCAATAATGCGCTGAATGCCGTTTTTATTGATATTTCGCTGGAGTCCCATACATTCCGCAAGGTCGGGGACATACAGTGTGGTGATGTCCTCAACTTCGGTGTGATTGGAGCCTTCAAAGCGTGTCAGGATGATGGAATAGAAAATGCGCAGCAGGCCTAAATCCACCTGGTTCACGCTGTCGCTGGTGATTAAATCCTGCAGCTCCACCTCAGAAACGGGCTGAATATCATTTCCGATAAAATACATTTTGCCGTCAGAAAATTTCAGGCCGTCGGTGCTGGAAAGGGGCTGCAGATAGGCGTTGCCCGTTGGGTTCAGACTCATCAGATACTGATAATTCGGAATGGTGGGCACCGCTATGGTATTGGGCATATTTTTAAAGGTATCCTCCGCCTGTGCCTTGGTGCGGTAGGTACCGTTCATCAGTTTGATTTTACAGTACTGCAGAAGCTTCTGCACGTTGAAGGGCTTGAGGAACTGGAACATATTCAGTTCTTTTTGTTCCTTCAGCTCTTCAAACTGCCGGTCATCCATCAGGTTGTAGGAACGCATGGCGGCGATGTCCTCAGCGGGGACATTCTGCAGAAAATCCACACGTTTCTTCGAGGTATTGAACAGCTTCAGTGCTTCTTCGTACTGTCGGACAAAAATAACATTTGCGGTGGATGCAAGGATAAATTCTGAGCCGGAAAAGTAGTCCTTGGACATGGGGAAAAACATGGCGATATAGCCGGCCACCTCGAATTCAGCCACCGAAACCGTCAGGGACGGGGCGATGCGCTGGAGCGTGACAAGAAGCCGTTCCTGCTCCTCCTCTGTCGGCAGGTCGTAATGTCTGCCCTCTTCAATCATATAAAGTAATTCTGTCATTGAATCCTCCCTTTCTTGTGATTATCGGGTTTACTCAATAATATAAATAATACTAGATGACTGCAATGATTCAGTTTTCTTCAATTACCCGGTTTCTCAAGCTCCCTTGTTTACTGTGAATATTCAGTAAACCAAAAAAACCGGGTAATATCAGTCCCCTGCCCCACTGCAATTATCTGGTAAACCAGGTTTACAGAGTACCTTTGAATTACTCTTTATGCAGCAGGCGAACGCCCTGCTTTTCCAGGTCTTTCTTCATTTTTGTAAGAGAGGTATCGAGAATCTTGTTGATCAGTTCCTTGATTTCAAGACGCTCAGTGTAGGCGTAATCCTTCAGATCCTGGAGCAGATCCTTCCGCACAATAAAGGTTGCCCGGATGAATTCTTCCGTTTCTGCCGGCTTCTCCTCCTTCACGGCTTTGGGTGCCGTTTTCTTTGCTGCGGGCTTTTTTTCGGGTGCAGGAGCCGGTGCCGGTTCCTCCGCTACCGGAGCGAACAGGGCATTGTTTTCCAGCGGATTGGATTCCAGCTTGAATGCCATTTATGTTTCCTCCCTTCGGATAATTTCTTCTGCAATTTTCTGATATGCCAGAGAGCCGTTGGAGCTGGGTGCATAGGTAATGACATCCTTTCCGAATGTGGGGGCCTCTGCAATCTTGGAATTATAGCGGACAATGTCCTCGAAGATTTCCTTTTCAAAACGCTGTTTAATCGCCTCGTAAATGGAACGGTCCAGGCTTCTTCTGGAGTCGTAGAGTGTCACCACCACGCCTGAGATTTTCAGCGTGGGGTTCATGCGCTTCCGCACAATATCCACGGTTTGCAGCAGCTGCATGATGCCGTCCAGGGGCATATACTGTGCTGCAACGGGAATTACCAGGCCTGTGGCGGCGGTCAGTGCCATCAGCGTGAGAATATTGAGGCTTGGGGAACAGTCAATCAGAGCATAGTCGTAGCGGTCGGCAACAGGCTCCAGGGCTTCACGCAGAATGAAATCTCTGCCTGCTGCGCCGATGAGCTCCACCTCTGCGCCGGAAAGACGGATATCACTGGGCAGCACATCGAATTTCGCACTCCCCTGCTCTTTCAGAATGGCTTCTTCGGCGGTGGCTTTGCCCCCCAGCACTTCGCTGATGGTGGGCTGATTCTGCGGCAGTACGCCGATGCCTGCGCTTTTGGTCAGGCTTCCCTGCGCATCCATATCAATCAGCAGAACACGCTTCCCCTGCTTTGCCAGAGCCGCACCGATATTCAGACAGGATGTGGTTTTACCCACGCCTCCTTTCTGGTTCACAAAACATAGTGTAATCATATTGTCTCCTCCGGGAGTATGAAAGTATCATCCGTTTGCGCACTTCCAGGAAATGCTTATGTGTATACTCCCCTACTATCTATTATAACGTATTTTTCGGGTTTTGTCAATAGTAAACCGAGATTATTCAGAAATTTCAAAATAGTGAACTTATTGTTATTATCGGGCTGATTTTGGTTACTGAGTAAATGAATGCAAATTAGTATACCGAGATTCTATGGTAATACGGATAATCTTTGATATTTGGATAATATTAGTAATATGAGTAATACAATAACAATGCATAATATGAGACACACGGATAATGTCAGTAATCCAAGTAATACAATAATGGTGCATAATATAAGTAATGCGAATAATACAGAGAATATCGATATCCCGTGATTATCCGATAATATCATGCATTTAGCGTGATTCGTATGTTTCAGTAAATCGGGCTTACCCATATGACAGGGGAATCTCTGTTTACTCCATTATCGCTGTGATTCAGAGGATGCAGTCCGCCGGGTAATTGAGATAACCATAGTATACAAAGTAATATGGGCTTACTCGTATTTCTGACAGGGTGGGGGAGTGAAGGATTCTTTCCCCCGGAGGGTTGTCTGCCCTCCGGACTCCCCATCAAAGGAACATCGTCCCTTTGAAACCCCGTTTGATAGTTGCCGTGAATGTTGCCGCAAATTTTATGTGAAAAGTACTTGAAATTTTGTAATTGGTGTAGTATAATAATTATAAAGAAATCATTAAGAAAAGGAGATGGACTTATTGAAATATAATGAATATCTGGTTTATCTCCAAAAGAAATATAGTACATCTAACACAGAAATTCTTCAGGCACTGAACCGCTCCGGCGGTGCCATCTCCAAAAGCAACCTCTCACATAAGCTGAGCGGGGAACGCTCCATTTCCATTCAGGAACTGGAAATCATGATAGAGACCATCTGTCCATCCTCCTCCGAGGAGTATGAACTGCGCCGTCTTTACCGTGTTTTCGATTTCGGCGAGAATAACTATGAAGAATTCATGAGCATCAAAAACTACATCGAGCACATTTCCGATCCCAATACCGTTCGGTTCTGCGTCTCCTGTTCTGACCTGGATGCGGTGGAGGACATCCGCAGCGAACAGCTCCTGATTAACGTGCTGTTTACCGTGCTGGAATCCGCCTGGCAGCAGAAAAAGCCCGTGCGTATCTTCTGCCAGCCCCAGTTTGATGCCCTCCTGGACATGATTTCTTCCCTCAGTATGGACAGCCCCTGCGACCTGCGGCACCTGGTCTGCATCAATAATGACAGCAGCGAGGCGTATTACTCCAACAATATGAGCTGTCTCTTTGCGGCAGACCGTCTCTCACGCCGCAATCCTGCCTATCAGGTGCGGTTTTACTATAGCAATGCGGATGTGATTGCAAACCGCTACACGGTTTTTCCCTTTTATATCGTAACGGAGGATTCTCTGGTACTCGTTGCCCCAGACTTCAAAAGCGGTTTCTTATGCAGAAAACAAGCCCTGATCCGTCGTTATCTGAATCAGTTTGACCTGATGTTCAGCGACAGCAAGCTGCTGCTTTCCCGTTCTCCCAATGAAATGGAATTCCTTCGTGATATGACGGAGCTGGAAACCCTGGCAAAAAAGGAATTTTTCGTTCTGAACAATGGTTTTTCTTTTCTCAACGGCCTGGATATTCCCACCCTGGAGAAATGTCTCCTGAAAAACCACCCCTATCGTGATGAGATTCTGGATCTGCAAAGCCAGCGCATCGGGCAGTTTTCCAGAGTGTATGGCCATTATTTTCACATTCAGGATAATCGGGAAGCCTTCATGAAGGACGGCGTTTTCAGCAGGATTGTTTCCAGGTTTGTGCGGCCTGTGCCCCCTGCATTCCGTTCTACGGTGGTGAACCGAACCATAAACAGCAGCTACGAAAATCGTCTGATTCATCCCGGCGTGGTAGAAATGTCCCCCTCTTTCGTGATTGCCTGTTATGATAACGGCATGGTTCTGATTGCCCACTATGATACAGATTGGATTCTTTTAGAGTCCGGGGAAAAGAAGCTTTATCAGTCTGTCAGGAACTTTTTTCAGTACCTTATGAAATACGAATCTTCCGTAGACAGGTGATTTTTCGTATGGTACGCCTGATAAACAGGATCATTCAGATATACATAATAACATAGGCAAACAGGATAATTCAGATAACTACAGTAAAACCAGTAATATCGGTTTACTCAATCACTTGGCGTTTTTCAGTATTCCCGGAAGGGATACTATTATATATAATATAAAGGATGGTGTCAGATATGAATGTATTGCTCCTGGACCAGAATGAGGCATTCGCCAAAAAATTTATTTCTGCTATGACCAAGGTAACCGGCACACAGGTTTCCTTCTGCAATAATGTGGATGCCTGCAGGGAGATGCTGGCAAAGGGCTCCTATCAGGTTGTGCTGATTGACGGTGCTTTTGATTCCGTCAACCCCAGGGATTTTGAGGGCAAGCATACCGCTGTGGCATTCTTCTCCAATATGCGTGATACGATTAAAAATACCACAACGATTTATAAATATGAAGGCATGAAGGAGATCTATGAGCAGCTTGTGCAGCTCCATGCGGCCCATACCGAGCGTGAGGTGAAGGTTTCAACGGATGAAAGCGGCAGAATCAAAAACGAGATTCTCACCTTTATGCCCGTGGGCGGCGGTACCGGCAGCTCCACCGTGGCAATGGCAGCCGCCATTCAGTTTGCAAAAAACGATAAGGTGCTTTATCTGAATCTGGAACAGATGCACGCAGAGACCGTGGTTTTCAAAGCGGAGAAAAAGAAAACCATCACAAATCTGATTTCCACACTGGATACCAATTTCCAGAAGGAGCAGGCAAAGCTTCTCTTTGATGATATCATTCAGTCCGATGAACACTTTGGAAATCTGCAGCTGATTCGTGGCTTCACCAATATGGAGGACTGCGAAAGCCTGACGGAAGCGGCACTGACCAACATCATTGAGCTGCTGAAAAAGTGCTATGAGTTCCGCTATATTATTATTGATGCGGATTTCGGATACAGCGCATTCCTGAAATCCCTGATTCTCCATTCTGACAAATTGGTATTTGTTTCCGCAGGATACGAAATGGCAAACCGCAAAATGGAAATGATGCACAGATATCTGGATGTCCTTTCCAGAGACGAAATCCTTCCTCGTCAGTTTGTGGTGTTTAACCGCTATTACGGCATGAATGAGGAGCAGGAACAGAAGGTGGCAAACGGCATGACCATTGCAGGCCGCTTTGCACGATTTGCAGGGGGCACAAGAGAAAAGCCCCAGAGACTTTCCACTTACAGTGTCATCCAGGAAATGATGAAAACCCAGGATGCATTTGCAGAACTGGCTTGACAGGGCAGGTGATTCCTTTGGATAAAAAAGATGTAATTGAAGAAATGATAAAGCGGATTTTCAATATGATTGAAAATGGCCAGATGACCGCTTCTGTGGCGGAAAACCGGGACAGTGTCCAGATTGCAAAAAGCCAGTCCGAAGTCAAGGCGAAATTCCGTGAATCCAGTGATGACGAATACCGTGTGTTAATCAGCAACCTGATGATGGAACTGCTGGACGACTACGGAGATTACAGAGCATCTGACGGCCGTCTCTACCGCATTACCGCCGCAGAACAGACCATTATTCAGGAACGTGTGTTCGGTATGTATCGTGGTCTGGGTATCATTGATACGCTGCTGATGGATGAGAAAATCACCGAGCTGATGATTAACGGCCCTGACCATATTTTCGTGGAAAAGGCAGGCCGTGTGGTGCAGCTGGAGGAACGCTTCTGCAATGATCCCGACCTTACGGAAGAACAGCGTTATGAAGAAGGCGCAAAACAGCTCCGCAAAATCATTCACCGTATTGCAGAAATCTGCGGCCGTGAGGTCAACGCCGCAAACCCCATCGTGGATGCCCGACTGAAGGACGGCTCCCGTGTGAATATCGTGCTTTCTCCCATCGCCCTTTCCGGCGATACGGTGACCATCCGTAAATTCTCCAAGAAGCCCATGAGCGTGGAAAAGCTGATTGAATACAAATCCATTACGCAGGAGATTGCAGACAAACTGCATACCCTGGTGCAATCCAAATACAACATTTTCATCAGCGGCGGTACCGGCAGCGGAAAGACCACTTTCCTGAATGCGCTTTCCAATTACATTCCCCGTGATGAGCGTGTTATTACCATTGAGGACTCTGCGGAACTGCAGATTACCGGTGTCGATAACCTGGTCAGCCTGGAAACCAAGCAGGCCAATGCAGAGGGCAAGGGTGCCATTACCATCAAGGATCTGATTAAGTCCTCCCTCCGTATGAGACCGGAGCGGATTGTTGTCGGTGAGGTCCGTGGCGAGGAGGCTCTGGATATGCTCCAGGCAATGAACACCGGCCACGACGGCTCCCTTTCCACAGGTCACGCCAACTCCGCAACGGATATGCTGACCCGTCTGGAAACCATGGTGCTGCAGGGTGCTTCCGGTTTGCCGCTGGATGCGGTGCGCCGTCAGATTGGTTCTGCGCTGGATATCATTGTGCATCTTTCCAGAATGCGTGACCATTCCCGTAAGGTGGTGGAAATCACCGAGGTACTGGGCTATGAGCAGGGTGATATCAGGATGAATCCGCTGTATGTTTTCCAGGAGGATGAAAATTCGACGCTGGAGCATGTTTCCGGCGGCCTGGTGCGTACCGAAAACAAAATGCATAATGTGGAAAAACTGCGGCAGGCAGGCGTATTAGAAGATATTTGATAAAGGGGTAATTACAATGGCTGATGAACAGCAGGTGCAGAATACTGCAGTAACGGCAAAAAAGCCGAAAAAAGAAAAGAAGGAAAAAAAGAAAAAGGAAAAGCGGATTCCCAATCACGGCATTTCCGGCGTGGGTGAGGATTACACCTATTATTTCATGAACAGCAAAGAGAAAATGATAGGCTTGCTGGCAGGTCTTGTGGTGGGCTTCTTCGCCGCATATCTGTATTTCAACAGTGCCATTCTGGGTGTCATTGTGGGACTGATTGCAGGCATCAAGGGCGTGGATATCTACCGTGGTTCCCTCCAGAGAAAAAGAAAGCGTGAATTGCTTGTGCAGTTCCGTGATATGCTGGAGTCTCTCAGCAATTCCTTGACCGTCGGTGCAACCTCCAGCGGAGCGTTTCACAGTGCCTATCGGGATATGATTACAGAGCACGGCGAGAAGGCATATATCACCAAGGAGCTTCAGCTGATTTGTGCCATGTATGACAATCAGGGTACGGACATTACCACATCCCTGACGGACTTTGCACAGCGCAGCGGCATCGAGGACGTTGCTTCTTTCGCAAGTGTATTTGATGTTTCCACAGAGCTGGGCGGCGATATCGCAAAGGTGGTTCGTGACAGCCGTGATATGATTGGCGACAAGATTGAGATTGAGCTGGAAATTCAGACCATGATTACTGCAAAGCGCAATGAGCTGAATATTCTGGCGGTTATGCCGATTGCAATGTCATTGCTGACGAAGTCTTTTTCTGATGGAAAGGCAGATGCTCTGACAATAGGTGTTCGCATTATTGCCCTGGGCTTGTTCATCGCATCGTATGCGATGGGAACAAAAATTGTGGATATCAAGGTATAAGAGGGGAGGGGAAGAATATGTATTTTATCATGCTGCTTTGCGCAGTGATTTCCAGCGTGCTGGTCCTGGTGTGGCTGCTGCTGTTTCTCCGCTACCGCAACAAGTATGATTCTTTGCTGGACATTGCAGACGGCAAGATTTTCACTTTGAAGGATTTGTATTTCATCGGCCTTGGTGCCATCGAGTTTTACGAACGTGTGCAGAAAAAGAAGATTACCACTTCTCCCAAGGCATTGGAGGAGATGAAGCTGCTGGGCGAGGTGTTCGGCAGAAACAATGCAGAGCTGTACTATTATATAGTAAAGGCTGCAACCATTTCACTGACACTCACATTTCTGCCCATTGGTCTGATGCTTACCTGTCTGATGAAATCTGTTTTAGGTTTGATCCTTGGCTGCGGAATTGCATTTATTTTTACACGAACAGTGCAGAACGGCATAAATCACCGAATCGAAGCGGAGAAGGATGCCATTCGCAGCGAATTTCCCAAGATGGTTTCCAAGCTCACTCTGCTGGTGAATGCAGGTATGCTTCTTACCTATGCATGGCAGGAGGTTGCAGAATCCAATTACGAAGAAAAGCTTTATGAGGAAATGCGTACCACCAGCAAGGACCTCAGCGAGGGCATGACCATTGAAGCAGCCATGGAAAGCTTTGCCGACCGCTGCGGCATCAAGGAAATGAGAAAGTTCTCCTCCATTTATGTGCAGGCAGTCAAGGGCGGTTCCGGTGAAGCAGTGGCTTCCATGAAACAGATGTCGGATGAAGCCTGGGCACAGAAAAAACAGCTGACGCTGCAAAAGGGTGAAGCGGCTTCCCAGAAGCTCCTGATTCCCAATATGCTTATGTTCCTGGGCATTCTGGCAGTAGTTGTTATTCCTATGATTTCTTCCATGATTGGCAGCTTCGGCGCATAATTTCATTGTATGCCATTGGAATCTGTTCCGGTTATCCGGTGCATTCAGATTCTGTTCTATATATGACCTATGGCATTCCGGCATGAAAACTTATTTCAATCCGTTATGAGGGAGGTGAAAAGAATGTTTGATAAGATGGCAATTTCTGTTCTGACTGCTTTCTACGCTATGAAGGCAAAGTACGACAAGTACACCAAGAACGAGTCCGGTATGGAAACAATTGAAACTGTTATCCTGATTGCAATTGCAGTTGTTATTGCAGGCGTTGTTATGAATCTGCTGATTAAGGGCGGCGATGGTCAGAAGGGTCTGATTCAGTGGATTTTCGAGGATGTTATCATTGCAAAACTGAAAGAGCTTTTCGGTGTTTAATGATAATTGATTTTATATCACTGAGAAAATCGTGTCATCTGTCTCATGCCGCAGATGACCGGTTTTCCCTGCCGCAGCTGCTGAAACTGCGGGAAGGAAAACCGAAGATTATCGAGGCATATCTCAAAAAAAAATCCAAGGAGAAAAAATATGAAAAAATGGAAACGCTATCTCCGCAATGAAAAGGGTGCGGAGCTTATTGAAGCCGTTCTGATATATCCCGTTGTGTTTTTGTGCATCGGATTGCTGCTGTACCTCGGCATCTATATTCTGCAGTATATGACCGTGTCAGCTTATGCCCAGAAAATGGCATTCCTGGCTGCCCGTGAAATTTCTCATCCGGGATATATCGAAATGATTACCGATAATGAAGCTGCCTATGGTACCGCTGCCGTAGAAATGGCGGATGTGGATGTGACACAGGAAAAGAATGATAATAATGAATTGCAGATTGCGTGGGTAAACATTCCCACGCAGACGAAGAAAGCGATTGACACCGCCTATCGGTTCTGGAAACCGGATCCCATAAGCGACACGAAAGGTGAATATGAGAAAATACTGAAATCCCTGGTTGACAAGAATTCACTGATGAAATCAAAAGACAATACGAAAGTGACAATTACTTCTAAGAACTATGTGGTTGCACAGTATGTGATAGTGGAGGCGGAGCAGGACCTGATAGATTTTTCCTTGTTGAAGGCATTCGGCGTAGAAACACCGAAAGTAAAGGTACAGGCTATGGCATCTGCAACAGATATCGATGAATTTATCCGCAATACAGACCTGGTATTTGATGCGCTGAAGGTTCTGGCAAAAAAGCTGGGTATTAAGGCGGATAAGCTGAAATCGGTATTGGATAAAGCCAGAGATATGCTTGGCATAAAAGGTGAGGAGGGAAAGTGATATGATTACGAGTCGGTCAGTGAAAGGATCAATTTCAATCTTTTTATGTTTAATGCTTCTGCCGATGGTCACATATTCCACAATGATTATTGATGCATCCCGCCTGCAGTCGGTTCGCACCAATATTCAGGGCGCAGGTGATCTGGTGCTGAATGCCGCACTCTCCGAATACGATGTGATGCTGGAAGAAATGTATGGCTTATTCGGCAACATGAAGGATACAGCCTCTATGAAGCCCATTCTGGAACAGTATTTTAAGGAGACAATTCAGGGTGAGCTGGAAAATGTGGGCATCACCGATATGAAAGATGATTACGTTGATCAGCTTTCCAAGGATGTTTCGGAATATATCTTTAATGAAAATAACCATAATCAGGAAGAGCTGATGAACTTCATCAATGCGCAGGTAGTCAGGTTTGAATGTGACCCGGTATATCAGAGTGCTCTGGCAAATCCGAATATCATGAAGCAGCAGGTAGTGGAATTCATGAAGTATAAGGGACCGATTTCTATTGCAAGTACTTTGCTGACAAAGATCAAGGCAGCGAGTAATGTAGGTGCACAGAATGAGGCCATCCAGAAACAGGTGGAATGCAATGAAATAGAAGCCGGACTTTCTGATTTAATGAAGAACACATACAAAGCCCTGGTGGAACAATATGATACCTATGCGATTATAATTGATATCGCAAGGTGGAAAGGAAAAAATGCTCCCTCAGAGCTTGAAAGTTCCATGGAAAGCGTCAAGGAAGCGTATAAAAAGGCGACGTATTATTATCTGATGCAGGTGAATGCAGATAAGATTCTGGAGAATGCAGATTATAGTAAGCTTTCTGAGAGTGTGCAAGTAAATGTGGAACTTTCTGAGGAACCCCGTTTTGAAGGTATAACGAAAATACAATATTTGGAGAAGCTTGAAAGCTATCTGTATGAGATCATGGTTTTAATGGAAGAACAAATTGCAGAATTTCAGGACAACTTCGGACAGTTCAGCGGTTATGGAGAGAACCCGGTACAAGATGAGCAGAATCCGAATAAAGTGTACAAAGGCAATATAGAATATAATAATGAGAAAGCAAATGTTGGAAAAACTAAGGACATTGCTTTCGAGTTTGGTGAAGTACAGGGTGCTATTGACAATTCTTCGCCGAGAGGGCCGAAAGCAAATTATCCTCATTTTGATAATGTCCAGAAAGGAGCTGTCGATGCCAGCGGAAAAAAACCGAACGCCGTTTGGTTCAATGCGCTGCAGAATCCGACTGGTTCTTCAAATGAGGAAAAACTGGAAAACCGGTATGATGAAATTTCCCATTATTCTGACAGAGAAGGACCGATCAAAGAGTTTCTGCAGCTGAAAAAGAATATTGAGAGGCTGCAGGAAAAGTACGATTTCTTCTACTGGGATTATAAAATGCAACTGGAAGATAATTTCAGGGAAGAACACGACTCGGAGTGGAATGCAAATGAGTTATCAGAAGAGTGGAGGGCTTATCTGGATGATCACTGCTATCCCGAATATGCCATATATGAATACAGCTATAAAACTATCAACGATCGGGTGGCTGCTTACGATAAGAGTATTGGCTACTATTTTGGCGAAATGGGAAAAGTGTCCGGCGATCTGAAAAAAGAAGCCGATCAGCATATGCAGGAAGGATTTAGTTTTATAGGAAGCATGGACATGAACTATCAGATTATGATAAAAAGCCTGGAAACCGGAAAGGATAATCTGGAAAAAATAGTAAAAACACTTGAAGATTTTGAAAAAAAGATGGATGAGTGGAAAAAATCCATTGATAATGTGAATTCTGAATCTGTAAAAGATAACATGATGAACGAATATCAGCAAACACTGAAGAGATATGATAAAAAAGAAGTTCAGGATTTGCTGGAGGTTGTAAAATCTCTGATTCCCGTGGTTGAGGCGGAGAAGAAGAAAGTTGAATCCATTCAGTATCTTGGTGAGGCTGTTTATAAATCCCAGTCAGCTTCAGATGCGGGAAAGGCGGAACTGAAAAATTATTTAAAATTGGGTGGCAATAACAGTACAGGTATTAAATTCCTGGATAAAATGGTAAATGATAAGACAGAGAAAGCTGTAGAAAAAATCTGGAAAAATGCAGACAAGGTCGTAGCAAGGATTGAAAAAGAAGAAGGCGGATTTGACATTGGATGGAAGGAAAAAATTCCGATGCCGACAAATATTTCCGAAAATTCCAAGATTAAGAATGAGGTGAACCTGAAAACAAAGGATGCGATTAAGAATAAAACGGAGGAGCTGATCGTAGAATTCAAATATGACAAGGTCGCTCCGGATGGATTGAGTTATCTGCGGATTCTGGATGGCGTAAAGGATGATACGCTGGAGCCGATTATTTATTATAACAATCTGAAGCTGGGAGATATTCTTAGTATTGTTGATGGCTCCAAAAAGGTTATAGACAAAAAAGAAATATTCATCCATAAACTGATTGCGGAATTTTCAGCGGAAGATCTGGGCGAAGAAAAAAAAGAATCCGAAAAGCAGGATGAAGAGAAACCTTCACCGAAAGAAAGCAAGGAAAATGCAAAAAACGCCTCCAAGAATTCAAAAGATGCAAATAAGAAAGGGGAAGCAAATCCTGATAATGCCAGTGGTGAAATCAGCAGTGCCTGGGAATCAATCAGCAGCTATGCACAATCTTCTGCTGGGACCGATATGCCGGGATGCGATATGGCTGATGTGAATTTGCAGGAAGGAGAGGATGCAAAGTCGTCCAGTGGTTCAGACACCATCGGCAGCGGATTGGATATTGTGAACCTGATTACCGATGCCCTTGGAAATGCAGTGGAGGGTGCATATCTGGAAGAGTATTTCACAGAGATGTTCTCCTGCCGGACAGATAATCTGAAGTCTGCCGGGGCTGGTGAAGAAGACAGTGTTTTCACAAATCCTAAATTCTCTGTTTCTTACTTAAACGGATATGGCAATGTCAAATCCGGGGCGGATAAACAGTTTTCAGAAAAATATGTGACATCCAGCTGGTACGGCAAGGAGATCGAATATATCCTGTGGGGAAATACGGATCTGGATGCAAATCTCACTGCAACCAATGCAATGATTTATGTCATTCGTTTTGCACTGAATCTGATTTATGTATTTACCGCATCAGATATCGAAGCATTTGCCTTTTCCATTGCGGCGGCAGTCTGTGTCGGTCCTGCGGCCTGCGCCATTCCCATTGTGAAGGCCTGTGTCAAAATCCTGCTTGCACTGGCGGAAAGCGGAATCGATGTTGTAATGCTGGATAAAGGTGAGGATGTCAAATTATTCAAAGACAAGGAATCGTTTGTATGCTCGCCAACGGGTCTTGCCAATGTGGTTAAGAATGAAATAACAGATATTGCAAAAGAGACTGCTGATAAAGCAGTGAA
Source organism: Oscillospiraceae bacterium (assembly GCA_024404915.1). Taxonomy (GTDB): domain Bacteria; phylum Bacillota; class Clostridia; order Oscillospirales; family Ruminococcaceae; genus Firm-04. The sequence continues at coordinate 36,710 of JAKSPJ010000014.1, forward strand.
ATCAGCAGAGCATGCGATCAACACTGCCATCTCCGACATTGAAAATCAGGCCAATAAATGTGTTTCTGATTTTTCAGATAAGATGACAGTTACTGTTGATTCCTATATCAAAGATCAGACGAAAGTTGTGAGAGAAACAGTAAGAGACGCAATTCTTCAGCCCATTATTTCACAGATGAGCTCCATAAGCGGTGAGATTGTTGCTATCAGAGAATTCATGGACGGTACAAATAATGAGTTGGTGAACGAAGCAATTGAAGATGCTGTTCATCAGGCATTTGATATCATTAAATCCAATATTGCTTCCATGGGCGATGGTGTTGCTGCAAGAATACTCAACAAGCTGATGGAACAATATGGTACGGATATGGAAACAACGGTTATCGGAAAACTGGAAGAGTATTATGCCGAAAACGCCATAAAGATTCCATCCGAAGCAGATCTCGCAGAAGAAATCATGAATCCGATTGATAATTATATCAGCGGAATGAACGAGACTATTAAAACGGAATTGGATAAGGTAAAAAACAGTCTGAATGATAAGTTTGAGCACGCCAGCGGTGTAGCTTCGGAAGAAGCCCGGAGCTTTGTTCACGAGCAGTTTAATCAGGCAAATCAGTATATCAGTGGTTCCATTGATAATATGGCAGAGCAGCTGACCGGCAAGGAAGAGGGATATGATACCAAGAGTGCAACCACCGGTCTGACGCTGAACTATAAGGAATACTGTAAAATCTTTATGCTTATGTTCGTCGGAAGCAATCAGGATAAGATGCTCCAGAGAGCTGCGGTTCTGATTCAGCTGAATGTGAATCTGGAAAAGCCTGAGAACCAAAAAATTGATATGACTCATGCCAATACATTGTTTGCAGTTCGTGCAGAATGCGAAATGCCAACCCTGTTCCCATGGTCTGTGAAGGCAACCACTGATGATGCAAGCGGAGACAGTGATTTGTCCTGGGATTTCTCCAATCTGGGACAGAACAAAGTAACAATCAAATACTGCGGTGTAAATGGTTATTAAGAAAGGTGAAGAATATGAAAAAGTTTGCAATTGCTTTGAGCGTAATGATGATGACTTTGATGGCAGGCTGCGGCAGTACAGAAAGTGCTGCCCCCGAAACAGACAGCTCCTCTGTGGCTGAGGAATCCGTTCCGGTATCCAGCGAGGATGCCGTGAGCGAGGAAGCATCGGAGGAATCCTCCCTGGAAGAACGGGAACCGGAGAAGCCGATTGACTGGTGCGGCATTCAGATTTCCGTTCCCAAGGGCTTCTATTGGGATGAAGAACTGAATGATTTGCAGAATATGTATAAAACCACGGACGGTGAGCCGACAATGTATTTCGGTTTTGATTCCAGACTGCGGTATTATGAGTCAGAGGATACGCAGCAGGATGACAACCTGAATGCTGTCCCGGAGGTAATGCATGAAAGACTGAATCATCTGATTGATATGTATTATCCGTCTCTGGAGACAACGCTTCAGGATACACAGCTGAAAGTGGAGGAATGCACATTCCTGAATTTCCCGGCACTCCATATCACGGGTGTTGTGAATACGGATTATGCAGATGAGCAGCACGAGATCAGCTATTCTGCATACTATGGTATTTTCGATTTCATGTCAATGAGTTCTCCCCATTCTCCTGCAATGTGGATTTGTTATGCAGAGGGCAGCAGCGATGAACTCCGTGCGAAGCTGGATGCAGCAGCAGCAGATGTCATGACGGATGCAATGCTCCTGTCGGATGAGGGCTGAAAATGAATAAAAAGCACAAAGAATCCGGTGCGATTGCCATAGAGACCATAATCAGCCTGACCTTTTTCATGGTGGCAATCATTGGTCTGATGATGGTTTCCATGGTGATTCGTGCCCAGGCTGCAATGCAGTATGCATTGAATCAGACTGCAAAAGAGATTTCTGGTTACTATTATCTGCTGGATAAAATCGGCCTTGCCGAGTTTACAAGCGGCGGAAGCACATCCGTACAGCAAGCCAAAGTAAAGGAATTGAATAAAAACATAGGACAGATTATTCAGTTTTCCTCGAATGGAAAAGCAACTGTTGACCAGATTTCAAGTAATTTCAAAGATGGTGATTTTACAATTCCGGATTTGTCACAGAATAAAGCGGAACTGGAAAAAACAGTCAATGGCCTGAAGGATTTGTGGAAGAGTGACGATAAGGTAGAGATGTTTAAAACCGTGCTTCAGGTTTTTGGAAGAAGTATGATTAATAAAGCCATTTCCAAATATATGGGAGGTTTTATTTGTCAGGCAATGATTCCGAAATATCTCACCTCCGGGGATGTGGATGACTACTTTGAAAATGTCGGCATAGATCCGGACAGCCTGGATTTCAGTGCTACCAATCTGCTTCAGGACGGCCGTTCCATTCAGCTTGCTGTATACTATGAAATTGATCTCAGCAAACTGACACTGGGCATGGTGCAGACAAAAATCGGCTGTAAGCAGGTTGCCTCTACTGCCGCATGGATTCGCTCTGAGGGCAAACAAACGATTAAATCTCTGACAGAGTTATCCGCCGATGTGGAAAACAAGAAAGAAAACACGCAGCCTGCCGCTGGCGGAGAACAGCCTGCTGCGGCTGAACAAACGGAGGGAACCTGATGCCGACAACAGTACTCTATGTGATAACCATTCTTCTGGGTCTGATTTTCTCCGTTCTGACCGTCTGGTATCAGCATGCCTATGTTTCGGAATCGAAGCAGAAACTTACGGTTTCCCTGGGCAGCCATAAGCTGCTGCTCGGATTCCTCACCGCCGCCTTTATCGGTATGGCGGTGATGGAGGTCTGTACCCAGTCCGCAAGAAATCTCCGCACGGATACTTTGATTCAGAATCTGGTGCTCTGGTATCTGGTATTCTGTGCCGCTGTCATTGATTTCAGAGTCAAGAAGCTTCCCACCCGGCTGATTCTCACCATGTTTGCCATTCGCCTTGTATTTATTCTGTGGGGCATGCTGGCGGAGAAGGATTCCATCTATACCCTGATTTCTTCTCTGGTGGCAATGGCCATCGGCGGCGGCATCATTCTGATCAGTATTTTTATTTCCAAGGGAAAAGTGGGTGCAGGAGATATGCGCCTTTATGCCTTTATCGGCTTCGGCTTCGGTCTGACCGGTCTGGTGCAGGTCATGATTTATTCCATGTTCCTTGCAGCACTGGTTGGTGTAATTCTGCTGATTTTCCGAAAGGCAGACAAATCAAGCGAAATGCCTATGGGTCCGTTTATTCTGATTGGCTTAACACTTTATAATATCTTTTTATTTAATATGGAGTGAGTATCATGAAAAATATAATGTCACTGTTGATTCTGGTGATTATGGGATTCATGCTGTATATTTCATGGATGAATCTCGGAGCATACCGGAAAGAAAACCAGCTGAAATACAGCACCTACATGGAACAGGCAAAGATGTACGAAAGCAAGGAAATCTATGTGGATGCTGTTGACCAGTACGAACGTGCGCTGAAAATCAAAACGGATGATTTCGATACAGCCATGAAGATTGTAGGTCTGTACGACAAGCTGGAAGACGATGACGGCTATGTGGATGCCTGTAAAAAAGCAATCCGTATTCAGAAGAATAACCCGGATCCCTATATGCGTGCCATCAGACGCTATCTGGAAATGGGCGAAAAGAAAAAGGCCTATAAGATGCTGACAGAAGCGGAAACCGTTCTGGGTGCGCTGGAGGAAAAGCCCGAAGCGGATCTGAAGGAAATCAGCGAAAAGCTTATGGAGCTTCGTGGGGAATACACCGTCCGTCTCTGTGAAGCAGAGGAGTATTACGGCCTTCACTACCTCGGCGGCGGAAGCACCGGCGCAGCAGTCTTTTCCGTGGATGGCAAATTCGGCGTGATGAATGACAGCAACCAGGTGAAGGTTGTTCCGGAATATGATTTTGTAAACCTCACAGGCGAAGGCGACCTCACCGCTGTCAAGCAGAACAATAAATATTTCTTTATCGACAATGGCTATAACCGCCGTGTCATTACCGATGATCCGGCATCCTATCTGGGCGTGTTCGATAAGAGATATGCACCTGCTGAAATCAATAAGGTCTGCGGCTATGTGGACAAGAAAATGAACCAGACGCATTTTGAATACGAATATGCAGGCAGCTTTGAAAACGGCTATGCCGCTGTGAAGAAGGATGGAAAATGGGGCGTCATTAACCTGAGCTTCTCTTCTCCCACCGGATTTGTGTACGACGAAATCAAGCTGGATAATTACGGCTTCTTTGCAACCTACGGCGTATTCTTTGCAAAGAAGGACGGCAGATACAGCCTTTATAACATGACCGGTGAAGAACTGGCCGGCGGATTTGAAGATGCGAAACTCTTTGCCTCCAGACAGCCTGCCGCTGTGAAAAAGGACGGCAAATGGGGCTTCATCTCCATCACCGGTGAAGAGGTCATCGCACCGGCATATGCAGATGCAGATTCCTTCAATGTGGGATATGCACCTGTGGCCAAAAAAGACAGCTGGGGATGCATCGACCTGAAGGGCAATATGGTAATTGAGCCTGCATTTGAAGTGATTCAGCCCTTCAGCAATGACGGCTATGCCTACTGCAAGCAGGACGGTTTTTCCCATTTTATTAAAGTAACCATTTATGATTGAGGAGGATTGCGAAATGAGCCTTACCATTACGCAGAGCGGCGGCAATCAGTATCTCGTATACGAAGTGCCGGGTGCCAGCATCAATGTTGATAATGATACCCTTCAGATGATTAACGGCAATCAGAACAGGAAGATTTCCATTGCACAGATTATTCCCGACGGCATGAACGGCATCGTGGAGAAGCTGCTTTTCGATATCACCGGCAAAATGCCCCTGCTGAATTATCTGCATCAGCCCATGTCCCAGACATCCTTCCGTCAGCTGATTCTCACGCTGGCGGATGCCATTGAGAAGTTTGATAACTATATGATTAGTGTGGAAAACACTCTGCTGGATCCTGAATATGTCTATTTCAATGTGATTGACCAGGAGGTTTCCTTCATCTGTATTCCCACATCGGAGCCTGTGAATTTCTCGAATCACGACATTTATACCTTCTTCCGTACGATCAGTATAGAGGCCATGTCCAGTGTGCAGGCAAATTCCGGAGAGGTCAGCTATTTCAATCTGTTTACCAATGCACTGGCCAGCAGTGCCGCCTTCTCCCTGGAGAATCTGAAAATGGCACTGAATCCTTCTGCAAAAAAGGAATCCGTACAGCCTCAGCCGGTCGAGGAACAGAAGGCAGATTCTGCACAGGCTAATCAGCAGGCGGTACAGTATGCCGCTGAGGTAACAGTACAGGTAACTGCCAATCAGAAGTCTGCTCCGGGCAGCGATTCCATCGTGGCAATGCCGGAGTCTTCGGATAAGAAATCCGGCGGCCTTCTCAGTATGCTGAAGGGAAGCGGTTTGTTCAGGAAGGGCGAGAAGGAACCGGCTCCCGAAAAGCAGAAGGAAAAGAAGCCGAAAAAGCAGAAGCTGGATATTGGCGGCCTTTCGAATCTGTCGAACATGATGACGAAGAAGGAACCGATTCCCACAGAACCTGTGAAGCAGGAAGTGCCCCAGACCGAGCCTGTGAAGAATCAGACAATTTTTGTGACTGGCCAGGAATCCCAGGCTGACGCACAGCCCACACCCCAGGAAGTCAGCCAGTCGGAACAGCGCAAGGCAATGGCACAGGAAATGCTGTATAACGATGCACCTCTGAAGGTTGATGTCAATGCCGGCATGCAGCAGAATCTGGGCGGTACAGGCGTGCTGTCCGGCGGTATGGTGACAAAGCAGCCGGAGGCGGAAGCACCTGCGGAAAAAGCACCTGCGGCAGAGCAGAGGGAACCTGCACCTGCGGAGGAAGACAAGGGCAGAAGAACCATCCTGATGGAAGACGAAGGACGGAAAACGGTTCTGATAGTGAAGTATAAGCTGATTCGCCTGAAAACACAGGAGGAATATCCGCTGACAGATGCAGTGGTGCGTGTCGGAAGAGACCGTGCGGATCTGGGTATTGCATTGCAGGATAATCTCCATGTGGGCAGAGACCACGCAGAGCTTCGCGGCACGCAGGATGGCTATGTGCTGGTGGATAAAAAGTCATCAAACCATACCTATCTGAACGGACAGATGCTGGAACCGTATAAGGAATACTACCTGAAAAACGGCGACCAGATTGTCTTTGCAGATGACAAGTTCGAGTATCAGATTTTAGTGTGATATGACAGAACAGATGCATTTTATTGCGGCGGCAGGCACAGATGAGGGCCTCCGCCGCAAAGGAAACCAGGACAGCTTCGGCGCAAAAATACTGAATACGCCCATCGGTGAGGTGGCAGTGGCCATCATGTGTGACGGTATGGGCGGCTACTCGAAGGGTGAGGTGGCAAGTGCCACGGTGGTAGATGCCTTTCAGCGGTGGATTGTCCGCCGTCTCCCCATGCTTTGCACCGCCCCCATTCAGCCGGATCAGATTCTGGAGGAGTGGACAGGCATTGTGGAGCTTTGCAACGAAAAAGTGCTTGCCTATGGCGAACAGCACGGCGTACAGATTGGCACAACAGCCCTGATGATGCTGGCAGCCTGCGGCAGATATGTGATACTGAATGTGGGTGACTGCCGTGCCTACGAGGTTACGGAGGATGCCCGTCAGATTACCCTTGACCAGACGCTGACACAGGCGGAGGTGAATAAGGGAATTCTGACACCGGAGGAGGCACTGACCGACCCCCGGAATCATATTCTCCTGCAATGCATTGGCGTATCCGGCCAGGTGAAGCCGGATTATTATGTGGGAGATCTGCAGAAAGAAGCGGTGTATCTCCTCTGCTGTGACGGCTTCCGCCACGAGATTGATCCCATGGAAATCACAGACTTTCTGCACCCTTCGGTTATGACGAATCCGTCCCAGATGCAGCGTGAAATTCTGGAGCTGATTCATATGAACATGGAGCGGAAGGAATATGATAATATTTCGGCAATTGCAATCCGCACCATGCCCGCCGGGGAAACGGCAGCTGTCACGGATTGTACCGTCAGACAGGAATTCTGCTACACCAGCAGCTTGGAATTGGCATAACATGGAATAGGGCTGTATTCAGTAAATGATGCAGTCCTGTTTGTGTTGCCGGCAGAATTGCCGTATACAACCCCCGTGTTTGATTAGGAAAAACAGATACTTTATGGTATAATATATACAACTATGAATAACAGGATATGATTTTCATATCAAATGCATAAGAAACCGAGATATTGGATATCTCATAATACTCTTTGAGAATGAAGGAGTCTGAGTATGTATTGCTATTATTGCATGGCGGAGACCAAAGCCGGAGATGGATCCGACAACAAAAAATGCGGTGTGTGCGGAAAGGAATATGAAGTTTCCAACCAGGCAGGGCACCTGAAAATTGAAACAAAACTGAACGGACAGTTTACCATTGGCCGTGTTCTGGGACAGGGCGGCTTCGGCATTACCTATGTGGGCCGTGACGAGACTTTGCAGATGCGTATTGCCATCAAAGAGTATTATCCTCAGGGATACGCAGAGCGTGATGACGTAACAAAAACAAATGTTATCATCAAGGATGGCCCCCATTCCGAATTGCTGAACCGTGAACGGGATGGATTTCTGCGGGAAGCGAGAATCCTTGCCCAGTTCGACAGAGAAAGCAGTATTGTCCATGTGAAGCAGTGTTTCGAGCTGAACAATACCGCCTATATCATCATGGACTTTGTGAACGGCATCAGCCTGGAAGACTATCTCAAGGAAAACGGCACCATTGAGCCGAAACATGTGGTGGAATGGTTCCTGCCTGTGCTCCAGGCTCTGGAAAAAGTCCATAATAAAAGTCTGATTCACCGGGATATCAGCCCGGATAATATCCTGGTGGAGGATGGCCGTCTGATTCTGATTGATTTTGGTGCGGCAAGAAGTACCACAGAGAAAAAGGCAACGATTATGCTGAAACCGGGTTATGCACCCCAGGAGCAGTATAACAGCGATATTTCCACCCAGGGTCCCTGGACGGATGTCTATGCGGTGTGTGCCACCATGTACCACTGTATTACAGGGGAAATTCCCCCTGCGGCAAATCCCGGCAACGTGATTCCCAGGCCCTCTGAAAAGGGCATTGAGATTCCTGCCCAGATTGAAAAGGCACTGATGCGCGGCCTTTCCTACGAACCGAAAGACCGTCAGCAGAGCATGAGCGAGCTGATCCGGGAGCTGACAAGCAATTTCCAGGTGGATGAGCAGGTGGATGACCAGGGCAGAAAAACCATCCTGATGGTAGAGAACGACGACGACGGCAGAAAAACCGTGCTTATGCAGACCAATGCCACGGAAATGATGGCGGGGAATCCGGCGGGGGCAGGGGAGAAGCAGAAGAAAAAATGGCTGATACCCGTGATTGCAGCATGCGCCATTCTGCTGGCAGGCGGTATCGGCGGCATTGCCCTTGCAAGGAATAAACAGCCGGAAACACAGCAGACAGCGGCAGAGCTGAGCAGTGAAAGCGAAGGGGAGCAGACGTCCTCTGCGGCGGCGGATGGAGATACCGAAGGAGAAGATGCAGAGGCATCCTCCGAAGGGGAACCCCCGGCGGCAACAGCAGCAGGGGAAACCCTGTCTCCGGAAGTCCAGACCACAGCCACCGATGAGAACGGCCAGACTGTGACTGCGGAACCTTTGGAAGGACAGGTCATCCAGGGGGCAGACGGCGGAACCGCAGATGGCGGCGGCCTTCCGAACCGAGTCATCGGCGGCGGTGTCATTCGCCAGGAGCATAATAATACGCCGCAGCAGGAGACACCTGCACAGCAGCAGGCGGCACCCCCGGCACAGGTACCCGCAACCCAGCCCCCTGCAACACAGCCTCCCGTTACCCAGCCTCCTGCAACCCAGCCCAGCGACTATACCTATTCCATTTGGAACGGCGGCTGCCTGATTACCGGACTGAATACGGCTCTTACCAGTCTGAACATTCCCTCCAGTATTCACGGCTTAACGGTGCTTGGCATCGGGGACGGCGCATTCAGCGGCTATGATTTCATACAGTCGGTGTATATCCCCAATACCGTGACATATATTGGAAATTATGCGTTCCAGTACTGCACAGGCCTGCGGTCTGTCACCATTCCCTCCAGTGTGAGAACGCTGGGACAGTATGTCTTTGAAGCCAGCGGCGTGGACAATCTGGTGTTTGAAAACGGCATCACGGATATCGGCAATTATTCCTGCTACGGCATGGAATACCTGGAAAAAATCATTATTCCCTCCACCTGTACACGCATCGGAGATTATGCCTTCGGACAGTGCGAGTGGCTGGAAACGATTTGCATTCCAACCAGTGTGACACAGATTTGCCTGGGTGCATTCAACTGTTATCCCACAGTGCCGGCAGATGTGTACTACGGCGGTTCCTCTGCACAGTGGAACACACTGGATATCAGTTCCTCCGCATTCCCGGCCCCCACGATGTATTATAATGTGCGTGATTTTCAGTATCTCTGAGGATTCATTGAGAAAGGAAGCGTTATTATGAAAAAGAGGAAGGAAGCATTTGGCAGAATTCTGGCCGCCATTCTGTCTGTATTCATGCTGGCACAGCCCATGGATATTTCTGCATATGCAGGATTGGCGGACAATCTGGCAGGCTATTCTGCCATGGCATACGCCAGCATTACCGCAGGCAGTTACTATCTGAAAAACACAGGCACATCCAAATATATGTCTGTGGATGATGCGAAGGCGGCAAAAGGCCAGAATATTTCCGTAACAGCCAAGCAGACCACCAAGGCATACCAGTTCAAGCTGGCAGGCAGTGCCTCAGCAGGCTACACAATGGAAACACTGCTTTCCAGCAGCTACGTGGTAAATCCCTATTCGGATACCCCTGCCAACGGCACAAATGTTACCCTGTATACAAAGTCCTCGGACGGTACACAGCAGTGGCATTTCGAGTCCGTCAGCGGCGGCTATGTCATCCGCAATAACTACAATAAGAATCTGGTGCTGACTGCCACAAGTGCAGGCAATGTGCAGATTTCCACCTATTCATCCGGTTCCAAGAACCAGATATGGGCATTGGAAAGCACTGCTGCGGCGACAACGACTACCACAACCAAGCCTGCCGCAACAACGACAAAAGCATCGACGACAACAACGACAGCTGCGGCCACTACCACGAAAACTACGACGACTACTACAACTATTGCAGCAGATGATTCAGAAATCATCGCCAGCGGCGAGTGCGGCGCAGAGGGTGATAACCTCACATGGACGCTGGACAGCGAAGGTCTGCTGACCATCGAAGGCAGTGGGGACATGGCGGATTGGAGTAGTTATAAGGATGTACCATGGTATGATTATGAAAAATCAATCAAGGACGTTGTATTGAAGGATGGTGTGTCCGATATTGGTCCTTATGCATTCATGTACTGCGCAAATATGGCTAGTATCATTATCCCCGATAGTGTAATGAGTATTGAAAATGATGTTTTTTTGGGTTGTAAGGCTTTGATTGAGCTTACAATTCCGGGGAATGTAAAAAAAATAGGCAGTGGTGCATTTTTTGCATGCGAAGGTTTAGCTATAATCAGGATACCTGATTGTGTCACCAGTATTGGTTCACAAGCGTTTGGTGCATGTGGTAGTTTGACAGATATAATTGTTGACGAGAATAATATGGAATACAGTTCAGAAGACGGTGTATTGTTCGACAAAGAGAAAACCGTGATTCTATCCTATCCGAAAGGGAAACAGGATACAGAGTATACTATTCCAGAATCTGTTACTCGTATTGAAAGTCATGCATTTGAGTATTGTAGTACGTTGGAATTCATCATTATTCCTGATAGTGTAACAAGCATTTTAAATGGTGCATTTAGTGGTTGTTCAGGTCTGAAAACAATTGAAATACCGGAAAGTGTAACGAGTATTCCATTTACTATGTGTCAAGGTTGCGACAGTCTATCATATGTATTTATACATGCCGGAATAACAAAAATTGGAGACTCTGCATTTCACAATTGCGATAAATTAGTGTCTATAGATGTTGACGAGAATAACAAAAGCTATAGTTCTGTTGACGGGGTATTGTTTAATAAGCAGCAAACCACTCTTATTGAGTATCCTGTTGGAAAAATAAATTCTGAATACACTGTTCCTGAAAGTGTGTCGGAGATTAGCCAATATGGATTTTATCATGGATCAAATCTGAAGGCAATCAGTATCCCTAATGCAAGTTGCGATATTTATGACAGTGAATTCACCATATCTACCAAAACTGTAATCCACGGCTATGCAGGCTCCACAGCAGAAGCCTATGCTGAAAAATATGACAGAACCTTTGTGCCATTTAAAATCATCGCCAGCGGTGAGTGCGGCGCAGAGGGCGATAACCTCACATGGACGCTGGACGATGCAGGTGTGCTGACCATCGAAGGCAGTGGGGCAATGAAAGATTGGAATTATGCTTCTATTTCCTTTGATGGGAACACAGTTCCTTCGGTAGAATTTCGAGGCGATGCTGTCCCTTGGTACGAATACCGAAATAGCGTTAAGAGGATTGTGATTGAAAATGGTGTTTCGTCAATCGGTGCATTAGCGTTTCTGGGAAGCGCCAGCCTGACAGAAATTACCATCCCCGATAGCGTGACCAGTATTGGCAAATATGCGTTTGAATACTGCACCAGCCTGACAGAAATCACCATACCAGATAGTGTGACAAGTATTGGCAGTTATGCGTTTGCTTACTGTACCAGCCTGACAGAAATCACCATCCCCGATAGCGTGACCAGTATTGGTTGGGATGCGTTTAGAAACTGCACCAGTCTGACAGAAATCACCATACCAGATAGTGTGACAAGTATTGACCAAGAAGCGCTTTTGGACTGTATCAGCCTGACAAAGATAATTGTCGCAGAAGACAACGTAAAATACTGCGATATCGATGGTGTATTATATTCAAAAGACAAAACCGAGCTGATACAGTATCCTGCTGGAAGAACTGAAACAGAATATACCATCCCTGACAGCGTGACAAGTATTGGCGATAATGCGTTTAATTACTGCACCAGCCTGACAGAAATCACCATACCAGATAGTGTGACAAGTATTGGCAGTTATGCGTTTTCTCACTGCACCAGCCTGACAGGAATCACTATCCCTGACAGCGTGACAAGTATTGGCAATTATGCGTTTGCTTTCTGCACCAGTCTGACAGAAATCACCATACCAGATAGTGTGACAAGAATTGGTTGGTATGCGTTTAGAAACTGCACCAGTCTGACAGACATCATCATTCTGAACCCTGAATGCAAAATCTATGACGAAGAATATACAATCTCCGACACTGCCGCCATCCACGGCTATGTAGGCTCCACCGCAGAAACATATGCCAAAAAATATGACCGCACCTTTGCGCCCATTGAAATCATTGCCAGCGGCGAGTGCGGCGCAGAGGGCGACAACCTCACATGGACACTGGACGATGCAGGTGTGCTGACCATCGAAGGCAGCGGTGAAATGGCACAATGGGAGAGTGATGTTGATGTCCCTTGGTACAAGCAGCGGGATCATATCGAACAAGTATACATAAAGAACGGAGCAACCTGTATCGGTGCCCGGGCATTTTATCGTTGTTCAGGTCTGACCTCTGTTGAAATCCCTGCCAGTGTGTCTGATATCGGAACACGTGCATTCGGTCGAAGTACAAACATAAAAACAATTACAGTTAATGCTGACAATAAAACTTACTGCGACATTGATGGCATTTTGTATTCAAAGGATAAAACAATACTGAAACAATATTCTGCCGGAAGGGGAGAAACAGAATTTACCATTCCGGACAGTGTGACAAGCATTGGCGAATATGCGTTTCTGGCGTGCGAAAATCTGGAAGAAATCATTATTCCGGATAGCGTGACAACGATTGGCGAAGGTGCAATGGCCGGATGTACCGGTCTGACAGAAATCACCATGCCGGACAGTGTGACGAACATTGAGAGCTATGCGTTTGATAGTAGTACCGGCCTGACATCAGTCACAGTCCCTGAGAGTGTGAAAAGTCTTGGCATTGCTGCATTTTCAGGCTGTACCGGTCTGACAAAAGTAACCCTTCCAGACAAGTTGACAATTATTGATGAGTGGACGTTTAATGGTTGTACAAGCCTGAAAACAATCATCATTCCGAACAGTATAACAAGTATTGGAAAGGGTGCGTTCTGGGGCTGCACAGGACTGACAGGAATAACACTGCCTTTCAGCGTGACCAGTATCAATGAGAGCGCATTCAACTGCTGTTCCGGTCTGCAAACAATCACCATACCGGACAGTGTGACCAGTATTGGTGACTGGGCGTTTTATGACTGCGACAGCCTGACAGACCTTTTCATTCTGAATCCAGAGTGTGAAATCACTGAAGCGCTTGTTTCTGCTGGTGTCACGACGACCATCCACGGCTACGCAGGCTCTACCGCAGAAGTATATGCCAAAAAATATGAGCGCACCTTTGTGCCCATTGATGAGAATACGATTATTGCAAAGGGCGAGTGCGGCGCAGAGGGCGATAACCTTACCTGGACGCTGACAGTCGGAGGTGCACTGACCATCGAAGGCAGCGGCGATATGTATGCATGGGACAACTACAAGAATATTCCGTGGAGTGTATACAAAGGGAAAATATCAAGTGTAAGTCTGCCGGATGGTCTTACCAGTATTGGAAATCATGCCTTTTCTGGATGCACCAGCCTGACAGAAATCACCATACCTGACAGCGTAACCAGTATTGGCACATGTGCATTTCCCACCTGCACCGGCCTGACAGTAATCACCATCCCTGACGGTGTGACAAGCATCGGTGACAGTGCGTTTGCTGCCTGCAGCAATCTGACAGAAATCATCATTCCCGACAGCGTAACCAGTATTGGCGAATATGCGTTTGCTTCCTGCATCAGCCTGACGGAAATTGTTATTCCTGACAGCGTGACAAATATCGGCGACAGCATCTGCGGCGGCTGTTATGCATTGGAAAAAATAACAATATCAGGCGGCGTTGGCACAGTCCATGGCTGTAAATGGTTTGGCGGATGTTCCGGCGTGAAAACGGTTATTATCAATGAAGGCGTAACAGAATTAGAGCCGGGCAGTTTTTCTGGCTTCCATACTATGACTTCCGTACAGCTGCCCTCCACATTGCTTGTTATTGGGCCGTCAGCGTTTAGCGGTTGTGAAGAATTGACAGAAATCAATCTGCCGGAGAAATTAGAAACAATAGGAAATAGTGCATTTTCTCAATGTCAAAAACTTGAGACAATCAGTATTCCGGACAGTGTCTTCAGTATCGGAAATGGTGCGTTTTATTACTGCACTAGCCTGACATCTGTGGCAATTCCCGAGAGTGTAGAAACGATTGGCGATAGTGCATTCCGTATGTGTACCAGCCTGAAGGAGATTATCATTTCGGAGGGCGTGAAGGAGATTGCTTATTATGCCTTTGGATGGTGCGAAGAGCTGGAGTCTGTAACACTTCCTGAAAGCCTGACCAGCATCGGCGACAGCGCATTTTATTACTGCAGAGCTCTGACAGAAATCACCATTCCTGAAAATGTGGCAAGTATCGGAGAAAGTGCCTTTGGCGACTGTACAGATCTGACAGACATCACCATTCTGAATCGGGAATGTGAAATTGATGACTCAAAATATACAATCTTCATCAATGCTGCTATTCATGGATACAAAGGCTCCACCGCAGAAGCATATGCAGAAAAATACGAGAGAACCTTTGTGCCCATTGATGAGAATACAATTATTGCAAAGGGCGAATGCGGCGCAGAGGGGGATAACCTTACCTGGACGCTGGACAAAGACGGTCTGCTGACCATCAGCGGCGAGGGTGCCATGGCGAATTGGAGAAATTATGCAGATGTGCCATGGTATACAGAAAGGGAAAATATCACGAATGTTATTTTGCCAGGCGGTTTGACAAGCATTGGTTATAGTGCGTTTGTTTACTGCACCAGCCTGACGGAAATCACACTCCCCGACAGCGTGACAAGCATTGGTGATAGTGCGTTTGGTTATTGCGAAAACCTGACGTCAATCATAATCCCTGACAGCGTGACAAGCATTGGTGATAACGCGTTTTATCGCTGCGAAAGCCTGACGGAAATCACACTCCCCGACAGTGTGACAAGCATTGGCAGTTCTGCGTTTGGGTATTGTTCCAGCCTGACAGATATCACAATTCCTGATAGAGTGACAAGCATCCGCAGTGGTGTGTTTTATGGTTGCACCAGCTTAACCGAAATTGTCATTCCTGACAGCGTGACAAGTATTGACATTTCTGCGTTTAGTTTTTGCGAAAGCCTGACAAATATCACAATTCCCGACAGCGTGACAAGCATTGGAGGGTATGCATTTTTTGGAACACCGTGGCTTACCGCCAAAAGAGAAGAAAATCCCCTTGTCATTGTCAACAACATTGTAATTGATGGCATTACCTGTGAGGGTGAGGTTGTAATCCCCGACAGCGTGACAAGAATCGATAGTTTTGCGTTCTATAACTGCACAAGCCTGACGTCAATCACAATCCCCGACAGTGTGACAAGCATAGACAATTCTGCGTTTGAGGATTGCACCAGCCTGACAGATATCACAATTCTGAATCCTGACTGTGATATTTGCGACTTAATAAGTACGATATGCAATGAATATGATGATGAGAATTACCCATTCACAGGCACAATTCACGGCTACAAAGGCTCCACCGCAGAAGCATATGCAGAAAAATATGAGCGCACCTTTGTGCCCATTGATGAGAATACAATTATTGCAAAGGGCGAATGCGGCGCAGAGGGCAACAATCTTACATGGACACTGGACAGCGAAGGTCTGCTGACCATCAGCGGCGAGGGTGCCATGGCGGATTGGGATACAGTTGAGGATACACCGTGGAATGCATACAAAGACGGCATTCAGACAGTAACGCTGAATGAGGGTGTTACCACCATTGGGGACCTTGCATTCTATGAATGTGCAAACCTGACCTGCATCAACATTTCGGATACCGTGACCGCTATCCACCTGAAGAAAAATGCAGTCTATGGCTGTCCTGCACTCACTGAAATCAATGTCAGCGAAGGCAATGTAAATTATGCTTCCATGGATGGCGTTCTCTTCAATGCAGATATGGACACCATTCTCCAGTATCCCCAGGGCAAGGCAGATTCCCTTTATGAAATTCCGGAATCCGTCACCACCATCGGCGAATGGGCATTCCAGAACAGTATTGTGGAATCCGTGCGGATTTCCGCAAATGTAACCACCATCAGCGACTGGGGATTTCATTGCTGCCGCAGCCTCAGCCAGATTACCATTCCGAGGAATGTGAACTCCATTGGATACTATGCATTCGGCGGATGTGACAGCCTGACAGACATCATTATTCTGAATCCGGAATGCGAAGTGTTTGAGGATTCCTGCACGATTTACAGCCATACTGTGATTCATGGCTATGAAGGCTCTGCCGCAGAGGCATATGCGAAACAATACAGCCGCAGCTTTGAAGCAATCGGTCAGTCCAAAGCAGAAATCACAATCGGCAATACTATTGTAGACCGGGGTGCCAGAACCTGCGAACTGAGAGTAGAACTCAGAAACGCTGCTGCAGTATCTGCTCTGAGCTTTTCTGTAAATCTGCAATCCGGCTTTGCAATTGACAGCTGCACATGGGGCAATGCCCTCCCGGAGAATGACAGTATCAGCCTTTCTGATGAAAATATTCTGACCTGGGTAAGCAATACAGGCGAGGCAGAAACTACCGCAGGAACGCTGCTGTGTTCATTTACCATTGCAATTTGTGAGGATATGCCGACTGGTATGTATCCGGTTACGATCAGCAATGTGAATATGCTGGATCAGAATGATATCAGCTACAAGATTTCTTATGAGGACGGTTCTGTCTGCATACAGGAATTAGACACGACCACAACAACCACAACAACCACAACAACCACTACTGCAACCACCGAGACTACGACAACCACGACCACCACAACAACTACGGCTGCCACCACAACCACAACTACAACCAAGGCACCGGCTGCGACCACCACGACTACAACAACCACAACAAAAGCAGCCGCTACCACGACAACAACCACGACTACCACTACAACCACGACCACAACTACTACTACAACAACTACCACCACAACAACTACGACCACAACGACTACAACAGCGACTACAACCACAACAACCACGACCACGACCACCACAACGACGACTACCACAGCAACTACAACCACAACGACTACAACAACGACTACAACAACGACTACAACAACGACTACAACAACGACTACAACAACGACTACAACAACCACTACGACCACAACCACGACAACAACAACGACCACCACGACTACCACCACCACAACAACAACGACTACAACAACGGCCACAACAACCACTACGACCACAACTGCGACTACAACCATAACAACCACTGCAGCCACCACCGCAACAGTCAGCACAACGCCGATTGCAACGGAAACCACAACCCGTACAGAGACAACGACAACGGTGTCTGCTGAGACGGAAGTTACAACGACCATTACCACCACCCGTACGGAACAGACAACAACCACAGAAGTCACCACCACGACGGAACCGGTTTCTGCAAGTACCACAGAGGAAACCACAACATCCACTGCTACAGGTACAGGTACAACCACAGATACCACGCAGACCACAGAAGAAACCACCACAACCGTTTCCGCTGAAACCACAACAGGAACCACAGAAACGGAAGTAACCACCACCACGACTACAACTACCACTACAACCACCGAAACTACTACCACAACAACTACCACTACTACAACCACCGATACTACCACAACAACTACCACCACAACCACAACAACTAGCACCACAACCACAACAACTACTACAACTACCACTACAACTACTACTGCTACTACGACCACCGAGACTACTACCACGACAACTACCACTACTACCACAACCACCGAGACTACTACCACGACAACTACCACTACTACCACAACCACCACAACCACCACCACCACCACGACAACAACAACAACTACAACCTATATCGCATCCCAGGCGGTATTCTTCATGGATTCAGTTACCATTGCTTCTTCCGTGAAAACCGTCAGCGTACCGGTTCGCATCGGTGCAGTTCCCGGCATTGCAGGCTTTACCATGCAGTTTGAACTGCCGCAGGGATTCACGCTGAATAAGTATACCTGGGGCAATGCCTACGCAAATGCTTATAATGAGGTGGAGTGGAACAGCGATACTCTGCTGCTGAACTGGACATCCGCAGCCGGCAAAAATGTCAATGCAAATCCCGGTGCAGTTGTTATGACTCTGGTTCTGAATGTACCGGCTGAACTGGAAGAAGGGGACTACACTGTTTCCTTCAGAAATCTGGAAGCCTATGACCAGAACAACCGTATGCATGACTGTTCCAAGTCTACCGGCGGCAGGATTTCTGTAAGCGTTCCGGTGATTCCCACCACTACCACAACCGCCACTACGACGGCTTCATCCACTACGACTACAACCACCACCACAACAACTACAGTCACCACAACCACTACCACAACAACAACTACAACAACAGTAACTACAGTAACTACAATAACTACAGTAACTACAGTAACCACCACCACTGCACGGGCTTATCTCCGTGGCGTGGATGACTGGGGCTTTGAGAACATCGTGGATTATCTGACATACCGTGACGGCAGAAACAGATTGTACTACCTGACGGATGCAGACAAGGAAAAGCTGATGGATGGCCTCAGCGAAATTGAGCGTGAGAAAATTCTCAGCGTCCTTGCATCCAAATCCGGCGGCTCCTGCTATGGTATGTCCAGCACATCTTTGCTGTATTATTACGGTCTGCTGGATATGGGTCTGCTGAATACCACAGTGAATTATCCTTCCGAAGTCAGCAAGGACAAGCTGAATAATGAAATCCGCTCCGCAATCAACTACTACCAGATGCTGCAGTTTACACAGGCAGTATCCCAGAGAGTCCGCAGCTTTGAATATCTCAGCGAGCAGGAAAAGCTGCAGCAGCTGATTGATGCATTGAATGCAGGCAAGCCGGCTTTGCTGTGCTACACCTATGATGCACCGAACGGCCGTGCAAAAATGGGACACGCTGTGGTTGCATATGCCATCGAGAAGGAAACCAAGGCGATTGCACTCAGCTCCTCCTACAGAAGACCGTTTGATACCCACATCAGAATTTATGACAACAATTCCATGAACGACCATGAGCAGTATGACCTGTTTATCAATACAAACAACTGGACATGGTGCATTCAGATGACAACAGATGAAAAGGAACTCGGCAGGCTGGCAGTCATGAACTTCGAGGAAACCATTGACAACGTGCTGTATTCTCACAGACACGGCACCATCAGCCTGATTACCGCAGACCTGGATCTCATCAACTACAACGGCCTGTTCAACGGCACAAAGAACCTGACCATTGATCCCACCAAGACATATTATGCAGAGTTGAGCATGATTCCTTTTGAGGGCAATTATGAATTCCGCTCTGTGAAGAACAGCTCCGCAAACGGCGCATTCTTTGCAGGAGAAGGCGATGACGAAATCCGTTATTCCGCAAACTTCTTTGCATCAGAAGAGCCAACGAGAATCACTGCCAAAATGAACGGTCAGTTCTGTTATTATCTCCAGCCCAACACACCGCAGCTTCTGGATGTGGTACTGGAATATGAAAACTGTCTGCTTTCCGCAAATGCAGACGTGGCATCCAAGGTTACTATGAATCCGGACGGTGCGATTGAGTGCAAGGAAATCAATGGCAATTACTCGATTAAGATGGTTATGAATGAAGGATACCATCCGACAGACTGGCATGAATTGCGGCTCAGCGGCGCAGACTGCGGAACCATCCTGATGGAAGCAGGCAAGGATGGCTGGATTCTCAACGGCGATAATCTGCAGAATATGACCATTCACGCAAGCAACAGAAAGGTATCCGCAGAGCGCACATTCTCCACCGAGTACCACAAGGTATTGGTATACGAAATCAATGAAACCACCATCGGCCTCAAGGTTGACACCGACGGCGACGGAAAATTTGAGACAGTACTGGCAGACGAGACAGAAAAGGAACTGGAAAAGGGCGATGTCACCGGTGAAGGAGAAATCGACGGAATGGATGCTCAGAAGGTGCTTGCAGCATATCTGGAGAGCACAGTTTCCGACGAATTGCCACTGACAGAAGCAGAAATCAAAGCCGCAGATATCGACGGCGACGGCAGCATCACAGCAGTTGATGCCCAGCTGATTATGCAGTATTATCTGGAAAATACAGTGGCAGGCAATCCGACGACCTGGGAATCCTTGCTGAAGAAAAATTGATACGGCAGACATCCGGGGAATCGCAGTATTCCGCAGCAAACAGCGAAAAGGGGAGAGAATCCGTCTGGGTTCTCTCCCTGTTTTTTGCGGCCCGATCAATATGGGCAAATCCGAAGTGATCTTAAACTGATATCCTCACCGAGAATAACCAGACGAAAATAGTCATCATCACCGCTCGGAGGTTTATTAGGATCATATACTGGTGTGATTGTAAAATTAGGAGTTGCTGTATAATCAAACTCGTTGAGCGTTGCAATGAGGTTATTTCTGAATACTACTTCGTTCATCTCTTTTGATTTTTTTCATTTTAATCTCCTTGCTTAAATAATCGTTTCCCTTTACTACCAGTTTACTTTTATGGTCTTGCCGTTTATCTTAGCATACTCTAAAAAACCACAAAGAAGTTCATAGCATTCTCTGGTTTCTTCAAAGTCAAAGATGCGTTTATCATAAATTTGGAGATCATTCAGATATTCGTTAACATCAATAATGACATATTTCTTCTCGTAGGTGCGCTCTAATTGCTGATAGTCTCTGGTAAATCCATTCCACCCTTTTCCATCTAATGATGTTTCTCTGAAAATATCGCTAATATACCTTTGCCATATAATCAGTTGTAACCGTTTTGTTCAGAAGGCTGCGAAACAGTCTTTTTTTGCCTATATAAGTGAGAGGGAATACTACCGTAAGGCAATAAAGAGCCGTGACGGAATGTCAGGTCGGAAGCCACTGCGAAAACAGTGGAACTTTGGTAGCAAGCAACGACGATGTGGGACGAAATGTGTCCGATGAAATCGGATACAT